>JAAZXR010000026.1 GCA_014240065.1 Myxococcales bacterium
GGAGACGGAGACGGAGACGGAGACGGAGACGGAGACGGAGACGGCGACGGCGACGTGCCCTGCGAGGACCAGGTCGACCCGCCGGACATCAACGGCATCGATGAGAACGGCGACGGCATCGACGGTGTGCTGTGTCAATCGGTGTTCGTGAACACCAACGGTGGTTCCGACCTGAACTCGGGCCTGTTCCCGGACGAACCGGTCGCGACGATCCAGCGCGGATTTGAGATCGCGATCTCGGACGACCGCGGCGATGTCCTGGTGGCCGCAGGCGTGTACCCAGAGACCGTCAATATGGCTGACGGTAAGGGGCTGTACGGTGGCTATGAGGGCCTGACCTACGCGCGGGATATCCAAGTCAACATCACGACCATCGAGGCTCAAGATATTCGCGGGGTCATCGCCCAAGCGCTGACCGAGACCGCCCGACTCGACGGATTCACCGTTGAGGGCAAAGACTACGCCGACAACGCGCAGTCCACCTACGCAGTGTGGGTCAAGGACGTCCCCGAGAACCTCTTCGAGATCGGCAACGTCATCATCAACGCGGGAGATGGAGGCGCGGGTGCCGATGGTGCGGCCGGCGCCAACGGAAACGCGGGGAGCCCAGGCGCGAACGCGTCTGGAGCCACCGGCGGTGGGCAGGGAGACTCGACGTGCGGCGCGTTCGGAGGCAACGGGGGCAACGGGCAGTCTTGTCCCACGCAAGACGGGGGTTCTGGCACCGCGGGCGGCGACGCGATCAGCGGCGGTGCGGGCGGTGGCAAGGGCGTGAACCACTGCGGCTCGGCCTGCGGCGACGAGGGGGGACCCGGATCTCCTGGCAGTCCGGGGAACGCGGGAACGCAGGGCGCGGGCGGTGCGCCACCGACTCAAGGGATGGGGAGCTTTGACGCCGCTGGCGAGTACTCCCCCAACACCGGCAGCCTGGCGAGCCGTGGGCTCAACGGCACTGGCGGCGGAGCCGGCGGCGCCGGCGGGGCCGACGACGACACGGATTTCGGCTGTGTGATCACCTTTTCCGACGGCTACAGCCAAGGAGGCGGCGGCGGCGGAGGCGGCGGCGGCGGCTGCGGCGGCGCGGAAGGCAGCGTGGGGTCTCCGGGCGGAGGCTCGTTTGGGATCGTCGCGATCGGCTCGTCCTTCTCCATCGCGAACGCCATCGTCAACCTCGGGAACGGGGGCGACGGAGGCAGCGGCGGTGACGGAGGCAGCGGCGGCGGAGGTGGCGGCGCAGGCAGCGGCGCGAACAACCCCGGCAGCGGTGACAGCGGCGAGGGCGGTGACGGCGCCAACGGGAACGTCGGCGGCGGCGGCGGTGGTGCCGGCGGTGGCGCCGGCGGTTGCGGCGGACCTGCGGTCGGACTCGCGAGGGTGGGTGGCGCCGCCGTGGCGACCTCAAGCTTCAGCGTCGTCGGCGGAAGCGAAGGCGTCGGGGGGATCGGTGGCGCTGGCGGGACCAACGGCCAGACGTCTGTGGCCGCTGCTAACGGTGAAGACGCGAACGCGCAGGGGGTCTGTCAGGGCTTACGCGCGGACACCTACGACTACTGAGGGTCAAGGCGCACGCGACTTGAAACGAGGGGGCCTCAACGCGGCCTCCTCGTTCATTTCTGTGTCTGTCCTTCGGCATGTCGCGCGGGCGGCTCGCCGAGGCGGGGCGTCGAGCCCTTACCCTACGGGGATCTGCTCACACGCGTCCGCGATGGTCTGGCCGAGGGTCGCGCCCACCACGTCGCCGTAGTTTTGGGTGTCGATGATGTCGCCGAACAGGGGATCTTCCACGTCGTCGAAGGCGGTCATGAACTGCCAGAGCTTGTTGTTGGTGGTGGGCACGGCGACGCACGGATCGATGAGGCCCGAGACGACGACGCAGTCCGCGCCTCCGCACTCCGACTTCGCCGCCAACACCCGGTTGACGTGATCGTTTTTGGAGTCGGGGGTCTTGTCGGGTTCGTCCGTGAGGAAGAACAGCACGAGCAGGGCGCCCTCGTCGCGCGCGAACCCGTCGTTGGTCGCCACGTTGAGGCCGTCGAAGGCCCAGCCAGCCGCGGCCACAGGCATCTCAAAGGTGCAGCCGTTCTCGCCGGCGGAGGTCATCGCCCCCGTGAACCACGTGGTCAAATCCGCGGGATCCACGTCGGTCGTCGTGTCGAAATAGTGCTTGCCCGCGAAGCTGAACAGCTGCCCTTGGGCGCCGTTGATCCCGAGGTCTCCCATGGTCGGCTTGATGTAGTTATCCGTGATGACCTCCGGGGTCGCGGAGGACTGGCAGTTCATCTCCACCTCGTTCTCTGTGCACTCGAAGGGCCCCGCGAAGGTGGTCGTGGTGATGCCCACGTGGAGGTCGGTGCCCACGGGCAGGGCCTCGTACATGGAGTCGATAAAGGTCGGAAATTCCTCGGTCAGTCGCACCTGGTATTGGCCCATCGACGCGGAGTTGTCGACGACGAACAAAATGTCGACCTTGGCGCAGCCCGTGACCGGGTTGGTGCCATCGCCGGTCTCATCACTGGCGACGTCGAGTTTCTCGCCGCTGTCGGAGGAGGAGGTCTCGCCGCCGTCTGTGGCGGTGTCCGTGGGGTCGGACGCCGAGTCGGTCTCCCCGCTGGAGGTCGTGAGCGTCCCCCCGACGGTCGTGAAGGAGGAGGATGATCCGCTGTCACTGTCGCCGCCGCCCGCGCAGGCGACGAGCGAGCCAAGCCCCACGAGGGAGCATCGTGCAATCCAAGTGCGAGTCCGCATGGGCGCACTATACCCCAGGGCCTCGGCAACCTGGCGCGTGGCTGGTATCTTGCGCCCACTGTGAACGACAGCGCCAATTACGCACCCTGCGCGAAGCCCCTTGAGATCCCGCCGCGGACGTTGCTGGGTCCGGGCCCGTCGGACGTGGCCCCCCGCGTGTTGCAGGCCATGGGTCAGCCCACGGTGGGGCACCTGGATCCGAGCTTCGTGAAGATCATGGACGAGGTTAAAGAGGGGCTCAAGAGCGCGTTTCGGACCCGCAACGAGATGACCTTCCCGGTTTCTGCGCCTGGTTCGGCGGGGATGGAGAGCTGCGTGGTGAACCTGCTCGAGCCCGGTGACACCGCGATCATCGGGGTCAACGGGGTCTTCGGGAATCGCATGGCCGAGAACGCCAGGCGGGCCGGCGCCCACGTGGTGCTCGTGGAGTCGCCGTGGGGGCGGCCGGTGGATCCCGCGCGAATTCGCGAGGCGCTGCGGGCGAACCCGGGGGCACGCGCGGTGGGGTTCGTGCATGCGGAGACCTCCACCGGGGTGTGCTCCGACGCACAGGCCATCGCCGCGGAGTGCCATGCGCACGAGTGCCTCGTGATCGTGGACGCCGTGACTTCACTCGGGGGCATCCCCCTCGAGGTCGACGGGTGGGGGCTCGACGCGGTCTACTCGGGCTCTCAAAAGTGTCTGTCGTGCACACCGGGTCTGTCGCCGGTGAGTTTCTCCCCGCGCGCCATGGCACGCATCGCGGCGCGGCGCAGCCCCGTGCAGAGCTGGTTCCTCGATCTGAGCTTGGTGGCGGGGTACTGGCAAGACTCTGAACAAGGCGGTGGGGGACGGACCTACCACCACACAGCGCCCGTGAACGCTGTGTACGGGCTGTACGAATCGCTGCGAATGCTCCACGAAGAGGGACTCGAGGCCGCGTGGGCGAGGCACCAGCGGGTGCACGAGGGGTTGTGCGTGGGGCTCGAAGCCCTCGGGCTCGAGCTCGCGGTGCCGGCGTCGTGCCGGTTGCCACAACTCAACGCGGTGAAGATCCCCGAGGGAGTGAGCGACGCGGACGTTCGGGGGCGCTTGCTCGCCGAGTACAGCATTGAAATCGGCGCGGGGCTGGGCCCCTCGCGCGGGGAGATCTGGAGGGTCGGCCTCATGGGGTCGTCGGCGAGCCCGGGCAACGTCGTGCGGTTCCTAGGTGCGATGGAGCAGATCCTGGATCGCTCGGGCGCCGTGCACGCCGCCGACGCGTTCTTTGATCACGCCCGCCCGGCCCGCTGATTTCAGCTAGCCGATGATCATGTCTTCGCGGCGCTGGCTTTGGCCCAGGGCGAAACGCTCGGGGCGCCAGCGTTCGAGCATGGGGTGGCGGGTGCCGTCGTGCAGGTAGGCGGCGAGCAGGCGCCCGACCGCCGGGGCCATCATGAATCCATGACCCGTGAAGCCACACACCTGGACGACGTTGGGGTGTCCAGGAGAGCCACCGACGATGGCGTCGCCGTCGGGGAGATGTCGTAGGGGCCGGACCATTGGCGCACCGGGTGGAGCGCCCGGGCCAAGGGCAACACCGCGGTGAGGTTGGCCGCCATCCGCTCCAAAAACTCGAGGGAGGTGCCGAGGTTGACGCGGTCGTCTTCGCCGCCGGGGACGTCGTGCATGGTGACCCCGGTGACGATTTCGCCGCGGGTGGACTGGGAGAAGTAGAGGCCCGAGTCGAGGTCCACCACGAGCGGGTCGAGGAACGGCTTGAGCGGCTCGGTGGAGATGATCTCGTGCCTGTGAGGGCGATTGGGGAGGTCGATGCCCAGCATCTCGTTGAGCACCGGACTCCACGCGCCCGTGGCGTTGAGCACCCGCCGCGCCCACAGCGACTCGCCGGTGTGCAGCGTCAGGTCGTAGCCGTCGTGTCCGGCGTGGCGCGCCTCCCCGAGGCCGGTCACCCGCGTGTGGGTGCGGATCGCGACGCCGCGCGCGGAGGCCTCGCTCGCGTAGCCCCACACGAAGGGCCAGGGGAACACCACGCCATCCTCGGAGTTAAACGTCGCGGCGCGGACGTTGGAGACGTCGAGCTCGGGGACCAGCTCCTTGGCTTCGCGCGCGGTGAGCTGTTCGGTGGGCGCCCCCACGGACCGATGGACCGCGATGTTGCGCGCGAGGCGAGCCGCGGAGGCGTCGCTGCGCGCCAAGAAAAGATAGCCCCCGCGACGAAACCACAGGTTGATGTTGAGCGTCTGCGCGAGCCCCCGACAGATCGCCAAGCTCTCCCGCATGATCGCGACGTTGCCGGCGTCGCCCCACTGCGAGCGCACGCCGCCGCCGTTTCGACCGGACGCGCCGCTGACGAGGTACGACCCCTCGATCACGCAGATTCGGCGCTCGGGGGCGCGCTTGGACAGCTCGTAGGCGGTGGCGAGCCCCATGACGCCGCCGCCGATGATGGCGAGGTCGACCGCCTCGGGGAGCGGGGCATCGCGGCGTCCCATGGAGGCGCCGGCGTTCAAGAATCCTCACCTTCGGGCGACGAGGTCGGCGTGGGGATGGCGGTGGATTCGCGGGCGCCGTCGGCCAACGCGCCGAGGCTGATCTGGGCCGCAGGGGGCCGCGCGGTGAAGGGCGCGAGCGCGTCGGATCCCTCGACGCCGCGCTCTTGCAAGAGCGTACACAAGGGGACCATGCACTCGCGACCTTGGCAGGGACCTGTGCCCATGCCCGTGAATCGTTTGATCTCTTCGATGGTCTCGAAGCCCGCCTCGATGGCCGCGTCGCAGTCCTTGACCGTCACGTCTTCGCAGCGGCAAATGAAGGTCCGCGTGGTCACGGGGGCGCGCTCCCACCGGTGGATGTGATGGTGGCGAGGATGGTCCGCGCCACCCGTTGGCTGTCTTCGATGGCGCGCTCCCGGTCGGTGATTCCACAGACGCCGCCGACCGCCCAGAGGTGGATCGGGTGGGGCCCCTCCATGATCCCCGCGTGTCCGGTGTGGTCTCGCTGTACGACGAAGCCGACGCACGCCGGCTCCTGCGCGTCCACGAATTGAACCTTCGCGCCGGCCATCACGGGGAGCTCGTGGGCAGGGGCGGGGGGCGGCGCGAGGATCACGAGCGGCGCGTCGTGGTGGCCGTCGTCGGTGGTGACGCGAAGCTGCGAACCCCGCGGCTCCAACGCCCGCACTTGACTCGGAGCGAGGACGGTGGCGAGCTTGAGCTCTCGGGCGCGCGCAGCCGCGTAGGGCGCGGGCCCCACCACGACGCAGCGGGGGTCGAGGGCGCCGTCCGTGCGCTCGAGGCTCGCGCGGAGGCCGGAGGCGGCGACCACGCCGGGGAGGTCATTGTTGGGGATCGTCAGGAGCGGCTCACGCGTCCCGGTGGCGAACACCACGTGCTCGGGTCGCAGCCGGACCAGGTGCTCCCCAAACACCGCCGCCTCCGACGGTCGCTCGCGAGGGGCGCGGCACTGCGCGGCGAACAGACTCTCTCCGGGGTAGGCCGCGAACACGGCCGTGGCCGCGCGGATCCCCGCCGGCGCCCTTGACGGCGCCTCTCGCTCGACGGTGAGGACGTCGACGCCGGCGGCGGCGAGCCGCTCGTGGACGGCGAGCCCCGCCGCTCCCGCCCCGATCACGAGGACCGTGGGCCGGAGGTCTTCGGGGGTCCCGCGCACCTGCACCTCGGGGTCTGGCACTCGCCCGAGCCCGGTGAGCTGGCGAGCCATGGTCTGCATCAGCTCGTTGGCGATGCGCGGCTTGACCATGAAGCGGTGGTGATCGAATCCGCCGGCGAAGACCCGATCGACGAGGGCGGTGGGGTCGGCGCCGTCGGGGCCGTGGAGGTTTTGTCGCTCGACCCGCATACCGTCGCGAATTTTCGTGGTGCACGCGGGCGCGTTGGGGCGCCCGTCCACGCGCACGAGGCAGCTCCCGCAGTCGCCCCGCAGGCAGTAGGCGCCCCGCGGCCGCCGGTACTTGGCGGAGCGCGTGAGCGCCAGTTCGCCCGCGCAAAGCAGCGCGTCGGTCACCGTCTCGCCCTCTCGCGCGCGCCGCATCGGCCGGCCGTCGAGGGTCCAGCGTCGGTCGCCTTCGTCGGCGCGGATCGGGCGATGATTGTGTGCCACGCGGTCCCTTCCTATCACGTTTTTGGGGAGGCGGGACGGGGACCGAAGATGGCGGTCCCGACCCGAACCATGGTTGCACCCTCGGCGATGGCCTCGCGAAAGTCTCCGCTCATGCCCATGGAGAGGTGGCTGAACTCGTCGCCGAGGCTGTGTCGTTCACGGAGGGAGGCGGCGAGGGAGGCGAGCTCGCGAAAGTAGACGCGGGACTCACTCGGTGTGCCTTGGGGGGGGATCGTCATCAACCCGCGAAGGCGGAGGCCTTCGAGCGCCGCGAGCTGTTCCATGAGGGGGTCGAGCTCGGCTCGGACGACCCCGGCCTTTTGGGGTTCATCGAAGTTGACCTGGACGAGGACCGCAGGCGGGCCACCGTCGCCGCCTGCCTCCGCGCCCAAACGCTTCACGAGGGCTCGCGCGGTCGCGACCCGATCGATGGTGTGCACGAGCCCGACGCCGGAGAGGAGCCTGACCTTGTTGCGCTGGAGCGCCCCGACGTAGTGCCAGCGGAGGTCGGGGAGGTCCGCGAGTTGAGCGGCTTTGTCGCGCAGCTCTTGGGCGTAGCTCTCGCCAAAGTCCCGCTGTCCGCAGGCGTAGGCCGCGCGGATGGACTCGCTGGAGTGGCGCTTGCTGACCGCGACCAGCGTCACCTCGCGCCGGACCTGCGCCGCCTCCCGCGCCTCGTTGAGCGCGCGCCGGACCGCCGCCAGGCGAGCGTTGAGGGCGGTGTCGATCACGCGGACGCTCCCGCGGCGGGCGGCGGCGCCGGGTCGTGTCGTCGCGCGCGGAGTCGCCGGAGCGCGGCGACAACCTCGACGGTGGGGAGCCCTACGACGCTCGAATAGGAGCCCTCGATGCGGGAGGCCCAGGCGCTCGCGAGGCCTTGGATGGCGTACCCTCCAGCCTTGTCGCGCCACTCGTCGCTGGCGAGGTAGGACGCGAGCTCTGCGGCGGGCGGCGGGCTCAAGTAGACGTGCGTCGTGACGTGCTCGGTGACCACGGGGTCGCCGCTGGCCGCGATGGTGAAGGCCGTGGTCACGTGATGGCGTCGAGCCGCCCGCAGCGCGGCCAGCATCGCCAACAGGTCGGCGGCGTCGCGAGGCTTGCCCAGCGGCGCTCCGTCGGGGCGGATCCAGACGGTGGTGTCCGCGGTGAGGATCGGTGCGCTCGGCGGCGAGCCCTGCATGGCCGCCGTCGCGTGGGCCTTGGCGAGCGCGACCCGGCGGGCGTAGCTCACTGGGTGCTCGCCGGCCCTCCAGGTCTCGTCACAGTCGGGGTTGTCGGTGCCGACGATGGACACTCCCGCCGCTTCGAGCAGCGCGCGGCGACGGGGCGAGCGGGAGCCGAGGTGAACGGCGAGCATGGGGGGAGGGTAGCAGCGCTCGGGGGCGCCGACGTAGCTGAGGATCGCCGCGCATCGCGCCGCACCGAAGGGCGTGAGGCGTGGCCCGGGCGCGTCCGAAGATCGAAGCCTGCTAGACTGTCTCCATGAGAATCTCTCCACGAACCCTCGGGGTGTGCATGGGCGGGCTGATCGCGGCGGTGGCGCTGTGGGGCGGGGTGCTCGGGCCGTGCGCGTCGCCACGAGGAGAGGGGCTCCATGGATCGGCCAACGAGGCGGGGTTGACGGGGCTTTGGCGGGCGGTGCCGGCCCAGGGGGCCCGCTCCGATTCCTTGAGGTTCTGGTATTTTCACGGGGACGGGAAGGGGTTGTACCGCTACGGCACGACAGGCCTCAACAACACGCGCAGCTTCGACTACCAGGCCGTTCGCGGCGGGATCGAGCTTCGGTTTCGAAAGACGGGCGCGACCTACGTGGTGCGGGCGAAGGTAGAGGAGACGCCGTCGGGGCCATCCTTGACCCTCGACCCCGATCCCGAGGATCCGGGCGCGAGTTACCGGCTCGAGCGGGGACCGGTGGCGAGGGGCGCCACCGCCGAGGCGCTCGGGAGCGAGCGGATCGACGGTCGCTTGTGGATGGACCTGCGCCCGTTCGCGACGGGGGGCGCAGGATTTCATATGTATCAATTGAACGCGGCGGCCATCGACGGCCGCGGGGTCGGGTGGTTTCACCAGGGGGATTTTGACGATTGGTCCACCGAGGCCCTGACCTATCGCCTCCAGGGTGACGCGCTCACGCTGCACTTCACGGCGCGGGACGAACACGCGACCGTGGAGGTCGCGCTCGGGCGGGAGGGCGATGAACGCGTGCTGACTGTGCGGGACGACCCGAGGGACTTTCATAAAGATCACCGCTATCGCGACGCCGGTGAGAGCTTTGGGGCGCTCCAGGGGCTCGACGCCGTCTCGTCATCGAAGGCGCTGCGAGTGACGGGCGCGCCCGCGCCCTAAGAAAAAATCAACGCGAGGCGCAACGGTTGGCGGCGGACGCCGAGGGTATCCACGTGAACGCCAAATTCTCCCAATTTGTCTCGACGCGGGGCTTGGTGGCGAGCAGCTGCGTCGCTTGTGGCTGCTTGCCTTCCCCACCGCCGCTCGAGTCTGGCGGTCCACGGGTCGTCGATGTGCGCGCCGAGGGCGACGACACGCGCGGGGTGTCGCTGTGGTCGCCGATCCACGTGGTGCTCCGAGGCCGCGTGTCCGCTGATTCCCTCCGGCAGGTGACGGTGACGCCGATGGTCGCCAGCGAACACTGCGTGGTGTCCGACCAGTGCGAGCGGGGGCCGTGTGACGCCGGCCGCTGCTGGGGGGCCAGCATGACCGCGGGCGACCTCGCCGCGCTCGACGACGGCGACTTCGGAGGCGGCTGGCCGGTGAGCCTCGCCTTGTCGGAGGCGGACGCGGACGGCCATGTGACGCTGCGGGTGTCGCCGATCGTCGCGTGGCGCCCCGGCCTGCGCTATCGCGTGCAGCTGGGCGCGGAGGTCCGCTCCCCCGGGGGCGCCCCAATGGAGGCGGAGGTCGACGCGGGCGAGGTGACCTCCGGGCGGTGGGCGTGGGAGTTCTTCGCGGCGCGAGCCGCGGTCCCCGCGCGGGTGGTCTGGCCACCGGCGGTGGCAGGGGGGCCCCCGCTCGATGTGCCGCTGGACCTGAGCCACCTCGAGGTGGTCGGGCGCGGGACTCACGAGCCCAACCACCTCTCCCTCGCCGCGTTCGACGAGGTCTCGGGCTTGCAATTGATCGACCTCGCCGTGGACGGCGCCTGCGTCATCAGCGACGCGGACGACTGCGCGCGCTACCGACTTGAGGGCGCCCTGCTCCCCGATCGCGCCTACGGGCTGCTGCTGCATCGCGCCGGCGAGACCTCGCACGCGTGGAACTGGAGCGCGAGCGTGACGGCGACGCTCGCGCCGCGAAGCCGGGCGTTTGAGCCGGAAGCCAGCGCGTTGTCGTGGAGCGGGGATCAACGCTGCCTCTACGCCCAGACCGCCCATGCGGCGCGTGGGATCTTGCGCGTGGAGCTGGGATCCGAGACGCGCGGAGCGGGCGCTCCTCAAGCACGGTACGAGGGGCCCAGCGGGAATTCGAACGGAGGCCCGGCCGCGTGGGGAATCCCTGTGGTCCACGAGCCGCACGGCGGCGGCGCCGTCGCGGGGGCGGTCCCCGGCGGGCGCGGGTC
Source organism: Myxococcales bacterium (assembly GCA_014240065.1). Classification (GTDB taxonomy): domain Bacteria; phylum Myxococcota_A; class Polyangia; order Nannocystales; family Nannocystaceae; genus JAAZXR01. The sequence continues at coordinate 10,421 of JAAZXR010000026.1, forward strand.
AACAGCGCGCCCCGCACACGACGTCGTGACGTGGCGCTACACCTCGGCGTGGCGCACGAGCCACGGGCGGGTGGAGGTGGAGACGAAGGGAACAACGGCGCCGGCCGCTCCGCTTCGAATCACCGAGGTGCTCGCCGATCCTTTGGGCCCAGAGCCCGCCCAAGAGTACGTCGAGATCCAGGCGACAGCGGCCGCCGCGTGGGGGCCGTCGGAGCTCTGGATCGCCGATCGCTCGTGGGACGAAGTGCGCGCGTCGTTGGAGCTGTCGGACTCCGAACCGGTCGGAGATCCGCTCCCTCCGGCGACCGCCACCGCGGGGGAGATCTTGCTGGTGGTTCCCGAGTCATTTGTGGCGGACACGGACGAGGACGGCGCGGTCCCGACGAAGACCCAGCTGCTTCGAGTGGAGGGCAGCCTCGGCGCCAACGGGCTGCTGAACGCCGGGGAGGCGGTCACGGTGTATCAGGTCGATCCGCCGCGCCTCGTCGCCTCCTTCGGTGCGCGCGGAGGGGTGCTCGCAGCCGGCCCGGGCACGAGCGTGGTTCGGGCGGATCTCACGTCGCCGTGCGACGCGCCCGCGGACTGGCGCGCGGGGCCGAAGGGCGCGCCCACCCCGGGCAGTTTGCCCTGACCCGTGAAGTACAGGATGCTTAGGCGTGGCGCCCGAGACAACGAAGATGACCCTCGCGGGGACCCTCGCCACGATCCTCTACCGGAACGAGTCGAACCGCTACATGGTCTTCTCCATGCGTGTCCCGGGGAGGCTGGAGCTGGTGACGGCGACGGGCTACGGCCGTTCGTGCGAGGTCGGGGCCGAGATCGAGGTGCACGGAAAGTGGGTGGAGCACGCGAAGTATGGTCGGCAGTTTGAGTTCGCGCGGCTGGTGGAGCAGACGCCCACGGCGCCGGGCGCGGTGGCCAGGCGGCTCGCCTTGTATCCGGGGATCGGCGCTGTGACCGCCGAGCGCGTCGTCCGCAAGTTTGGAGAACAGACGCTGCAGATCCTCAACGACCAACCGCGCAGACTCCTCGAGGTCAAGGGGATCGGCGCGAAGGGCCTTGACAGGATCATGGCGTTTCACGCCTCGCGCTCAGGGCCCCTCGCGGCCCTGGAAGACCGCCTCGCGGAGCTGGATCTGTCTCCGCGTCTCGCGAGAGGCTTGCATGAACGCTACCAAGACGACGCCCTGAGATACCTGGAGTCCGATCCTTTTCAGCTCGCTCGGGACGTGCGCGGCATCGGGTTTCGGGTCGCCGATCGCATCGCGCAGGCCCTGGGCCTCGCGGCGGACTCCCCGACGCGCGTGGACGCCGGGGTCACCCACTGCGTCCGCGAGGCGACCCAACAAGGGCACTGCGCGTTGCGGAGCCTCGCGCTGCGGGATCGGGCGTGCGAGCTGTTGCGCGTGGACGAGGACGCCATCGCTCAGAGCTTGTCGCGACTCCTCAGCGACGGGCTCTTGGAGGTGGAGCCCGCCCAGGGCGAAGAAATTTTCATCTTCGATCCGGAACTTCGCGCCGCGGAGCTCCGGGTCGCCGAGAAGGTCGCCGCGCTCGCGCTCGCGGATCGGGAGGTCTGGGACGTCCCGGAGCACCCCGCGAGCCTCGGGGCGGCCCAGCGCGCCGCGGTGGAGGCGGTGTCACGGGCGGGGTTCACGGTGCTCACCGGCGGGCCGGGAACGGGCAAGAGCACCGTGGTGGCGCAGGTGCTGGCGCTGGCGGGACACAACGGGGTGGAGACGTTGTTGGCGGCGCCGACGGGCCGCGCGGCGAAGCGTCTGGAGGTGGCCACAGGGGCGGAGGCGAAGACCATCCACCGCCTGCTTGAGATTCAGCCGATGGGCGGCCACTTTGGGCGCGGTCCAGACCAGCCGCTGCCAGCCGGGCTGTTGGTCGTGGACGAGACGTCCATGCTGGACTTGCTGCTCGCGGACGCGCTGCTTTCCGCGCTCACCCCCGAACACCGGGTCTTGTGGGTCGGAGACTCGGATCAGCTGCCGCCGGTGGGTCCGGGGCAGGTGCTCCGCGACGTCATCGAGGCGGCGGACGAGAGCTGCCCGATCCCGGTGGTGCGCTTGGACAAAATCTATCGGCAAGACGAGTCCTCGTCCATCGTCGCCAACGCGCACCTCATTTTGCAGGGTGAGTCCCTCGCGCCCGACGAGCCCAACTCGGGGGGGAGCTTCTTCGTCCTCCGCAGCTCCGACGAACGCAAGACTCACGAACAGATCGTGGAGATGGCGACGCAGAGGGTCCCGCAGGCCTACGATCTGTCGTTCCCGACGCAGGTGCAGGTCCTCGCGCCCATGCGCCGGGGCGCCGTCGGGACCGAGGCGTTGAACGGCGCCCTCCAGCGGGTGCACACTGACGGGCAGCCCAGCGTCGAGGTCGGGCGCGGTGGCGCGACGTATCGCGTCGGGGATCGCGTGCTCCAGCTTCGCAATGATTACGAGCGCGGAGTGTTCAACGGGGACGTCGGCGAGGTCACGCGGGTCGATCACGCCGACACCTCGATCACGGTCGACTTCGGGGAGCAAGTGTCGACCTATGAGCCCGACGATCTGCGCGCCTTGGGCTTGGCCTACGCCATGACGATCCACAAGAGCCAGGGGAGTGAATTCCCGGCGGTGGTCATCCCGCTCGTGCGCAGCCACGGGCATATGCTGCGGCGGAACCTGGTGTATACGGCCATCACCCGCGCGAAGCGGCTGTGTGTGGTGGCGGGGGACGGGCGAGCGATCGAGCGCGCGATCCGTTCCGTTCGACGAGACGCGCGGACGACGACGCTGCGGCGACGGATCCACGCGGAGTTCAAGGACAGCCTCGGGACGCTGACGATCGTCCCCCACGACCAGATCTGAGGAACGGGACCGCTACTAGGTCGGCCTCGCAAGTTATGGTAAGCCCTAACTATGGTCGCGATCGATGTGGCAGAGGGCCCTCGGGGGGCGTTGAGTGGGGGCCGCCGCGTCGCCGCGTCCGGGCGGACGCGGGTGTTGGGCGTCGACCCGGGCACGCTTCGGACCGGCTATGGGATCATCGACGTCGGAGCCGGCGGCGCGATTTTCTACGTCGCCTGCGGCCTCCTCCAGGCCAAGGGCGACAGCCACGTCGATCGCATCAACCTCCTGTGCAGAGATCTCAAGGAGCTGATCGAGGAGTTTGGCCCCGACGCGATGGCGCTCGAGCTGGCCTACGGCGGACGGAACACGGCGAGCGCGCTCAAGCTCGCGGAGGCCCGCGGTGCCTTCCGTCAGACCGCGTTCAACGCGGGGGTCGGCGTGGTCGAGTACGGAAGCAACCACGTTAAGCGGGCGTTGACAGGGCGCGCGAGGGCGCGCAAAGAGGAGGTCATGGAGCGCATGGCTCGACTGTTCTCGTTCACCTCGACGCCCCAAGAAGACGCCGCCGACGCGCTCGCGCTGGCGACCTGTCACGCGACGCATCTGCGGGGCGCAGCCACCCCCGCGCGCGCGGTGGGGAGGGTCCCTTGATCGGCTGGATCCACGGGGAGGTTAAGGCGCGGGATGTCAGCGTTCCCTCGGTCATCATCGACGTGCAGGGCGTGGGCTACGAGCTCTTCGTTGATCCGCAGACCCTGGCTTCGCTGCCGGCTGACGGCGGCCGCGCGGAGTTGTGGGTGCACACCTATGTCAAAGAGGAGGCGCTCGCGCTCTACGGGTTCACGTCGCTCGAGGCGCGGACCATGTTTCGGATGCTGCTCAGCGCGCACAAGGTCGGCCCAAAAATTGCGCTCGCCACACTCGGGGGGTTCTCGCTCGAGGAGATCGTGGATATCTTGCGTGCGCGGGACGCCAAGCGGATCCAACGAGTGCAAGGGATCGGCGCGAAGATGGCCGAACAGATCATGGTGTCCATCGGTGACAAGGCGGCGCGGTTGTTCGGGGCGCCGCAGGCCAACGGGGAGACGGCCGTCGACGACGGCGACTCCTTGACACGGCACGCGCAAGAGACCTTGGTCGCGTGGGGGTTCAAAAACCGGCAGGTGGAGGCGGCGGTGGCGAAGGTGGAGGCGGAGATGGGCGACGAGTCGATCACGCTGGAGGAGCTGTTGCGGCGCGCTGCGCAAGAGATCACAGCCGGGACATAGGGGCCGCCGAAGGTGGCGCCGAGGCGGGCTAGTCCGCTTGGGTGGAGGCGCTGACCGCGTCGATTAGATCACCGATCGTCAGATGACTCGGCAGCTGATGGGAAGACAGCTCATCCCAGAGCGGCCACAGCGGCGCCTCTGGATCGGCGTCGCGCAGCACCTCGGCCAGCGCGATCTTCGCCGCCTCTCTGCGGCCAGCCTCAAGCGCGTCGTACAAGGCAGCGGCGACCGGAGAGTCCGGGCGGGGCTGCGCCTTCGGGGCCAGCGGGGTCGCCGGGGGAGCGCCGCCGGCGGCGGGGGTCGGCGAGGTCCCGCCACGGCCGAGGAGAATGGTCTCTGGGGCGTCTCTTTGCCAGCGTCGCCGATGCTCAAACCGCTCGACCACGGGGGGAGGCGCGATGGGGGCACCAGACTCCACGCGCTCTTGCAGCGCCTTGCCACGCTCGAAGATCTCTCGACCGTGATTGTAGGGGAGCACGGTGACGACTGTGTCTTCTTTGATGATCGACACCAGCTTCGCGCCGAAGTCCTCGATGGGGATGAGGGTCTGAGGCTCGCGCAGCATGGCGTCGAGGGTCTTGACCGCTTGGCCCGCGTCCTCAGCGGCGACGAGCGCCGCGTCGAGCTGATCGCGGAGGGTCTCGTCGTCGTATTGGTGTTCGTCGGTGACAAACTCACGGAGTCGCTGCACCGCCCGGTGGGTGATGCTGTAGCGGCGGTGGTTTGGGAAGCTCCCGCGGATCATGGGCAGGGTCTAGCCGATCCCGCCCGGAGTTGCTACGGCGGGGGCGCAGATGACGTCAAAAGCTGCCCCGCGGCCAGCTTTTTCTTGCGTATCGGACGGTTTAGCGCCACCGTGGAGGCGTGTGGGAGCCTCTCATCTGGCGAGCACGGGCCCGCCGACCGCGCCGGAGATGGCGGTGTCGGGCGGCGACAAGGCCGGTGTTTCGCCACCGGACGGCGAACATCGCGGCGGTCGCCGCGTTCGCGCTCGGCACATCGGGGTCGGTCGCGGCGGCGCCATTTGAGGGGGCGGGCGGCGCCACACTCGAGAGCGGTAGCGTGTCGGCGCGGGCGCGAGCGTCCCAGGAGGCCCGGAAGGCGGCGCTTGAGGCCGCGATTGAAGCGGCGTCGTTTGAGGTCAGCGTGCGCCCCGACCAGCTGCGTCAGGTGAGGGTGGAGTGGGCCAACTGGACCGGGGCGTATCGTGTGGTGGCGGTGGATCGCACGCCAACCCAGGTGCTGGCGCGAATCGAGGTGGACGTCGACGTCGCGAGGCTCAAGAAGATTCTCGCAGATCGGCCCACGCCGGCGGGCGACGCGAAGTTCTCATGGGACGGATTGTCCACGTCGGGGTGCAGCGCAGCGACCACGCCTACTCAGATTCACGCCGCGCTCGCCGCGGCGGGGCTCGTGCGGAGCCCGCAGGGGGCGGCGAGTCATGGACCCGAAGGGGGCGGGGGCCGAACTCTCCGGGTGGCGCTGTCGTGCTCGGACACCGGGGACGTCGCCTTCACGTATTTGCGAGGAGCGAAGGCCCGCGTGGCCGTGATGATCGACGGCGCGCGTGCCTCGCAGGTGGTCGGAGTGGGGCTCGGCGCGACGCCGAGGGAGGCGATCACCATGGCGGTGAAGGAGGCGGTGGACGGACTCAAGGTGACGCTCGCTCGTCGTGGATCGAGTGGGGTGCGGGTGGTCCTCAAGGGCGCGTGGCGGGCCACGGAGGCCGAGGGCCTCGCCCGCCGCATCAAAGACGCCATGCGAGGCGCCGACGCCGTGCGGGTCTTTGAGATCAGCCCCGCCGGAGACATCGTGCTCGCCGTGGAGACCTCGGCGACGCTGGAAGGGGCCTACAAAGCGATCAAAGAGCTTGAATATATCCGGACAAAGGGCTGGGAATTACAAGTGAATGAGGAAGGAGGCGTCGATGTGTATGCGAGTGAAGCGACGGCGGAGTGAGGGCCACATCCTGTCCTCCTCGATGCTGCTTGGCGCGGTGCTGCTGGCGTCTTGTGCGTCCGGTCCGCGCGCGGAACGGACCTCCAGGGGTGACGCGGGCGCCGTGTTGACGTTTGAACTGCCCCAGGTGGATTTCGACGCGGACGTCTATGTGGATGGAAATTACGTGGGCCAAGTCAAGGAGGTCCAAGGCGAGGTTCGGGTAGCGCCGGGGAGACACCGCGTCGAGGTCCGGAAGGCGGGTCGGTTCCCGATCCAAAAGACCCTCAAGATAGAGTCGAGCAGACGCGAGCAGACTCGCCAGGTGCGCGGCGAGCTGTTGGCCAATCCCCTGGAATCGTGAGGTGACCCGGTTTAGCCGGCCGACGGGAGCGTCGGAGGGGTGGGCGCTTCGGGTTGCTGCTGCGCCGGCGCTCGAGCGCCGGGCACGGGGGGCAGGGGCGCCGCCTCGTTGGTCGCGGCAGGGGTCGGTCGCTCAGGGCTGGCGGTCGGATCTCCGTCGGCGAGCAGGGCCCCAGTGGCGTCGTCGCGCGCGGGCAGCACCACGCCCTCACGAGACAACCGGGCGTCGCGCGCCCTGCGAATAGCCTCGCGGCGCTCCATGTACAGCTGCACGATCCGCCGGCCCGCGTAGTGCGCCTTGATTCGCCACGAAGGTTCGTTGGCGAGCAACACCGCGAACGCCATCTCTGGTTTCTCCGCCGGCGCGTAGCCGATGAACCAGTTGTAGTTGTAGGCGGGGGCGCGCTTGCCGGTGAGGCTGCCGGTCTTCCCCGCCACGTGAGTGTTGGGGAGGAAGCGCGCGCCCTTGTTGTCTCGAAACGACTTGCGCGCGGTGCCCTCGATGGTGGTGCGCACCATCATCTTCCCCACCTGTGATGCCACGTCCTCCGCGAGCACCCGCTGCACGTCGGCGCGTGCAGGGACGATGCGGTCATCGGCGGGGCCCAGGACCTCGCGGACCAGGTGGGGCGCCTGAAAATTCCCGCCGCGGGCGAACACGGAGGCGATGAGGGCCCCGTGCAAGGGGCTCTGATCGACGTGCCAAAATCCGGCCGCCACCTTCGCGCGCTCGCTCCCGTCTCCAGGGATGTCAATGGGGCTGCGCTCCACGGGAAACTCAAACGGGATCGTCGCCTCGAATTGCATCCGGTGGGCCGTGCTCACGAGCTCTTTTTGATCGAGCTCACGGAGGGCCAGCTTCGCGATCACGAGGTTGTAGCTGTGGGCGATGGCGGACGACAGCGTCTCGCAGCGCGTGTCGCGGCGAGAGTCATCTTTGAGCGCGTCGTCGGTGATGCCGTGGAGGCCTCCAAAGAAGCACACCCGAGTCGTGGGGTTCGCGTCCTCGTGTTCGAGGAGACTCGCGGTGGTGATGAGTTTGAAGGTGGAGGCGGCGGGGGCCCACGCCGTGGTGAGGATTTCGAGCGGGTCCACTTCTGGGTCGGCGCTCGAGTGACCCGCGAAGGCGAGCACGGAGTTGTCACGGAGATCGAGCACGACCGCGGCGCCGAAGGGGACCTCGCGATTCTTGAAGATGGTCAGCGCCGAACCGTGGAGGACCGGATCGAGGGTCCACAGAATTCGGTGGCCGTCGTTGAGGGTCTGCACGAACGCTTGGTCTGGCGCCGCGGCCTCGCGGCCCTCGGCGTTCGGTTCAGCTGCGGTGCCGAGGATCGCTTCGAGCTCCATGCCACTCATGGACAGTCGGTCTTCCCACGGGAGGACCGGCGGGGGGGCGTCGGCGCGGGTGGGCTCCGCGACGGCGGTGATGGGTGTCTTCGGTCGCGCGCGCTCGTCGGGGACCGTCTGCGATTGGACGAAGTACGCGATCCCTGCGAAGGAGGCGAGGAAGAGCAGGGCTCCAACCCCATCGAGACGGCGTGCGGTACCGGTCACGCTCTCGCTATATCAGCGGGGCGCGCCCAGAGCAAAAACGCAGCGAGGACGCGGCGAGGACGCGGGCGCCAGCCACGGCGCCGCGCGTGGACATGAGCCCCGCAGATCCATGCAGATGCGACCTGGACGCGCTGATGCAAACGGGCCGTCGACCCGTGGTTCAACGCGGCGATGGGGAGAAGATCGGGGTTCGCGCGGCCCGGGCTCCACGCAAACGCCGACACCACGGGGCGCGGAGGATCCCGAAAAATGGGGGATTGCGCGCGGTCTACGGGGTTCTTGAGGTAAAGGGGCCCGTAGACCGCCCGGCGCCGCCCGGGGGGGGGCGCAGATGTAGTCGGCCATCCTACCTTGTGCCAACGGGAATATGGGCGATGTGTCTTGTAGACAAGGCTTGTGGCCTGCTGCATCGTTCTGCACCCGCGCGTACCTATGCGAGACGAAACCATCGTAACGGTCATCAACCCAGAGTTGGATGACCTCGACCAGCGGAAGCGAAAAGACTCCTGCCTGGTGGCGATCTATGGTTCGAGTGATCTCGGTCGAAAGTACAGCATCGACAATCGCGAGATGTGCATTGGTCGTGGGACGGCGAACGACATCGTCGTGGGACAAGAATCGGTGTCGCGCAAGCACGCCTTTGTCCTGGTGGACGAGAGCGGGATCAAAATCAGGGACAACGAGTCCACCAACGGTACGTACGTCAACGACAACAAGATTCACGAGACCTACCTGCGCGACGGCGATCTCGTGAAGATCGGGCGGTCGATGTTCAAGTTCCTCACGGGGGACAATATCGAGAGCTCCTACCACGATGAGATTTACCGGCTCTCCACCATCGACGCGCTGACCCAGGTGTTCAATCGGCGATACTTCCAAGAGACGCTCGCGCGTGAATTGAGCCGCGCCAGGCGATACGATCGTCCGCTCGCCCTGCTGATGTTCGACATCGACTACTTCAAGCGGGTCAACGACACGTACGGCCATCGGGCGGGGGACTATGTGCTCCGCCGCATCGCCGAGCTTGTGCAGCAGCGGGCGCGGAAGGTGGACGTGGTCGCGCGCTACGGCGGTGAGGAATTCGCGGTGATCTTGCCGGAGATCGACACCGCGGGTGGGAAACAGTTCGCCGAGAAGATTCGTCGCATGGTGGAAGAGGAGCGGTTCATGTTTGAGGGGCAAGCCATCACGTGCACGGTTTCCGCGGGGATCGCCGAATTGAACGCGGAGATGGCGAACTCGGAGCAGCTCGTGTCGATCACGGACGCGCGTCTGTATCGCGCCAAGGAATCGGGACGCAATCAGTCGGTTGCGGTAGACTAACGGACGACCGAGGAGGTCGCCGCGGCATTGGAACGATCCGACCGAATTCACACGCTGTCTCAGGCGTTGGCGGACCAAATCGCCGCGGGCGAGGTGGTCGAGCGTCCGGCGTCGGTCGTGAAGGAGCTCGTTGAGAATTCGGTGGACGCGGGCGCCTCGCGAATCGACGTGGAACTTGAAGACGCTGGCATGTCGCGCATCCGGGTCATCGACAACGGTCGAGGGTTGCACCGAGATGACCTGCGGCTCGCGGTTCAGCGACACGCGACCTCAAAGATCACGCGCGTCGAGGAGCTGACGGAGATTCACACTCTTGGTTTCCGTGGAGAGGCGTTGGCGAGCATCGCAGCCGTGGCCCATCTCACGATCCGCTCCCGCACGCGGGAGGGGTCGGTCGGGCATCAGCTCGTGGTTCGCGGCGGGCAGGTCGGAGGCGTCGAGGAGGTCGGGATGCCGGAGGGGACCCAGGTGGAGGTGGCGAGCCTGTTCGGGAGCGTGCCCGCGCGGCGCAAATTTGTGCGCGCCGAGGCCACGGAGATCGGGCATGTGATGGACTGCATCGTCCACGCGGCGCTCATCAGACCGGGCGTCAGCTTCACGTTGACCCACGGGAAACGCCGGCTGCTCTCGTTCGCGGCGACGGACCAGGCTCAGCGGGTCGCTCAGGTCCTCGACCGTCGGGGGCGCGGGCCGTACCATGAATTCGCAGGAGAGCGCGGCGGCGTGCGCGTCTACGGTTGGCTCGGGCACCCCGACCACGCCGGACGGCAACGTCGGGGCCCCTATCTGGTCGTGCGGCAGCGGGTCATCCGGGACCGGAACCTCACGCAGATCGTCAAGGCCGCCTACGCGGGGCTGCTCGAAGGGAGAGACAGCCCGGTCGCGTTTATTGGCGTCGAGCCCCCGAGCGGCACAGTGGATGTCAACGTCCACCCCCAAAAGTCCGAGGTGCGGTTCGCAGACAATCAGCGGGTGTACGCGGCGACGCGGAGCGTGTTGACGGAGGCGATCGGCGCGGCGGGTTGGCTGGCCGCTGAGCCGCGCGAGGTCGAGGGTGCGGCGGCGGGCGCCTCCACGATGGACGCCGTGACGAGGGGGGCCCGCGCCGCAGAAGAATCGCCGGTGGGGGCGCGATGGTCGGGGAGCGCCCGCGCGCGAACGGGCGTGGACGCTGGCCCGCGAGGAGCGGCGGTCGGTGGAGCCGGGGCGACCACACCGAGCCGGCAGTACGAGCTGCGCACGGCGCACGGGCCACACGGCAAAGTCGCGAGCCCGCCGTCGCGCGAGCCGGCGCAGGCTGCGACCGCCGGAGCCGGGGTGGAGATGGTGGGGCCAGAGGAGCGTGAGGGGGCGCGGTTCCTCACGGTGATGGACGGGCCCGTCGCCGTGTTCGAGTACCGCGACCAGCTCCTCGTCGTCGACCTCCGCAGACTCCGCGCGCACCTGGTGCGCTCGCAGCTGCTGGCGGAGCTTGGCGAGGGGAGCGTGCAGTCGCAGCAGCTGTTGCGCCCCGTGGTCGTGACGCGCGCGTCGCAGCAGCGAGCGGCGCTGCTGGGCTGCCAATCGGAGCTCGCGGGGCTCGGCATCGATCTGGCTCCGTTTGGCGACGGGGCGCTGGTCGTGCGTGGCGTCCCCGCCTCTTTGGGGATGGTCGAAGGTGAGGCGGACGTCGAGCTTTTGCTCGACAAGGTCGTCGCTTGGGCACAATTGCGACAACGGGGTCAGGCGCCCGCGGGGCCGGGGGCATCGGAGGGGATCGCGGCGGTCGTCGCGTCAGCCGCGGGGATTCCTGACGCCAATCGACAGGCGGCGCAACGGCTCGCGAAGCGTTGGTTGCGAGAGCTTCAAGCGCGGGGGCGACCGCCCCCCTTCGAAGGTGTCCCTGGGATCACGATCTGGTCGGGGCCGGCGCTCGTCACCGGGGGCGGTCGGGGAACGTCGTCGTGAACCGCGGGGGGCGGATCGTCGCGGTCGTGGGTCCAACAGGCGCGGGCAAGTCCGCGCTCGCGATGCGGCTCGCCGAGGAGCTGGGCGCCGGCATCGCTTGCTGTGACTCGGCGCAGGTGTACCGGGGCATGGACATTGGCACCGCGAAGCCGTGCGCAGCGGATCGAGCGTCGATCTCACATTCGATGTTGGATCTGGTGGATCCAGATCAGTCCTTCACCGCGGCTGAGTATGGGGACCGGCTGTGCGCTGACGTGGAGGAGGGACGCGCGCCTCCGCTGATCGTCGGTGGCACTGGATTTTATCTGCGGAGTGCGCTGTGGAAGATGACCCCGCTCCCCGAGCGCAGCGGAGCAGACGCGGCCGCGCGCGCGGCGTTCGACGCGGAGTGGGACAAGCGCGAGCGCGCCACGCCCGGCGCGATCCATGCCGCGCTGGACGCTGTGGATCCGGACGCCGCATGTGAGATTCACCCGCGCAACTTGGTTCGCGCCCTCCGTGCGCTGTGGCTGTGCCACGCACACGGGGAGGCCGTGAGCGCCGTCAGGCGCCGGTATCCTCCCATTCGTCGTCTGTCAGCGCTCCTGGTCGTGGTGGACCCTGGCGTCGACGTCGTCGATGCGTCCATCGACGCTCGGTGTGATGCGATGCTGGCGCAAGGGTGGGTGGCAGAGGTGGAGAACCTGCGCGGGCGCGGCTATGCTCCGGGGCTCAAGTCCATGCAGACGCTCGGATACCGCCAAATCAACGCCGCGCTCGACGGCGCCCTCTCCTTGGAGGAGGCGCGCGAGCAGATCGCGGCGCAGACTCGGGCCTACGCTCGGCGTCAGCGCACGTACTTCCGCCACCAGCTCCGCGAGGAGCCGACGGTCGAGGTGAGCGCGAAAACCGTCGGGTCGGCCGCGCTCCTCACCTTGGCGCAGCGCTGTGGGGACTTCATTTCCGGAGACACACCGTGAGCACCAAAGTTCTAGATTTCGAACGCCCGATCGTTGAACTCGAGGGCAAGATCAAAGAGTTGAAAATGCTCTCGGAGGGCAGCGAAGAGATGGCCTCCGAGATCGAGAAACTCGAGCGCAAGGCCGCGGAGTTGCAACAAGAGCGCTTCTCGCAGCTGTCGCCGTGGGAGCAACTGCAGCTCGCCAAGCACCCCGATCGTCCCTACACATTCGACTACATCGGCGAGATCACGGAGGACTTCGTGGAGCTGCGAGGAGACCGCGCGTTCCGGGACGACCCGGCCATTGTCGGGGGTCTTTGCACGCTCGGGGGGCGACGGGTCTTGGTGCTCGGCCATCAAAAAGGGCGCAACACCAAGGAGAATGTGCGTCGGAACTTCGGCATGGCGCGGCCGGAAGGGTATCGGAAGGCCCAGCGACTCATGCAGCTCGCGGAGCGCTTTGGCTGTCCCACGATATGTTTCATCGACACCGCGGGCGCGTACCCAGGCATCGGCGCCGAAGAGCGAGGTCAGTCAGAGGCCATCGCCGCGAGCCTCGAGCTGATGGCGGCGCTGAAGGTGCCGACGATCTCCGTGGTCATCGGAGAGGGGGGCTCTGGAGGCGCGCTCGCCATCGGGCTCACCGACCGGATCTTGATGCTCGAGCACTCGGTGTATTCCGTGATCTCACCGCGGGGCTGCGCGTCCATTCTCTGGAAGAACGCGGAGGCGGAGCAGGTGGCAGCCGAGCAGCTCAAAATGACGGCGTCGGATCTGCACGCCATGGGGATCTGTGACGAGATCGTGGTGGAAGCGCAGGGCGGCGCTCACCGTGACATGTCCGCGACGGCTGAGAACCTGAAGGAGGCGCTGATCCGCCACCTCGACGCGCTCACCGCCCTCAACGCCGAGGAGCTCGCGGCGTCACGATACGCAAAATTCCGGACCATCGGTCAGTTCGAAAGCCACGGCGCGTGATTCAGCAAGCGCTCGTGCTCGCGCTGCTGTTGATCGCGTCCGCCGCGATGAGCGCGCTTCAAGGCAGGCGGCCGGGGGGGACCTACGGGTGGTTGCAGGCGACCCTGCTGTTGCTCGGCGTCTACGCGCTCCGCGAAGACTCGGAGCTGGTCGGGCTGTTCGTGATCGTCATGAGCGGCTTGACGGTGGTCTTGCCCGCGGCCCTGGACCATCTCGCGAAGGCAGCCTTCGCGCGGGGGCGTGCGGTCGCCGCGGTGCGGCTGTTCTCATGGCGGGCGACCCTGATGCCGGGCGCGGGGCTCTCGCGGCAGCAAGAGATCCTTCACGCGCTGGAGCTATTCGACCGTGAAGGGGTAGACACCGCGGTCGGGTATTTGGCGGAGCTTGAGGAGGCGTCGGAGGAAGAGTCGGTGCGCGCGGTGATTTGCGAGCAGCGGGTCGCGATTTTGTTTCAGGCCGGACGCTGGGACGAAGGCATTAAATACTACAACCAGGCCTTCCATCCGAACTACGCCGCGCTGCGACCCGCCCTCGCGCTGGGGCTGCTGCGCGCCTATGGGGAGTCGGGCGACTTGGAGCGAGCGGCCGCGATCCTAGGGCTCCTTGAGGAGAGCGTGCTGGCAAACGATCCGCGCGCCAAGGGGCTGCTCGGGCAGGCGCAGCTGACCTACCTGGCCTACGCCGGCGCGGCGACGTGGGTGGAGCGCTTCATCGACGAGGGAGCGACGGGCAAGATCGGAATCAGCGCCGCGGGGAACGAGCTCTATCGCGGCATCGCGCGGGCGCGGGCGGGAGACCTGCTGGCCGCGAAGGCGGCCTTCGGGCGGGTGCGCGAGGTGGCGACCGCGAAGGACTTTCAGGTCCTCAACGCGGCGCAGCGGCTGCTCGCTGGCCTGGAGACGGAGGAGGCTCAGCACCCGCTCGCGACGCTCGCGGAGGAGACCGGAGAAAAGGTTGAACACGTCGCCGCGCGGGTGCAGGCCCTGTTCGCTTCGGGCCTGGAGCTTCGAGTCAGCCGGTGGCCCTTGGCGTCGTTGCTGGTCATCACGTTCCTCATCGCGGGCTACGTGACCTACGCGTGGAGCGGCGGCGGCGTGAAAGGCCTGGCCTCGGCAGGCGCGCTCATCTGGTACGCCGATCCCGTCGGGACATCCGGCGCTTGGTTCGCGGTGCTCACGAGCCCGTGGGTTCACGGAGATCCGATCATCTTGGCGCTTAACTGCTACGCGATCTGGAGCTCGGGTCGAATCCTCGAGCCGCGGATCGGAGGCAGCGTGCTCGCCGCCCTGTGTGTTCTTGGAGGCCTGCTCGGGGCCGTTGGCGCGCTCTTGATGGCGCAGACCTTCCCCGCCACCTTCTGGGGAGGTGGGTTGATGGCCCTGGCCGCCGTCGGGGCTTCGCTCCCCACCGGGGGCCGCATCGCCCGGAGGTCCGGGCCAAAGAGCGCGCGCCGCTGGTACGTGATTATTGGCATGTTCGCCTCAGGGCTCTCGTTGTCGGTGGTCGGGTTGATGGGGTGGCGCGCCGGCCTCAGCGGCGCCGGCATCGCCTTCGCGGCCGGGCTTGGAGGCAGCGCGTGGGTGTCACGCCGCGCCGAGGCCTGGCGCGGGCCGGCGCGGATCCTCGTCGGCGCGGTCACCCTCGCGACGGTTTTCGCGTTCGTGGGAGCGGCCAGGTCGTCGGCCGGCGCCGCCGACCAGATGGGCGCGCCCTGCGTGCGTGACGGCGTCTACTTCCCGAGCGGACTCGGGGCCTTTGGCGCGCAGGAGCGCTCCGTCGAGGTGTTTCCGCTGCCCACGATAGAGGGGGCGCTGGTGGATCAGATCGCGCTTCGAACGGGACACTCCGTTCAGCTGCTCGTGTTGCCAGCGTCGACCTCGCGAGGGACGCTGCTGCGGACGCACCCGGGAAAAAATCCGGAGGTGTTCGGCTCGCTGATGCCCGACTTTGATGAGCGATTCTCCGTGAAACGGGGGAGGCGCCGCGACGCCGCATCCTCGCCGGTGTCGGAGGGCGCCGATGGTGACGCGGAGGCCTCGGTGTGGGAGATTTACCGGGGGGGAGAGGTGATCGCCGAAGCATGGTTCGTCCGGGACGGACCGAGCGCCCCTGTCGTCGCGCTGTTCGGGGCGCCATATGGCGGCTTGTCGGGTGTGGACGGCGAGCGCTACCTGGCGGTGGCCCGGGCGGAGTCCGCACCCGCCGACGCGGACACCGCGGCGTGCCTCGCCGGCAATGAAGCCTCTACGCCGCCTTGATCGAGGTGGAGGTCGAGAACATGCTCTTGATGAGGAGCGGCGCTACACTGTCAGGCGGGTCATGTCCCGGTCTCGCACCACGGTCTCGTCACCGATGCTCGCGGCGCTGTTCTTCCTCTCGGTGAGCGCGCACGTCGGGGTATGGCAGGTGTTTGAGGTGTTGGTGTCGCAGCGCGGCCTGAGCGCGCACAGCGTGTCTCCCGATGCTCCCTTGAGGGTCGCGTTGGTGGAGGAAGAAGCCCCAAAAGAGGCGCGCGACCAGGTCCCCGAGAAGGTCGTAAAGAACGCGAGGATCGAACGAGAGATCCGACCTGACGACACCAAGTTGATCTCAGAGTTTGACAACAAGGTGGAGCGCGAGCGCCAAGCCGCGCTGTCCAACGGGGCCGCCGGCGCGGCCGGGCGAGCGAAGGCGCAGCGGCCGCTGCAGCGACCATCCAAGCCCCAGAAAAAGCACCTGCAGGAGGCTTCAAAGATGGCGCCCACGCGCAGCGACGCGGTGCCGCAAGACAGCGCCGAGATCGAGGAGGCGTTGGTGCTGCGGCCGGACGACTCGGGGATGCGAAGTGGACCGGCAGCCCCGAGCGCGTCCCCGGGACCGACGGAATCACAGAGTGAGTTCCGCTCCGACCCAGAGTCGCTGAGAGGCCTGTTCGGGTTGCCTGGATCCATCGATCGGGTCGACGGCGTCGAAGAGGGGCAAGAGAACCTCTTCAACACCAGGCGGAGCCGTTACGCCTCGTTCTTTAACAGGATTCGAGACGCGGTGTCGCACCGTTGGCACCCGGAGGTTATCCACAAGAAACGAGATCCCTACGGGAAGATATACGGTGAGCAGCCGCGGCGCACCGTGCTCCGGGTGTTGCTCAACCCTGACGGGAGCCTCCATCGGATCTACACGGACGCGTCCTGCGGCGTGGACTATCTGGACGAGGAGGCGATCCGCGCGATGAGGTCGGCGGCGCCGTTCGTCAATCCACCCTCGCAGCTTGTCGACGCGCGGACCGGGAAGATCGAATTTACCTTCGGCTTCGTGCTCCTCATCGATGGCTCCAAGAAGATCTTTCGCTACAATCGATGATCGTGCACACTAGGTCCGTGACGGTCGCTCCAGATAATCGTCTCCTCTCGGAGGCGGAGATAGAGGCGGCGCTCGGTGAACTGAGCGGCTGGCGGTGCGAGGACGGGAGGCTCCGTCGAGCGTACGCGTTCGCAGATTTCAGCGCCGCGATCGCCTTCATGGTGGAGGTGGCGTTCGACGCGGAGCGCCTTGGCCATCACCCAGATTGGTCCAACGTGTACAACAGGGTGGACGTGACGATTTGGTCGCACGACCTTGGAGGCGTGAGCGCGCGCTGCGTGGCGCTGGCCGGCGCCATGGACGTGGCGTCGGCGGATTGACGCGGTGAGGCCACGACCGACGCGCTCGGACGCCCTTACTCGGAGGCCGCGGTGGCCGGGGGGAGGCTCTCAAGAATCGACTTGAAGTCCTCGTGGTCGGGCATCATCTGCAGCGCGCTCGAGCAGACCGCGCGGCACTCGTCGAACATGTTCGCGTCCCGCATGGCGCCCGCCAAAGAGACGACTGGATCGACCTCGCGGGGGTTGAGACTGACCAGAGCGCGGAGATGCTCGACCGCCTCGGTCGCGCGACCGAGCTTGCGCAGGATCGCCGCGAGGAGCTCGCGCACTTGGGATTCGTTCGGCCGCAGCTTGACGGCGTTGTTGAGGTGGCCGAGGGCGGCGGCGTCTCCCTCGACGCCGCGGACGGCCAGCGCGAGCATGAGGTGAGGCTGCCAGTACATGCGGTCACCCGCGATCACCTCGCGCATAAACACCGCGGCGTCCTTCAGGCCGCTGTCGCCGCCCTCCTCGATGGCTGCGACCGCGGCGTCGTAGCGCTCGTCAAAGTTGGGGAGGTTGAGCGCCAGGAGTTGTCGTCGCGCGAAGGCGTCATCATCGAGGCCGCGGCGGGGCAGCTTGAGCATGCGCTCGAGCACCGGCCGGGCGCGCTCTGGATCGTCACCATCGAGGTAGAGGCTGGCGACCGAGGTGAGGACGTGGGCGCTGTCTTGGTGAAGCTCGCCCGCCTTGAGCAGCAGGTCGCGAGCGCGTTCGTCCTGTTCGTCGTCCCAAAGGTCGAGGAGCATGTCGAGGGTAGACTTCGCGACGTTGGGCTGCGCGATCGCCTTGGCGAGCAGGCTCATGGCCTCTGTTTTGTCTTCCATGCCGGCGTCGGTCTCCGTGTCTCCTCGGTCCCAGAGGACGTTCGCGAGGTCACCGAACGCGGAGGGAATCTCGCCCTCGTCAACGGCTCTGCGCAGGAACGGCTCCGCTTCATCGAACATGTCTTGATCGATCATCAGGGCGCCGAGGTGGGCGCAGATCACGGGCGAGTCGCTGCCGCGCTCGAGCGCGAACTGAGCGACCTTCATGGCGTTCTCGGTGTCACCGATGCTGCGGAGGGTCTCGATGAAGCCGTTGGCGACCACCTCGTCGCTGGGATCCAGGTTGAACGCCTGATTGAACGCGTTGATGGACGAGGGGACGTCGCCGAGACGCCGCAGCAGCACCGCGAGGTGGTGGGACAACTGCGGGTCTTTGGGTCGGCGTTGAGCGGCGATGGTCATGGCCTGGATCGACAGCGGGATCGCGGCGCGGTCCGGCTGTCCGCCCACGAGGATGTCGACCATGCCGTGGAGGACCTCCGCGGCCGGGTTCATCTGCGGGTCGCGGTTGATGGCGTCCATGACCGGGTTGATGAGCTGCTCGGAGGGGGCGGGGACGACGCGCCCTTGAAGCGCGGACAGGTTGCCGAGCCCGACGAGGTAGGACACGAGCGCCTGTCGATTCTCGGTGCCGAAGACCTCGGCCCACGGGGCCCCCACGGGGGACTTGCCGTTGAACGCGAGCAGCTCGTCGAGGAAGCCGACGAGTCGTTCTGCGAGCTCGTCGGGCTTGGCCTCAAAGTTGGCCTCGTGGACCGGGCTCAGCGTCAGCTCCTCCCCCTCGGCCGCCACGTCGACCACCGTCGCGCTGAGGCGGATGACGTCCTCGGCGACATGGAGGTTCGGCAGCAGCGCGCGTTTGGCGTTCAAGAACTTGTTGATGCCCTCCGTGGCGCGCTCGTCATTCCACGCGTCACGGTAGATCATCAACGCGGGCACCTCTCGGCCCTCTTGATTCTTCGCGAGGGCAGTGAAGACCGGCGCGGCCGAGCGAAGCTCGCGCTTCGACACCTCTTGGGCGAGCCAGCGCTGGAGGCCGAGACCGAGCGGGGCGCCCTTGCCCTCGTTGGTGCACGCGAAGGGCAGCACGACGAACTCCACGGACTGGGCCGCCTGTTGAAGCTGCTGTTCGGCTTCATTTTGGGCGGAATCGGGCGCGGTGTCGTTGCCTTGGAGGTCATCTGCGGACATGCCGGGCAGCCTGCCCCATGGGCTCTCGTGACGCAAGCGGTGGCGAAGCGTGAAACCTACACGGGTGATATGCTGGCGCGGTGCAGGCGCGCAAAGCGGCGAATTCGGTGCGAGAGGGGAGTCGAGGCTCAAGTTTCGCCGGTGTCGGCAAGGCCGCGGCCTGCGCGGTCCTCGTCTTCGCGGGGACCGTCGCCTGCACCGATGGCGGTCCGCGTGCAGGGGTCGCATGGTTCGTGCGCGAGGCGCCCTCGTCGTTGACTGCGGTCACGCTGCGGGCGACGGGTCCGGCTGGGGAGCGCTCCTTTGACGTGCGGGTCCCGCAGTCCCTCACCGAGCAGGACCAGGAGGGGGGGGTGACGCTCCACGTCGCCGCCGCTTCGCTCTCGAGTGATGGGAAGTACGTGCTCGCAAGATTGGAGGTGACGAACGATCTCGCTGTCCAGGCCGCTGCCATCTTCTGGACGTCGACCCAGATTTTCGATCTCGTCGGTGGGCGCGTCGGCACAATTAGCAGCGAGCGTTTTACGGCGTTCACCATGCGGGGAGACGCCGTGGTGTACGAGGACGAAGCGGGGGCGCTCTCCTTCGTGGGTATCGGCGCAGATCTGGTGTGGCAGCGGGGGGACGAGGGCGGCGCGGTGCGGGCAGAAAAGATCACGAGCGAGGAGGGCTGGGGGTGGTGGGGATCGGCGCCCGGCTCCGCCATCGTCTTCGCCTACGACGTGGCGGCAGATGCGATTCGAGTATTCGACTACAGCAAACTCGGCGCCGGCATCGTGTCAGAGTTGCCGGGGGCCCTCGCGGCCCACGCTTCTCCCGGTCCCGGCGGGATCCAAGAGTGCCATGGAATGTCGGCGGCTCAGGATTGCTTCGATCAGCCATTTATCACCAACGCCGACGCGACCTTGTTTCTCCGACGGCGCAGCGCCGGTGTTCTCGAGTTCTGGGACCGCGAGCAAGGGGAGACCTTCGAGCCGAGAGGCTTCCCCGAGGCGCTCGACGCCGAGTGGACGCTCGTTTCTGGGTTGGGGGCGTCGTCGGTGCTGCTGTGGAGCGCGGAGGATGAAGAGTTCGCCCGTTGGAATCTTCGCTCAAATCGGGTCGCGAAGTTCCCCGCGCTCGGCACGGGCCCGTGGACCGGCGCATGGCTGGATGACGGGCGGGCGTTCGCGGTGGTGGCCCGAAGCGGCGCGCTCGTACGGTTTTTGGAGGATGAGGTCGAAGTCATCAGCGCAGCGCAGATCGGTTGCGATTCACTGCTCGGAGACACGCTGGTGTTCGGCCCGACGGGCGCTCGCGCGGCCTGGTCGTGCGGGTTCGGTCAGTTGTCCGAGAACGGGAGTGCGTTCGGGACCTTGGTGCGGGTGGGCCCGGGGGGGCTGTCGTCGACCACCGGGACCACGATGCTGCCCGTCGCCATCGACGAAGACGGCGACGTCGTGGCGTATTCGGCCGCGAACCTCAACGCGGCCGAGGTGTCGGACTTCATGGTCCCACGCACCCTCTACGGTCTCGACGCCGACGATGAGCTCCGCCGCATGAGCTCTCTAGAGCCCGCCCCCCTGTTGGTGAGGCGGGCCGGATTCCTTGGAAACGACGGCTCGATGGCCTACATCTTCGCGGCGCCGCGCTGAACGCTGACGCCTCCGCCGCGCCGCTACTGCTCGGACTGCACGAGCGCGTCGTAGGCCGCAGGATCGAGCAACGTCTCGAGCTGCGTCGGGTTGGACGGGCGGACCTTGAGCATCCAACCGTCGCCGTAGGGGGCCTCGTTCACGGTCTCAGGGGCGTCGTCGAGCTGCTCGTTGACCGCGATGACTTCGCCGTCGATGGGCGCGAACAGTTCGGAGACCGCCTTCACTGAATCCACGTCCCCGAACGCTTCGCCTGCGGCGAGCGCTGCGCCGACGTCGGGGAGCGTCACCATGGTGATGTCCCCGAGCTGCTCGACAGCGTGGGCGGTGATGCCGATCGTGACGACGCCATCGTCCGCGGTCTTTGTCCACTCGTGGGCGCGGGTGTATCGGAGGTCTTGGGGGATTTGTTCGCTCATGGCAGGGGGCTCTCGAGGTTGGTTGATGCTGGCGGCGTCTCGCAGGTAGCGCTAGGAGTTTCGCCGGTAAAAGGGGCCTTTGACAACCTCCACGGCGACGGATTTCTTCCCCTTCGCCAGGGACAACTGGGTGCCGATCGCCGCGTGCGCGGTCTCGACGTAGGCCATGGCCACGGCGCCGCCCACGGTGGGCGCCGGTCCGCCGCTGGTGACCCGTCCGATGGTGGCGCCATCGAGATGGACCTCCCAACCCGGGCGCGGAATCCCGCGCTCAAGGACGCGCAGTCCGACCAGCTTGCGACGGACGCCAGCGGCCTTTTGTTCGCGCAGGGCCTGCGCGCCTACGAACGGGGCGGCGTCGAGCTTGACGGTCCAGCCGAGCGCCGCTTCAAGCGGCGTCGTCGTCTCGTCGATGTCGTTCCCGTACAGGCAAAGCTTGGCCTCGAGTCGCAGGGTGTCACGCGCGCCGAGACCGATGGGGTGGGCCCCAGCGTCTCGGAGCACGGACCAAACGTGCTGTGCGCGATCCGACGGCACGAACAGTTCGAAGCCGTCCTCGCCGGTGTAGCCGGTCCGGGCGGCGAGCACCGGCACACCGCCGAGCGTGGTCTCGCGCAGGGCGAAGCCCGGCACGGTCGCGAGCTCCGGGGTTGTCAGCGACGCGAGAGACGCCACGGCGTTTGGACCTTGCAGCGCGAGCAACGCGAACTCGTCGGAGCGATCCTGGATGTCGCATAGCTCGCCGGCGTGCTCACGGAAATGAGCGACGTCCTTGGCGATGTTGGCGGCGTTCACGACGATCCGTACGTGGTGCTCGTGGAGTCGATAGACGATGCAGTCGTCCACGATGCCCCCCGACGGCAGGCACACCGCGGTGTACAGGGAGGTGAGATCGCTGAGCCGCCCGATGTCGTTGGTGATGAGGTGCTGCACCGCATCGAGCGCGCCCGGGCCGAGGAAGTCCACCTCGCCCATATGTGACACGTCGAAGATTCCCTGGTCTTCGCGCACGCGCGCGTGTTCGGCGAGGATTCCCTCGTACTGGATCGGCATCTGCCAGCCTGAGAAGTCGACCATCTTGGCGCCTTCGTCGACGTGCGTTGCGTGGAGCGTTGTGGACCGGGGGGAAGTCGTCATGGCGGTTCGCCGCGGCGGCGACGCCGCGTGGTGGGAGCATGGTGCAGTCTGACCCGGGGAATCAAGTCCCGCGTGGGGGCGAACACCGGGTGGCGGCGCAAGGTCGGGCTGCTGCGACGGTGGAGCAGGCGCCACGACAGACGCCGCGCAGCTCACCCCGAGGAATGGGGCCTCGGCTCGCCGGTGGGCGCGCGCCGACCGATTCTGGTAGAGGTAGAGGGTGGCTCTCCGGTACATCGCGGTGATCGCGGCAGTCGCGCTCAGCGTCGGGTGCGCGCGGAATTCCACCGAGGCCCCCGCGGGCGGCAACAACTCGATCGGACAGATCGACCGCTATCTCGAGAAGGCGGTGGGCCTGTCGAACGAAGGGGTGGTGCTCATGCCGTCCGACTCCATGGCACGTGAGACGGATCGCACGCGATTGAATGAGATCGCGCAGGCGCTGCGAATCCCGTTCGCGGCGTGCTTTTTGAGGCGGACCATCGAAGTCGCGAGGGTCGCGTCCGTGGGACAGGGGCTCGGGCTCGAGGCAGTGCCGCAAGGCCAGGTTCGCCTGCGCGCGCGGCTCAACGCGGCGGGTGAGGTGCTGCGGGCGGAGCTCATGGAGACCACCATCGACGACGGCCCGCTCGTCACCTGCGTCCAAGAGGCGATCGCCGCGCAGAGCTTCCCGAGCGTCCGCGCGAGCACCTTGCGGTGGGTGGACGTACTGTACTGGGTCAGCCTCGGCTACGATCGTGGCCGGGACAGCCCCGAGCGGCGACGCTTCCACCGGCGCGAGGTCGCCGAGGCGTCGCGCGCGGCGAAGCAGTGTCTTGAGGGGCGGGTCCGAGGCGGCGAATATCCGCTCCAGGGCGTCTCCCTCGTGGATCGCGAGGGGAGCGCGCTGATCAACCGAATCGAGCCCAACGACCTGCCGCCGCCGGTCAATCGTTGCGTGGCGCAGGTGTTCCGCCAGATCGAGGCGCCGCCCGACCCCGAGTCGTTCGTGCGGGCGGTGATCGCCGACGCGGTGTTCTCGGTGGCGTTGGATGGCGCCGTCCGATTCGGGGACGAGGAGTGGCTGCGCCTGATGGACCTGGAGGCCGCGGCGATCCGTCGAGACAGCGCCAGCGTGCAGCGACCTGCGCAGGAGGCCGCGGCGCCCCTCGGCAGCTCGGTGACGATCTCGGGCGTTGGGGTGAGCCCCGCTCCCGAGCGCGGGATCGATCCCGAGGTCGAAGGACCGCGCCTGGAGGCGACGCCGGGGGCACAACCTGGCGCCGGGACATCACGCACAACCACGGACACGCCCGGTGATCCTGCGGCCTCGGGAATTCGCCTGAAGCTCGGTGGTCGATCATCCGCGGCGCCCGAAGACTGAGCGCTCAGGTCGGGTCGGCGGTGCCTGCGTCCGGGCTCGAGCGGATCAAGCTCCACGCCACGGAGACTGACAGCACCACGAAAACGCAGCCCAGGGCGATTTCTGTGGGCACGTGGATCGGCTCCAGCCACGGCGCGGGCGCGAGGCCGGCCGCGTACAACCCCATGCCTCCCAGGCCCTCCTCAACGATCATCTTGACACCCACGAACGTGAGGACGACGCCGAGGCCGCGGGGGAGGTACTTGAAGCGGTCGATGACCGACTCGAGCAAGAAGAACATGGCGCGCAGGCCCAAGATCGCGCAGACGTTGCTCGTGAACACGATGAACGGATCCTGGCTGATCCCGAAGATCGCAGGGATCGAGTCGAGCGCGAAGATGACGTCGGAGGTCTCTATCATCAGCAAGGTGACGAACAGGGTCGTGAACATGACCCGGCCGTCTGCGTTTCGGACCAGGAATACAGGCCCTTCATAGTCACGGGTGATGCGCAGGAATCGCTCAGCTTGGCGCTTGACCCAGTTGTCGCTGGCGTCGACCAGATCCTCCCCCTCTTCCCCAAAGAACACCAGCTTCATGCCGGTGTAGACCAAGAATGCGCCGAAGACGTAGAGCAGCCACTCGAAGGTCTCTATGAGTCCGAGCCCGACGAAGATGAACGCGCCTCGGAGGACCAGCGCACCCAAGATCCCGGCGATGAGCACCCGCTGCATGTGCTCCGAGGGGACCTTCATGTAGCGAAAGATGACGATGAAGACGAAGATGTTGTCGACGCTGAGGGACTTCTCGACGACGTAGGCCATCAAGAATTCACCGCCCTTGTCCCAACCGAGGCGGTAGGAGACGAACAGGTTGAACCCGAGGCTGAGGACGACCCAGAAGGTGGACCAGGCCGCGGCTTCCCGAAACGAGATTTTCTTGGGCGTGCGCTGAAAGACCCCGAGATCGAGGGCGAGCAGGAACAGCACGGTCGCGAGGAACCCCGCCCAGAGGCCTGGCGTTCCGCTGGAGTGAAAGATGTCCACGTGTCAGTCCACGAGCGGCGTGATCGAGTCGGCCTTAACCTTGAGCGTGAGACTGCGTGGTTTCGCGTCGTCTTTGAAGTCGGCGGAGATCAAGGTGCCCGTGAACGTCACGGCCCGATTTTCGGCGAGCGGGCGACCGATGGCGGGGGTCGTAAACAGGGAATAGTTGATGACGATTTCGTACAGCACCGGGATTCGGGTGGTCGCCATCACTTCCCAGGGTCCGTGCACGTGGTCCGGCATGGCCTCACCGAGACCAGCGCTGCCTCGAACCAGCCCTTGGCCGGTGAAGGTGCCCGGGGTCGTGGAGAGTTTCTCCACCATGGCCTCCCGATCCGCGGGGTCCAGCGCGTTGAATTTTTCGAGTCCTTCTTTGTTGAAGGTGAGCTCGGATCCGACGGGATCGTAGGTAGACGGGAGCGCGAGGATGTCGCCCGCTTGCGAGCGCTTGTCGCATCCAGTGAGGGAGATACCGGCCACCAACAGCGCAGCCAGCGCCATATTCGTCGTTCGCATGGCTCGCAACCTATCACTTCTGAGGGCCCGCCGCACCTCAGGACGCGCGGGATCTCTAGGAGACGGTCTGGAGATACGCTTCGATGCGAGAGACAGCCTCTCGCACCTCGAGCTCGGCGGCGGACGGAGCCTCCACAGTGATTCGCACGCGGACCCGGAGGCGGCCCGCCTCGTCGGAGAGCCAGCGAGGGTACGAGCCAATGGCTACCGTCGGGAACGCCTCCGCGATCGCCCTTAGGCCGGCGGCGATGGTGCTCTCCGCGTGGGTCGTCTCCACCGTCGCGAGCGTCCACACGTCACCACGGGGGAGCGCGCCGGGGATCGACTCGAGGGTCTCGACCTTGGCGCGCAGCAAGGTCGGGATCCCCGGGAGAATATAAATGGTGGTCCCGTGGGGCGACCATGGGGGAGGGACGTCCAGCCGCATGATCGGCCACGTCGAGTCGCCCGCGAGGGTGGTGCCTGACGGGAGGTCTGCCATGCGCAGCGCGTCTGGGGTGATGCGGTCGGCGTAGTGTCCGCGCAAGATCGCCTCCATGCCGGCGTGCCGCTGAAGCGGGCGATCTGTCCCGCGAGCGACGGCGCCGAGCGTGACGTCGTCGTGCGTCGGGCCGACCCCGCCAGAGGTGAACAGCAACGGGGCTCGTTGACCCAAGGAGCGGACCGCGTCGGCGATCACCTCTTCTTCATCGGGAACCGTTCGAATTTCACGTACTTTGACCCCGCAGCGCCGCATCACCTGCACGATGAACCACGCGTTCTCATCGCGAATCTTGGCGGATAAAAGCTCGTCGCCAACGAGGAGGATGGCGGCGCAAGGCTGCGATGAATCGGGCACGCCCATCAAGGTTAGCAGCGCCGGCCGCTCGTGGGAGGATCGTGGCCGCCGGGGGGGTCCGAGACATCGGGCGCCGCGCGGTCCTCGCGCTTGTAGTCCAACCAGGTATGCGATAGGACCGACAGCGGTGCTCACCAAAGACAACCGCTACGCCGGCCCCGCGGTGCTGGTCTTCGAAGACGGCCGCGTCTTTCACGGGCGCGGATTTGGAGCCACGGCGACCCGCGTCGGTGAGGTCGTGTTCAACACCGCGATGACCGGTTACCAAGAAATCGTGAGCGACGCGTCCTACACTGGGCAGCTCGTTTGTTTGACGGCGCCGGAGATCGGGGTGGTGGGGACCAACGCCGATGACGAGGAGTCCTTCCGCCACGGGGCTGACGCGCTGATCATTCGGACCTTGTCACCAGCGGTGTCCAACTGGCGCGCAGAGGCCCCCCTGTCGGAGTATCTGCAGCGCCGCGGGTTGCCCGGCATCGCAGAGGTCGACACGCGGGCCATCACCCGCCATTTGAGGGAGGCCGGCGCGCTGCGAGGTGTGGTGAGCACGGAGCGCGTGGACGTGGACGCGCTCGTGGCGCTGGCCCGCGAGGCTCCTCCGATGGAGGGACGCAACCTCGCCGCCGAGGTGACGACCGCGGACAAGTATGTGTGGGATGAGCGGTCGTGGTCGGGTGAGCCGGGGTCGGCGGCCCCGGCGACAGACCTCCACGTGGTCGCCTACGACTACGGGATCAAGCACAATATCCTAAGGATGCTGCGAGACCGAGGAGTGCGGACCACCGTCGTGCCCGCCGAGACCACCGTGGACGAGGTGCTCGCCATGGATCCCGACGGCGTGTTCTTGAGCAACGGCCCCGGGGATCCGGCGGCGGTCGAGGGCGCGCAGCAGCGAATCGCGGCGCTGGTCGAGCAGCTCGAAGACCGGCCATTGTTTGGCATCTGCCTCGGTCACCAGCTGCTCTGCCTCGCGCTCGGGGGGGCGACCTACAAATTGAAGTTTGGTCATCACGGAGGCAACCACCCCGTGCGCGACGAACGCTCCGCTCGCGTCGCGATCACCTCTCAAAACCACGGATTCGCGGTGGACTTGGGGTCCTTGGGGGAGGGGGGAGTGCTGACCCACCTCAACTTGTTCGACAAGACCGTGGCGGGGCTCGCGCTGCGCGACAAGCCGGTGTTCAGCGTGCAGTACCACCCGGAGGCGTGCCCCGGGCCCCACGACGCGGGCGGGTTGTTCGACACCTTCGTGGACGACATGCGCGCGCGCGCGGCCACCCGGCGCGCGCGATGAACGAGCGGGTCAGCGGCGTCCTAGAGCGCGTCGTGTTCTCGCTGCTGCGCGCGATCAGTGAGCGAGAGCTGGACGCCTTGCTTCGCCTCGACGAGCGACTGTACGGCGAGCTGGCGTCCTGGGACCCCGAGAACGAGCGCCTTTGTCAAGCTCGCGCGGAGTGGTGTGTGCTCGACGCCCCGAGCGCGGCGGTCCCCGGCGCTGCCCCGGTGGTGCATCGCGCCCTCGCCGGTGAGCTCGCCGTGGAGGGGTGCAGCGTGGAAGAGCTGCGGCTCGCGGCGCGCAGCTTCGTGAGCGTGTTCTATCTCGATTCGGGGGGCGGCGGCGGATTCGACGTGGCGGCGGGGGCCCCCGTGGAATTTCGCCCGCGGCTGCCCGGGATCGATCCCGCCGCGGCCACCACCCATCCGTGGATGCTGCGCGCGGTCGTTCAAGGCAGCCACCTCGCGTGTGTACGCCGCCCCTTAAGGTTGCCGACCGAAGCGGCCCGGCAGGTGCGGGCGCGGGGGCGGGTCGGCTGGCGACAGGCGGAGTGGGATCCGTTCGCGTCCGTGCGACGCGCGCGACGGGCGTGGGGTCGCGCGGGTCGGCGAGACTCGCGCCCCGAGTAGCGCGATCGGAGGGCTTCGGCGCGCAGTCAGGGCGTCAGCGACCGAGCAGGGTGAGGGGCGCGATGAGCTCGTCCGCTCGGGCCGCGCGCAGCTGCAAGGTGCTCTCGCGATCACCGGGCATGAGGCCGATGGGCGCGCCAGCTTCGATGAGGATGCCAGGGCGGACGAGGGGCTCGCGCACGCCGATGTAGACGATCCGCAGACCGTCGCTTGACGTGACGGTGATTTCACCGGCCGGACCGCGCGCGTGGGGGCCTAAAGGGCGGGCGGTCTCCACGTCGCCCGGCGTGATCGAGGTGACGGTGCCCGCTCGCATGCCGCGGACGATGGCGCCGGGGGGCGCCCGCAACGAGAGCGTGGTGTGGTCCGCGAGCGCCGGTGCCGGCGCAAAATCCAGCGGCAACAGCGGCCACGCATGCTGGCGCGCGGGTGTCCCAGGCTTCGGCGCGAGCGGCCCCGCGTCGGTCGCGAGAGGGCCGACCGCTGCGCCCGGATCGGCGGTGGGAGCGGCGACGGCGGGTGGTGGGGGCGGACCAGAGCCTCCGTCGTTGGCGTCGACGCACCCGCCAAGCTGCATCATCCACACCAGCGCGGTGAGTGGCCGCCGGCCAGCGCGTGTGGGGAGGCGGCTCATGGTTCGATGCCGCAGTACCCGGCGTGCTGGAGCTCCCGCGTTGGGATCTCGTCGTCTTCGTAGAACGGCTGGCAGGTCTCGGCTCCGACGCATGGCGTCGCGGTCGCGCTGGTATCACAAATCTCCGTGCAGCAGCGGTCGTGGACGCAGGTGGCTTGCATCGCCCCATTCACGCACGCGAAGCCTGGCGCGCATGAGGAGATGGTGTAGCACTCGTCGCCGTCGAGGCCGTCGCCGTCGGGGGTCGACGTGGAGCAGTAGAAGCCGTAGCCGCCGACCGGGAAGCACCCGTAGCCTTGGGGGCAATCTTCCATGAACGGGCTGCAGGTGCGCTCGCAGATCGGCAACACCCCACCGTTGAGCGGGATGCACTGGGCCGGTCCACCAAACAGGTCGGGGCAGCTGTCTTCAGCGGTCCAGTCGCACATCAGGACGCACGACCCCTCGCCGACGCCGCCGCTCGATTTTGTCATACAAAACAGGCGGTCGGCGCAGTCGTCATTGTATTGGGTCCGCGTACAGGATTGACCGAGGCCGCGGTCGCCAATGATCGGCACGCAGCGGTTGGCTCCGACGCAACACGTCCCCTCGTCGACCGCGTAGGCCGTGCACTTTTGTCCTTCCGGGCAGTCGTCGTCCAGCTCGGGGCGGCAGCTCGTCGTGATCCCCGCGTCGGGGAAGGAGCCAAAGCCGGTCTCTCCCGAAGCGTCGGGGCGGGGCGCGGTGGAGCGGCCTGAGAAACAGCCGCCGTGAACGAACGCGGCGGCTCCCACGAGGACGAAGATGCTCACGTGTCGCAAGACCTGCACCGCAAAAGTGTACGGCATTACGGTCGCGCGACGGGGGGCTGCCTGTTACAGTCGCCCGCAGTGCCTGGAACACCCCCACAACAAATAATTGCGGTCCTCGGAGCGGGAAGCTGGGGGACGGCCCTGGCATTCCAAGCGGCGCGGACCGGGGCGCAGGTGCGGCTTTGGTCCCGCGACGGAGCGCAGGTGGAGGCGATGCGAAGCGCCGGTCGAAACCCGCGGTATCTCACGGATCTCGAGCTGCCCGCGGAGGTTCACCCCACCGCGGAGCTCGCGGAGGCCCTCGAGGGCGCCACCACGATCATCATCGCGGTGCCGAGCCATGGGATGCGGGCGATTCTCGAGCAGGTGGCGCCGCTCCTTTGCGAGCGGGACGAGGCGGACCTGCTGATCGCCGCGAAGGGGATCGAGGCGGAGACGCTGTTGTCCATGTTTGACCTGGCCATGGAGTGTTTCTCAGGCGCGTCTGGCGTGCACGTCAGCGTGCTCGGGGGGCCGTCGTTTGCGCGGGAGGTGGCGATGGAGGCACCGACTGTGGTGGTGTTCGCGTCTCCGCGTATCGAGGCCGCCGAGCGGCTGCAGGCGCGGCTGTCCACGGAGACCTTTCGCGTCTACGTGAGCTCCGATGTCGTCGGCGTCGAGCTTGGCGGCGCCCTCAAAAACGTGATCGCGCTCGCGGCGGGGATGTGTGATGGGGCGGGGCTCGGGACCAACGCACGAGCGGCGCTGATCACGAGGGGACTCGCAGAGATCACTCGACTCGGTGTGGCGATGGGCGCCGACGCCGGGACCTTCGCGGGCCTGGCGGGCCTCGGAGATCTCGTGTTGACGTGCACCGGGTCCTTGTCTCGCAACCGCCGGGTGGGGCTCGCCCTCGGCAAAGGGGAACGCATCCAGGAGGTCGTCTCGAAGATGGGCATGGTCGCCGAGGGGGTCAAGAATACTGCGAACGCGGTCTCGCTCGCAGACCGGCATGGGGTTGCGATGCCCATCGTCGAGGTCATGGACCGGATCTTGCGCGAGCAGACCACCGTTGAAGAGGCTGTCAGGGCCCTCATGCTGAGAGAGTTGAAGGCGGAGCCCTCCGCGTAGGCGACCCCTCCGCGCCAATCGCGGCCGCATGTTTTTCGCCCCCTTTTGTTGGGGGGGGGTCTGATCTACGCTGCATTCACGTTGACGCAGATGGAACCGACACCGTTCGGGGAGAAATACCTCCTCGTCGAACATATCGCGACCGGGGGCATGGCGGAGATCTACCGCGCCCAATACTCCGGGATCGAGGGGTTCGCCAAGGAGATGGTGGTCAAGCGGCTGCGCGACGAGTTCTCGGCGCGCGAGGAGGTCGTGGAGATGTTCCTCAACGAGGCGCGAATCGCGGCGACGCTGACCCACAATAATATCGTTCACACCTACGACCTCGGCGAACGCGATGGAGAGTTTTTCATCGCGATGGAGCTTTTGCGAGGACAGGAGCTGATCGCCGTGTTGCGGGCTGCCGTGCGCGACGGCGACCAGATCCCCCTTGAGATCACGCTTGGCATCATGATGCAGGCGCTCGAGGGGTTGGACTACGTGCATCGAAGGGTGGGTGACGATGGCGCGACGCTCGGGCTGATCCATCGAGACCTGAACCCCACGAATATCCACGTCGGATTCGACGGCGTGTGCAAGATCGTCGATTTTGGGATCGCCGCGACCCGTACGAAGGCGCTTCAAGGGGTGGGTCGGTTCGCCGGGAAGCTGAGTTATATGTCACCCGAGCAGGTGCAAGGGCTCCAGCTCGACGCCCGCGCGGACCTGTTCGCGATGGCGGTCATGCTCTACGAAATGACGCTCCATCGCCGCCTCTTTCGCGGCGCACCCGACGTGGTCCGCGCGCGCATCGTGGAAGGAGACGTGGACCCGCCGACGCTGCTCGAACCCGACTATCCTCCGGCGCTTGAGGCCATCGTGTTGCGCGGGCTCGAGGTGGATCCCGAGGATCGCTTCGCCTCCGCCGACGAGATGTTCCGGGCGCTCGAGGAATTCTGTGAGGTGGAGGGGATCGTGACGTCGGCGCGGAAGGTGAGCGGATTCCTTGAGGCGTTGGGCGTCGTCGCAGACACTGAGGAGCGGCGGGAGGAGCGATCTGCGGCGTCCTCGGACGCGATGTTGGGCAAAGACCCCTATGACGATCTCGATGGCGACTCGGGAGAGCGGCTCGCGTTCGCAGAGTTCGACCAGCTCAACGTCGGCGACGCGCCCCCCGACTGGCTTGGTGAGGCGGCCAAGCTGCCCGCCTCAAGCGGGAGTGATGGCGGAGGGCGCGGACGTACGATGACATTGGGCAGCCTCGCGTCCTTGGTCGAAGACGCGGGCGGGTCGAGCCACGGGGGCCTCCGACCAGCGCAAGGCGCGGCTGCGGGCTCGGGGATGCACGCGGTCGTGGCCGAGGTGATCGCGGACGATGACTCTGCGCCGATCGACCGGCCGAACGCGTCAGAATCGCGACCGAGCGGTCGAAAGGGTGGGGGGAAGTCACGCGGTGGAAATCGCCGCGGCCGCCCGTCACGCCGTGGAAAGGGTTCGCCCGGGCGCGCCCGGAGGCCGGCGGCGCAGATCACCCGTTCACGGACGGAGGTGCCGACCCACGCGAAGAGTTCGACCTCGGCCCATATGATGGTGGAGCAACGCGGCATCGGTCGCACCGTGGTCGCATCGAACGCGCGCGGGGGCAGCGTCGGCATGGCGATCTTAATCGGGCTCGTAGTCCTGTCCACGATCGGGTACCTTGTACTCAGCATCGTGAGCCAAAAATGAGTCAGTCCAGCTACGGTAGCGGCGTTTGGCGGGGATTCTCCGCGTTTCAGGTGTTTGGTGACCATCTGCCGATGGGCGGCTTCAAGCTCGTCACGCGGATTCGGGTGGAGGAATCTTCGATGATGGGGGTGCTCGCCGGACGGGCCGCGTCCGCGGGCGTGTTGGATCCGGATTTGGGCAACGCGGTGCTGAGAGCGAGCCTCGGATTGATGCGGAGCTCGGTGGTTCAGTGTGTGTACGCCAACGTCGACGGGGCCGTGGTGATGCTCTCCACGGACGGCATCCGCGCGGCGGGGGACTCGATTCGAACCCACGATAGGTTGGTGTCGATGTTTTCATCTCGGCTCGCGCTCTTGGTGGGCGAAGAGTTGGTCTCCTATGGAGAGGTGTTCGAGTTCCCGAATTTGACCGTGGCCAAGCGGGCGTTTTCATCGGTGATGGAAGAAACAGAGGAGACGACGCACCTTCGGACCGCGATGCGGCTCGGCGCGCAGCTGAACGGGCGCGGTCACGCGGTCGATTTGCAGGGGCTGTCATCCATCGGTGAGCAGGCGAGCATCCTGACGAACAA
The DNA here is from genome assembly GCA_014240065.1 of Myxococcales bacterium. Taxonomy (GTDB): domain Bacteria; phylum Myxococcota_A; class Polyangia; order Nannocystales; family Nannocystaceae; genus JAAZXR01. The sequence continues at coordinate 42,904 of JAAZXR010000026.1, forward strand.
TCAAGTCGACGTGGACGGGCTCCCGCCTTGGTGGTGGCGCGGCATGTTGGCACGACGAGGCAGCGGAGGGATCGAGGTGTTCGACGATCTCCCCGAAGGAGAGGCCTTTGCGGGCCTCCTCGACGGATAGCGCGCCTGGGGTGGGGGTCTACCTCCACGTGCCATTTTGTGCGCGCGCCTGCCCGTACTGTGATTTTGATTTCGAGGTGGTGAGGCGCCCAGATGACAGCGGGTATGTCTCGGCGCTTGCGCGGGAATTTGAGGAGCGGGCGGAGCCGCTCGGTCGCGTGCGCGTCGACACGATCTACGTCGGTGGGGGGACGCCTTCCACGCTGCGCGGGGCGACCTTCTCCAAGATGTTTGCGGAGCTCCGTGCGCGAGCGGGCGCCTACGAGCCGCGTGAGGTGACGGTGGAGGCGAATCCCGAACACGTCACGCGGGAGTGGCTGCTCGCGCTCCGGGCGGCGGGCGCGACCCGTGTCTCGTTGGGCGTGCAGAGCTTCTCGAGACAAGGTCTGGTCACGCTAGGCCGTGCGCACCACGCGACGAAGGCGCGGGAGGCGATGGAAACTATCCACGCGCTCGGGCTCGACGCGAGCGTCGATCTCATCGTCGGCTGGCCTGGGCAGACGCCGGCCGCGCTCGCGGCAGATATCGAGACGATTCGCGATGCTGGCGTGGCGCATGTGTCGGTGTACGCCCTCACCGTAGAGCCGGGCACGCCGTGGGAGGGGCTCGTCGCGCGGGGCGCTCGCGCCCCGGTCGACGAGGACGCGCAAGCCGACCTGCTCGAGCGCTGCGAGCGTTCGCTCGAGAGCGCAGGCTTTCGCCACTACGAGATCGCGAGTTACGCGAAGCCGGCGAAGCAGGCCCAGCACAACCGGAAGTACTGGCGGTGGCGCGATTTTTTGGGGTTTGGACCATCCGCGGCGTCTGCGGTAGCGACGCAAGGAGGCGGGCTCGAGCGCCGGGTCAACGCCCGCGGATTTGCGGAGTGGGCCCGGTCCACCGGAGACCAACGCGCGATCCTGGATCGCCTGGATCCAGAGACAGCGGGCCGAGAGGGGCTCTGGTTAGGGCTCCGGCTGCTGGAGCCGCTTGATACTTCTGAGCTAGAGGCGCGCTTTGAGCGTCCCTCAGGGTGGGCGAGAAGGCGCCTCGCACGCCAATTCGAGCTTGGAAACGTCCTGAGCCCCTCTGCCGAGCGAGTGGTCGTGGCGCCAGGCCGTTGGCTTTGGCACGATGTCATCGCTCACGATGTGCTGAAGGGGACATAGGGGTCTGCGGGAGCGCGCGGGCTTCCATGTGTATCGATGTGGGAGCCCCCCGGCCCCGTTCGGCCGGGATCGGACGAATCAGATGCTCGATTTTTAGCGATGGTATGTTGTAGACCTTGATTGTTTTGGTACATTCCGCGCCAGGCTGTGGAGCCACCAAATGGTGACCGATGCACGACACTGAGCCAAAAGAGATCGAGAAAACTCCGTCCGGGTCGAAGGGCGAAGCCGCCGTCGATGCGCAGACCATGGAACAGGTGCTCGCGGAGGCGGAGGCGGCAGTGGACGCTGTTCGGCAAGAAGACCGGGACGACGAAGAATACGAGGAGCTCGAGCTTGAGCTTCTCGAGGACGACGGCGCGAGTGAGCGAGTCGCGGCGTTGGAAGCCGAGATCGCGGGCCTGCAGGACGAGACCGTGAAGCTGCGTGACAAGTGGCTCCGAGCGGCGGCTGAGCTCGAGAACCATAAAAAACGCGTCAAGAAGGACATGGATGATGCGCAGCAGCGGGACACGATGCGCTTGCTGCGTGATTTCCTCCCGACCGTTGATAACCTGGAGCGGGCGCTCGATTCTGCGGGGACCTCTGGCGAACAGCTCGGTGATGGTATCCGTCTGGTGCACCGGGAGTTTCTCGCCGCGTTGCAGAAAAACGACATCGAGCTGGTGGCCGCGGTGGGCACGCCGTTTGACCCGACGTATCATGAGGCGCTACAGCAGATGGACTCGCCAGATCATGCGCCAGGGATCGTCATGGTAGAATTCGAGCGTGGCTATATGCGCAAGGGGAGGCTCTTGCGACCGGCGCGGGTCGTGGTGGCCAGCCCGAACTCTACGGGCGCGGCTCCGGCGGCGGACGCGGGCGAGCCGGGCAAGGGAGACGAGGACTAGTCGATGGCGAAGAGCGGAATCGTTGTAGGAATCGATCTGGGTACGACCAACTCGTGCATCGCAGTGATGGACGGCGACGACGTCATCATCATCTCCAATAGCGAGGGGTCGCGCACGACGCCCAGCGTGGTGGCGTTCACGGAGGACGGCGAGCGCCTGGTCGGGCAGATCGCGAAGCGTCAGGCGATTACGAACCCCGGGAACACGGTCTACGCGTCCAAGCGTCTGCTCGGGCGCAAACACGGCGAGGAGCCTGTACAGCGCCTCATGAAGATGCTGCCGTACGACTTGGTGAGCGCCGCCAACGGTGACGTGCAGGTGTCGGTGTGGGGCAAGTCGTATTCGGCGTCGGAGCTGGCGGCGCAAGTCCTCACGAAGATGAAGGAGTCGGCCGAAGCCTACCTCGGTGAATCCGTGAACGACGTGGTCGTGACGGTCCCCGCCTACTTCGATGACGCGCAGCGGCAGGCGACCAAGGACGCGGGGCGCATCGCCGGGCTCAACGTGCTGAGAATCATCAACGAGCCCACCGCGGCAACGCTCGCCTACGGGATCGGGCGCGCGGAGGAAGATGAGCGCATGGTGGCCGTGTACGACATGGGCGGCGGGACCTTCGACATCTCGGTCCTCCAGCTGCGCTCCGGCGTGTTTGAGGTGCTCGCGACCGGTGGCGACACCTTCCTCGGTGGCGAAGACTTCGACAACGCGGTGGTCAATTGGGCGATGGACGAATTTAGGAAGGTCCACGGCATCACGCTGGAGGAGGACAAGCTCGCGCGGCAGCGCCTCAAAGAGGCGGCGGAGAAGGCCAAACAAGAGCTCTCGTGGTCGATGGAGACCGAGTTGAACCTCCCGTTCATCGCGCAGCGGAGCGGGCAGCCGATCCACTTGGAGCTCACCCTCAACCGCGAGCGACTCGAAAAGCTGACGAACGTCTTCGTGGAGCGCTCCCTCGTGCCCTGCCGGCAGGCGCTCGCGGACGCGGAGCTCACGCCCGACGACATCGACGAGGTCATCCTCGTAGGGGGGCAGACACGGATGCCGATGGTCGCGGAGCGGGTCGAGCGCTTCTTTGGAAAGAAGCCTCACCTCGGCGTGAATCCGGACGAGGTCGTGGCCGCAGGCGCGGCCATCCAGGCGGCGATTCTCTCCGGAGAGATGACCGACGTTGTCCTCATCGATGTCGCCCCACTCAATATTGGGGTGGAGACGGCTGGCGGGGTCTTTACCACGCTGATCCCCAAGTCTACGAGCATTCCCACGCGGCGCTCGGAGGTCTTCAGCACGAGCGTCGACAACCAGCCCGTCGTGCCAGTGCACGTGCTGCAGGGCCTGCGGGAGATGGCTGTGGACAATCGGTCCTTGGCGCGCCTCCAACTGACGGACATCCCACCGGCGCCGCGTGGTGTCCCGCAGATTAAGGTCACGTTCGAAATCGACGCGAACGGCATCTTGTCCGTCGCAGCCGAAGACATCGCGTCGGGGCGCTCCGCGAGCATGATGGTGCAACCGATGAGCGGTTTGTCGGACGACAAAATTTCTGAGCTCGAGCGCGAGGCCGCCGACAAGCGCCTCGGTGACGCCGATCGTCGCGAGCTCGCCGAAGTGCGGAACGCGGGAGAGACGCTGCTCTACACTTGTGAGCGCTCGCTCGAGGCGTTTGGGGACAAACTCCACGACGTCGATCGCAGGGACATCCTCGCCGATCTGCAGGCGCTGCGAGACGGGCTGCAGGCGAACGTTGGCAAGGAGCGTCTTGCCGACCTGGTCCGCGGCCTGGAGGCGTCTTCACATCAAATCTACGACGCGATGATGGCGGAAGCGGAGCAGGGCCAAGAGCAAGAGTGACGCCGGCTGCCCGAGACGCATCCAATGCCAGTTGAGGATCATTACGCCGCGCTCGGCGTGGCGAAGGGCGCCTCCCAAGACGAGATCAAGAAGGCGTTTCGGCGGCTGACACTGGAGCTGCACCCCGACCGTTGGCCGGGAGACGCCAAGGTAGCGGATCGGTTTCAGGCGGTCACACGGGCGTACAACACCCTCTGCGATCCCGGGAGACGCCTGGCCTACGATCAATCGCTAGAGCGCTCGATCATGGGGTTTGATGTGACCTCCGGCGAGGTGCCCGACGTGTCCATCTCGCGGGTCATGAACACCCTCGTCGGGGACTTGTTCGGCACACGACGTACCTTGAGACGGGCCGGGGCAGACCTGCGCTACACGCTCACCATCGATCTCGAAGAGGCGTGCAATGGCTGCTCCAAACGGATCGAGTTCGAAGCTCGGGGCCGCTGCGAGGCGTGCAAGGGGGGAGGGAGCGCGAGGGACGGTGAACCCGCCGAGCGTTGCGAACTCTGTCAAGGGCGCGGCGAAGTGAAGAGCGGCGGGCTGTTGTCGCAACGCAGCCTGTGTGGACGTTGCCAGGGGCTGGGGATGACCCAGACGACCCCGTGTCGCGAGTGTCGAGGCCGAGGTCAACGTCGACAGATGCGCGCCTTCGATATCAAAGTGCCCAACGGCACGAGCGGCGGAGCAGAGCGCGTCATGAGAGGAGAGGGAGAGCCCGGCCGTTTCGGCGGCGAACCCGGCGACTTGCGGGTCACGATCGCCGTGAGACCGCACCCGTGGCTCACGCGCGACGGCGCCGACCTTCGTTGCACCGTGCCCATCTCCATCGTCGAGGCGGCGCTCGGAGGCGAGGTCGCGGTGCCGACCCTCGATGGGGTGGCGACCGTCCGCGTCCCGCCCGGGGCTCGCCACGGGGACCGGCTGCGGCTGCGAGGGAAGGGGGTGTCTCATCCGCCCGGCGTCACAGGGCACCTTATCTTGAACTTGGAGGTAGAGACGCCACGCGCGGAGCGCTCCGACGTCGAGCAGGCGCTTCGACACCTCGAATCAGTGGCTCGGAATGATGCAGAGGTCTATCCGCGAGCCGGCTCGTTGCGGGACTACGTCGCGGATCGTTCTGCGAGTGACGACGGGGAGTAGTCGCGGTAGACTCCCCCCGTATGGTTCGAATTGACGTCCCGCACCGTGAGGTGACGATCAAACTCGTCTACTATGGACCCGCGCTCAGCGGCAAGACAACGAATTTGCAGGCGCTGCATCGCCACCTCGGGGAGCGTGTGGGCAGTGACCTCGTCACCCTCGATACGGAGAATGATAGGACGCTATTTTTCGATCTGTTACCGATTCATTTCCAAGCGGGCAGCGGTACAAAGATCAACTTGAAGCTGTTCACCGTCCCGGGGCAGGTGTTCCACAGAACCACCCGAAAGATCGTGCTGCAAGGGGTGGACGGGGTCGCCTTCGTGGCCGATTCGAGGGTCTCGGAGACGCGCAATAACAACGAGAGCTGGCTGGACCTGAAGTCGAATCTCAAAGACAACGGGCTGGCGTTGTCCAAGATCGCGCGGGTGGTCCAGTTTAACAAGCGCGATCTCTTGGACGTGCGGACCGACGAGGAGATCGCCATGATCGCGCAGCGCGGCTCCGACCCGGTCGTCTCGGCCACGGCGACCGAGGGGCTCGGGGTCGTGGAGACATTTTTAGCGGTGTGTCAGGCGACGTGGAAGAGTCTCCAGAAACGGTACGAGATCGAGCAGAAGACAGGGATCGCGGGGCGGACCTTCATGGAGGCCATCGCCGAGACCGTCCGGACGCCCTACGTCCCTGAGGTGATGGACCCATGAACCACTCCTTCTCCGATCGGCTCCCGTCACTCGACAAACTCATCAGGGGCGACGACCTAAAGATCTGCTTCACACGCTTCCTCGGCGCGGGGCTGCGCGAGGTGATGGTCTTCGACGCGGAGGGCGTGTTGTTCACCGCGGCCGCCGCGGCGGAGTCAGGTGGCTGCTGGGATCGCCTCCCCGCCGAGGCGCTCATCGCCGAGCGCGAAGGCAGCGTGGATTTCTTCATCGGCGATGAAACCTATCACCGCCACGCCCTGTACGCGGGCGCCGAGCGGGTCGGGAGCGTCGTCTTCAGTCGAGCAGCGGGAGCGTCGGACTCAGTGGTCGATATCCTCATTGGGGGAATCGTCCAGATGGTGGGCACGCTGCTCCAGTCGGGTTTCGCGACGTGGGTCACCTCCGAGCTTCACCGCGCGGCGAGCGAGCAGTCGTACCGCGCGTTGGAGGTCCAAAATCATGAGTTGAATCGGGCGGTGGCGCACCTGCGCGAGCTCGACCAAATGAAATCAAATTTTCTCGCCACGGTGTCTCATGAATTGCGGACCCCGTTGACGTCTGTGATCGGGTTCGCAGACATGTTGATCAAGGAGATCGCGGGTCCGCTCAACGAGGAACAACGTGATTACGCGGCGACCATCCTCGAACGAGGCGAAGATCTGTACGCCTTGATCAGTCAGATCTTGGATCTGTCTCGTATCGAAGTGGGAGAGCTTCCCCTCGACATCGAGGTCCTCAACATCGAGACGGTGGTGCAACGCGCGGTTCGCAGCGTCGGGCTCCTGGCAGAACGCGCGCAGATCGAGCTAGAGGTGGAGTACGCCCAGGTCCGTCCGGTGCGGGGCGACGCCATGCGCTTGCATCAGGTGTTGGTGAACTTGCTGTCCAACGCGATCAAGTTTCAGACGGATCCGGGCGCCATCCAGGTCGCGCTGTCGGAGGCGCCGTGTCGCCGCCCGTGCCCGGAGTCTTTCTTCGGGGTTGAAGCGGATGACGCGGTAAAAGTCTCCATCACGGATCAGGGGCCGGGGCTGACCCCAGAGCAGTGCGATCGCGTCTTCGATGCGTTTTATCAGGTCGACTCCACATCCACACGGAGTCACGGAGGGGCCGGCCTCGGGCTCTCCATCGTCTCCAAGCTGGTGCACGCTCACGGAGGCGACGTGTGGGCAGAGAGCGATCTTGGGACAGGGACCACCTTCCAATTTACGGTGCCGCTGGTGGAGCGCGCCGAGCGATCGCCGCCGACCGATCCCGCCCCGTAGCGCTGCGCAACCATGACCGTAGAAAATGCCGTTAACTGGCCCGCTTTCTTCTTTTCAAGCAACGTGGCTTAGGGCAAGGTGGCACGACTCTCCATGGCAGCTCGACAACAGAGACAAACGAACCTCGCGTCCCTCGAGGCGCTCGCGGAGCGGCTGAGCGTCGATGTTCGATATGAGCCGATGGCGGGACAAGTGCAAGGGATCGGCGGTCTTTGCCGCGTGAACGGTTCGTACCGCATCATCGTCGACAGGCGCTTCTCCGAGGTTGAGCGTGCGCAGGTCGTCGCCGACGCGCTCCGAAGATTCGACCTCGATCCGGAGACAATTCCCGCCGACGTCGCTGGGTACTTCAGCTCGTAATCTTGTCGGACATCGGCGCTGCCTGCAGCAGATCCGCCAAGAGGGGATCTTGCGACATCATCGAGACGACCTCCTCCACGAAACCTTCCGGCAGCGGGGCGACCCCGGCGTCTGCAAGCACCGCGACGTGGGTTTGCACGATCCCTTTCAACGCGTCCAAGGCGTCCATGGAGCCGGTCTCAAGGGAGGCGGCGACTTCGGCGAGGAGTGGGGACAGCGCGGGCGTCGACGTGCCCGCCGACGCTGCGCTGACGGCGGGCGTCCCTCCGGTGATCCGGGCAGCGTCGGCCACTGGGGCGGCATCGCCACTTGCTCCGAGGACCGATGTCGCTGCGATTTTGTCGTCCACGCCCATGCACAAACTCTAGCAGCGAGCGGCTGCCTGCACCCGGAAGCGTTCGCATCAAATGACGCGTGAATAGCGCGCCGTTCGCTCCAGGCCAGTCACCTGGTTTTCACGTTGAGGATTGTGGCTGATATTGTTCGGCCAGGTAGGCGATTTGCGCGCCTCACGCAGATACCCGTGCTTGATCGACCGACAAAGTTTGGCCCGTACCTCCTGCTTGAGCGCATCAGCCTTGGCGGGATGGCGGAGGTGTTTAAGGCGGTGGAATTCGGCGTGGAGGGCTTCGAGCGCACGGTCGCCGTGAAGCGGATTCTCCCGCACGTCGCCGAGGACGAACAGTTCATCGCGATGTTCAAGGACGAAGCCCACATCGCCGTCCAGCTGACCCACAGCAACATCGCCCAAATCTACAACCTCGGGAGCGAGCGCGATAATTTCTACATCGCGCTGGAGTACGTGGCGGGGCGCGACCTGCGGACCCTGTTCGAGCACGGGCGGCGCACCGAGACGCCGATGCCGATCGGACAGGCTTGCTACACGGTGATGCAAGTGTGCGAAGGCTTGGACTACGCCCACAACAAGCGGGATAAATACGGCCGCAGCCTCAATATTGTCCACCGCGATGTGAGCCCCCCCAACGTGCTGGTCTCGTACGAAGGGGAGGTCAAGCTCATCGATTTCGGCGTGGCCAAGGCCGCGGGGAGGGTCTCGAAGACCCAAGCAGGGATCCTCAAGGGAAAATTCGGGTACATGTCGCCCGAGCAGGTTCGAGGGAATCCTATGGATCGCCGAAGCGACGTGTTCGCGTTGACCGTGGTGCTCTGGGAGGTGCTCACCGGACGGCGACTATTCCAAGGAGACACCGATTTCGCCACCTTGGACAAGGTGCGTGACGTCGCTGTTGAGCGGCCGACGGTCTACAACCCTGACATTCCAGAGGCCCTTGAGGCGGTGGTCCTCAAAGGCTTGGCCGAAGAGCCCAGCGAACGCTACCAGTCCGCCATGGAGCTCCACGACGCGCTGCAGGCGTACATGTTCGAGAGCGGGACCATGTTTGGTCGAAAAGACCTGGCGGGATGGATGAGAACCGAATTTGCGAGGGAGATCGAGTTGGAAAAAGAAAAAGCCAGCAAACGAGCACAACTAAAGGACCCGGACGCGGGCGAAGAAGACAGCAAGACGAGCGCTGCCAGCCCCGCGACGAAGGCAGCGGGAGTGAAGGCATCGGACGCAGAGGCCTCGAAGGGCCCGCCGCCGCCGCCGCGCAAAACCGGCGCCCCGACGCCGCCCAAGCGCGAGACGAAGCCGCCAAAACCGCCAGGCCGGAGCGGTAAGCGCACGAAGACGATGGTCATGACGTCGACCAAGGCCAATGTGCCCACCAAGGGGGCGCCCAAGCCTCCGCGGCCGAAGACGAGGCCGAAGACGAGCTCGAAGGCGAGTCCGAAGGCGAAGCTGCCGCCGCCGGGAGCTCGAGCACCTCAGGCTCCAAAAAAGAAAGTTGGCGGCTCTGATTTCGACTGGGATGACGAGGAGCTTGAGACGCGACTGTTTGACGAGGAGACCCACGGTCTCCCCGCGAAGCCCGCCCCAAAGGAAGCCGGCAAGACGAAGGTGGGCATGGAGAGGCCTGCCCCGAAGAGTCCAGCGTCCCGCAAGCAAGGTGCTTCCGTGCTGCCACGTCCAGGGGCCGCCGGGAAGGCGAGTCCCAAGAGCGTGAAGACCACGCCCCCGAGCCCGCCCGGCCAAAAGGAGCCTTCGACCAGGAAAAAGTTACCAGCGCCATCCGCCAAACCTGTCAAACCGAGGAGCTCAAGTCCGTCTGCGTCGGTGACTGCGCCCGCCGCATCTGCCGCGGCCGTCGTGGGAGGTGCAGCCTCCAAGACATCGGCTCCGCCAGCGGAGCTCCCGGTGGTCCGCGCGGGCGTCACGGCCACCGAACAAAGCGGGGGCGGGAAGAAACTCGTCTTCGGATTTCTTGGGGTCTTCGCCATGCTGATCGTTGTCCTCATGCTGTTCACCACCGGTGATGAGCCAGAGCAAGTCGCGGCGCCTGCGGCGCCGTCGGGCGGTGATAATCCGACCGTTTCAGACACCGTCGCAGCGCCCGCTCCGGTGGCGACAGGCGGCGTGAGCATCAGCCTCAACATCGCGACGGCCACGGTTCGCATCGACGGTGAGGAGCGGCCTGGGGATGGGCCGACGCGGGTCGTCGGTGGGCTCGCGGAGGGAGATCACAGCCTTGAAGTGGCCGCTGACGGTTACCTGACGCATCAAAGCAACATCCAGGTCGTTGCAGGTCTGGCGCCGTCCATTCCGATTAAGCTCGATCCCGTGGTGGTGGAGCTGGCGGTCTCGACAGTCCCGGAGAAGGTCACGCTGAAGCTGCTGGGGGATGGCCCCGCCAAACCGGTGAGATCTCCCGTTAAGATCTCCCGCAAACCCGCCTCAGTATATTCGATCGAGGCCAGCGCCGGTGGCTACCTGACCAAAGTCGCGAGCGTTGAATTCGACGGCAGCCGAACCCAACGCCTGGTCATCGCACTTGAGCGCGATCTGGCGGCACAAAAGGAAGCGACGAAGACAGCCCGGTCGACGGAGCGAGGTGCCAAGCCGACGAGCAAGTCAGAAAGTTCAAGTTCAAGCGCGACCAAGTCCGCGGAGCTGATCATCGGAGGCATGTTCCCAGGACAGCCACCGGCCAAGATCTCCGTGGACGGGAAAAGCTACGGGGCGAAGCCTCGAGTGGCTGTGAAGGTGAGCCCTGGCAAGCACACCGTGAAGTGGCAGTGGAGCGATGGCAAAGTCGCCACGCAGACTGTCAAGGTCGGCTCTGGCGAGAAGAAAAAAATCAGGGCGAGTCGATAGGGGACCGCGCGCGTAAGACGGGGTCTACTCACCCTCAAGCATGAGGAAGATCGGGGGCGGGAGGTATGGAAACTCTCGATTTAGCCGCTGAAAAAAGTTTTTGCGGAGTTGGTCGATGCGTTCGGCCTCGATGGCGCTTGAGAGCTCGCGGAGCCGCGTTTTTGCGTATACGAGGAGCCCTGGGTCGGTGCTCGTGAGGACCTGCGAACGGAGGTAGGCGCGCTCAAGCTCGAGGTCGATATTCTTGTCGCGGCGCCCGAGCGAGATGGCGAGGCGTCGAACGAGCGGGCTCGCGCCGTTGGCGGCTGCCTCGCGAATCCGCTCTGCACCCTTCGCGCGGGCGAGCTTGACCTCGTCCTCCGCGAACCCCGTCGCTTCCGAAACCTCGGAAAATTCAACCATGCCACCCGACCAAAGCAGCTCGTGATCATGGGGAAATTCTTCGAGCGCCAGATCGTAAACACGCCGACTCGTGGCGACAAAGTCCTTCTCGATACGCTTGAGCCCCGAATAGATGGAGGCGACCGCCGCCCATCGATAAATCGTCCGAAATCTCGGATCAAGTCGATGCAGGACGTCGAAGTATCGTGAGATCCACCGATGCTCGCCCCGGTGTTTGAGGGCGCTGGTGGCGAGATTGCCGCGAATGAACACGAGGTCGGCGAGGGCCTCGCGATAGCCGAGACTCCACAACTCGACCGTGGAGGGGTCGGGTAGGACCATCAGGCGACTCTCCAGCGACGCGCCCGCGTCGTGCTGCGCGGCGTACCCCTTGATTTCGGACGCGCCAGCGATAGCGAGGGCGCCCGCGATGACCACTGTTCTCACGACGCGATGCTACCAACAAAAAAGAGGAGCGGTAAAGACCGCTCCTCTCTCTTCCCGTGAGGATCGTGAGACCCTCACGATCAGTTGTCTACTCGACTTCGTTAACGACCGTGAGGCCGACTGCACCAGCGCAACCCGCCTGGTCACATGAGCCCGAGCGCTCGAATGTGGAAAAGGTCAGGTCGTCGTCAAAGTCACCGAACGCAGCTGCTGTGAACTGGCAGGCTCCGAACGAGGCAGTATCAGTGTTCGCGTACCGGAACTCGTAGTGTCCGTAGGTCCCCTGAGTCTGTTCGAAGGACAAGCCGTTCCAGGTGTTATTGTCGTTCCACTCGGTGAGGTCGTACTGGCCAGCGCCACTACCACCCACCAACGGGATGCAGCGTCCGCCGGGCCCTGCGTTGCACAGGGTGGCAAGCGTCGGCGTAACGAGACTGGTGCCAATGGCAGTCCCTGCAACACGCTCGGGACAACCGTGTGCCTGGCCACCCAGGGGTGCATTACCCGACCCAAGCAATGGGACGGCGCCACGGTTCACAACATCTGCTTGGAAGAAGCTGACGTTGCCGTCGTACATCTTGCCGATATTGGCCCGGAACTCACTTGTCTTCGACTTGCGAATGAACTTCGTGAGCGCGGGAATCGCGATGGCTGCGAGGATGCCAATGATCGCCACGACGATCATGAGCTCGATGAGTGTGAAGCCGCGTCGGCGGCCGATCTTTTTCAAATTGATGGTCATACTGTTCCTGCTTTTCTTCCTTGTCGTGGGGGTTTATTCGCCCCGGTTTGTGTCAACAATGTCCGCTCCATAGTGAGCGACGGTGAACTCCCAGAGGACACCGTCTCGGTCAAAATCACACTTTGCGAACGCGTAAAACCAGTCATTCGCTGTCACGCGCGCCGTGTTCGCGTTCGCGGCCGGAAACACTTCGCCTGCGAGCGGGTGCGCCGGAGGAGTCTCTGATACGGCGACTCCGCCGATGATTGCGTTCGCTCCGCGCCCCGAGATCGTGCCGTACACGCACCAGCTCGCCGCGCCCTGCGCAACAAAGTTCAGCGCATCCCAGCCGTGCTCATTGCCGCCACCGCGATAGTATTCCCCGTCGACAACGGTACTCTTTGTGTACGCCTCCCCGGTGGCAGCCCAAGGGATGGCGGTGTCCCAGCTCCCGGTCATCACGGCGGGCGTGACGGGGTACGTGCCGTCTTCGTCGTCGGAGGTCGTTACGTAGTGACCACGAAGCGAACGGACCGCCTCTTGTCGCAGTTTGAGGTTCGCGAGGTCGCCAATGACGTTGGTGCGCCGCGCCGAGCGGATATTCTTCACGTACGCAGAGATGGCGATGGTCGCGAGCACGCCGATGATCCCCACCACGGTCATGAGCTCCACGAGCGTGAAGCCTCTCGACCTCTGTCGCCGTCGCGTCGTCTCGTTTTGGCCAGGCACCGCCCCACGTGAAAGCAATTTGCGTTCCAACGGACCACGTGGATGGTAAAACAACAGAGTTCTAGTGTTTCGATGCGTCATGATGGCTTGGACCTTCGCTGGAGAACAACGTGAGAGACAAAAATTGTAACTTTGATTGTCGCAGATTGAGCCGCACGACAAAAATTGTCGGCTTATCGGTCGGGCGCTCGTGGGCTGTCCTCCATGCCGAGCTTTTGAATCCGATAGCGCAGGGAGCGGAGGCTAATCCCGAGCAGTTCGGCTGTTTTTTTGCGACTCCCTTCGGAAGCCTCAAGCGCCGCGTGGATGAGGTCACGCTCCACGCGCGCGAGCTCCTGATCAATGTCGAGCCCCTCTCGTGGCAGCGCGAGGGCGATCTTTTGAGGGTTGTCCGGCGCCGCGCCTGGAGGCGGACCTCCCGGGAAATACTCCTCCGTGATCTCGTGCTCTGAACATAAGGTCACCGCGCGCTCGATCAGGTTCTCTAGCTCGCGTACGTTCCCAGGGTAGTCGTAGGCCAACAGGCGTCGAAACCCCTGCGGTGTGATCCGCTGGAGGCGCCCGCCTTGCTCCTCGTTGTAAAGGCGGAAGAAACGGGTGGCGAGTACGGGGATGTCGTCGGGGCGTTCGCGGAGCGGTGGGAGTTCGATACGCACGACGTTGAGCCGAAAGAACAAATCCCGGCGGAATGTCCCGGAGGCGATATCTGCATCGAGATCCCTGTTGGTCGCCGCGACAACCCGACATTGCACCTCAAAGGTGGCTGAAGATCCCACGGGCCGCACGGTCCGTTCTTGCAACACCCGCAGGAGCTTGACTTGAACGGAGGTGTCGAGCTCGCCGATCTCGTCGAGAAACAAGGTGCCATTTTGGGAGGAGCGAAACAGGCCCGGGCTGTCCGCATGCGCCCCCGTAAACGCGCCTTTCACGTGGCCAAAGAGCTCCGATTCAATCAACTGGCTCGGAATCGCGCCGCAGTTGACCGCGAGGAACGGGGAGTCCGCTCGGTCGGACTCGGTGTGCAGAGCGCGCGCCACCAGCTCTTTGCCCGTGCCCGACTCGCCTGAGATCAGGATATTCGTACGGGTAGGGGCGACCTTCCGGATCAGGTCAAAGATCCTTTGCATCTTCTTTGACTTCGCGACGAGGCGATCGAGCCGCTGGATCCCGAGGAGCTGGCTCTTCAACTCGCGATTCTCGGTCCGGAGCGCGCGCTCGTGGAGGGCACGCGCGACGACGAGCACGAACTCATCGGTCTTGAACGGCTTGACGAGGTAGTCGTAGGCGCCGAGTTTCATCGCCTCGACCGCTGTGTTCGTCGTGGCGAAGGCGGTGACCATGATGACAGAGGGCTTGCTCGGGAGCCTCCGCGCGGCGCGCAGCACCTCGATGCCGCTGCATCCGGGCATGGTGAGGTCCGTCACGATGAGATCGAGTTCGGGGCCGTCGGACGAAAATCGATCGAGGGCATCCGTCCCGCTCCCGGCGAGCTCGACCTCGTAGCCCTGTCGTGTCAGGCAGATCTCCAGGAACGCGCGCATGCTCTCCTCATCTTCGACGACGAGGATTCTGTGATTCTGCTCCTTGATCATAAAAGCCTAAACTTTACGGAGGTTTACGAGCAGGAAGGCGCCAAACCGCTTAAAGAAGTCTGCGCGCGAAAACTGCCGTTCAATGGCGGCCAGAGGTGAGCCGAGCACCGGGAGGTCCAACGCCCGGTCCGACGCGGAGACGATGCCGATCCCGGTCATACGAACGCCACGAAGGCTGGGAGGGAGCATGGAGAAAAACCTGCCCAGCGTGTCGAACCGGGTCAACCGAAAGGCGTCCGAAAACACAAAATGGTCCCGAGGGGCCTGCCGGATGACGGTCACCGGGTGGCGTATCCCCTCCACGAGGCCTCTCAAGCTCCGTGGATTGGCAATTTCGACGATGGCGGTGCCGCCAGGCCGGAGGGCGTCGGAGATGGTCGAGAGCAGCCGGCGCGCTTGCACCACCGAGGACGCGTCATCTTCGCCAAGGTGCGCGAACGTCCGCAAGGAGAACGCGAGGTCGTAGGCGTTCGAACGAACGCTCGGCGACCGATCGGCGAGATCGGCCGCTTCGCAGGTGTCACGGCCGATAATTGTCACGGATGCCGCCGCGCGGTCGCGGACCCAGGAGGTGATGCGAGGGGCGCCGTGGCCGAAATCGACGACAGCCTGCCCGCGGGCAGCCTCAAGGAGCATGGCTCCGGCGACCGCTGCGTGCAGGCGCTCGAAACCTGAGGGGCCCGATTCGTCATCGGATGCTGTCTTCGTTGACCCGCTCACGCGCTACATGATACCCCTAGATGCCCTTTTGGGCGGTGGAGAGTTCGACCTTTATGCGCAAAATCCTTGCAATCGATGACAGCAAGACAATTCGGCTAGCGATCAAAATTACCTTTGCGGCCGAGCAGGCCGAAGTGGTGGCCGTGAGCAAGGGCTCCGAGGCTGTGGCCCGAGCCAAGCACATGGGGGCGCAAGTCGTGCTCGTGGATCACTCGTTGGCGGCCGGCGAGCCGTCGGGTCCCGAGGTGGTCAAGACGCTGAAGGCGGATCCGTCCACGGCGAACACACCGGTGATTTTGATGGTGCCAGCGAAGGCCCAATACGACGAGGCTGCGGCGTCTTCGTGTGGTGCGGATGACACCATCACCAAGCCGTTTGAATCACAGGCGCTCCTCGACAAGGTCGCGGCGCTCATCGGAGGAGGTGCACGGCAAGCGGCCCCCGCAGCGGCTGCCAAGGCAGCGGCTGCCAAGGCAGCGGCTGCCAAGGCACCTGCTGCCAAGGCGG
>JAAZXR010000027.1:0-21794 GCA_014240065.1 Myxococcales bacterium
TTCTCGAACTGCCCGAACCGGCAGTTTGTCGCGCTCGCCACGAGCTTGTTGAGATCACGAAAGAACTCGGGCCGGTTGCCGAGCGGGTCGCTAAGAACAAGGTGGTAGTGGTTGCTCATGACGGCGAACTCGTGCAACTCGATGCGGTACTTTGTGGCGCAGTAGCCGAGGCAGTACTCGAAAATCTGGCAGGTGCCGGGGTCGGGCCTCAGCAGAAACTGCCGTCGGGTGCATCGCCTCGAACAAAAGACGACATCGCCAGGCGAAACCTGTCGTGGTCGGGTCACGTAACTCTCATCGCCATCGACCGAGGGTCATTGCGTGAAAATGTGTCGTTCGCTCTAGCCCTTGCGCTACCCCCGCCGAAAGGACCCTGGGTCGGGGTACCCGAAAGGACCCTGGGTCGGGGTACCCTGGGTCGGGGTACCCACGCCGGCCAGCGGGCCTTCCATCGGTCAGCATGGTCGTTCACACGCCTGGCCGCCGGCGCCGGCGGGGGGACGCTCCGGGCGCACGGCGGTCCGTCCTTGGATACGGCGGTTACCACCGGAATCTGGAGGTTTGGTTGCGCGCGGCTCCGTTGTGGTGCCTACAATAAAGGGGATGGGGAACAAAGGACGGAGTGGTGGTGACGTGCGAGATGACGCGCAGGTCTATGACGAGGCGCGGGTGTCTGGCGGCGCGGTGTTGTCTGGACGCTGTCAGGTCTACGGCAAGGCGCAGGTGTTTGGCAGCGCGAAGGTGGGCGGTTACGCGCAGGTCTACGGGAACGCCGAGGTGTCCGAGGAGGCAGAGGTAAGCGAGCGTGCGCAGATCGGGGATGACGCGAAGGTCTACGGTTGCGGACACGTCGCTGGCGGCGCCCGCGTGTGCGGGAAGGCCGAGGTGTTTAGCAGCGCTCGGGTCTACGGCGACGCGAAGGTGTGGGGAGAGGGCCACCTCGAAGGACGCGCGCAGGTCTACGGCGACGCCCGTGTCGGCGAACGGGCGATGATCGGTGGTTCGGCGGAGGTCCACGACAACGCCCGGGTGTACGGGAGCGCGGTCGTGCGCGAGCACGCGAAGGTGTTCGGTGAGGCGCGGGTCAGCGAGGACGCCGCGGTGTTCGGAGACGCCAAGATTTACGAAGGGGCGCACGTCTATCACGACGCCAAGGTGCACGGGAACGCAGAGATCTACGGCAAGGCCCAAGTCTATGGATGCCGGGTGTTTTTGCCGGGGTTGCGGCAGCGCCTCGCGAGCAACGGCCGCGCGGAGGTGTCGGGAAACGCGAAGGTCTACGACAACGCGCGGGTCTACCACGCGTCACGGGTGTACGGGAACGCGCGGGTTCACGGCGACGCGAGAGTGAGCAGCGCGATCGTCTACGACAACGCGGATGTCTCGGGCGATGTGCATCGCGCCGAGGTCTACGGGAACGCCCAAGTGATGGGGGTGGTGCACGGCGCCGCGGTCTACGACAACGCCAAGGTGTTCGGCAAGGTCTACGGCAGCGCCAGGATCTACGGGAACGCCGAGGTCATGCACGCGACGATCACCGACGACGCGCAGGTCTACGACCACGCGTGGATCGAGGGCGACACCACGCAGGTGTCTGGGAACGCCAAGATCTACGGCAACGCGCGCGTGAGTGAAGGCGCCCAGGTGTCGGGGGACGCGCAGGTCTACGAACAGGCCAAGATCCTCGAGGATGTGGAGGTCTTCGATGACGCGCGGGTCTTTGGGAGCGCTCGGGTGTCGGGTACAGCGAAGATCTTCGGCGACGCCAAAGTCTGCGACGACGCGCGGGTGTCTGGCGACGCGATCATCGACGGCGGCACGATCAGCGGTGACGCGGTGGTGACCGGTGGTGTGTGGGTGGGGGCCGAGCTCTCCGCCGGTGAGTGGGGCGAGGACTCCCCCGGCTCACAAAATGATCTCTACGAGGAGCTGCGGGGCTAGGCGAGCGCCGGCCGGCGACCTCGCGATGGCCACGGTTCGTCGCCATCGTGGGCGCGGTCAACGAACGGATCGACCAGACTTGGCGTAGACTCGCTGGCGGTGCTCAAGATCATGCCAGCGCTGCTCGCGTCGGCCGCGGTGATGTTCTGTTACGCATGCCTCGCGGTCCTCCGCGGCGCGCGCCGGAGCGCGAGCGTCCGCGCGGCCGATGTCGCCATCGTGTTGGGTGCGGCCGTGCGCGGTGAGGTGCCCAGCGGGGTGTTCGCCCGGCGCATCGAGCAGGGGGTGTTCTTGTATACGGCGGGGCGCGTGCCGGCGCTCATCTTCACGGGAGGCGCGGCCGTCGGCGCGCCGCTCGCGGAGTCTGAGGTCGCCATGAACTACGCCCGCAGGCTCGGGGTCCCTCCAGAGGCGATGCGCTGCGAGACCCGCTCGACCTCCACGTGGACGAACTTGGTGGAGGCGCTGGCGATCATGGACGTCATGCGTGCGAAGACCGCCTTGATCGTCTCGGACGCGATGCATCTGCGACGGGCGATGACGATGGCGGAGGCCCTCGCCATGCGGGCCTCGCCGTCACCGAGTCGGCCGCCGGCAGACCAGCCGCGCTCCACATGGGTGAGGTTTTGGCTCCGAGAGGCCGCCGCGCTGTTGTACTTCTGGGTGTGGCGCAGCGGCCGTGGCGAGCGCGCCAGGCCAGAGACCCGGAGCGAGCGGCGCTAAGAGTGCTCCGGCGCCGGCAAGCGCAGCTGGCGGTAGCTGTCGAGGTCGGTTGGGATCTCCAGGGTCCTCACGGTCCACACCACGTCGGACAAGAGCGTCCAAAGTGAAGGACCGTAGGTCTCGAGCTGCTTGGACGAGGGGCGCTTGAAGCGTCGGATGAGCCGAAATAACGGGATGCCGTCGCGGCGCGAGAGCAGCCCCACGCAGATCAGCCCCACCAGCATGGTGGTCGCGATGGCGATGCCGATGCTCGCTGGCGGGTAGCTCAAGACGAGCAGTGAGAGGGGCAACAGGATCGACCCCAAGATGGACCCACCGAGGGCGCGCATCACCCAGCGGGCGTCGCGGCTCGGGATCTCGAGCGGATCTGATTTGAGGAGCTCGCCCTCGACGACGCACCCGCTCGCGGTCTCGCGCCAACGCAACATCAGCGAGGGGGAGGCGACGCTGAACGGGCTGGCGTAGTGGCGCAGCGCCAGGGCGTCGTCGCCGTCGCGGTAGGCCAGGAGCGGGGCGCCGAGCGGGGGCGGGGGGTACGCGGCCGGATCGGAGTCGGCGCGCACGAGGGGGTGGTCCAAGAGCCGCGCGCGCAGCTCGTCGGGGGAGATGCTCAAGGCGCACTCAAAGCGAAGCAACTGCGCCTTGGCCCGGCCCACCAGCGCCGGGAGGCTCTTTGGCGGTCCAGAGGTCTCGCTACCCACCTCGTTAGCGTAGCACTCCTCGGCCGCGCGTAAAGGCACAAACCACCGCGCCGCGAGCGACGGCCGTGGCGCTAGCAGATGTCGCGGTGCGTGAACGCTCTCGTCTTCGTGTCGAAGTCTGCCGACAGGTCCCCGGATCCACGCAGCAGCCACCGCGTGGTCATGAGCCCCTCGACCCCCACAGGGCCTCGGGCGTGGAGCTTGCCCGTCGAGATGCCCACCTCGCCGCCGAGTCCGAACCGCAGCCCGTCGGAGAATCGGGTGGAGGCGTTGTGGAAGATGCACGCCGCGTCCACCTGGCGGATGAATTGCTCGGCGACCGCGGCGCTCTCCGCGACGATCGCCTCCGTGTGACCCGATCCGTAGGTGCGAATATGGGTCAGCGCCGCGTCGAGATCTTCGACGGCGCGCACGGCGAGCACGAGGTCTGAATATTCGGCGCCCCAGTCGTCGTCGGTCGCAGCCCGCACCTCCGGATGCCGCGCCATGGTCGCGTCGCAGCCGCGCAGCTTGACACCCTGGGCGTGGAGGGCCGCGAGCGTCGCGTCGATGGCCTGTGGCGCCGAGGTGTGCCAGAGCAGCGTCTCCACGGCGTTGCACGCCGCCGGATAGGTCGTCTTCGCGTCGACCACGAGGGCCGCGGCCATCTCCGGGTTCGCGTCCTCGTGGAGGTAGATATGGCACATCCCTTCGGCGTGTCCGAGCACGGGGATCTTGGTGGCGCCCTCGACCATGCGGACGAAGGCGCCAGAGCCTCGCGCCACGAGGAGGTCGACCGCGGCGTCTTGCGCCAAGAGCTCGCGAAATTCGGCGCGGTCTTCCAGCAAGGTGACGGCGGCCACCGGCACCTTCGACGCGCGCAGGACGTGATGGATGACCGCGGTCATCGCCGCGTTCGTGCGCGCCGCCTCGCGGCCGCCCTTCAGCACGATCGCGTTGCCGCTCTTGAGCGCGAGCCCCACGATCTGTGGGAGGGCGTCGGGGCGGGCCTCGAACACGACGCCGATGACACCGAGGGGGTGTCGCCGCTGCTCAAGAATGAGGCCCGGCGCGAGCTCGCGGTGGGTGACGCGGGTGTTCACGATCTCTGGCTGAGCGGCGAGGGTGCGCAGCCCTGCGCTGAGGCTGGCGAGCTTGGAGGGCGCCAGACGTAGCCGCGCCAGCGACGCCTCGGAGAGGTCCCCGGTCTCCATGGCCGCCTCACCGCGGTCCATGTCGACGGCGTTCGCCGCGAGCACAGGCTGCATGATCTCCGGGTCATCGAGGGCGTCGGCGAGGGCGAGGAGGAGGGCGCCGCGCTCTTCGCCGCCGAGCGCGGCCAGGAGGTGCGTGGACTCGGCGCCTTGCTTGATGCGGTGAGGGACGGTGGTCATCTTTCTCCCATGACGAGGTTATCTCGGGTGATGAGGGCGTCGTAGCCCTTCCACCCCAGGCGCGCCGCGATGTCTTCGCTCTGGAGGCCGGCGATGAGGCGGCACGCGTCGCCGCCGTAGTTGGTGAGCCCGCGGCCCCGCACCCGCCCGTGGGTGTCTCGCAGCTCGACGAGCGATCCTGGAGAGAACTCGCCCTCCACGCAGACCACGCCCACGGGCAGCAGCGACGCTTTTTGGCGCTCCAGGGCCTCGATGGCGCCGTCGTTGATCACGAGGGCGCCCGCGGCCTCGCCGCCCAACACGATTCGTCGCCGGCGGCCGCTGGCGGGGGACGGGGTCACCACCCAGGTCCCGGCGTCGTCGCCGCGCGTGACGCTCGCCACGGTCCCCGGATCCATCCCGCTCGCGATGACCACGTCGACGCCTTTGCCGGTCGCGATGGCGGCCGCCTCAAGTTTGGAGGCCATGCCCCCGGTGCCCCCGGAGGAGCCCCCGGAGCAGCGGGCGATCAGGTCCGCGTCGACCTCCTCGACCTGGGAGATCTTCGAGGCGCCGGCGTTCTCCGCGGGGTTGCTGGTGTACATGCCGTCCACGTTCGTCAACATCACCAGCAGGTCGGCCCCGAGGGCGCCCGCGACGTGGGCCGAGAGGCTGTCGTTGTCACCGAAGGACAGCGGCGCGTCGGGTCCGGACGCGGACGGGTGCTGGGTGAGCTCGCGCACCGACACGCTGTCGTTCTCGTTGAGGATCGGGACCACCTTAAGCTCGAGGAGTCGAAGCAGCGTGGTCCGCAGGCACAGCGCTCGGTCGGGATCCCCGAGATCGTCTTGGGACAAGAGCACCTGGGCCGTCGGGATCCCCATGGCTCCGAACAGCTGGTCGTACAAGCCGGTGAGGCGCCCTTGGCCGACCGCGGCGAAGGCCTGACGCATCCCGAGCGAGGTGGGGCGAGGTCGCTCGAGGGCCCGCGCGCCCAGCCCCACCGCGCCGCTGCTCACCAAGATACACTCGCGCCCCGCGGCGCGCAGGGTGGCGATGTCTTCGAGGATGCTCGAGACGCGGCCGAGGGCGAAGCCTCCCTCGTGGGTCACCACGTGGGTGCCCACTTTGATCACGATTCGGCTTGATCGTGCGAGTCTCTCCCGCGACGCCATGGCCCGAGGGTGCCACAGCGCCGCCGCGGACTCCACCGGGCAGGGAACACCGACTCGCGCGCGGTCTGTGGGTATCTGTGGCGCGTCAGCCGTGGCGCGGGGCCTCAATACCGGGTAGCTTCCCGGCATGCAGCAGGTGTGGATTCCCCGGCGTGGCGGCCCTGAAGTGCTGGAGGTTCGAGCGGCCCCCGATCCCGCGTGTGGCGTCGGCGAGGTGCTCGTGGACGTGGCAGCCGCGGGGATCAACTTCGCGGACATCATGGCGCGGATGGGCCTGTATCCAGACGCGCCGCCGCTGCCGTGCGTGGTGGGCTATGAGGTCGCGGGGGTCGTGCGCGCGGTGGGGGCAAAGGTGCGTGGCTTGCGAGCGGGGCAGCGCGTGGTGGGGCTGACTCGTTTTGGCGGCTACGCGTCGGTGGTGGCGGGACCCGCCGAACACTTCGTGCCGCTCCCGGACGCCATCGACTTCGAGACCGCGGCGGCCATCCCCGTCAACTACCTCACCGCGTGGCTGATGCTGCGTCGACAAGCGGCGGTGCGAGAAGGCGAGCGCGTCTTGGTGCATTCGGCGGCCGGCGGGGTGGGACAAGCGGCCATGCAAATTTGCCGGCGCGTGGGCGCCGAGGTGGTGGCGTCGGCGAGCGCGGGCAAGCACGCGCGCCTGCGTGAGGCGGGGGCCGTGGCCTGCATCGATTCCCGCGACGACGACGTGGTCGCGCGTGTTCGCGAGGTCACCGACGGCCGCGGCGTGGACGTGGTGCTCGACCCCATCGGCGGGGCCTCGTTCCAGCGCAGCTACGCGTGCCTCGCCCCGATGGGGCGGCTGTGCATGTTCGGCGCGAGCAGCTTCGCGCCGGGGACGCGGCGCAGCATCGCGGCGGTCCTCGCCGGGGCGGTGAAGATGCGTCGCTTCTCGCCGGTGTCGTTGATGAACGACAACCGCGGCGTGTTCGGGCTCAACCTCGGGCACTTGTGGGACGAGGCCACGGTCATCCGCGCGATCTTCCAGCAGATCGTGGACCTGGTGCACGAGGGCTCCTTCGCGCCCGTCGTCGATCGCGCCTACGCCTTCGAGGAGGCGGGGGAGGCCCACGCCTACATCCAGTCGCGGGCCAGCTTTGGGAAGGTCGTCTTGCGTCCGAGCGACGGCCGCTAGCGCAGCCACCCGAGGCGGTCATCGAGCGCGTCCTCGTCGCGCATGATGACCACAGAGCGCTGCCGCATGATGTGGGCGCGGGTCTCGTGGGCGAGGGACGGCGGGATCTTCACGCGGTGCGCGGCGCCCTCCACGAGCACCCCGCCCGTGCTCCAATCGCGGCGGACGCAGCGGATATTTCCGATGCTGAGGCGGTCGCCGCGTCCGTGGGGATCCGCGTCGAGGATGGCCGTGTCCGTGACCACCACTGTGCGTCGCGCGAGCCAGTTGCGGAGGGCCTGGGCCGCGCCGGGGGCGACGCAGACCGCGAAGGCGCGGAGCAGCTCTCGCGATGGCTGCTGCCACAGCTCCGGGACGGCGAGTCCGACGAGTAAAAACACCCCGGCGCCGATCCCCGCGAGCACAGCGGGGGCGCGCCACAGCATGCGGTCGACGCTGCCCCACCACACGACCGCCTCTCCCGCTCGCAGGCGCTGGGCGATGGAGAGGGGCACGGGGCCCCGCTCGAGGGATTTTGCGGCGGCGCTCGGGCTCGCGGAGTCCGTCTTCGCGCGCGGGCCCTCCGACGGATCGTTCGCGCCCACAAGGCGCAGTTGGCTCAAGAGCTGCTCCCGAGATCGCTGTCGCGGGCACCCAGCGCTCGGAGCATGTGATCGGCGAGCACCAAGGCGACCATGGCCTCGACCATGGGGACGGCGCGGGGCAGCACGCACGGATCGTGGCGCCCCTTCGCGGGCTGGAACGTGACCTCTTCGCCGGTGTTGGTCACAGTTTGTTGGGGCTTGAAGATGGTCGCCACTGGCTTGAAGCCCACGCGCATGCGGAGCGGGGCGCCGGTGGTGATGCCGCCTTGCACGCCGCCGCTGCGATTCGTCGCGGTCACGATGGCGCCGTCGGAGGTCGTGAAGGCGTCGTTGTGCGCCGACCCTCGCATGGTGGTGGCCGCGAAGCCCTCCCCAAACTCGACGCCTCGGGTCGCGGGCAGGCTCATGAGGGCGCCGGCGAGGTCCGCGGTGATCTTGTCGAACACCGGGGCTCCCCAACCGGGCGGGACGCCACGCGCGACACAGCGGATGGAGCCGCCGACGGAGTCCCCCGCCGCTCGCGCCGCGACGATCGTCGCCTCCATCTCGGTGGCCGCGGCGATGTCGGGACATCGAACGGCGTGCGCGTCCACGGCCTCGCTGGTGATGGCCGCCTCGTCCACGTCGGCCGCGTACACATCCCCGACCTGATCGACCCACGCCACGATTTCGACGCCGTGCGCCCGCCGAAGCAAGGTCTGCGCGAGGGCGCCTGCGGCTACGCGGCCCACGGTCTCACGCGCGGAGGCCCGTCCGCCGCCGCTCGGCGCGCGCAGGCCGAAGCGAGCCTCGTAGGTGTAGTCCGCGTGGGAGGGGCGATAGAGGTTCGCCATGTCCTTGTAGTGTGCGCTGCGGGCGTCCTTGTTGCGCACGACCAAGGTGATGGGGGTGCCGAGGGTGGCGCCGGTCTCCGGACACACGCCGCTCAGCAGCTCGGGGAGGTCGTCCTCTTTGCGCTGCGTGGAGAGGTGACTCTGCCCGGGCCGCCGTCGGGCGAGCTGCGCGGCGATCTCCGCGAGCGGGAACGGCACCCCGGCGGGGCATCCATCGATGACCACCCCCACGCCGCCTCCGTGTGACTCGCCGAAGGTCGTCACGCGGAACCTGTCGCCTCGGGAATTGCCGCTCATCGCGAAGACCCTAGCAGGAGTTGGGCCTCACCTGCCACGGCGGGGATCCGGCCGAGACGAGGCCCCCGTGTAGGCGGCCCCTAGACCGCCTACGGCGAGGGCCAGGGGATTTCGTCCACGGTGTCGGCGTCGCACACGCTGCGCTCCACGCCGCATCCGCCGTACACCCCCGCCCGGGTGGCGAGGATGCACGAGTTGCAGGCCTCCGCCGATTCGTTGCACAGGTCTTCGCAGTCCGATTCGGCGCAGTGAAAGAGCGCACCGAGCAGCCGAATTGTCGGGGTGGAGGCGCGGCCGAAGCAAGCGTCGGTGCAGCTCGCGGTGGCGCACTCGGCGATGCACACCTCGAGATCTGCGCAGCCATCCAGGGCGATATTCGCGGGCTGCACACACCAGCAACCATGCTGTCCGTTGGCGTCGGAGAGGCAGGTGAAGTTGAGGTTCCCGCCGCACAACGCCGCGCAGTTGAAGTCCGTGAGCACGCCGCTCCCGAGGTCACAGCTCGACAAGATGTCTTGACTCGCGCAGCGATCCTCCTCGAGGCCGCAGGGCCCGTCGCCGTCACCGTCGCCGTCGCCGTCGCCGTCGCCGCCGCCATCCGTGGACGTGGAGTCGATGGGGTCCGATTCCAGCTCGTCGAAGAAGTCGCAGCCGACCGAAGCCGAGGCGAAGAGCAAGACGATCGCGGCCACGCCCGCGCGAGGAGCCGAGGAACCGGTGCAAGCGGAGCGTGGGCGGTTTGAGAGCGCGGCCATCGCTCGCACTAGAGCACGAATCGGGCGCGGTACAAATTTCCCGACGCGCGCTAGTGGCATGGTGGCGCTTATGCCACACTCCTGGTGGGGAGCCCGCCCCGCGCGATCGCTCGCTGGGGCCCCCTCGCCTTGTCATGTCGCAGATCAAGATCCCCTTTGGCCGCCGGCCCGTCGTCAACCAAGGCGCCCCGGACGCGTCGGAGCGTCGGGAGGTGCACACGGTGTCAAAGCTGGTGCGCGGCGCTCACGCGACGCTCGAGGCCAAATTTGGCAACGTGTGGGTGCAAGGGGAGGTGTCGGGCTTGAAGATCGCCGGGACCGGGCACGCCTACTTCAACCTCGTCGACGGGCAAAGCTCGCTCTCGGTGGCCATGTGGCGCTCCTCGGTGCAGCGGCTCCGATTTACGATGGAGGAGGGCCAAGAGCTGCTGTTGCGGGGGGCGCTGGGGATCTACGCCCGGAATGGACGCTTTCAGTTCTACGCCCAGCACGCCGAGCCCGCGGGGGCGGGGGCTCGGGCCTTGGAATTCGAGCGGATCAAAAAGCGGCTCCAAGAAGAGGGGCTCTTTAAAGACGAGCGCAAGCGTGCGCTGCCGACGTGGCCCCGCAAGATCGGGCTCGTGACCTCGGCGGGTGGCGCAGCGCTGCATGACATATTGGAGGTCGGACGGAGCCGCTGCCCCATGCGCTACGTGCTCAGTCACGCGCGCGTCCAGGGCGAGGGGGCCCCTGGCGAGCTGATCGAGGCCCTCCGTCGGGTCGTCATGGTCCCTGGGGTGGATGTGGTGATCATCGGGAGGGGCGGAGGCTCGGCCGATGACCTGTCTGCGTTCAACGACGAGACCCTCGCCCGGGCCCTCGTCTCGTGCCCGGTGCCCGTGGTGGCTGCCATCGGTCACGAGGTGGACATCTCGATCTGCGATCTGGTGGCCGATGTGCGGGCGGCCACCCCTAGCCAAGGCGCGGAGCTGGCGGTCCCCGACCTCGCGTCGGTGTTGTCACGGCTCAAGCACCGCAGGGATCGCCTCGAGCGCTGCATGCAGCGGCGGACCATGGAGCCGCGGCGGCAGCTCGACCGAGCCTCGTATCGGCTCGAGCGCGCGGGCCGTTCGCTGGTGGCCAGCCAGCGTCAGCGGGTAGACCAGGCGGTGGATCGGTCGCGCGCCACCCTCACCGACGCGATGGGCGAGAGCCGGGCCCAGCTGCGAGGGTTGGAGCGACGACTCGCGGCGACGCACCCGGCGCGTCGGCTGCGAGAAGATCAGGCGCGTTTGACCGCGTTGGAGGTGCGTTTGGTTCAGGCCGGTCGCGCGGCGTGCCAGCGTCGTCGGCTCCGCATGACCTCCGCGATGGCCAAGCTCGACGCCATGTCCCCGCTCGCGGTGTTGGCCCGGGGATACGCGCTGGTCACGGGCCCTGACGGGGCGCTGATCCGGCGCCCTGATCAGGTCGCGACCGGTGATCGTTTGAAGCTGCGCCTCGCGGACGGGGAGCTCGACGCGACGGCGGGACGAAGAGAGGGTCAGTGAGCGCGCTCTCCTTGGCGGTGATCGGCGATCCGATCGCGCACTCCCGGTCTCCGTTAATGCACGCGGCGGCGTTTCGAACGCTGGGCATCTCCACCGCAGACTATCGGGCGATCCGCGTGGCCGCCGAGGACTTGGCGGGGTTTGTCACGAGGGACGCGGCGGCCGCGGGCCTCTCGGGCTTCAACGTGACGGTCCCGCACAAGACACGAATCGTCGCGCTGCTCGATGAGGTCGATCCCGAGGCGGTGCAGGTGGGGGCGGTCAATACGGTCTATCGAACGGCGCGCGGGTGGGGGGGGTGCAACACCGACGTGGAGGGGTTCAGCCTGGCGTTCGACGCGCTGATCGGGGGGCTGCCCGAGGCGGGTGAGGCGCCCCATGTCGTCGTGCTTGGTGGTGGTGGCGCGGCGCGAGCGGTGGTCGCCGCCCTCTGTCAGCGTCCCGCCACCACCAGCATCACGTGGGTCACGCGGGATCCCGCGCGTCTGCGGGCGGGCGGCTGGCCTCACCCGGAGGCGGCGCACAAGGTTCGGGTGATCGGGTGGGGAGCGTGGGACGCGAGGTGTGGGGGATCCGTCGTGGTGCAGGCGACGCCGGTGGGATTGGCCGGGACGCAGGCGACGTTCCCGATCCCGATCTCTTCGGTGGCCCTGGGCCAGGCGCAGGCGGTCTTTGACCTCGTGGTGCCCGCGGGTCCAGACAGCCTCTTTCGGGCCGCGCAGGAGGCGAATGTCGCCGCGTGCGACGGTCATGAGATGCTAGTGGGCCAAGGGTTTTGCGCGCTTGAGCGCTGGCTCGGTGGGGAGCTGCTCGCCGCCACCAAGCCCGACGTGCTCGCGGCCATGCGCGGCGCCCTGCGCGAGGAGACCGCGCGCGCCGAGCCGCAAAAAGGTGGGTAATTCCTTGGCGGTACGGATCAAGGGCCAGCCGAAATCGGGATCACCTTTTCGGGCGGTCTGGGGCGGATGTCGGGGGCGGACCGCCCTGGTGGGGGCTCCGAGCGTGGGGCGGGGCGGGTCGAGCGGATCGAAAGAAGGCGTGTAGGACATCGCCTGCCGGATGTGACAGCCCGCGCAAGATCTTGGCCCTCACCGCGCCCGCTGGATTTTTTTTTCCAATTTATCTCGGCACCGGGGCAGCCAGAGGCTGAATTTACCGGGCTCAAGCCGTCGAACGCTCCGTTCCCACCACCCATTTTTGGCGCGGGAAAATACCGGCAGTTCTGGGCGGTTAGGCGGAACCCTTCATCGCGATTGGAGCCAGAAAAGGTGAGGATTTACGGGCGCGTATGCCCAGCGCTGTGGATAAGTTCAGTTTTTTGTTCGAAGCCAAGAGGCTCGGTACTCAGAATGTACGGACCCCAAAGGAGAACCCATGGCTCATTTCGAACTCGAAGATCACTACGCAGACCAAGCTCGCATCAAGGTCGTCGGTGTCGGCGGCGCCGGTGGCAACGCGCTCAACACCATGATCGCTTCCAAACTTCCCGGCGTGGACTTCATCGCCGCCAACACCGACGTGCAAGCGTTGGCCAACAACAGCGCCGTCCATAAGATCCAGCTCGGGAGCAAGATCACCAAGGGCCTCGGCGCGGGCGCCAACCCCGAGCGCGGTCGCGAGGCTGCCCTCGAGAGCGTCGATGAGATCAGCGAGGCCATCCGTGGCGCCGACATGATCTTCGTGACGGCGGGCATGGGAGGTGGCACAGGCACCGGCGCCGCGCCGGTCATCGCCCAGGTCGCGCGAGAGGCCGGCGCCCTGACGGTCGGCGTCGTCACCAAACCCTTTGGCTTTGAGGGGCGTCGCCGAATGAAGTTCGCCGACGAGGGCATCCTCAAACTCGAGGAGGCGGTGGACACGCTCATCACCATCCCGAACGATCGCTTGCTCCAGGTGGCGTCGCCGAACACCTCGATGACCGACGCGTTTGGGATCGCAGACGAGGTGCTCTTGCACGCGACACAAGGCGTCTCAGATCTCATCACAGTCCCCGGGCTCATCAACGTCGACTTCGCGGACGTCCGCACCATCATGCACGACCAAGGGCGAGCGCTGATGGGGATGGGCATGGCGAGCGAGGAGGGCCGCGCGATTCATGCGACGGAGATGGCGATCAACAGCCCGCTGCTCGAGGACGTCACCATCAAGGGCGCCCGCGGGATCCTCATGAACATCACGGCCGGCCCCGACCTTCGGATGGCCGAGATCAACGAGGCGGCGTCGATCATTCACGACTCGGTGGACGAGGACTGCAACATCATCTTCGGCACTGTGCTCGACGAGAACATGGGCGGGATGCTCCGCATCACGGTCATCGCGACCGGCTTCGACCTGCACATGCCACAGGAAGAAGAGCTCGGGCAGGCCATTCAACGCCACTCCGCACGTCGGAGCGCGCCGGTCATCAACCCCATGCTGGGCGGAGGCCGAATCCACGAGGGGCAAGCGACGATCCACGGGCAGGTCACCCCGGCGTACCGGGGGCCCGGCGCGGTGCCACCCCGGCGCGCGTCCCAATCCCAACACGGGGAGGGTCAGGCGGATCCGGCGGTGAGCGGTCGACGACGCCAACCGAGCGTGACCCCGATGGACGCGGGGCAGACTGGCCAGTACCAAGCGGGACAAGCGGGACAAGCGGACGCGGCGAGCGGGACATGGGCGCGCGGTGAGGTCCCCGCTCCCGAGGATCACGAGCTCCCCGCCTACATGCGTCGCCAGCGATAGCCGCGGCACAAAAAAAGAGAGCGGCCGGTCTCCCGAGCCGCTCTCTTTGTTCTTGGACGACTTCCTTAGAGGTCGTGGGGACGCACGGTGCCGCGCTTGTTGTCCTTGGCGCGTGCGATCGCCTTCTCAAGGGCGTCATGTACGGCGTCGGACACCGCTGCGATGAGGTTGCCGTCGCTGCGCAGTCCTGCGGTACGAACGACGTCTTTCACCTTGGAACCGACGACGAGAACTTCACGATTTTTTTTCTTGCTGCTCTTTTTCTTGGCCATTGTTTCGCTTCTCCTTCTATGAGCGATTTTTCTGAGATAATGCCGCTCCATCAGGAATACGGCTATTTGGGTCTGAGAGCGGTTTGGTTGCCGCCTGTGCCCGATCTTGGAGCTTTCACCGTGTGGACTGCAAGCCATAAATGTCCGAATTCGGCGTAATTTTGGCCAAAATTGACTGAAAAACTCGAAAACAGCCCTCTGACGACGAATTTCACGAGATCTCACCCGGTTTGTCTCCACGTCCTGGTCTCAAGGTGCGGTGGGCTGGATGCCCGGGGAGCCGCGCTTTTTGCCACGCGTCACCGCGCACTGAAACTCCGCGCAGTCCATGGCGATCGTCGCGTGTTTTTTTGACGCGCACGACAATCGAGGTACGCCCAGATGATCCCCTTGAGGTCTGTGCCCAGCGTTCGAAGCCGGCAGCAGGCAGGCCTCGCCGGCGAGGTCGTTCAACGCCGCTGTCATGCTGAGTCGTCCCCATAAAAAATCAACCGCGCGTCGTAGCCGACCCACGACTCGGCAGGCGCGTCGCTCGACCCCCACGTCGCGCACGACCACCGCGCGCAAACGCGGCGCTCGGAAGAACCGCAAACGCGCGGTAGCGGCGGAGTCCGAGGTGCGCACCGCCCGTGCGCGACGCGTGACGGGCTCGCGTTGGACGGCACCCTGGGGTCGAATGATGAGGTGGAGCGGCCGCCTCGCAGCGACCGGCGCCGCGACGTACGCCATGTTGCTGGGGGTGTCCGCAGGGGTCGACTACGCCACGACGGCGCCAGATTTCGCGGTGAACTCCCTCGTCTATGAGCCCACGGCGCACGTTGACGCGGCCGCGGTGCGTCGAATCTTGGCCATCGAGCCGTCGACCAACATCCTCTCCCTTGACCTGCCGGAGCTGTCGAGCAAGATCGCCGCGGACCCGTGGGTCGCCCGGGCGTCCATCAGCCGCCAGCTCCCCGACACCTTGACCGTACACGTGGAAGAGCACGTCCCGAAGGCGGTGATCCTCGACGGGAGTTTTTACTTGGTCGACGCAGAGGGCCAGCCGTTCAAGCGCCTCGAAGACGGCGAGCGATGCGCGCTTCCGATCATCTCCGGCATCGACTTGGGCGCGAGCGGCTCACAGGTCGCAGAGCAGCAGGCGCGGATCGTCGTGGCGCTCGGGGCGCTCGAGCAGTGGTCGTCCAAAACGAGGCCGAAGCTCTCCGAGATCAACGTGGGTCCACACCGAGATCTCACCCTCTACACGGCCGAGTCTGGGACACAGCTTCGCTTTGGGCGAGGGGAGTTCGGCGTCCGTCTCGACCACTACGACGGGATTCGCGTCGCGCTCGGCCCCAACGCCGAGCGTCTCGCTGTGGTGCACCTCGATCATTCGATCGACAAAAAACGAGGCGCGAAGGTGGTGGCGCGGTTCGTCCGCGACGAGGACGGGGATCGGCTCTTGGCCCACGCGACCGAACGCCGAAAAAGTAGCTCTAATAATGAGGTGATCTCCAAAGGTAGTGATAGGATCGAGGCGCAAGGGACCCGAGCGCGGAGGATCCCGAGAGCGCACTAGGCGAGACTTTTTATGGCGGAAACCGAGACACTGATCGTTGGACTCGACATTGGATCGACGAAGGTCGCCGCGGTCATCGGTGAGGTCACGGACAACGGCGTGGAGGTCATCGGCGTGGGGACGAGCCGCTCCGAGGGGCTCCGCCAAGGCTTCGTCGTCAACATCGAAGCCACGACAAATTCGATCCGCGAGGCGATCGAGGTCGCCGAGCAGATGGCGGGCGTTGAGGTTCAATCGGTGTACGTTGGAATCGCGGGCGGGCATATCCGGGGGTTTGAGAGCCTCGGCCAGGTGTCCATGCGAGACCGGGAGGTCGCGGAGGAGGACGTGCTCCGGGTGATCGACCAGGCCAAAGCCGTCAACATCCCGCTCGACCAGCGCATCATTCACACGCTCCCGCTGGAGTATGTCGTCGATGGACAGGGCCAGGTGCGGGATCCAGTAGGAATCAGCGGTGTCCGCATGGAGGTCAAGGCGCACATCCTCACCGCCTCCGCGACCGCCGTAGACAATATCACCAAGTGTTGCAACCGGGCCGGCCTGGACGTGGTGCAGGTGGTGCTCGAACCATTGGCCTCCGCTGAAGCGGTGCTCGACGAAGACGAGATGGATCTCGGCGTGGTGCTGATCGACGTGGGCGGCGGCACCACCGACATCTCGGTGTACAGCGAGGGGCGCAACGTGTTCTCGACGGTGCTGGTGATGGGCAGTCAGCTCGCGACGAAGGACGCGGCGTACGGCCTCAAGACCTCCGTCACCGAGGCCGAGCAGATCAAGGTGCTTCACGGCTGCGCCCTAGAGTCGATGACGGATGAGGCGGAGGTGATCGAAGTGCCGGGCGTCGGGCCGCGACCCTCCCATGAATATCCGCGTGCCTTCCTCGCGCGGATCGTCGAATCGCGGATGGAGGAGATCTTGTTGCTGGCGCAAGAGAGCTTGGTGGCGAGTGGATATCTTGAGCTCGCCGCGAGCGGCATCGTGCTCACAGGTGGCGCGGCGCAGATGCAAGGCATGTCGGAGCTCACGGAGGACATCTTTGATATGGAGGTCCGGCTGGGCAAGCCGATCTTTGACGCGCAGCGCAGACGCGGCTTGAACCTCAAAGGGGGCGGGTTTTGCGAGAAGATCGGGAACGCGGGGCTCGCGACCGCGGTGGGCTTGGTGCTGTTCGGCGCTCGCGGCGACGAGCCGGGGATCGAGACCACCACCTTCGAAGTGCCGCGACCACGCGAGATATTCTCCGGTGAAGACAACGTGTGGAATCGAATGGTTCGTCGCGTCCGAGAGATCTTCTAGGGCGTGTACCTGCGCAGGGGATCCGGCGCAAGATGCGTTAGCATCTGCGGGATGCCCCACCACATCACCGAGCTCGAGGTCGCCGGGTCGATCAAGCTTCGCGTCGAGCATTGGCGGCCGCCGCGGCGGCCCTTGGGCGTGGTGGTGCTCGTGCACGGTTGGGGAGAGCACGTCGGGCGATATGGTCACCTCACGCAGGAGCTGCGCGCGGCGGGTCTCGCCGTGGTGGGGGCGGATCATCGCGGGATGGGGGCTTCGGGCGGTCGCCGGGGCGACGTCTCCAGTTTCTCGCGCTACGCGGAGGACCTGGAGCGGGTTCTTGAGCACGCCCGCGGCGAATTCGATGGCGTCCCGGTCGTCGTGTACGCCCATGGGATCGGCGCGTTGATCGAGATGCTTCGATTGATCGAGCGCGGGGGCGTAGACACGGGAATTCGCGGGTCGTTGCTCGCCTCACCCTTGCTCAGTTTCTCGTCGGCGCCGCCAGCACTCGACCGCATGCGGCGCGCGGTGTTGCTGCGGGTAGCGCCGCGCACGCTCTTGTCCGCGCCATTTGATTCCGGGGTGCTGTGTCGCGATCAAGAGGCCGCCGACGCGCGCACGTTCGACAGGAGGTGTGTCCTCGAAGTCTCTGCTCGCTGGCGCCGCGCCTTAAGGGGGACCATGAGAGACGTCCGCGACGGGATTAACCGGCTGCGCGCGGCCTCGCGATGGTTGGTGCCAACCGGGGATCACCTGGCCGATTTTCGGGCGACGCTGCGGTCCTTTGAGCGCCTCGAGAACCCGCGCAGAGACGCACAGTCCATCCACTGCTTCGACGGGGCGGCCCACGAACTTCACAATGAACCCGCCTCCCTTCGTCGGGAGATCTTCGACGTCTGCCTGCCGTGGATCGAGCGTCGGTGCGACCCCGACGCGAGCGTGACCACCTCGTCGTAGGTCGCTTCGGCGCGCGTTTAGGCCGGGCTATTCGGCGAGCGTCTGCATGGTGTCGATGGCGTGCACCGGCGCGTCGTCGCCGCCCATGAGGTGCGTGATGGCGGCATAGACGGCGCGTTGCTTCTCCAGCGAGCGCTTGCCCTCGAAGGAGGCGCTGCGGACGACGAGGGCGAAGTGGCGGCCTCCGTTGTCGGTGACCTCCGCGGTCGCCCCTGGGATCGCGGCTTCAATCGCCGAGCGAAGTGCAGTCGAGAGGTCTTGATGCTCCGGGTCCGCGGCCATGGATCACGATACCACCCCGCTCCGCGAGCGTCAGTCTTCGCCGATAATTTTGACTTCCCGTTGGAGACGGACGCCGAACGCGCGCTCCACTTCTCGTTCGACATGCTCGATGAGGGTGAGGAGATCGCGGGAGGTGCATGGAGGCTCGACGCCCCGATCTACGATCAGCCAGTTCGCGTGTTTCTCGCTGACGACGGCGCCGCCGCGGCGCGTCCCCTTGAGTCCGGCAGCTTCGATGAGCCGGCCTGCGTGGTCGCCCTCCGGGTTCTTGAACGTGCTGCCGTTGTTGGGCACGCCCAGAGGCTCTCGTTCTCGTCGATGCGCTCGGAGCTTCGCGACATCCCGTTCGATCTCGTCGAGCGGTCGATGCCGCAGTCGCAGCAGCGCGCCCGTGACGAGCTCGTCTCTCGGGAGATCAGAGTCGCGGTAGCGAAACCCGCATTCGTCGTGCGAGCGGCGCACCATGGCGCCTTCGAGGTTGAGAGACTCCACCTCCACGACGACGTCGGTGAACTCGCCGAGGTAGGTGCCCGCGTTCATGATGAGCCCGCCGCCGACGGTGCCCGGTACCCCCGCCAAAAATTCTACGCCGCCGAGCGCGCGGGTCGTCGCGTACTTGAGCACACGCCCGGTGGACGCCCCTGCCTCCACGGCGATGAGCGCGGGCTCCGTCTCCGCTCGCGGCTGTGACACCCGGTTGAGCTTCTTTAGATTGATCACAGCGCCACGGAGGCCGCCATCCAGCACGAGGAGGTTGGTGCCGCCTCCGACGAAGGAGACGGGGACCTTGGCGCGGTGCGCCCGTGACAAGAGCGACGAGAGGGCCTGCGCGTGGTCAGGCACACACCACAGGTCCGCGGGCCCCCCGAGCCGCAGGGTGGTGTGCCTGCGCATCGGGTCGTCGGGGGTCGCGGAGAGCCCGACGATGGGGTCCTCGTTGAGCTTGAGCAGTGTGGCGAGGGCGGCCCCGCGCCCGCGTGGGTCGGCCGGCGGCGGCTCCCTCGTCAACGGTCCTCCGTGATCGCGTCGGCGAGCTCGTGACTGAGCTTGGTGATGGACCCGGCGCCCATGGTGACGACGACGTCGCCGGGCTGAAGACGGGGAAGCAGGCCCCCCGCGATCTCATCGAGGGCTGGCGCGAGCGAGACCGGCCGGTCGGGGATGCGCGCGCGGACTCGATCCACGAGCATCGGACCCGAGATCCCCTCGATCGGGGGCTCGCCCGCCGCGTAAATATCGGTGATCAGGACCTCGTCGGCCGCGTCGAGGCTCTCGGGGAATCGTTCGAGGCTGTCACGCACGCGGGTGTAGCGGTGAGGCTGCACGACGGCGATGATGCGGCCGCGCGGGAATCGCATGCGCGCGCCGCTCAGCGTGGCGGTGATCTCGGTGGGGTGGTGGGCGTAGTCGTCGACGATGGTCACGTCACCGGCGTTCGCCCGGACGGTGAAGCGCCGCTGAACCCCCGCGAACTGCTCGAGGGCCGCGCGCACCGACGCGGGGTGTACGGACATGGTGTCGCACAGCGCGATGGCGGCAAGGGCGTTGCGGACGTTGTGGAGCCCCGGCATGTTGATGTGGAACGAACCCAGGCTCTCGCCTCGCACGAGGACGTCGAAGGCGGAGCCTTCTCCCTCGTCTTTGATCGTGGTGGCGAGGTAGTCAGGGCTCCCCTCGATTCCGTAGGTGACGCTGCGTTTTGTGATGCGCGGGAGGATCGAACGGATGTTCTCGTCGTCCGTACACAGGATCGTCGCGCCGTAGAACGGGACGCGGTTCGCGAATCCGATGAACGCCTCAAGCAGGTTGTCGAGGGTGCCGTAATGGTCGAGGTGCTCGTCATCAATATTTGTGATGACCGCGAACGTGGGAGGTAGGATCAAGAAACTCCCGTCGCTCTCGTCTGCTTCGGCCACGAGCAGTTCGCCGTATCCAAGTCGCGCGTTGGAATCGAAGGAGTTGACCTTCCCACCGATGACCACGGTGGGGTCGAGCCCGGCGTGGTGAAATATCGTCGCGAGGATGCTCGTGGTGGTGGTCTTGCCGTGGGAGCCCGCGATCAAGATCCCCTGCTTGAGTCGCATGAGCTCCGCGAGCATCTCGGCGCGCGGGATCACTGGGATCTTGCGCGCGAGCGCCTCGGCGACCTCGAGATTCTCGCGCCGAATGGCGCTCGACGTCACCACGACGTCGGCGCCTTCGACGTTGCGGGGTTCGTGCGAGTGGAAGATGGTGGCACCTAGCCCTGACAGCCGCGCGGTCGTGTCGGTGGTGGCGAGGTCGCTCCCCGTGACGCGGTACCCCAGGTTGGTCAGCACCTCCGCGATGCCGCTCATGCCGATGCCGCCGATGCCGACGAAGTGGATATGGGTGTCGCGCTTTCGGAACATGGGGAGGCGTGGGCGGAGAGTAGCCGCTGCCCGTGCGCTTAGGAAGGCCCTGACGAGCCGCGCGCGCCCACGCGCCGCGCCGATGTGTATGCTTGCAGCCCGTGCGCTCTCTCGACGCAGCTTTGGTCGCTCGACGACTCTCCCGGTGGTTCGACGCCGCTCAGCGCGAGATGCCGTGGCGCGCGACTCGCGACCCCTACGCCATCTGGGTGTCCGAGGTCATGCTGCAGCAGACCCGGGTGGATACGGTGCGGGCCTACTACGGGGAGTTCCTCCGGCGATTTCCAACGGTGCAGACGCTCGCGGCCGCCACGCAAGATGAGGTCCTCGGGGCGTGGAGCGGGTTGGGGTATTACCGGCGCGCGCGGTTGCTGCATGCGGGCGCGCGGGATGTGACCGCTCGATTTGGCGGCGTCCTCCCGCGCGATCCAGCGCGGCTCCAGAGCATCCCTGGAATCGGCCCTTATACGGCTGGAGCCATCGCGACCATCGCGTACGAGGTCCCGGCGCCCGTGGTGGACGGCAACGTCGCGCGGGTGTTCTCGCGGATGCGCGCGGTGGTTGAAGAGCGCCAACAACCAGCGACCGCGCGTCATCACTGGGCCACCGCCAGCGAGGTGATCTCCCACGGCTCTCCGCGG
Source organism: Myxococcales bacterium (assembly GCA_014240065.1). Classification (GTDB taxonomy): domain Bacteria; phylum Myxococcota_A; class Polyangia; order Nannocystales; family Nannocystaceae; genus JAAZXR01. The sequence goes on from JAAZXR010000027.1 coordinate 21,149, forward strand.
GTGCTCGCGCAGGCCATGATGGAGCTGGGTGCGACGGTCTGCGTCCCGGCCAACCCCGCGTGTGGGGAGTGCCCGGTGCGGCGCCAATGCGCGGCGTTGGATCGCGGGCTCGTGGAGAAGATCCCGGCCCCGAAGCGCCGGGCGAAGTCTCCGGAGTTGAGCTGGGACGCGCTGATCGTTCGGTGGGGCGAGAAGCTGCTGTTGGAGCGACGGCCCGATCGAGGGGTGCTGCGGGGCATGTGGAGCCTCCCGTTGGTGGAGCGACCGCGCCGACGCTCCTCCACCAAGTACGCCGAATATCTCAAGGTCCCCGTGAGTTCGTCGGAGCCATTCGGTGAACAGATCAAGCACGTCTTCACGCACCGTGTTTGGTTCGTTCAGCCCGTGATAGTCAAGCCGTCACGACGGCCACGGCTCGGTGACGGACCCACGCCGCGCCTGTGGGTGACCCCCGGCGAACGCCCCACAAATGGGGGGGTGCCGACCCTCACCGAGAAGCTCCTCGAACAGCTCGAGTGGGACCGCTAGCGCGCTCGCTTTTTCTTCGCGGCGGGCTTTTTCTTCGCGGCGGTTTTTTTCTTCGCGGCGGGCTTTTTCTTCGCGGCGGGCTTTTTCTTCGCGGCGGGCTTTTTCTTCGCGGCGGGCT
>JAAZXR010000027.1:21894-58248 GCA_014240065.1 Myxococcales bacterium
TTTTCTTCGCGGCGGTTTTCTTCTTCGCCCGCGCGGGAGGTGTGGCGGTGACGCGCTCCTCGATGACGTCGTCGCCGAAGACGGCCTCTGCGTCTTCGTCGATCGCGTCCGCTCGAAGGCGGGCCTCTCCGTCCAGCAGCGACCGCGCGAGGTCCGAGAGCGTGAGTTCATTCATGGCGTCCCCCCAGCCAAGCTCGGCGGCCGCGTCGACGATCTCTCCGAGGGTCGTCTCCCGTTGCAAGGTGCGTTGCATGGTCTCGAGCACATGACGCCGCTGCGCGTCGGTGAGATGATCGCGGTACGCGGTTTCGAACTTCTTAGGAGCCTTGGCCACGCCCACCACCTAGCGCACTTGCTGCCGCAGGTCTAGCGCGGACCCGCGGGCCGTTGTTTTACCGCGGCGCCGCGGTCGGCGGGCTCGATCGCGCTGGCGACAGGGTCCAAGGAAACCGCGATTCACGGGCTCGGCGTCACTGGCGGCGCGGACGCTGGGGGGGCGGTGTCGTCGACTGCGCCGGCCTCAAAAGAGGCCTCTGCGGTCGGGCCCTCGGGGTCTGCGGTCGGGTTGTCGGGGTCTGCGGTCGGGCTCTCGGGGTCCGTGGTCGGGTTGTCGGGGTCCGCCGCTGGCGGCGCGGGCTCGCCAGGCTTCGAGAGCAGCCCTTCGTAGGGCTCCTTGGTGCCGCCTCGGATCCGGCCCTTGGTCACGCTCACCGGGATGGGCTCAAGCAGCTCGTAGCGATAGCCGCGTGTGTCGATCTTCATCCTGTATTCGGTCTTCTCCACCTCGAACGCCCGGGCGTACGCGATCTCTGTCTGACCGTGCCGGACGAAGTCGTTGCGACGGAGCAGGAATGAGAACAGCCGCACCGCGTTCCCGTTGTGGAGTCGATGGCACCCGTGGGAGTAGCGGCTGCGAATGGACATGTAGTCCACGCTCCCGTGGGTGCGGATTTTGTGGTCCAGCTCGCGGAGGACTTCGCCGGATCGCGATTTCACTTGGCGGATATGGTAGGCCGCCACGAGCCCGTAGGCCGATTGAAATCCCGGCCCGGTCTCGTCGTAGTTGACGACCCACTCACGCTTTCGTCCGGATTTCTTCTTTTTGATCAGGGACCGCGTCGGCGTGTAGGTGGGCGGTATCCACACCGGAGCCGCCATGATGTCACGCCAGATGCGAGGGCCTACGTCAGAGTTTTTGTAGGCGAGCCACTCGTGACCATCGTGCTGCTCGCTGCGCCACGAGCCGATGGTGGTGGGCCAGTAGACCAGCGGAATTTTTTGATCCAGGTGATGCACGTACAGCGTCAGATGCGGCTTGCGGCGCCGCGGTTGGCGCACGCGCTGCCCCTCGCTGTCGTAGGGAGGATCGTAGTACACGTCGCCGCGATCGATGACCACGGAGAACGCCATATTCGGCCCGTAGTATTCGGGGAGGGGAGGGAGCTTCACTGCGATGAGCAGGTTGTCGAAGCCGTCGTCGCGGAGCTTCGAGAGCGCCTGCATGCCTTCGTAGGCGCTGGCGGCGTCGTTCCATCCGAGGGCCTCCAAGGTCGCGTCGACGTGCTCGCGGATGAGGTCGCGCGGGTTGTGCTCCACGCCCTCGCTGTCGGTCCAGTTCTTGTTGCGTCGGAGGATGTCGGCGGTGCCGTCTTCGATGACGCCGGACGCGGCCACGACCCGCTCGGCGAGCATCCGCCGCAGTCGCGCGAAGGTCGCCTGTTCGGGGGTGAGCTTCAAAACCTCGACGTCATCGCGCTTGATATGCCCCCATCCAAAGATCGCGTGCTTGCGCTGAAAGTCCGCCAAGGCGAGGTGGGTGGACCACCCAAATTGCCCTGGAACGTAGGTCGCGGAGCCCCCGAGGGCTCGGTAAAATCCAGCACACTCCAGCCGCACCTGGGCGTTGCGGATGATGTCGACGGGGGCTTGCGCGCGCCTCCACTTCCGCAGCAGGCTCGCGGTTCGTTTGTTTTCAGCGGCGGCCTCGTAGTCGCCCGCTTCGATCTTCGCGGCGTTCATCTTCCGCTCGAGCGTCTTGCGGAACCAGTCGGCGCGCTTTTTAAGGGAGGTGATGTCCTTTCGCTCGAACGGAATATAGTTCGAGAAGGCCTCGAAGGCCTCGGGGTCAAAGGCCTTGGCCTCCAAGCACGGAGAGATCGTCTCTCCCACCGCTTCGAATTCGGCGAGCAAGACTTTCGGGGTCGAGGGGATGCCGAAGAGCTCGAGGTGATTGGCGCCGTCGCGCCCGAGAGGGGCGCCGGCTTGGTCGATTTCGTTGTTCGCGAGGGCGACGAAGGTCGACGCGTAGTCGTTCTCTTTGTACTCGCCGTCATCGGTGCTCGCGCCCCAAAAGATAAACGGGCGCCAGTGATTGGACAGATCGATGATCGTGTAGCCGAGCGCTTCGGCGCGCGCGATGTCGGTGGATTCGGGCGCCTTTGAAGGAGCCACGATCCAGGCCTGACCGGCCGGGTGCGTGCGCAAGCTCGCTTTGTGAGGGGGCGGGATGAACAGCTCGGGCTCCGGCGCGGCGGCGGGCGGCGGCGGCTTCGACTCCACGTTATTCGCGCGTGGGACTCTATCCGGGAGATCTGCGGCGTCTGGGACGGCGGTCGTCGTCCGCGCCTCGTCTTGGCATGCGGGGCCTAGGAGCGCGCAAAGGACCAGGGGCAACCAGCGCCACCTCACCAGCGCTCGCGGGGTCGAAGGGTCCCGGGCGCCCGCCCTGTTGGGAATTGAGCCCATATGTCGAACATAGCCTCCTCGATCGAAGAGTCCACAAATCCCACAAAAAGTGGCCATCAGAGAACTTTACAGGCCCCTCTAGCTATGCGAGTTTCGCCGTGCACCCCTCCTTCGAGACCCATGAATATCCGACAGCTTATCACCGTCATTTCCGCCGCTTTTGTTTCTTCTGCGGCCTTCTCCGCCGCGTGCATAAGTGTGGACTATCCCCCGATCGCGTTCCGGTGCAACCCCTCGCTAGGCGGAGACGCGTGTCCCGATGGCTTCAAGTGCTGCTCGGACGACCCCGCGGCCTTTGATACCGCGCTGAACACGACCGTGGGCGTGTTGCCGCAGTACGGCAACCTCCCGTCGGACCGCACAGCCCAGCCGATGTTTTCTGAGGTTAACAATGTCATCTCTCGCACGGGGATGTGCGTGTCCGAAGACAGCGTAATCAGTCTGCTGGCGGCGGATGGGGATGGGCTTTTTCAGCCTCCCACAGTGGGTTGTCCCCGGCCGTGTAATCCCACGTGGAGCGAATCGGACGTTCTGAGCGTGTGTGGGGTCAACAACGTGGGACAGACGAATCTGTGCTGTCAAACGGTCGAGCTGGACGTCACCGATTGCGTCTTCGACGGCGATCTGGATTGTTTTCGGCCAGTGAGTGGCCTCGATCTGAACGTGGGCCCGAACACGCCGCCTGCGATGCTCAATCGTGTCGATTCGTCGGGGGCCATCATCGTAGATTCGAGCGTCAGCTGGTTCCCAGGCGACCACGCCACGATGCAAGGACCGGGCGGAGACGCGTGCACGATCTTCGCGGGCACGAACGACCAGGACGCGGTGTATTGGTACGAGTGTGCTCGCGCGCTCTCGGTTGCCAACCAGCGAGGCTATTGTCTGACGCGAAACGACGACGGTGGCGTCGCGACCTGCCCGCTCGACAGCGCCAGCTACGTGGATGCCTGTGAGCAGCTGAACTTGGACAACAACAAGAGCTGCTGACCCGAGGGCGGATCTTCCGCGGGCTCTCCCTTGGCGATGGGCGAAATACGAGTCACTCGCTCCGAAGGCGCGCCTTTGCGCGAAAGTCCTCATGCGACCGAGAATGTCGGTCTATCTGAGATTTCGAACACTCGCCGAGGGGTCACGCGTGTCGCTCGCAGTTTGGTAATACCGGGGAACGTGCCCTAGATTGAGTCGGCCGCCACCAATCGCGCATATCGCGCATTCTGAATCGGCGGGAGAACGAACGTGACCTTGACCCAGTCCAACAAATCGAAGGCCAGCGCTTTGGCCCCGGGTGCCGCCAAGAAGAAGGCGACCAAGAAGAAGGCGACCAAGAAGAAGGCGACCAAGAAGAAGGCGACCAAGAAGAAGGCGACCAAGAAGAAGGCCGCCGCGGGGGCGGAGATATCATCGGCCGCCGGAAAGCACCTCGTAATTGTCGAGAGTCCCGCCAAGGCCCGGACGATCAATCGTTATCTCGGAGATGAATTCGTCGTCTGCGCCTCCAAGGGGCACATCCGCGATTTGCCGAAGGGTGCCAGCGCGTCGAAGGACAAGAAGAAGAAAAAGTCCCCGATTCCGGGTGTGGATATCGACGGAGGCTTTGAGGTCGAATATGTCGTCTTGGCAGACAAGAAGAAGCACGTCGCGGAGATCCGCAAGGCGGCCAAGGGGGCGAATGAAATTTGGTTCGCGACGGACTTGGACCGCGAGGGGGAGGCGATCGCCTGGCACCTCGCGGAGGAGCTTGGCGTCGATCCCTCGCGCGCGCGTCGGGTGGTGTTTAACGCCATCACGCAGGCGGAGATCAAGCGCGCGTTCGATAAACCACGGGGCATCGATCTCCAGAAGGTGAACGCCCAGCAGGCGCGGCGCGTGTTGGATCGCATCGTGGGCTACAAGGCGTCTCCGCTGCTGTGGAAGAAAGTCGCCGCCGGGCTGTCCGCGGGGCGCGTGCAATCTGTGGCGGTGCGACTCGTGGTCGACCGGGAGCGATCCATTGAGGCCTTCATCCCGGATGAGAGCTGGCGAATCACGGTCCGGCTGACGACGGAGGTCGCGCGCGCGGCCGAGCGTGCAGGCGCCTGGGGTTCGTTCATGACGAGCCCCGACGGGGTCAAGGGGCCCACCGTGAAGGCGCAGCACGCGTGGATGTCGGAGCACGGCGTCGTCCGCTGTGAGCTGGTCGAGCTGGGCGGTGAGAAGTTCCAGCTTGGCTGTAAGGCGGATGCCCCGGAGGACCTGGGCGAAGCGGCGAGCGCGGCGGCGAAGGCGGCGGGACTGCGAGAGGTGGTTGTGGACGTGCAGGTCAACGAGGACGGCAAGGGGCCCGCGAAGCATGTTCGGACGCTTCGAGGTGGCCTCGACGCCAAGGCGCGGTACGAGGTTGAGAGCATCGAGCAGAAAGAGACGAGCTCGCGGCCGCCGGCGCCGTTCATCACCTCCTCGCTGCAGATCGCCGCGTCCAATCGTCTGGGATTTGGTGCCGAGCGCACCATGCGACTCGCGCAGGAGCTCTACGAGGGGGTGGAGGTCTCCGGAGAGGGCCGGGTCGCGCTCATCACCTACATGCGGACCGATTCTACGCATCTGTCCGCAGACGCCGTGTCGAAGGTGCGGGACTACATCGGGAACGAGCTCGGCGCGGCTTATCTGCCGGCGAAGGCGAAGACCTACTCCTCGTCGAATAAGGACGCACAGGAGGCGCACGAGGCGATTCGACCCACGGATCCGGCGCGGAGTCCGGCCTCGCTGCGAGGCCGCGTTCGGGGGGCGCGCGCGGAGGACTTAATGAAGGTCTACGACCTCATCTGGAGCCGCTTCGTTGGCTGTCAGATGAGCCCCGCCCGCTGGAACGGCACGGCGATTCGATTCGCGCGGACGGACGATGACTCGGGGGCTGTGCTGCGCGCCACGGGGCGCACGCTCGCGTTCGATGGGTTCTACCGGGTCACGGGCGTCCCCACCGCGAGTGACGAGCAGACGCTGCCGGAGCTCTCCCGGGGCATGTCGGCCGCGCCCATCTCCGTCGAGCCAGAGCAGCGCTTCACCTCGCCGCCGCCTCGGTTCAACGAGGCGTCCCTGGTCAAAGCGCTGGAGTCCGAAGGCATCGGGCGGCCGTCCACATACGCGAGCATCATCGCGACGATCCAGAAGCGAAACTACGTCGAGCAGCTCGAGCGTCGATTCCACCCGACCGACCTCGGCGGCGTCGTCACAGACAAGCTCATCGAGGCGTTCCCGAGCCTCCTGGACGTGGGCTACACCCGCGACATGGAGTCGGAGCTCGATCATGTCGAGGAGGGGACCACGGACTGGAGAGAGATGCTCGCGCAGTTCTACGGCCCGTTCTCGAAGCAGGTAGAGGCGGCGATGGAGAGCATGTCGCACGCGAAGGCGGAGCTCGAAGAGGCCGTGTACGCGTGCCCCGAGTGCGGCTCCAAGACCGCGTATCGGTTCGGAAAAAACGGCCGTTTTTTGTCGTGCACGGGCTACCCCGACTGCAAGTACGCGGCCCCCATCGATCGGAAAGGCAGGCCGCTGCTTCCAGAGCGCGTGGACATCGTCTGTCCCATCGACGGCTCCGAGATGGTGCTCCGGACCGGCCGATTCGGTCCGTTCATGGCCTCGGTCAATTATCCCGAGGTCTCCTTCGCGATCAACGTGGACAAGAAGGGCTTCGTCAAGCTGCCGACCTCACCGGCCTTCGACTCAGATGAGGAGTGTCCGAAGTGCGAAGCGCACCTCAAGCTGCGGCGGGGAGAGCGCGGCCCGTATTTTTATTGCTCTCAATTTCCCAAATGCCGCGCGAAGAAATCGTGGGCGGGGCTCGACGACGCGCGGAAAGCCGAGCTCGACGCGGCCCTCGCTGCCCACGAGCGTGAGCACCCGGCGGAGGTGCTGCGTCGCGGCGACGGGAGCTTGATCGAAAAGGGCACTCCAGTGCGCGACCTCGTCATCGACGGAGGGTTGGCGACGCTTGAGCAGCACCCAGAGGCGAAGCGACCCGACGAGGTCGCGTAGCCGCGGGGGAGGTCAAAGGGGCGTGCCGGGGCGTGTCAGGGCGTAGGCGCGCGCGTTCGGAAGGTGTTAGCATCCGGGGAACGGAGCCGCATGCGGGTCGTCTTTATCGCAGAAGAAGATGTAGGGGCGAATTTCGCGATGCTCGGCGCGGAGCTGCGACGGAGCGGCGTCGCGCAGGCGCGCGTCATGGTCGTCAACGAGTCCGAGGGCCGCGTCGCCGCGCCCGATATTCCGCACCAACTCGACGGGGGCGCGGAGGCGACGCGCCTGTTCGAAGGCGCCGACAGCGTTCACTTCGTGGGGATCGATCCGCGCAGCACCTCCCTCGGCGCCCGGACGATCGAGTCGATGCTCTCGGATTGTCGCCGGGTCGTTCATCTCGACAGCTGCACCGACGGTCAAGCGAGGAGCCTCCGCGACTACGCGGACGACACCGGGGCCGCTGTGTTCTCCGCGCGACCGAGCCGCTGTCAGAAATTCTCCGCGACGTTGCTGCCCCCGTTCGTGCCGACGTGGCGCGGGCTGTTCTCACCGATCTCTCCCGGGAGCCGCGGGCGCGCAGATCTGAGCCGAAAGGGGGTCGTACACGCCTCCTCGATGGCGCCGTTTCGGCGGCGTCGAAAGCTCGAAGACCTCATCGATCGGGCGGAGATGAGCGTGGCAGCGAACGGGCGCGTGGACACCCTCGTCGGCGTGCGACAAGAGGTCGTGTTGCGCCGCCGTCGCCACTCCAACCTCGCCTTGGGAACGTGGGAGGACGGCATCGGCCGCTCGGGCATCGAGACCCTGGCGCAGGGGGTGCCGCTGGTCGCGGCGGTGTCGGCGTCGACGCTTGAAGGCTACGCACGACTCGCGGGCGGGCCTGTCCCCTTGATCTCCCCCGAAGATTTGGAGCAGGTGGTAGCGCAGATCGACCCCCGCGGCGAGTGCGTGTCTCAGGGCGCCGCGTGGGCCCGTAAGTTGCTGGAGCCGGCGCGGTATTTTGACATGCTCCGCGCCGCTTGGTCCGCGTGAGTGAGGGGATCAGCGAAGCTCGTCGAGGAGCGCGCGACAGCATCGCTCAACGACAGCAAAGCACGCCTCAAATTGCTCGGGGCCGTCGCGCACGGGGTCGAACAGATCCGCTGATGACTCGGGCGGATCCTCCGGGACCTCCCGTAGCAGTCGGACCCGCGCCTGAGCACCAGGCGTCTCACCGAAGGCGGAGGGCCCCATCAATTGCTGTAGGCGGCGGCGGTTGTCGCTGTCTGCGAGGATGATGTGATCGGCGTCAAACAGGTCGCGCCGCAGCAGCTGCCGGGCGACCCCGGTCGCCTCGATCCCATGCGCAGCGCAGGTCTCGACCGTGAAGGGGTGGGGGGCGTAGCCTTCAAGAGCCATGACCCCGGCGCTGTCGATGCGGAACCGATCGGCCACGCCTGCGGCCGTGACGAGGCCGCGAAACACCGCCTCGGCCATCGGGGAGCGGCAGATATTGGCGTGGCATACGAACACGACGCTCACCGAGTCTTGGGTGGCGGCCGCGGTCATTTCAAGAGCGCTTGGACATCCGAGTCGTTCACCACGAGCGAGAAGGTGGGATCGAAGGAGATGGTCTGGAGTTGTTTGTCTCCCCCCCGCTCCTTCACTTCTTGGAGCAGCGCCTTCGCGCCGTCGATATCGCCAGCCATGCAGGCGAGCTTGGCGAGCTCGAAGGAGGCGGCGGCCGAGTTCGTGTAGCGTTCGCGCGACCACTGGTACATCGCCTCGGCTCGCTCTGGGGTCTTGAACAGGCGGGCCGCCCGTCGGTTCACCGCGCGCCCGATGGATCCTTCGGAGCCCCCGAGGTCGAGGGCTTCCTGGGCAGCGGCGAGCGCGCGCTCGTCCGAGGTGGAGGTGGCGCCGATCTCGCTCATGAGGGCCTTGATCTTGGCGGAGGGATCGTCGGCCGGCCCCGCGAGCGCGTCGTCGCTCCCGCCGGTGGTGGAACGGGCGGGCGACCCCTCGGCGTCCGCAGGCGCGCCGTCATTTCGGGCGTCGCCTTCGGCGGAGGCGGCGCTGGTCGGCGCGGCGGTATCGGGCGCCGGCGCCGCCGTGGGCTCGGCCGCCGGCTCGTCGCGCGGGAGGAGATCGTCTCGCGTGGGTGGGGTCGATTTTTCAGCCTGTGCCGGAGCACTCGCCGCGTCGGTCGGGCGGCTTTCTTGGCGGTTGCACGCGGTGGCGAGCGCGAGCGTCGACGCGCATATCACCGTCGGGCACCAGGAGGCGAAGCGAGAGCAGAGCATGGGGCATTCTACCTTCCCCGCTGGCCGTCGCAAACAGCGGGCTCCGGGCCCCCGGACGATGGACGCTGAGGGCGCTGTGGCCGCCGACGATATCGGATATGCTCCGCAGGCATATGAGCTTGGCGTCCCTTGTTTTCGGTGTTGGACTCGCGACGGCCGCGACCGCTCCTGTCAGCACGGACGACCAAGGAGCCGTGGTTCGGCGAATCTTCGAGGACAACTGCGCGCTCTGCCACGACGGCAGCGAGGGCCTCAACTTGGAGGTCGCGCCCGCGACGCTCGTCGGGGTGCGCGGCGCGGCGGGGGAGCCCCTCGTCGTGCCCGGTGATCCGCAAGGGAGTTATTTGCTCCACAAGATTCAAGGCGGCCCGGACCTCGAAGGGGACGCGATGCCCCTCGGTGAGCCCCCGCTCTCCGCGGAGGACCAACGCGCGGTGCGGGTGTGGATCGCCGGGCTCGAGCCGCTCGACGCCGCAACCCCTGAGGACGCGGGGTCTGACCCGGCGAGCTCACGGCCCGTGTTCGGGGGGACCCACCAGCACGGGCTGCATACGACGACCACGCTCGGGAGACGGATGTTTGAATTCCGCGTGCATCACCGCTTCGCGCGGTGGGGGCGCCCGTTCGTCGATCGGACGTACTTCGGACTCGCGGGCGGCGCGGTGATGAGCCTCGCCGTGTCGTATGGGATCATCGACGGCTTGGACATCATGGCCCGGTGGACCAACGAGCGCCTCGCCCACGAGCTTGGGGTGAAGTGGGTGCCGGTGCGCCAGTCCGCGGGGCAGCCGGTGTCGTTCGGGCTCTACGCGTCCGGCGAGGTGCTCGTAGAACGGGAAGAGAATTCCGCCAATCGCTACACCGGCAACGTGCAGGCGATGCTCAGCCGGCTTTGGTTTGACCGGTGGGCGACGCAGTTGACCATCGGTTTCTCTGCGCTCACGAACCACGCCCCGGCGCCGCTGTTGACGCGATCCGATGGCGCGCTCGTGGCCGCGCGTGACAAGCGTGGCACGCTGTATATGGGGCTCGCGTCCACCGTCCTGCTCGGGGCGCGGCGGCGGCACGGAATCGATCTCGAGTACATGGTGCCGATCCCCGACGGCGCCGACGACTTCAACGTCTTTTATTACGCCGGAGGAGACGCGGATCCTGCGGGCACGGCCTACGGGACATTTTCCCTCGGGTGGTCCGTGAAGGCGGGCCTGCATTTCTTTCAGGTGCTCGCCTCGACCACGCGCAGCATCCACACGAACTTCTTGGCGCCGGGGGGTGGCGCTGGCAATCCTTTCGTCCCCATCGGTAATTTTTACCTAGGATTTAACCTGAGCCGGAAATGGAGCTTATAGGATGAGTCGTTCAACGAGCGTCGCCTTCACTGCGATCACGATCGCGTTCAGCACGGCGCTCGGATGCGGAGTCGAGGTGCTCGACGATCAGGGCACGGGGCAGGTCCCATTCGCCGTGGAGGCCGCCTTCGCACGCAGCTGTGTGGCATCGGGCTGTCACAGTTCGGCGCAGCCGGCGGCGGGGCTCTCTCTGTCAGGGGCGGGGCTGCAAGGGCTCGTCGGCGCGGCGTCTTCGCAGCGGCCCGAGCTCCCGCTGGTCACCATTGGTGATGTCCCCGGCTCCTATATGGCGATCAAGCTGCTGCCCGAGGAGGCGCTCGCGGCGTATGGTGTCTCGCGCGCAGCGGGGACGAGCCGCATGCCATTGTCCGGGCTCACCGACGAGGCGCTCGAGGACGTGTCGCTCGTCCTCGGTTGGATCGCTGGGGCGGAGCTCCCAGCCCCTTCGGGGGATGGCGGTCTGCCCACCGGCGAGAGCTTCCAGGAAGATATCTTTCCAATTTTTCAGGTGAGATGCGGCTGCCATCAAATTAGCGGCGGCGAGGGCGGGCTCGAGTACAACGCATCGACAGCCTACGGCGCGATCGTCGATCAGCCCGCGTCCATCGCGGGGCTCACCTACGTGGTCCCGTCGGACCCAGACGCGAGTTATCTGCTCGCCAAAGTGGAGGGCACGCATCTCGCCGTGGGTGGAGACGGCGACTCCATGCCACCCGATCCGCTGGCGCCTCTCGACGGCGAGGACATCGAGCTTATCCGCACCTGGATCTCCCTGGGTGCCAACCCTTAACCTCGTCGGGCGGGCGGCCGAACGCCGCCTGGCGGCGCGGATGAGGCCGAATCGACGTCACGAGCGTCCCGTCGACGACCGCAGCGGTGCCTGTGCTCCCCGCCCGGCGGCTGGGGTATAGTAGGACGCATGGTGAAACTCCAAAACGCAGGTGGCGCGGCGGGGCTCCCCAAGATCCTCATCGTGGACGATGAGGCGCGCGCGCGTGGGGCCCTGGTCGAGTTCTTTGAGGAGGAGGGCTTTGAGGCGCGCGGGGTCGGTGACGCATACAAGGCGCTCGGGAAGTTCGCGGGTTGGCGGCCCGACATCGTCTTGACCGATTTGGCGATGCCAGGGATGAACGGTCTCGAGCTGTTGGCCAAGCTTCGGGTGACGGCCCGCGACGTGCCCGTGGTCATGATGACCGCCTACGGATCCGTTGACAGCGCGATCCAGGCGCACCGCGAGGGCGCGACCGATTTCATCGTGAAGCCCCTCCAGCTCGATCATGTCCTGCACGTGGTGCGTCGGGCGCTCGAAGAACACTCACTCCACAGTCGGGCCAACGAGGCTCGACTTGAGCTCTCCAACACTCAATTGGCGGCGTCGATGGGCATGGTAGGCGAGAGCAGCGTGATGACAGCGCTGCTACGCCAGACTGTGCTCGCCGCGTCGTCGAGCGCGCACGTCCTCGTCATGGGGGAGCCGGGCACGGGCCGCAGCATGCTCGCGAAGGCGATCCACGATCTCGGCGCGCGTCGAGATCGCTCGTTCGTAGAGATCACCTGCGCAGGCCAGGGTCCGGCACGGGCGGCGCGGACGCTGTTTGGCTCGGTGGGTGGTGTCGAGGGACGTCGCAAGGGCGCCGTGGATCGTGCGCGCGGCGGCACCTTGGTCATCGACGAGATCGAGTCGGTACCGGAGAGCATCCAGGCTCGATTGGTGCTGATGCTTGATCAGGGGTTCTTCGAGCGAGGCGACGAAAAGATCGACATCGACGTACGGCTGATAGGGATCGGGCGCGCGGGAGGCACGCCCAGCCCCGACGTGGGGCGGGTGCTGCCCGACCTTTATTACGCCATGGGGGTCATGGAGTTGGAGGTGCCCACCCTCCGCGAGCGAGAGCAAGACATCGAGCTGCTCGCGCGTCATTTCTCCCAGCAGGCGGCTCGGACGCACGGGAAAGGCTATCAGGGGGTCTCACCGCGCGCGATCGTGACCTTGTCTCGCTACGCGTGGCCGGGGAACGTGAGCCAGCTGCGCGACGCGGTGGCGGCGGCCGTGGCGATCAGCGACGGCGCCGAGATCGAGCCGCGGGCGCTGTCGGATAAAATAAAGCAGCCGGTTCACGGTGGGAGCCAGGCGCCGGTGATCCCAGGCGCGAAGCTCGATGACATCGAGCGGTGGGCCATCATCAACACCTTGCAGCACACCGGCGGCAACACGGCTCGAACCGCCAAGATTCTCGGGGTGTCGCCCCGTAAGGTCCAGTATCGCGTCGCGGAATACCGAGAAGACGGTTTGATCGACTAGCGGCGGTCTGTAAGCGCCTCGCCGGGCGCGCTGAGATTCCGCGCGCGGTGGCGTGGTACGATCCCGCGTGCTTCTAGAGAGGCTAGAAATATCGGGCGTCGGCGATTTTTGCGATATCGAGGTCTCCTTGGTTGACGAGGTCGGTGAGCCTCGCCGCTGGGTCGTGTTCTATGGCGAAGGCGGGACCGGCAAGACCACGCTCGCAGCCGTCATCGCGGGGACGCGCCCGGGCCGATGCGTGCCGCTCGGAAAGACCACCGAGGACGAGCCTTGTTTTGCCATGGCCGAATGGCGACTCGGCGTGGAGGATCCCGCGCGGCCGCACTGTCTGCGTGTGCTCTCGCCCAATGTGCCTCGCGCGGGGGAGGGGGCGCCGCTGCAGCGCAAGGAGCAGACGCTCTACGAGCGAAAGGCGGTGGGCGGTCGGGGCTTCGTCTTCGTGGAGCTTCCCGCGGACCGACTGTATGGGCGAGGCGCGTGGGCGCTGTCCGATCCCCAGCGCACTGTGCTGCGCTACGACGTTCGCGCCGCGTTGACCGCCGACACGAGCCGCCTCGACCTCGCGCGCCCAGTCAAACAAGTGATCGCGTACGCGTCGATTTCATCCGCGCTCACGGGGGACCGGAAGGGGGGCGATGAAGGCGATCCGCGCCGGCTGCAGGCGGCGATCGTTCATGTGCTGGAGGAGGTGCTGGGGATCACCGACTACACCTTCGCGGGGCTGAACGCGCGGACGCTGGAACCGACCTTCATCGCGCCGTCCGGGCGGCGGGTCGTCTTCGATCGCTTGCCTTCGTTTGTGAAGGACCTGCTGGCGATGGTCGTCCTCCCCGTGCGCGCGCTGTGGGCGTCACTCCCGGGGCTCGACCCGCGCGAGGCCGAAGGGATCATCGTGATCGACGATCCCGAGCGTCGCCTCCCCTCGCGGGTGTGTGAGCAGCTGTCGACCATGCTGCCGGCGGCGCTCCCCGGGGTGCAGTGGGTGCTGCTGACGGCGTCCTCATCCATCGCCGCTTCGAGCCCGAGGGGGGCCGTGTTCGCGCTCCGCAGGACCGGCGACTCCGAGGCGGTGCAGTTGTTTTGTGATGAGCTCGCGTTGACTCACTGAGCGCGGGTGGCGGGCGCCGAGCGCTCGCCGAGCCACCACGCCCGGAGCGAGGCGCGCGCCTCCGACGTCGAGGGAGCGCGCTCCAAAGACACTCGGACGACCGCCGGCGTGGAGCTGCTCACCTGCGCGCGCTCGATCCGACCCGCGCGGCTGAACAAGAGCTCAAATGTGGAGGCCGCGGGCGCCGCCTCCACGATCGTACGCAGGCGCTCTGGAGAGTCCAAGCGGACAGCGTTGATCGCGATCAGCTCGTCGCTGACGAGGAGTCCACCGCGCTGCGCCGGTCCAGCCCGTTCGAGACTCACGACGCGCAGCTCGGAGTCGAGGCGCATTCCAAAGGACGGGGGAGCGGGCGTCGCTCGCTCCGCGTCGACTCCGATGTCCGCGAGCTGGGCGATCAAATCGAGCGGGACCGTGCCGTAGACGTGACGCTCGAAGAACCAGGTGAGGTCCTCCCCCGCGAGCTTCGACGCCTCCTCGATCAAGAGCTGGTCTGTGATGGCGACGCGCTGGTCGTCGTCGCGAAGCGCCCAGATCGCCTGAAACAGGCTCTCGATGGTGGCTGGGGGGCGTCCGTTGGACACAGATCGCGCGCGCAACTCAAGGTCGAGGGACACCCCGAGCAGCCCCCCCTTCAGGTAGTAGCTGATCGACGTGTTGCGGTGATGGGGAGCGGGCTTGTAGGCCCCCACCCACGCGACGCGACTAATTTCAAAGAGCGGGGTGGCGTCTCCACCCGGATGGGCGCGGTAGCGGTTGAGGCTGCGTTCGAGGTTCTGGAGGAACTCATCACTCGAGACGAGCCCCGCGCGCAACAAGATCCTCGCCTCCATGGTCTCCGTGAATCCCTCGTGAAACCAGAGCAGGTCGGTGTAGTTCTCTGACGCGTAGTCAAAGGGACCGAGCGCTCGGTCGTGAATCCGCTTGACGTTCCACGCGTGGAAAAATTCGTGGGCGAGCAAGGAGGCCGCGCGAGCGTAGGCGGACGGCGAGGTGAACGACCACGGGCGAATCACCATCACGGTGCTGTCATCGTGTTCGAGGCCACCGCCTCCACCGCGGCTGCAGATGACGTGAAATACGTATCGTTGAAATGGAAACCCTCCCATGATTTCGCCCGTCGCTTTCACGATCGCGCGGGCGTCCGCGACGAGCTGGTCGATGTCGGCGTTGGTGCCCTCGGGGGCGTGGAGGACGTATTCAAAGGAGGCCCCGTCGAGCTCGAATGTCCGCACGGTCGGCGTCCCAACAGACAAGGGCGCGTCGACCAGGCGGTCGTAGTCCGGCGCTCGGTAGCCCTCGGCTGTGGCCTCGAGGGAGGTCGTGATGGTCGCGCCCGCTCGCGCGGTGACGCGCAGGTCCACGGGGAGCTGGGTCGCGCCGGGCACGTAGGTGAATATGCTCGCGCCGTTGAGCACCGCCAAGGCGTCGTCGGCGTAGCTCGTGCGCACGCTCAACGTCCGCGCGTGGATATAGTACTCGGCGACAAAATCCTCACCGCCATGCCGGACTTCCCAGGTCTGCTTATCCACCCGCTCGACCTTGAGCGCTCTGCCGTCGGTCGTTCGGGCGCGCATATCGGAGAGGTCGCGGGCGAAATCACGAATGAGATAAGAGCCCGGGGTCCACGCCGGGAGGGCGAGCCGCGTAGCCTTCCCTCGCGGCCGCTCCACGGCCACGGTGACCTCGAGCCTGTCGAACGGCACTCTCGATAGATCGACGGTGTAGCTGATCCCCGCGACAGAGGGCCTCCGCGCGCGGCGTTTGGCCGTCGCGTCGGACGGGCCGGACAGCCAGAGGGTCGCCATCCAGAGCAGCGAGACGAGGGGGAGGAGGGCGCGAAGGGGTCGGCGCATGCGCGGAGCATACGCAACTTTGTTCGAGCGCGTGGCCCTCGGGACGGGCTCAGGCGCGGCGGCGCTGAGTCTGAGGCGAGGGGGCGAGCCACGCGCGCACGGCCGGCGCGAAACTCAGCGGCACGAGTCCGACCAGCGCCGCGCCGAATGCGAGGGCGTCGCTGGGGAGCGGCGTCGCCGGGGTCCACGGCGAAGACGTGAACGGGAGGGCTGGCGCGAATTCTCCGAACAGGCCGTGCGCGAGACAGGCGGCCGAGATCCCGACCAAGGGCAGCAGCCCCCAGGTCTTCCCGCGGGCGAGGCCGAACGCGGCCATGGCGGCCATGCCGAGCATCGCGAAGGTCAGGGCCTCGGGCTTGGGAGCGAACAAATACATGACCAGCAGCGGGAAGGTGGATCCCGCCGATTTGAAGGCTCGCCGCATCAGCACCAAGGATTCATCTTGAAAGTTCCACCGCTCCTTCGTGTACTCGCTGTACTCGTACCGTGAGGCCATGCCCTCGCCCATGAGCATGAGCGCGACGAGCGCGTGGGTCCCCCCAAAGAACAAGAGGATCGGCTCGAAGCCCATTTGCAGCATCAAGAGCAAAAACACGGAGCCGAAGTTGCCGATCCCCATGGCGAACCACCGCGCCCAAAACCACTCGGCGGCCAAGCCAAAGAAGGCGACCCCGTAGCAGAGGGAGAGCCCCATATACAGGCCAAAGGTCTCCGACGGGCCGAGCAGGGCGACCATGGAGAGCTGGCTGAAGAAGAAGCCGAGGATGAGGAGGACGATGGCTTTGCGGACGCCGACCATGCCTCAAGACTAGGCGCACCCGGGGGCATCCGCAATACGGTCACGCCGTGGGCGCCAAACGCCCCCACCTGCGGTCGCGAGGGCGAACGTGGCGGGGGTCGGCGCAGGTGCGAGCCCACCTCTCAGGATTCCCAGGCGTAAAATCCCTGGCCCGATTTCTTGCCGAGTTTCCCGTCCGCGACCATGGCGCGCAGGAGGGGAGGTGGCGCGAAGTGAGCGCCATCGGGGAGATGCTCGGACAGGTAGTCGGCGATATGGAGCCGGACGTCGAGCCCGACGAGGTCTGTGAGCCGGAGTGGCCCCATCGGAAACCCGTAGCCGAGGGTCATGGCGCGATCGATGTCCTCGGCGCTCGCCACACCCTGCTCGACCATGCGGATCGCCTCGAGCCCGATGACGAGGCCGAGCCGGCTCGTGGCGAATCCTGGCACATCCCGCACCTTGATCGTCTGCTTCCCGATGGCGGCGCCATAGGCCTCCGCGGTCGCGTAGGTCCGCTCCGAAGTCTGCTCACTCACGATGATCTCCAAGAGCTTCATGATGTGAACCGGGTTGAAGAAGTGCAGCCCGATGACGCGGTCCGGATGTGGCATATCGCGGCTGATGTCGGCGATGGACAGCGAGCTGGTGTTGGTGCCAAAAATTGCCGTGTCGGGCGCGTGCGAGGCGGCGTCCGCGAACACGGAGCGCTTGAGATCGAGGCGCTCGGGGACCGCCTCGATCACGAGGTTCGCGCCCTCACAGGCGGCGGCGAGGTCCGATGTGGCGCAAAGGCGGGAGAGGGCGGCTTGTGCCGCCTCTTCACCCACCTTCCCACGCGCGACGCCCTTCTTGAAGTTGGCGTCAATGTGCGCCATCCCGCGGTCGAGGCCCGCCTGATCCACGTCGAACAGGCGGGTCTGGAAGCCCGCGAGCGCGCTCACGTGGGCGATGCCGTGCCCCATGGTCCCTGCGCCGATGACCGTGAGGGTGCGGAAACTGTCGGGGAGGCCGTTCATGGGTGCAGATCTACTCCATTCTCTCGAATCTGTGAACAGCGCCGACCCGGGAGAGGAGCGTCCCGGGCCGCGGCTGGGGCCGGTTTTCGGGGCGCGGCTCGGGCGACCCGCGGTTTCGGCCGTCTATTGGAGCGAAAACGAGACCCGAGTATCCTCTCGGGGGCCAGTGGAGACCACGGAACATAGTCCGACGCCCCTCGTGTTGTGCTGCGCGAAGGGAGACGAGGAAGCCCTGGCGCCCGTCATCGCGCGCCTCACCGTTGGTACTCGAGTGCCGGAGGTGCTGCTGGAGATCGACGCGGACCCTCGAATGCTCGGTGAGGCGCTCGACCAGCTCCCTGGCGTGGCGTTCGTGGGCGTCTTCGTGGGGACCCGGCTCGGGGATGGAGACGTCCTTCGAATTCGTGGCATCTTTGGGGCTCGAAGGGGGCCATTTCACGAGCTGTTTGTGCTGCGGTCGGACCAAGACCTCAACGCCCTCTACACGAGATCGGGAGTCGTCGACGGGCAGCCAGGGGGCTCCTCGGTCGGTCCGAAGAAGAAAGCCTCGGGGGGGCCGTTCTCGGGGGTGCGACGGGCGTGGCGCCGGCGACGCTCGACGAGCTACGCCCCGGGCGCGCCTCCGCAGATTGCACACGACATGACCGCGCGTGATCGGATCGATCCTCTCCAGCAGGCGAAGCGCGAAGACCCCGCGGCGCAGGTGTCGCTGTCAGCGTTGCCGTCAGGGGGGCCAGGCGACCACGCTGACGAAGCTCAACAAAAAAAGAACACGGTGGATGTGGTGGGCGCGGTGTCGATGTCTGCGACGTCGGCTCGCGATGACATCGACATGCTCATTCGCGAGGGGACGTCGGAGGTCGCTCGCGGTACGCGACCTGAAGAGCAGACCACGCGAGACGGCGCGGACTCGGGCGCCCGCGAGTGGTCGCTCGGGAAGGTGAAAGAGCGCGGGGCGCTTGAGATCTTGGAAGACGTTGGGCCGCTGCAGATCTCCGACGAAGAGGGGCGGACCTCTCACGACGGCGACGCGGCCGAGGACACTCCGCGCCCGCGCAGCGCGCTGATTCTCGGTCTGGTGGCCGCAGGAACCTTCGTCGCGATGGTCTGGCTGATGAGCGCGGTCGTTGGCGAGGGAGGGGCCTCCGCCCTCGATTCGGGCGCATCTGCCGGCGGGTCCGGCGGCGAGGGGGCTGTATTTGGCGGCGCCAATACAGGCGGCGAGACGACGGGCGGCACCACCGGCGCGACGACAGGCGCGACGACAGGCGAGACGACAGGCGAGACGACAGGAGAGACGACAGGCGGAACAACAGGCGAGACGACAGGCGAGACGACGGGCGAGACGACGGGCGGAGAGACGGGCGGAGAGACGGGCGGAGAGACGAGCGGAGAGACGAGCGGAGAGACGGGCGGAGAGACGAGCGGAGAGACGAGCGGAGAGACGAGCGGAGAGACGAGCGGAGAGACGAGCGGAGAGACGAGCGGAGAGACGAGCGGAGAGACGAGCGGAGAGACGACGGGCGGCGCCGTCGACGATCGCGTGCCGCCCCCGCGGTTGTTGCCTCGCTCACGATTGATAAGCCGCGAATTCACGGACAACCTGTTGGCCGTGGAGACCGTGGTCGGATCGGGCACCTTGCGCGCCGGCGTCGGCTGGAAGGACGCCCACGCGATCTGCCGGGAGAACAAGTTTCAGGGTTACGACGAGTTTCGCGTGCCGACCTTCGACGAGCTCATGGCCCTCGCGAGCAAGTCACACCTTGATCTCGGCAGCGCCCATTGGAGCGTCTCGGTCGCGAAGGGGACGAAGCCAGGCTTTGTCCGGGCGGTGCTGAACGGCGATGAGGTGGTGCGCGAGACCGAGTTTGATGTCGCCGCCGTCGCCTGCGTCCGCGCCAAAGACACCGTGCCGCGCAAGCGCTAGTCCGCGGGACGCCGCCGAGCGCAGGGGGTGCCCGCGAGGGGTCGGCGTCTAGCCGCCCCACAAAGGCACGACGGTCGCGCCGCCGTAGTAGTGCGCCAAGATCTTCGAGGCCGAGAGGTTGGCGCGCGCCATCCCCATCGCGCCGTGTTGGCACATGCCCACGCCGTGGCCGTGCCCGCCGCCGTGCAGGACGAATCGTCCATATCTATCTCGCGCGTCATCGAGGACGAACATCGAGCTCTTGAGTCCGCCGAGGGCCTTTCGAATCGCGAACTCTCCGTGGATGCGGACCTCACCGCGCGTGCCAAGGAGCGACACGTCGATGGCGCGGCCACTCACGCCGCGGGTGTGGATGGTGAGGCCTTCGAGCGCGCCGAATTGTGGAGGGACGCCGCTGTTGCCCGCGACGCTCGTCGGATCGATCGTGGCGGTCCATCGATACGAGCTCTTGCCCGCGGAGCTCTTGGTCGTGCTGTAGGACTTGGGGGCGGAGCTCAGCCACGCGCGGAGGTTCTGGGGTTCGATCCCCTTCGCGAAGCGGGCGTGGAGCAGGGGATCGGGTCGCCCCCGAAGCTGGGCGTCGAGCGGGCTGTCCCACACGAGCTCGTTGTGCTCGGTGTGACCCCCTGAGTTGGCCGAGTAGACTGTGTCCACCATGGTCGTACGACCCGGTCGCATGAGGATTTGTCCGCGGGTGGCGCGGACCGCAGCGGTCGTCCGGGGATGTTCTCGCGAGGCGCCGGCGTAGACCTGGCAGTGTTGATGCGCGCAGAGCAAGAAGGGATCTGCGAGGTGGCGCGTGCCGACCTTGGCCACGAGCTGCCCGCGCGCGGCGATGGCTTGCGCGGCGAGGGCGTGCGACGGCGCCGAGGCGTAGATCTCGGCGGGGACGAGCCCCGCGAGGATGTCGGTCTCGCGGACCTGATTGACGACACACAGCTTCCCGTCGCGCCCGACCGCCACGTAGATCAAGCCTCGGTACTGCCGGTCCTCCGTCCCGCGGGTGCCGGTCGTGACTCCGTAGGGGACGTCGTGCACAGTGGTCGTCTTTGCGCGGTTCGGCTCAAACCACAGCACCTGTTGGGCCTTGATGATGGCGTTGCCGTCGCGGTCACGAGCGACGAGGCGACCCGTGGGCTGTCGTTGCAAGAACGCATGCACCGTGCCGATCGCCCCGTGCCGCTGATGCAGGACCCGCGCGTGGCGTGCGGCCTCCTTGTCATTGGACGCGTCGGCCTCGGCGGTGAGGACGTACCTCCGCGTGTCGAGCACGCGCCCGCCGACGCCGAACAGGCTGCCCATCTCCCGCTGGTGGACGGTGAGCCCCCTCGCTGCCCATGTATCTCGCGCGCTCGCGGCCTCTCGGATCCGCGTAGGCTCAAACGACTCCAGGGCGATCTCAAATCGCTGCGTGGCCGGCACCGGATCCTCCACCGAGATCGTCCACGCGGCGCCCGCAGCGATCGACGTGCCGCCGGGTCCCGAGGGGAGGACCCGGAGTCCGCCTTGGGCGGAGAGGTTGACGGTGCGGGCGTGCTCGACCAAGCCGACCGTCGTCCACGGCTCGCCGTCTTCGTCGAAGTGAAAGCGCGGGCTGTAGAGTCGCTCGACTCTACGCGAGAGCGACACGTTGCTGGCCCGAGCGGGGCGGGAGATCAAGCCGGCGGCGGCGTGCACCGCGACGGCGCCTCCCCAAAGTGACATGAACTCTCGCCGGCGTGTGGCCATGCCCCATCATGGCGCCGTGGATCGAGAGGCCAAGTTTTCGGCATAAATCGGGCATTCGCAGCCCGGATTAGGGGTCGAGGGGTGGGCTCGCGCGCCCCGAGGCCACTGAGGCCACGCCAGCGTCGCTCGCGTCGGCGGGGAGCCCGGTCTGATCGCCGAGGTCGGGCGCTCCACCGTGGCCGTCGGTGTCCGCGGGCCCCTCGGGGCGGGCGATATGGCCGAGATTTAGATAGTTCACGACGAAGTGGGCGAGGACGGCGGCGCCGAGGTTGCCGGTCGCCAAGGTCAGCGCGCCGAGCAGGAGCCCCATGACGAGGGCCGAGGCGGTCCACGGCCACAGGGACCAGCGGGGCGGGACGTGGATCAGCCCGAACACTACCGTGCTCGCGATCAAGCCCCAGTTGTCGAGCATGGCGCCTCGAAACAAGAGCTCTTCGCCGACGGCCGACGCGGCCGCCAGCGCAAAAATCTCACGCCTGGAAAGGGGCCCCAGGACGTCACGAAACTCGTGTCGCAGCCGATGGAGCCACATGTAGCGCGGCTCCATCCAGCGGAACGTGCGGACGACGCCGAGCCCGACGACGATTCCACTTGCGGCGGTGGCCAGCAGATAGGTCGCTGACTGGCTTGGATCGAGCCTCCAGATGTCGTTGGTGTCTTGGGAGGCCCCGTGCCAAAAGAACGCCGCGATCGTCAACGCGAGGTAGAAACTGGTCACCGAGTGCAGACGCGAGGCGATCTGATGACCGCCGCGTGCGCGGCGCTGGGGCGATGATCCGTGGAGCACGTCTCACCATCATAGCGAAAACCGGCGCCGGGAATAGCGGGTGTGTTTCAGCCAGGGGACGCTCCTCAAGAATGAAGAGAGCCCCGGCAGGGGCTCTCGGTGCGAAGGGAGGGACTTGAACCCTCACAGCCTTGCGGCCACTAGATCCTTAGTCTAGCGTGTCTACCAATTCCACCACCTTCGCGTGTGGGTTTGGAGAAGGGCTAGCTATCACGGCTTCAGTCCGCGGGCAAGCGCTCCGAGACGCGGTGAAGTTTGATGAGGTTCACGGAGGTTCGCGCCTTGATCGGGAAGCCCATGACCATCACGACCGTCGCGCCGTGCGGGACGAACCCGTCGCGCTGCACCGCGAGATCGAGCTCTTCGAAGATATGGTCCTCACGGTCCTCCGAGATCTCTAAAAACCTAGGAATTACACCCCAGTACAAAGAGAGGCTCTGGTAGGTCTTGGGGTCCGGTGTGTAGGCGATGATCGGCACCTTGGGTCGGTAGTCGGAGATGAGCCGCGCCGTGCCGCCGGAGCCTGTGAAGACGACGATGGCGGCGTTTCCGTCCAAGCTTGAGGAGCACTCCACCGCCGACCGCGCGATAGCATTGGGACCGTGACCGAAACCCATGTCGTCGCGGGGGCCCTGCCATAAGCGCTCTCCGCGCTCCATCCGACGGATGATGCGGTCCATGGTGGCCACGACGTTGGGCGGATCGACACCCATGGCGGTCTCGCCAGACAGCATGAGGGCGTCGCTGCCATCGAGCACCGCGTTGGCCACGTCCGAGGCCTCCGCGCGGGTGGGCCGCGGGTTTCGGATCATCGAGTCGAGCATTTGGGTAGCGGTGATGACCAGCTTGCCGCGGGCGTTGCAGCGTTCGATGACGGTCTTTTGAATGATCGGCACCTCCTCGGGGCCCATCTCCACCCCGAGGTCGCCGCGGGCGACCATGACGCCGTCCGCGCTGTTGATGATCTCGTCGAGGTGCTCCACGGCCTGGGGCTTCTCGATTTTGGCGATGATCGGGACACGGGCGCCCTCCGTTCGCATGATCTCGAGCGCCTGCTCCACGTCTGCGGCGCGCCGCACGAAGGACAGCGCGATCATGTCGACGTTGAGGGAGAGCGCGAACCGCAGGTCGTCCTCGTCCTTGGGGGTCAACGAGGGCAAGGTGAGGGGCGTCTTCGGGAGGTTGACGCCCTTGCGTGAGTGGAGCACGCCGGCGTTGAGCAAGGTGCAGTGGATTCGTCCATCCTCGACCGCGACCACCGTCGCCTCGAGCGCGCCGTCATCCATCAGCACCGGATCGCCCACCCGCACCTCCGCGCCGAGGGTGGCGTGATCGATGTCGACGGCGTGGGGTTCGTCGCGAGGGGTGCCTTCTGGACACAGGATCAGCGGGTCACGGTTGTCGAGTGCGAGGCCCGCGTCACCGAGCATGCCTACGCGTATTTTGGGGCCCTGAAGGTCGGCGAGCACGGTGATGGGCACCCCCGCGTCTCTCGACAGCGCGCGGACCTCGGCGACGGTGGCGCGGTGCGTCTCGTGGGCGCCGTGCGAAAAGTTGATACGCACGGCGTTCATCCCCGCCGCGAGCAGGGATTTTAGGGTCGCCTTGTCCTGGCTGGCCGGGCCGAGTGTGCAGAGGATCTTTCCTCGTCGAAGCTCCATGGAGCGAAATCATGACACAGCCGGAGCCGTTCGGGTCACAATGGCGCGCCGTCCGCGTGAGCACGCGGTAAATACGATGCCCGGGTGGTCCGGCACGTGGCGCGAGGGAAGTTCTGGTATGCTCTCGCCACCTGAGGACTCGAACATGACTTTGACAAAATCGCTTCTAGGAACACTCTCAGTCTCGCTCGCGCTGTTCGCCCTCAGCGCCACCGGTTGTAAAAAACCCGAGTATCCGGCGTGCAAGAAGGACAAGCACTGCGAGGAAGGCGAGACCTGCGTCGAAGGCTTGTGCCAAAACTGCACCACGGACGAGGACTGCGTCGGCAAGGGGGACAATGGCGAGGACCTGACCTGCGTTGAGTTCCGATGCGGCGTCAGCGAAGAGGGAGCGGGCGCTCCCGGTGAGCTCGGCTCGCCGTGCACCTCCTCCGATGACTGCACCGGCGGCTGGGTCTGTCGTGACGGGGTCTGCGGGGCCTGCGCTTCGGCCGAGGATTGTGGCGGCGGGGCGTGCAACCTGGACAGCGGCCGCTGCGAATCTGCGTGCAGCTCCGACGACGACTGTCCGATGGACGAGATCTGCGACGGCGGTCAGTGCATCTTCTCCGGTGACTACGGCGAGAGCTCCGACGAGGTCCTGTGCGATCTTGAAGCGATCTTCTTCGCGTTCGACTCACCGAAGCTCTCCCCCGCCACCGAGGAGGCTCTGCAAGCCGCCGCTTCTTGTATCGCAGAGCAGGGACGCAGCGTCATCCTCGAGGCGCACGCCGACAACGTCGGCACCACGGAATACAATATCGCCCTGAGCCAGCGACGCGGCGAGGGGGTGAAGACCTACCTCGGCGACCTCGGCGTGCCGGCCGAGACCATGAGCGTCAACCCGAAGGGCGATCTCGAGTCCATGGGGCAGACCGAGGCGGACCGCGCCAAAGATCGCCGCGTGGAGCTCATCTGGCAGTAGCCGCGATCAGTTGACGACGGCTGCGCTCTTCAGCGCTCGGCGTCACCCCAGGGCCGGCATCCCTCCCGAGGGCGCCGGCCTTGCTCGTTGGGGCCACCCCACGAGCTGTGTGGGGTCGCCTGTTGCAGGCCGAGCGACAGGCGACCTCCAAGAATGAGAGAGGCCAGCCCCCCCGAAGGAGAGGCTGGCCTGGAAGTCGCGTAGCGACCCGGCGTCTAGGCGCCGAGCATGCCGCCGATGTTGGTGACTGCGGAGATGCTTCCATCCAGCTCACCCTCGACCCCACCGATGGCGGAGCCGACCGCGTTGAGCTCGGTGAGGGCGCAACCCACTCCGATGCTCGCGCGGATGTCGATGCTTCCGTCGGCGCCGATGGCGTTGACCGCTCCCGTGACCGCGCCGCCTGCGTCGGCGATGAGCTGCACGGAGGCTTTGATGACGTAGTCAGCCTTGGTGATGGCGGCGAACATCGCGCTGTAGCGCACGGCGACCTCGCGAATCATCACCTTGAACTCCGCTTGCGCGTCGGCGTCGACCCCCGCCGCGAACTGGTAGGAGAGCTCGAAGCTCGGCGGCGTACACTCGATCTCTGCCTTGGCGCGAGCCTCCACGGAGGCCTTGCACTCTGCGCTCACCTCGGGGGGGGTCACGTCTGCCTCGCACTGGCCTTGGCAGTCGATGTCGACCATGGCCGCGGCGTCGCACTTGGCGGTGGCGTTGGCCTCGCAGCCAAACTCACCAGGGGTGTACTCGCAGCTGCCTTCGCAGCGACCTTCGCAGGCGCCGCCGGCTTCGAGGCGACATTCGCCCGAGCAGCTGCCCATGCACTGACCGGCGCAGTTGGTGATGAAGCCGTCGGCGTCGGTTTCGCACGCGCCGCCAGCACACACGGAGCACGCGCCGTCGCAGGTACCTGAGCAGCTGCCTTCGCATCCTGCGGCCACCTCGAGCTGACATGAGCCGGTGCAATCTCCCTCACAGGCGAAGTTGGGCGCTTGCCCCTCACACTTGAGGGTGCCCTCTGCTTGGCACATCGCGGCCACGTCGGCGGAGACTTCGCAGTAGCCGTTGCAGCTCGCGGAGATCATGCCCGGCTCCACGTTCACGTCGCACTCGGCGGCCGCGCTGACGCTGGCCTCGATGCTCGCTTCGCACTTGGGCGGGGCCAGCTTGAGCGTGATGTTGCCGGAGACGTTCGCGCTGATCTTGGCGTCGAGCGCGGCGGAGACCTGAGCCGACAGGTCCGAGACCGAGAGATCGGCGGCACCTTCAACGCCGAGGACCGAAGCCAGTCCGACCATCTCTGTCTTGATGTTGCCTTGCAGGCGCGCCGAGGCGTCGCGCACAGCGATGACGGATCCGAAGAAAGCGTCGACGGAGGCGATGCCGGAGATGCTGGCGTTGCCTTGTGCGATGCCCTCATCCGGACACGACAGGTCGCAGATCTCTTGAATTTGGTCGCAGCCTTGGGTGGCGCCCAAGGTGATGCCACACATAAGCGCGAGCCCTAAAAAGCTCCAGTTGCGGTGTTTCGTAAACATGATGGTTGGTTGCTCCTAAGATTGGATGTTGAATCGTTCGGGTGTCGTGGTGGTGAAGCACCCGCGGGGTTGATGGTGAGGCGACGCTTGAGTTCCACTCGGGCGACGCGTTCGCCGCTGCATGATGCCACGGACGGATCAAAGGCGCAGAAGCTTCATCGAATGGCGCCAAACAGGCAGAAATATCGGCGTGAACAGCGTCATTTCGCGCGGCGCTCGCTCCGTCGTGAGCGGCGCTCCAGACCTGCACCGTGTCGCTGTAGCTTTGGGGGATCGCTGTGGCGATCTTGCTACGGTGTGACAGCGATGTCGCGTCCACGCATGGGCAGGTCGACGTGCACCGGGCAGTGGTCGCTGAAGGTCTCAAACGAGGTGTCTGGGTAGGCGTCCGTGGAGCGCAAGGACTCGCAGGCGTTGGCGGCGCAGTGCCCTCCGGCGTGGGCGAGCGGCGGTGGTCGCCCTTCGAAGCCCCGCACGAACACGAGGTCGAGCAAGGACGGCTCTTTCCAAGCGTCGCGCCGGGGTCCGTCCCAGTAGGCCGAGCAGCCATCCTCGACGGGGATTCTTTGAAGGCCGGTCTGGGCGAGCGCGCCCTCGAGGGCGTTGAGCTCTTCGCGGGCGGTGCGCCCCTCGCCGCCGACCGGGTTGAAGTCGCCGAGCACGATGACCCGCGCCGCGGCGCGACTGACGATGTTCGCGAGCTGTACCCACTGTCGTTGTCGCAGCGCGGCGCCCTTGGGCATCGCCTTGAGGTGCACCACGATGGCGTCGAAGCGCTCGTCGGAGGCCCGCACGCGGAAGGTCTGCGCGAAGGCAGGGCGCACCCGGCCGCCCGCGGTCAGCTCACGGTGTTCGCGGGGGGCGCCGACGGGCGCGAGGTGGGTCGGGTCGTAGGCGAATCCGAGCCGCTGGTGTCCTTTGCCGCCGCCCTTGGAGAGCAGGAGGGTCTTGCCAGGCAGGCGGGCGCGAAGCTCGTCTGGTTGTTTGATCTCCTGCACGGCGACGAGCGACGCTCGCAGCGCGCGGACATTGTCGGCCACGCCCTCCAGGTCTTGGCCGCGGCCCGGAAAGTTGCGCAGGTTCCACGTGGCCACGCGCAGCGCGCCGCCCGGCGGGAGCGCAGACGCGGTGAGGGAGCGCCGGCTGGGTGGCCACGTGGGCTCCCATCCGCACCGCTGCGCGATCACGCCACCGATCGTGAGGACGATGGCGATCAGCCACAGCGTCCGTCGCAGCGTGACGCGGAGCCTCTTGATAGATCCGCGCATGGAGCGTCTGCGTCTGCGTCTTCGTTTGGCCATGGGGTGGGGGGATCGTCGTGAGGGTCGCGCCGACGGCCGCGACCGGTCCTGTACTTCATCGACGAGCGCATCATCGAGCGTATCGCCCCACCAATGCAAAAACCCGGCCGGGGCCGGGTTTTTTTGTTCGAGGATCTCCCCCGATTATTCGCGGGGTCGGAAGGGACCCTTACGCAGACGGCGTTTGCGTCGCCGATCCGCCTCTCGCGACTTGCGCTTCGACGCGATGGAGGGCTTCTCGTAGTGGCGACGGCGCTTGATCTCGCGCAGGACGCCTTCCCCAGCCATCACGCGGCGGAGTTTGCGAATGGCACGCTCCACGCCCCGCTCGTCCACTTTGATCTCAAGCGGGCGACCAAGGACCGGCACGTGGTCGTTGATGATAACGGGGGGCTGTTCTTTGGGCGCGGTTTCCATGAGGGGTGGCACGTATATGTCAGCGCTCGCGTCTTTTCAACCCCGTCCGGGCGCATTTCTTAAGGGGCTGGTGGTGATTTAGGGGCTCTGGTGTCAGCACAGAGACGGGCGTGCGGGGCGTGCGTGACGCGTCGTTGGGGAGTGCGCAGACAGTGCGCGGCGAGCGCGCGCCCACCCCGTGTCTGAGAGATAGGTGCTCGTCGGGTGCGAGGTGTGGGGCTTCCGCGAGGAGGTTTCACATGGCGGGAACTACCGGCGCCGCGTGGGAACGCGTCTCGCGAATGGCCAGTGGGCGCGCCGACCCGCGAACTGCCAGGGAGCCTCGAAACCGCCCAGGGAGCCTGTAAACGCCTAAAAAAACGGTTTGAACGAGACACGGGCGCCAGCGTCGCGGTCGCGGGCGGGGAGCGTCGCGGGCTCGGCGTTGCTCGCTCGGCGTTTGTTGGGCGCCTCCCCAGCGTGTGGGCTTCGGCCGGGGCTCGGTTTCAGGGCGACGAATGTGATTCCTGGTACTCGCCGGAGTGGCGAGTACCCACTAGGCTCCCCCCGTGCTCGACGAGACCAAGCGACCTCCGTCGGAGGTTCTGCGAGCCCTGCCCGTGTTCCCACTCCCGAACGTGGTGTTCATGCCGGGGATGATATTGCCGCTCAACGTGTTCGAGCCGCGATACCTTGAGCTGGTCGACCACGTCACGAAGACCGAGCATCCTCATATTGGCGTGCCGCTGCTCGTACCCCGGAGCGCCGGCGAAGACGGCCCGCAGAGCTTCGAGCGGATCTTCGGCATCGGGAAGTTGGTGATGCACAAGCCCCTCGACGACGGACGACAGTTTATTCGACTTGAGGGTGTCGGTCGCGCGCGGGTGCTTCACGAGCTTGAGCAAGTACACTTGTTTCGTCGTTGTGGAGTGGAGGTGCTCCCAGAGTCCTCGCCGCAGGACGGGGCCACGCTCGAGGTGCTCAAGGCCCAGGTGGAGCGAATTTGGGGGGCCTTTTCCGCCGACGACCGTGAGATGATCGCCAGCATATTGCGGGTGGAGGATCCTCGGGTGCTCACGTATATCTTGTGTGCGTTGGTGCCGAATATTGAGCCCTCGGTGGGGGGGGAGACCGCAGGGGCGCATGGGACGGTGCGCCCGGATCTCGCGCTGCAGCAGCGCTGCCTCGACGAGAATGATTGTGACGCCCGGATCGAGATGCTGCTGCGTCGCGCGAGCGCGGTCATCGATCGCCTCACGGACGACGGGCGCCTCGCCATCTCCGTGTACAACTAGCCGCGCGTCGAAGCCGCTCGAGCGGGCGTTCAGACGGTCCGCAGCAGGGAGCTCCTGCGCGGCCCCGTGCCCGCGCGTTTGCTCGTCTCGAGCGCCGTCTTGGCCGCCACCTCTCGCAGAATCTTGGCGTGTTCGCTCTCGGGATCGGCCTCGACGACGGGGACGCCTCGCTCACCTCCTGCGCTCACCCTCCGATCGATGGGGAGCTTCCCGAACAGCTCAACGCCGAGCTCTTGGGCGAGCCTGGCTCCGCCGCCTGCGGCGAAGATGTCGTCGTGGTGTCCGCAAGAGGGGCATTCGTAGCCCGACATATTCTCGACGATCCCGAGCACGGGGATCTCGAGGCGGGCGAACATGTCCACGGCCTTGCGGACGTCGAGCAGCGCGACCTCTTGCGGTGTTGTGACGATGAGGCCACCCGAGATAGGGATCAACTGTCCGAGCGAGAGCTGGGCGTCGCCCGTCCCCGGCGGCAGGTCGATGATGAGGTAGTCGAGGTCTCCCCAATCGACGTCCTCAAGGAATTGTTGCAGCAACTTGTGAATCATCGGCCCGCGCCAGATCACGGCGCGGCCGCTCTCGACGAAGTAGTCGATGCTCATGGCGGGGATCCCCCTGTACAACGCAGGGACGATGCGCTCGCCCCCGACGCTCTTGTCCGCTTCGCGTTGGGCCGGCCCGAGCATCTTCGGGATCGAGGGGCCGTAGATGTCCGCGTCGAGCAGGCCGACGTTGGCGCCGAGCTGTTTGAGCGCCAGCGCGAGGTTGACGCTCACCGTGCTCTTGCCGACGCCGCCCTTGCCCGCGGCCACCGCGATCACGTTGCGCACGGTCGGGAGCCGATCGAGATCCTGGCGTGGCGGCTTGCGGGGGACCCGGAGGCCGTAGTCGATGGTCACGGTTCGGCCGAGAGGTTCGAGGGCGCCGCGGATGCTCGCGTCGAGGGCGTGGCGGAGCGGGTAGCCCGGTGAGATGAGGTCCACGGTCACCGCGATGGAGGTCTTCGAAACCTCGATCGCGCGCACCTGCGACGCCCCTACAATGTCTCGATCCGTGGCGGGATCGCGCACCTTCGAGAGCAGTTCACGCACCTCATTCTCGTTGATTTCGCTCATTTTTCTGGTCGCTCGTGCGATTGTAGAGGGGTCCGGTGGCGGCGCTCGCTCACAGCCGATGGGGCGTGTCTAGCACCGGACGCGTTCGCAAGCTACCCTCCCGGCACACAAGGCCCACGCGCCCAACGCACGCCATGCCCATTCTCGACATCGTCAAGTACCCTGACCCGCGCCTGAGGGAGCCGACCGTGGAGGTTCCCGAGCTCACCGACGAGGTTCGGTCGCTGGTGCAGGACCTCAAAGACACCATGTTCGCGGCGGACGGCGCCGGGATCGCCGCGATCCAAGTGGGTCGATTTGAGCGAATCTTCTTGATCGACGGCCGCGTCGCGACGGGCTCTGAAGAGGCGGACGCCATGGTGTTCATCAACCCCGAGGTGGTGGAGACCAGCGCGGCTACTGTGCGGAGCGAAGAGGGCTGTCTCAGTTTTCCAGGCGTCTTCGTCGAGGTCCAACGCCCTCGGCGGGCCAAGCTCCGGGCGATGGATCTTGAGGGCAATATGTTCGAGGCCGAGGGGGAGGGCTTGTTCGCGCGCGCCATGATGCACGAGTTCGACCACCTCACCGGGCAGCTGCTCGTGGACATGGTGGGGATGGTTAAAAAAGAGGTGATTCGTCGCCGCATGAAGAAGTGGCACGAGTCCAACCCAGACCCCACGGTCTGAGCGCGGCGGCTACCCCTTGAAGCGCACGTGGAAGTGGTCGAGGTGGCCCTTCCAGTGACGGACGATGCCGCGCGCGCGCCTTTTGCCGCGCGGGTATTGAAAGAGCTCGTCGAGCGTGTCTTCGCTGACTCCTCGTTTATTGGCGTACTCGTACAGCCGCTGCTGCACCGAGTAGTCGACGAAGATGTAGCGCACCCTGCCGGTGTCGAGGAAGGCCTTGAGCAGCTTCCACGAGCGCTCCACGTCGAGCACCCCCTCGACCGCCTTTCGGAAGCGGGTCTCGTCTCTCAAGGGGCCCTTGAGGACGTAGCCCACGTCCACGTCGAGCCCGGTCTGGTGTGACTTGTGGGGCGGGAAGGGCCCGCCGCCTTTTCGACTGATATCGCCCACGTGAATTTTTGGGCCTCCGCGGTTCTTTGACCAGTATTTTCCGACGGCGGTTTGGATGAGTCGCACGGCCCGCGGGGTCCCCCAGCGGAGTGACGCGGGCTTGGTGGTGTAGCCGTAGCCCTTGGGGAGGAGCACCCCCACCTTGAGGACGCCGTCGTCGTCACCGTAGGCGCCGAACCCCGGCACCAGCCCCGCGTCTACCCACACGCGCAGCCGCTGCCCGGTGCGCAGCTTGCTCGGATCGTCGAGGCGTCCTCGCTGGAAGCGAAGGAGCTGCCGGCGCGTCACATCGTATCGCTTGGCGATCTCGCCGAAGGTCTCCCCCGATCGGACCGTGTGCTCGATCTCGTTGCGATAGCGGGGGGGGATGTCGGGGCAGACGACCAGCTCGTTCCCAGGCCGCAGGTAATTCGGGTTCTTCGCGAGCTTTGGATTCAGCCTCAAAATGTCCTTGCGACGCACCCCATAGCGGCTCGCGATCTCAGCGATATAGTCACCAGGGACGACGGTGTGCCGGTGCAAGGGGGTGCGATATCCGCATGATTTTGCGTTGACGGCTCGGCTGGCGTCCACGCACACCAGCAAGGACTGCCCCGAGCGAATTTTGTTGGGGTTCCCTTGGAGGCCGCTGTTGCGCGCGAGCACCGACTTCTCGCTCACGCCGTAGCTGCGCGCGATCTCGGACACGGTGTCGCCCTTCGCGACCTCATGTTCGACGATGCGGCCGTTTCGCCCGCACCGCTTCTTTTTGGCGGATGACTTCGATGGAGACGAGGTTTTGGAGGCGCTCTTGCACACCAGGAGTCGCTGTCCGATTTGTAGCTTCCGCGGATCGAGCTTCGGGTTGGTCGCCTCGACATCGGAGACGCTGACCCCGTAGCGGGACGCGATCTTGGAGAGCGTCTCTCCCGCCGCGACGTCGTGATTGACAGCGCGCCGCCCCTTGGGGCACTGGCCCGCTGCGGCCGACTGCGGAGGCGCGAGGCCCAACCCGAACCCGCACAACAAGGCGAACAGCCAGTGCGCGCCGCGGCCCGGGAGACCGGCAGACGCGGCGCGGTCGTCGTGAGGGGCGAGGCGGCGGAGCATGCCTCGCTAGCATGCATCAATCGGCGCGCAGATCCAATGAAAGGAGGGACTTTTGCGGGGTCCCAACCGCTCCCCCCCAAAAAATTAATCGCGATGAAATAACCCGCCGCGCCGCGCGTCTTAAGGGATCGTCAGGGCGTCGAAGATTCGCCGTCGTCGCCGTATCGGCGGCGGCGTTCTTCGTGGATGTCGGCGATCGTCGCCTCGAGCCGGGCGCGCGCGGCTCGCTCTGACATCGCGCGGAAATTGGTCTCGGCGATCTCCGAGGAAATCTCGGGATCTGTGGTCACGCATCGGTCGAGCAAGGACACCAGCTCCGGGGATTGTGCGAGCAGCCGCTCGCGAACTCTCGCTTCGTGGACCGATTGGGCCTGCCGCCGCACCTCGTCGAGCGTCTCGGCGCGGACACATTGGATCACCGGGTCGGGTGTGCGGCGGATGAGCGGGATCAGCTGGTGGGGCCTGCGAAGCGCCTCGCCCGTGTGTTGCGGGGTGGGATGAAAGCTCACCATATAAAACGCGGGGAGCCCCTCGCGCGCGGCGAAGGTCTCCCGGAGGTCGGTCATAAATTTGTCGAAGGTCTTGGGGGTTGTCCACGGGTGCCCGGCCCGGACGGGGCAGGTGAGGAGCATGATCTCCACGGGGGGCGTGGCCCGCACCGTCTCCACCAACAGGTCGCACGCGACCTGCACGTCGTCGTCAGGGGGGCGCGCACGGAAGATGGGGCGCCGCACGAGGCCGGCCTCGCGGCTCTTTCGAGAGAAGGGGCAAAGGTTCATCTGTTCCACCACCTCCATCAGATATCGATCGTGAATCTCGTGGACGACGGCGTCGTCGGGAGGCCATGGAGGAGGCGGCGCGGACACGGGTCATGCTACCGCGTTCCTCCGCAAGTTTGGGCGGCGCCCCAAGACCGCTAGAATTTTACTTCTGCCCGCAGTTGATGGAAGTTGGAGCCGTGGACGCGCCATTTCCCGAGGGAGTGCGACGAGCTTGGCCTGGCCTGGTGTGGGCGGAGGCGGAGCCGCTCGAGGGGGGGCTCATCAACCGGACGTGGATGGTCCCCGCGACCGGCGCGGAGGGGTCTGTCGTTGTCCAGCGCGTCAGCGACATTTTTGACCCTCGAATTCACGAGAACATCGAGGCCGTCACGCAGGCGCTGTCCGAGGCGGGGGTCTGCACCCCTACGCTGGTGCGCACGGGCGGCGGCGCCCTCTGGGTAGAGCTCCCGGAGGGGACATTTCGGGTGCTCACGCGGCTCGCGGGGCGTTGCGCCCCGGCCCTGTCTGGCGAGGTCGCCGCGAGGAGCGTGGGGACCCTGCTCGCTCGATTTCACGGCGCGTTGGAGGGGCTCTCGAACGAGTTCGTGGGCATGCGAGGAGGTGTGCACGATACGCCGAGGCATCTGGAGGCGCTGGCGCGCGCGGTGGAGGGCGGGGGGGCGCATCGCCTCTACGACGACGTGGCCCGGCTCAACGACGCGACCCTCGCGTGCGTGGCGGCGCTCCCAGAGGTGTCACTTCACGAGACGATTATCGGGCATGGCGATCCGAAGGCCGGCAACGTCATCTTCAACGAGGGGCTGACCGACGCCGTCGCGCTGATAGACCTCGACACGGTGGGTCCGATCGCGCTGGCTCATGAGCTGGGCGACGCCCTGCGTTCGTGGTGCAACCCCGCGGGAGAGGACCACCCGGCGCCAAAGGTGGACGAGGGCGCCCACGCGGCGGCTGTGCAGGGATACTTCGAGGGATGGCGAGGGCGGCTCACACCCGGGCGACGCGCGGAGATGGCGGAGGCGCTGCGTGTGGGGCTCCCGTGGATCTGCCTCGAGCTGAGCGCCCGCTTCGCGGCCGACGCTCTCGAAGAGCGCTACTTTGGCTGGGACGCCTCGGCGTTCCCTAGCCGAGGAGCCCACAACCTCTGGCGAGCCCGGGGACAGCTCGCGCTCGCACAGTCGGCGCTGCGCTGTGAAGGCCTCCGGCGAGCCCACATCGCGCGCGCCGCGTCGTCGGCCCAGTAGCGGACGCGGCGCGGCCGAGCTCGCCGACATCAGCGCGACGTGGAGCCACCGTCGGGCGCGGGCGGCGTGGGGTGGTTCTTCCGCCTGTCCATCGGGGGAGGTGGAGCGGCGGCGTCGCTGGAGTCGGCGGCGGCTCGGCGAAGCTCGGCGACGCGGTCCGCCAGGGTGCGCCGGAACTCCTCGTCTCCCGACTCACGTCGGAGCGATTCGAAGATCGCGATGGCGTCGTCTACATGGGCGGGGTGCCGCGACGAGAGGGTCGCGAGTTCGAGCGTCCAGTCGCGTCGTTCGGGCGCGAGCTCAAGCGCGTTCTTGAGCGCCGCGATCGCGTCATCGAGGCGCTCTGGAAGTCCTTGCAAGACGTTGGCGTGGACCATGTGTCGTGCGGCGGTGGGGGAACGCGACAACGCGACACGCGCCGCCGCCTCCGACTGGGGCAGGTCGCCGAGGAGGCGGAGTTGCTGGGCGAGCTCGTCGTAGTCCGCTGTGGAGATCGCGGGATCGTCGACGATGACCAAGCCGCCCATCGCCGCCTGATATTGTTCTCTTCGGCGCGGCACTGTGGCGAGGAATCGCGCCAGCTGAAGCTCGCACGCGAGGACAGGGGGATCGCGATGCAGACACGGCTGCAGCGAACGCTCGGCGGTCCGGCGGTCACCCGCGCGGAGCGCGGTGGCGGACACCTCGACCATCGCGGCGATCTGTTCGGGAGCGGGGAGCGGGCCCGAAGCTTCGTGGAGGATCCCCGCCGCCGCCCTCCCCGCCACCTGCTCGGGCGCGACCGGCTCACCGGACGCGTGGGTCTGCTCGGACGTCGCGCCCAACACTTGGCGGGGCGGGGCGCTCGCCGGGCCACAGGCGGTCAAGCACGCCACCAGCAACGGGACAAATTTCGGAGGGTCGAACCGGATCACCGTTGGGAGTATACTCCCAACATGGCAGCGAAAGGCAGCGACCAGCCGCGTGTAGGCATGACGGCGGTATATCCGGGGAGTTTCGACCCGGTGACCTACGGCCACGTAGACATCGTGGAGCGTGCGGCCCGCGTGTTTGACAAGGTCGTCCTCGGCGTCGGCCGTCATCCCTCCAAGCGCTGCTTCTTTAGCCAAGAAGAGCGCCGGCGGCTCCTCCAAGAGAGCGTGTCGCACCTCGACAATGTGGTGGCCGAGAGCTTCGATGGGCTCGTGGTTAACTTCTGCAAGGACAAGGACGCGCGCGTGATCGTGCGTGGGCTGAGGGCGACGCTCGACTTTGAATCCGAATTTCAGATGGGACAGGCCAACCGAGACATCGCGCCGGACATCGAGACGATCTTCTTTTTCTGCGCGCCTCACGGTCAGTTCATCTCGTCGTCCCTCGTCAAAGAGATCGCGAGCCATCAGGGTGACTATCGTCGCTACGTCCCGGCGTGTGTCTACGAGGCGACGGAGAAGCGGTTCGCGGAGCTAGGGACGGGCGGGTGAAGCGACCGTCGACCGGACTCGTCGCGCCCGCGCGGGACGAAGAGGCTTGGACCGGTGACGGCCACGCGATTCGACTTGAGGCGGGCGACGAGGTCGGGATCTCGCGGCGCGAGGTTTCGCTCGATTCCTTCCGCGAGGGGTTCTCGCAAGGGGTGGAGCTGTTCGGCATGGACGCCGCCCTCGTGGTGCGCGGTCGCACGATTTTGTCTCGTGAACAGCTTCGCGCGGAGACGCGAGAGCTCATGGAGAGCATCGGCATCCCGGAGCGCGGAGTGTTCGTCCGGGTCGATGACGGTGAGTTCGAGCTGCGGATTCCTCGGTGGGTGGTGGCGATGGTCGGGTTGACGCGTCCGCTCGGAGGCGGAGGCGGCGGGGGCGGGTTTGTCGGCGTGGCGGCGGGCCTGACCGCGGCGGGGCTGGCGCTGGGACTGTCCGGGCTGCCACTCGGCGTCCCGGGGGCGATGGTCGTGCTCGCGGGCGCGGGGCTGCTGTGGATGACGGCCGTCACGAAGGCGCGGGGCCTGATCGCTGGGCGTCTCACCGAGGAATTGGGCCGACTCGCGCGACGTGAGGG
>JAAZXR010000028.1 GCA_014240065.1 Myxococcales bacterium
TAGCCGGCGTGTCCCGGGCAGTCCACGTGCGCGTAGTGACGCGCCTCGGAGCTGTACTCCACGTGCGCCGTCGAGATCGTGATGCCGCGCTAGCGCTCCTCGGGTGCCTTGTCGATGTCCTCGAAGTTCACCTTCTCGGCCCAGCCGCGGTTCCCCAAGGTCTTGGTGATCGCTGCGGTGAGCGTGGTCTTTCCGTGATCCACGTGTCCGATCGTTCCGATGTTTACGTGGGGCTTGTCGCGTACAAACTTTTCCTTGGACATGATGTTTTCTCCGGTGTTGTTGCCTGTGGGCTGTCTAGCGTTGAATTTAGGTGACGAGGGGAGCCCACGGGCAGATTTGAACTGCCGACCTCATCCTTACCAAGGATGCGCTCTACCAACTGAGCTACGTGGGCGGGTTTGTGGGGGTGGGGTTCATGGACCTGGCGACGTTGGAGCGGGAGACGAGGTTCGAACTCGCGACATTCAGCTTGGAAGGCTGACGCTCTACCAACTGAGCTACTCCCGCGGGAAGTCGAGCATCCTCGACTTCGGTGGATGGGGAAGGATTCGAACCTTCGTAGCGAAAACGCGGCGGATTTACAGTCCGCTCCCTTTAACCACTCGGGCACCCATCCGTGGTGTTGTGTTGCTAATTTAAGTGGTGTCTGGAGAGTCCGGTCCGGTCGAGGAGGCCGCCTCTCCACTCGATGGAGCTGGCGAAGGGAGTTGAACCCATAACCCCCTGATTACAAATCAGGTGCTCTGCCAATTGAGCTACGCCAGCGAATGGTCGGGAAGTCCTTTGTACGTGATCGAGAAGAGTGTCCTAGTTGAGCGCCGCACTCGTCGGCGTCGTGGGAGAGAATCAGAGCGGGGCGACACCCACCGTGCGTGCGTGACGCGGGCCGCTGTATATCTCCCACGGCTCGCCTCAGTCAATAGGTTTAGGCGGGCAAAAGTCGCGGAGTCCCGATGAAAACGAGCCGCGAGCGGCCGCCGCCATTTTCGACCGCCCGTGAAAACGCGCAAAAAACGCCGCCACCCACCTCCCCAGGACCGCAAAAAACCCCGGGAATGAGCCCTACAGAGGGGTTTGGACCGGGAGGAAGCGCTGGCGAGCGTCTGAATCGGCACGAGAACGCCCCCACGGACCCGCCGGTTCGATCGCAGCGCGATCTCCGGCGAGATCGGACAGTGGCGCGGTCGGCTTGCCGATCGCGGTGTCCCCCGACAACAACACCCCCTGAAGTCGCGCCAGTTTCTCCTCCGTCTCCTCCACGAAGCGATTGTCGTAGCCGAGCCGGGTCGCGGTCTCCAGATTCTTCTCGAACACCCAAATGGCCTTATTCACCACCGGCCGCAGCTGCAGCTTGAGGGTCTCGTAATACTCCTTTCGCTGCCCGTCATTGAGCCACTCCGGCACCGGCGCGACCATGAGCGCGTCGTAGAACTCCTCAAATAAGGAGCCAAGCTGCAAGCCAGCCGCGGACACCCAGTACACGTGCTTCGCGCGAATCGTGTCGTTGTAGGCCTCTTGGGCCGAGATCAGCAGCGCCAATTTCTTCTCAAAATCGTCCGCCATCCTGGTCTCAGGGAGGCGGATCGGCGCCGCACGAAATCGGCGGTGGATCACCGCGGCCCGGTAAAAACGAGCCATCCCCACGAAGAAATAGTCGGGCAGACGTTCCTCGTGCTGGGCGCGCTCCAGCATCGGCTCGGCCTCCTTGAGGATCTGTTCGGCCTGCTCCAACGCGTCGAGTTGATAGTGGGCGTAGGCGCGGCGCACCTCCGCTTCGATTCGCTGCGCGAGCCTCCCCCCAGAGATCTTTGCGGCGCGATGATACAGCGCCGCCGATTCCTCCCACGCCTCAAGCTCGGCGTGGCACGCCCCCGCCCGCATCCACGCCTCGCGACGATACTGCCTCGCCGACGCATCCTCGAGGCGGCCCGCGAATTTTGCCAGCCTCGACCAGGACTCGGACGCTGCCGCGAAGTCCCCAAGTTTCTCATGAGACTCGGCCACCCCACGGAGCGCCTGAATCCGATCGACTGGGGGGAGGTCGACGCGCCGCAGCACTGACGAGAACTGCACGAGCGCGGCGGGATACTCCCGCGCGTCGAACGCCCGCGCCCCATCGGCGAGGGTGAAGACGTCCGCCTCCTCCATCGATGGGCCGCTACCACCGGCGCGTCCTGCGGTGGCGGCAGTTGGAGACGGAGGCCCGCTTTCGTCGGGCGATCTCTCGCTGCCCTCGGCGCGGGGCGGCGCGGTCGCGCAACCGCCGAGCGCCGCCGCGAACGCGAGCGCACCAGCTCCTGCCCAGACCGAGCCCCCCCTTCTTCTTAAGCCTCGGTCGACGCGGACCACCTCCCCGAGTGTGGCACGTCTCCAGCGTCCGCGCAGGCCGGGAGGACCGCCCGCGTCTCTTGAGCGGCTATCGACCCAGGGTCGCCAACGCGTGGCGCACCTTGATCACTGAGAGCTGGTATTTGGCATTCATCGAGCCCTTCTCGGCGTCGAGTACCGCCTGCAGATCGTCAGCGCACGACGCACATTCGGCGTGGCGAGCCATGCGTTGGGCGAGCAAGGCCACCGTCGCGCGACCGTCCGGGTTGTGGACTTTAAATGCCTTCGAGATGGCCGCGGCGGCCTCTCCATCCTCCGGTGCGAGGCGGCTCAACTGCATCGCGGCGACCTCTCGGTTGAACCAGTCAGCCGAGGCGTCCGTCGCGACCGTCGCGTAGCAGGCGGTGTCTTTCTTGCACTTTTCGAGGGTGTCGATCCCCTTCGCCCAGCCGGATTTTTCCAGGCCCGCTTTCACGTCTTCGTTCTTGCTCGCCTCCACGAAGGTGGCGCGCAGCATGGGGGCGTCGTCGGAGTTCGCGGCGAGCACGAAGAATCGCGCCCCCTCCCATCGCAGCTCGTACTTGTACTCAGGCTTCACGATGGCGTCGTCGCTGTACTCCGCCTTGGTGACCACGTTCGCTAGACACTCCACGGCCTCTTTACCCCCGATGTAGCCGAGGGCTTCGGTGATGAAGTCCATGTCGCCCGGGTTTTGTGAAGACAGCGAACACTCGCACAGTGGCGCGACCGCGCTCTCGTCGCCGATGAATCCAAGCTGCCGGGCGATGCTCCCACGGAGCGCCCCCGCCTGTGGATCGGGATCCTCCGCCGAGCCGCAGTCGGATCGCGGCATGAACGCGATCAGCGGACCCGCCGCGGCGGGGTCGTCGAGGGCGCCCAGGAAACGCGAGTAGATGAGCTTCACAGCGTTGTCGTCGAGCCCCTGATCCGCCGCGAGCTTCAGGGCCTTCGCGTTCTTGCCCTCGAAGACGTTGAGGACCGCGTCGACCCCCGGCTTACCGAAGCTCACGATCGCCAACATCGAGCGATTGAACACGTCGGTGCTCGAGGCCGCGTCCGGCAAGCGCAAGGTGGCCAGCACGACCGCGTCGAGCGCCTTCGGATCTTTGAGCTTCCCGAGGGCTCGAATGGCCTCTCGGTGGATGGCGCGCGGCTGCTCCGCCGCGGGCACCTCGAGCGCCTTGATCAGCACGTCCACCGCCTGCTTGTCCCCCAACTCACCGAGGGTGCGCACGTAGTCGCGTCGGGCTTGGCCCTCGCGCTCCCCCTTGTCCTTGGAGGGGTTGTCGATGGTCGCGTCGAGCTGCTTGACCAGCGCGGGCACTACGGAGACAGCTTTGGCCTTTCGCACCCCTTTCAACGCCAGCAGCGCCCCCTTGTAGCCCTCTCCGGTGCCGTCGAGGACGATGGCTTTCTCCCACACCGGCGACGCCGACGCCGAGCCGATGTCCAAGGCGATCTCAAGCATCTGGAGGCGAGACTCGGGCGCGGTGTCCCAGATCTCCGCGAACGCGGGCATGGCCTTCGCCGCGAAGTCGTCCATTCGCGCCTGGTCTCCGCTCTGGTGGACCGCCTTGGCGAGCCGCGCGAGCTGACCGAGGGCCAACGCCCGAGACTGGGGCTCCGACAACTTCTCTGTGTGGGTTTCGATCGCGTTTGGATCTTTTTTGGAGCAACCGGGCGCGCTCGCGAGCGCGGCACAGACGATGGTGAGGGCGGACAGACGACGCATGCGGCCATGGTACCAGACCTTGCGTAGGCAGCGCGTTCCATCCTTGGGCGGCCCGCGGCAAGCGCTCAGTTCGATCGCCCGGCCTCCTGGCCGCGACGCGAGCGCGCGAACCGACGAGCGCGCTCGACAAGCGGCGCGCTCAACCGGGACGTCGTTTATCGCCGACACACCGAGCAACCTCGCCGACGCGCCCTCGCAGCGCCCGACCGCGCTCGACGGGCGCGCGCGTGTCGGTGCGGTGCCACGCCCTCCCCGCTAGGAGCGGCGGCTCGCCTTGCGCTTGCCGCGTGCGGGGACCTTGGCCCGGGTCCGTTTCTTGGCGGCTTTCTTCTTGGCCGCCTTCTTGGGCGCCTTCTTCGCCACCCGCCCCCGCGCAGTCTTTTGTCCCGCACGAAGATCGGAGTGGGTCACGACCAGGGTGCGCTCTTCATCGCTCGCCCCCGAAGTCGCGACCGATGATTTCGCCTTCGTCGTCGTCCGGGTGGTCGGGCGAGAGACGGACTTGGCGCGGGACGAGGTCCGCTCGCGGGACGAGCGGGCGCGGGAGACACCGGACGAGCGGGTGAACCCTTCCGACGCGGCGCTGTGCACTTGTCCGCGGACCGCCGCCCCCTCGGCCATCGACAGCACCCCCCCCTTGACGTTCCCTACCACCCGCGCAGTGGACGTGAGGATCACCGCTTCTTGCGCGGTCACGTCACCGACAACGACGCCTGAGACCTCAACGCGATGCGCCTGCACCGTCGCCTCGACGACGGCGTCCGCGCCCACGAAGAGCCCTCCTGCGAGACGGATATCCCCCTCGACGCGTCCTTCGATGTGCAGGTCCTCTTCGCCTTCGATGCGGCCGCGTACGGTCGTCCCGGCGTCGATGACTGCGATATGTTTTTGCCCTGAGCGCATCGTGTGGTTCTCGCGATCAGTTCGTCATGTCCACGCTGCCACGATACGAGGCGCCCTTGGCGATCTCGACGTTCGACGCCTGGATGTCACCGGTCACGCGAGCCTCCGGCGTAAGTTCGGCCGACTCTTCCGCCTGGATGTCGCCGGTCACGCTCCCGGCCACGGCGACGCTGTTCGCCTCGACGTTGGCTTCGAGTGTCCCCTCTCGCTCCACGGCGAGGTGGCCGTCGACGCTGACGCGCCCTTTAACAGTGCCGAGCACGACGACGTCGTCACTCCCGGTCACCTCTCCGTCGATGACGATACTATTGCCGATTACGGTTCCACTCATGATGTCTCCTTGAAATGCGTTGGTGCTCCAAAAATCTGTTGCGTCGCCCGCGAGAGATGCCTCGGACTCCCCACTACCGCAGCCGCCCTCGACCGACATCCGCCGGGAGAGGAACTTCCATGTCGATGGTCCCGTCGATGATCGCGCCGTCTCGCACGATCACTCGAGGAGCGCGGACGGTCCCAGTCACGCGCGCCCCTCGGTCCAAAACGATTCGGTCGCTGGCCACGAGGACTCCGGCGACCGTGCCTGCGACCTCGGCGCTCGTCACATGAGCTTCGGCGTCGAGCAGCGCGCCGTCGGTGACGGTCAGATGCCCCGTCAACGCGAGCTGTCCCTCGAGCTTCCCTTCGACCGTGAGGTCTTCATTTCCGCTCAGATGACCGCGGACCTCTGTGTGACTTGCGAGGACCGTTGGGAGTGTGCGTGAGGAGCCGGGCATGAACGTGCGCTTTCAAAAAAGCGGGCACCGAGGCGCCCGCCAACTTGCATGGGCAGGCTAACAACGCGGCTACAGACCGGTCAAGACGCATCGACACCCGACGAACCTGTCCACAGGCGGTGCGCCGGCACACGCCACCACCCTCGTCCGGCCTCGCCGCTTCGAGCACTGCCGGACAGACGGACGCCCACGCCTGAACTGCCCCACATCGGCGCCCGTGCGACGATCCGGCCGGGACCCGCCGCGCCGAACCCCGCCGGTCGTGGCGGCGATCCCGGTGAGGTGACGACGCGCACTGACACCGGCCTATCGAACGGGACCGTCGCCGCTCATCGCCCCGTTTGGGCCGTTTGCGCCCTCCTGCGGGCGCGGCGAGCCCGCGGGCGTAGGCGGCCGTCCCATGACTCTAGGCCCAAGCTGCCCTCAAAGAATGTCGATTTTCGGTTTTTGGATGCTAAGACCCCATCGACGCCGAGCGCTTAACGCCGTGAACCGAGTCACCAAACCCCCTGGCGGAGGCCCCTCTCCCCTCAAACCCAACCAACTCGTGGAGTGGTTCGAGGACGCCTGCAACGAGGGTCCTCAGCTCATTGGGACCGAGCACGAGAAGTTTGGAGTCGCGTTTGACGCGGATCGCGGCGCCTTCACGCCGATCGATTATGAGCACCACGTGCGACCAATGCTCGCCGACCTCGTCGCACGGCACGGTTGGGCCGTGGGAGCGGACCGGGGGACCGCGGGCGAGATCGTGGCGCTCTCGCGGGACAACGCCTCGGTCACGCTCGAGCCCGGCGGGCAGCTCGAACTGTCTGGGGCGCCGTTTCGAACGATCCACGAGACCTGCGCCGAGTTCTCCGCGCACCAAGGGGAGCTCGACGATGTCGCCCGGCGCCATGGCGTCACGCTCATCGCCTCCGGGTTTCATCCGTTCGCGACCCGAGAAGAGATCCACTGGATGCCCAAGGGGCGCTACGGGGTGATGCGCGAGTATCTCCCCACCCGAGGCGCCCGAGCGCTCGACATGATGACCCGCACCGCGACGGTGCAAGCCAACTTTGACTACAAGAACGA
Source organism: Myxococcales bacterium (assembly GCA_014240065.1). Lineage (GTDB taxonomy): Bacteria > Myxococcota_A > Polyangia > Nannocystales > Nannocystaceae > JAAZXR01. Next base: position 6,832 of record JAAZXR010000028.1, read on the forward strand.
GCTCGACTGTGGCCGACGTCTGCGGCTCGCGGCCTCACTCACCCCCGCCCTCGTGGCGATGTTCGCAAACTCCCCTTACCGTGACGGCCTGCACCACGGCGTGCGCTCAGAGCGTTCGGCCGTGTGGGAGGAGGTCGATCCAGACCGCTGCGGGCTGCTCGATATCCTCTTCGATGAGGACTTTTCCTTCGGCAAGTACGCGCTGTGGGCCCTCGAAATTCCGATGTTTTTCGTGAAGAGATCCGGCCGCTATCTCCCTTACCACGGCACCTTCTCCCGCTTCATTGAGGACGGTATGATCCTCGAGGACGGCTCCACCACCCGGCCCACGGAGGCGGATTGGCGGCTCCACCTCAACACCTTGTTCCCGGAGGCTCGCCTCAACCCCTTCATCGAGCTGCGGACCCCTGACTCCGTCGACCGAGACCTCATCTGCGCGCTCCCGGCGTTCGCGAAGGGGCTGTTGTACGACGACGACGCGTTGAGCGAGGCGCTCGAGCTGACCCGTGGACGAACGCTTGAACAGCGTCGCGAGGCGTGGCGGACCGCGCGAACCGCCGGCCTCGGCGCGCCCGATTTGCTGGCCGAATGCCTCAAGCTGCTAGAGATCTCCGAGCGAGGGCTCACGCGCATCGCCGCCCGCGACAACTTGGCAGAAGATGAGACGAAGTTCATGGCCCCGTTGCGCGCCCGCGTCGACGCCGGGCGCAGCCCCGCCGACGAGGCGCTCGAGACGCTCGGAACTTCGCCGGCGCCGGGGGGCCGCGCGAGCGGCGTCGCCAAGCTCACGCGCCACTACTACTACGCCGGCGCCTACCCCAACGAAGCGCTCTCTTGAGGCTCGTCGAATTCGCGACCACGAGTCAAAGATCGAGATCGAGGTCGAGCTCGTCGAGGTCGCTGAGATCGTCACGCCGTTTCTCGGCCACCTCCGATTCACTCTCTCGCACCGTGACAGGATCCGCGCCTCGCTCGCTCCGCTCCCGCTTCGCCTCACGCTCGCTGCGAACCTCGGTCCCCGCCGCCTCGATCATCTCGTCGAGTTCTTGATCGAGCTCTTGGTCGAGTCCGCTGAGATCTTCGAAGTCTTCGAAATCCTCGAGCCCTCCGAGGTCCTCATCGACAGACGCCGCGGCTTCATCTGACTCGACCTCCGCGGCTTCATCTGATTCGGGAGCGGGAGCGGCCGCCTCTCCCTCGCTGGCCTCGTCGTCGATCTCTTCGATCTCTTCGATCTCTTCGATCTCCTCGATCTCCTCGATCTCCTCGACCTCCTCGATCTCCAAGTCCACCTCAATGGACTCGTCATCATCGATCGCGGAAGGAGCCCCGCGCTCCGCCGCTACCTCCGGCTGGCTGCTCGCCCGCGCCTTTTCTCGCGCCTTCTTGCGCGCCTCGATGCGGGCTCGCTCCTCCTCCACCGCGGCGTCCTGCCCTTCTCTCCGCCGACGTCTGCGAGCGTCTCGACGCTCGCTGTCCGAGGAGCGCTTCCCGCCCGACCTGGAGGACGTCGACAGCCTCACCGAGGACAAGCCCTCTCCTTTGAGTAACCCGAGAAGCTGCGGATCGTCGATGTCGGCCGCGATCTCGTCCGCGTGGTCCCTGGCCCAACTTAGTAGCGCTTCGGTGCTCATTTCCTGGGAGTCAGACACGAAAATACCTCTCGGCGCAGCATAGCCTAAGTGCTCATCTTATTGCGCGAGTTGGTCGCGAACCGCTCCAGCGGCGGCTTCGAGGGCCGCTGGGATGCCCGCGACATTTGGACCGCCCGCCTGGGCGAGGTCCGGTCGGCCCCCTCCGCGACCGTCGACATGCGCGGCGAGGGTGCCCACGAGTTTCCCCGCGTGCAGCCTCCCCTTGAGGTCCGCGGTGACGGCCACCAACAACATGGCTTTGTCGTCGCGCTCGCCGGCCAACACGACCACGCCGGTCTTGAGGCGATCACGCAGGGTGTCCGCCGCGTCGCGCAAGGACTTCGCGTCGGCCCCTGGCACCGCCCGCGCGAGAATTTTTACGCCTTCGACCTCGACCACCGCCTCCTCTCCCCCACCGCCGGTCGCGAGCTTCCGTTGGAGCGCCGCGATCTCCTGGTCTTTTCCCTTGAGGTCTTGCAGCAGCTTCTCAAGCCGATCCACGACCTCGGCTCCTCCCGCGGCGTGCACCATGACACCCGCCTCTTCGATGTGGGTCGTCAGCGATTGCACGTGCTGGAGCGCCCCCTCGCCTGTGACTGCCTCGATTCGCCGCACCCCTTGGGCGATCCCGGTCTCCGAGATCACACACAGCATCCCGATCTCTCCGACGTGCCGGACGTGGGTACCACCGCACAGCTCCACGGAGGAACGACCGATGGACACCACCCGGACCTCCTCCCCATATTTCTCTCCGAACAAGCCGATCGCCCCCGCCTCCTTCGCGGCGTCGAGGCTCATCTCCTCCGTGTGGGACGGCGCGTTCGCCCAGATCTCAGCGTTGACGAGCGCCTCGACAGCGCGCCGCTCCTGGGCCGTCACGGGGCGGCTGTGGCTAAAGTCAAACCGCAGGCGATCTTCGGTGACGAGCGAACCTTTTTGAATCACATGCGGACCGAGCACCTCTCGCAGCGCGTGGTGCAACAGGTGGGTCGCCGAGTGGTTGCGGCGGATCGCATCACGCCGCGCCCCCTCCACGCGCACAGACACCACCGCCCCCACTTTGAGCCGCCCCGAGCGCACAGCGCCGCGATGGACATGCAGCGCGCTCGCTGGCTTGACGCAGTCCAAAATCGCGAGCGCCCCGCCGCCATCCCACGAGAGGGCCCCCTCGTCGCCGATCTGGCCGCCGCTCTCTGCGTACAATGGCGTCCGGTCCAAAACGACCTCCACGTCGTCCCCGTCCGTCACTTCGTCCACCTCGGCGCCCTCGACGAGCAACGCGGTCACCTTGGCCTCGCACTCGAGCTGTTCGTAGCCGACGAACGATTGCTCGAGGCGCTGCTCGAGCGCGAAGTAGACGTCGGAGACCTTCTCATCCCCGCCCCCGAGGCGCTGCTCTCCACCCGCCTGGCGCTCCGTGACCTCCGCCCCCACCGCGGCCTCGTCGAGCGAGAGCCCGCGCTCTTTGGCGATCACCCCCGTCAGATCGACGGGGAATCCGTAGGTGTCATACAGCTCCGCGGCGACCGGCACCGGGAACGCCTTTGTGGAGGAATCGAGCCCCTCCAGCGCGCCCTCAAGCCGCTTGATCCCCCGACTCAAGGTGCGGCGGAAGGAGTCCTCCTCGGCCCGAGCGACCTCCTCGATCGTCGCGCGCGCCGCCTTCAATTCCGGGTAGGCGTCGGAGAACAAGTCGGCCACCTCCGTGCAAACGCGGGGGAAGAAGGTGTCGTCCAAGCCGACACGGGTGCCGTACCGAATCGCCCGCCGCATGATCCGGCGGAGCACGTAGGCGCGCCCGTCGCGATCCGGAAACACGCCATCCGCGATGAGGAACGCGGTCGCCCTGGCGTGATCGGCGATCACCTGAAACGCTGCTTCGTGGTCCCCTTGGGGACCAGAGACCCCCGCGAGCGACTTGCCCAAGCGCACCAGGGGGGCGAGCAGCTCGGTCTCGTAGTTGCTCGGCGCGCCCGCGACGGTCGCGGCCAAGCGCTCGAGTCCTGCGCCGGTGTCGATGCTCGGTTTCGGGAGATCGGTGAGCCCCCCCCCCGCGAGCTTCTCGTATTGCATGAAGACCAGGTTCCACAGCTCCAGGTACTTGCTGTCTTCAAAGGCCGGCCCCTTACCGGGCGTACCGGCGTCCGGCGGCGCCGCGCCCTCGACCGCGATGTGGATCTCGCTGCACGGACCGCAAGGTCCGGTGTCTCCCATCTGCCAGAAATTCTCCTTCGCGTTGAAGGCATAGATCCGCTCCTTGGGGACGAGGGGGCGCCACAGCTCGTAGGCCTCTTGGTCGAAGGGCGCCTCCTCACCCTCGCCGTTGAAGACCGAGACGCAGAGCCGCTCCTCGGGGATCGCCAGCACCTTCGTGAGGAACTCCCACGCGTACTGTATGGCGTCTTGTTTGAAGTAGTCTCCGAATGAGAAGTTACCGAGCATCTCGAACAGCGTGTGATGCCGAGGCGTGAACCCGACGTTGTCGAGATCGTTGTGCTTGCCGCCCGCGCGGAGACACCGCTGCACGCTCGTCGCCCGCGTATACGGCCGCTGCTCCCGGCCGGTGAAGACGTCCTTGAACTGCACCATCCCCGCGTTGACGAACAAAAGGGTCGGATCGTTTTGAGGGACGAGGGGCGAACTTCGCACCACCTCGTGCCCCCGCGCGCGGAAGTAATCGAGGAAGCTCGCACGGATGGCGTGCGCGTCGACATGCGTGGAGTTCGTTGCCATGACCGCGAGAGCATAGTCGGTCTGGCGGCGCATCTCACCCTCGGACCACGATTAATCGCGCGATGGCCGTTGGAGCGACTCCATCGCCCCCCAGGTGCCCGCGGCGCCCTCGAGGAGCCCCCGCGCGCCACGCTACTCGACGCCGCGGAAGAACAGCGCGAAATCGTCGGGATTCGTAGATGCCGACAGCGCGGTCTCGTAGGTGATCAAGTTGCGCTTCACCAGATTCGTGAGCGACTGATCGAAGGAGAGCATGCCGTAGGGGTGGGCCCCCTCCTTGACCGCGTCCGTAATCTCGCTGGTCCGCATGGGGTCGATGATCATGTCCTTGATGCGCGGCGTGTTGATGAGCACCTCGCACGCCGGGATCATGCCCTTGCCGTCCGACCGCGGGAGCAGGCGCTGCGAGACGATGGCTTGCAAAATCTCCGCGAGCTGCAAGCGCACGGCGTTTTGCTCATGGGGAGGGAACATCTGAACGATGCGGTTGATGGTCTCCTTCGCGTCGAGCGTGTGGAGCGTGGAGAAGACGAGGTGCCCGGTCTCCGCGGCGAGGAGCGCGGTGCGGATGGTCTCATAATCCCGCATCTCGCCAACGAGGATGACGTCCGGGTCCTGGCGCAGCGCCGCCCTCAGCGCGTTCTCAAAGGACTGGGTGTCAAACCCGAGCTCACGCTGGTTGACGACCGACTTGCGATCTTGAAAGACGTACTCGATGGGGTCCTCCACCGTCACGATGTGGCACGCACGCTCGTGATTGACGAGGTCGATGAGCGAGGCGAGCGTGGTGGACTTGCCTGAGCCCGTGACCCCCGTCACCAGTATGAGGCCGCGGTGCTCTTTGGAGAGGTCGCGGACGCGCTTGGGCACGTTGAGGTTGTCAAACGCGGGAATCTTCGCCGGGATGATCCGGAGCACCATGCCGGTCTCCCCGCGCTGCTTGAACAGATTCACGCGATAGCGCGACCCGTCGGGCGTGCCGTAGGCCAGATCCGCCTCACCATTCTTTGTGAACTTGTCTTGCTGAAGCTCGCTCATCATGTTGAGCGCGAAGGTCATCACGACGTCACTGGTCATGGGCGGCACGTCTTTGAGGGTGCGCAGCGACCCCTTGATACGGAAAATCGGCGGCAACCCCACCTTCAAGTGAACATCAGAGGCCCCTAGTTTGCGGGCGGCTTGGAGCACGCGATCGAAAATTTCGTTCATGGTGTTGCCCAGAGACTAGCGGACCCCGGCGCGATGCAAAAGGGCCGCCCCACCGAGCTCGCTGCGCCCATGGAGGGCTCGCTCCGACCGCCACCCACGCCGCGCGACGCCCGATATCGCCCCGCGAACGCCCGCCCGGCCAAGGTCCACCTCCACCACAGCCCCCGGGCGTTCACGCCATCGGCTACTCAAACTCGAGGAGCTTGACCTTAAGGTATCGACCCTCAGGGAACGCGGGCAGCACGGGGAAGTCGCCCGGCAAGCCACACTCACCCACCAACCGCACCTCGCGGGAGGCGCGACGTCCCCCCTCGCCCACCGCCTCGAGGAGCTCTCCGTCGGTCAGCCGAGCGGCGTTGCACACCGCCATCACCCGCCCACCGGGTGCAACGACGGACGCGATCCCCTCGATGAGTCCGCCCCAATCGCGGAGGGCAGAAAACACCGAGCCCTTCACGTTCGAAAACGGCGGTGGGTCCACGACCACGAGCTCGAATTGCTCCTTCCTTGTGGCGAATCGGTCGAGATATTTAAAGACGTCCCCCGTGAGGGCTTCGCATCCCTCCGGGTCGAGCCCAGAGGCGGCGAGATTTTGCCTGCACTTCGCGTGGGAACGCGCCGCGGCGTCCACGTTGGTCACGTTCGCCGCGCCTGCGCGTACCGCTCGCACCGCGAACGCGCCCGTGAAGCTGAACAAGTTGAGCACGTCGCGACCCTTGGCGAGCGTCTCAAACCAACGCCGGCCCTCGCGGAGATCGAGGAACAGGCCCGGGGAGGTCGGCGCGGAGATGTCGACCTGGAAGCTCAGCCCGTCTTCTTCCACCGCGAACTCCGCCGGCGCTGGCTGGCCAGCGAGCAGTCGCGACGGCTGCCGCCGCTCGTCCGGCGTCACGGGTCGAGTCCGCTCTTGCAGATAGATTCCCTTGGCGTCCGAGACCGCCTCGGACAACGCTTGGGTCAGCATGCCGAGGACGCGGTCGGCACATCGGGCGTATTGGTAGATCAAAAGATGATCGCCGAGCCGATCCACGGACAAGCCGGGGAAGCCGTCTGCCTCCGCGTGGATCAACCGGCGCGCGCGCTCGCAGCCCGCGGCGTGTCCCTCGCGCACCTTGAGCGCCCGCTCCACGCGGCGCGACACCTCCCGCTCGGACCATTGGAAGTCTGGATCCCGCGAGACCATGCGGAGCGCGACGCCGCCCTCCGTGTCGAACAAGCCTGCGCCCACGGGGTACCCCTCCACGTCGACCACGGGCACGATGTCGCCGGTGGTCCACTCTTCGGTCACTCGACCGAGGGCTTCGCGGTACAACCACGGATGGCCCGCGCGAATACGCCGCGCGATCGGATGCTCAAGGCGGACCGAACCGCTGCGTATTTTCGGTCCCGAATTCCGCGCCCGTCGGTGCGGCTTGTCGGCGGCGCGCGCCGGGCGATGTCGTCCGCGAGTGTCGGTCGCCTTGTCCGTGGCGCGCGAATCCTCTTCGCGCGGTTTGCGCACTTTGTTTTTGTCGCGGCCTTCGGTCATGACGGGTGGCGGACATATAGCCCAGACCCGGCCCCGCCCCAAGTAGCGGTCTGCACCCCGTACGGGGTAGGCTCCCCCCAGCGGGCGAGTTTTTGCCCCTTGGAACACCATGAGCGACCGTATCGGAGAACTGCTTGTCAGAGAGAACCTTATTTCGACCGAGCAGCTTCGCGAGGCCCAGTCGGACCAGCGAAGCTCGGGCAAGCGACTCGCCTACAGCCTGACCAAGCTGGGCATCCTGGCGGAGCGCGAGCTCAGCGACTTTTTGTCCCGCCAGTATGGCGTCCCCCCCATCAGCCTGGACGAGTACGAGATCGACGAAGAGACCCTCGCCCTAGTCCCCAAGGAGGTCGCGCTCAAGCACCTTTGCATCCCGGTGCAAAAGGCGGGCGGATCGCTGATTGTCGCGATGAGCGACCCCACCAATATCTACGCCATCGACGACCTGAAGTTCTTGACCGGACTCAACATTGAACCCGTCGTCAGCACGGACACCGCGATCGAGGCGGCCATCGAGCGCTCCTACGAGGAGGTGGAACAGGTCCGTGATTACTCTGAGGTGCTCGGGAATATGGAGCTCGACGAGATCGACGTGGCCGATGCCGGTGGCGACGACTTCGACGCGGTCGACAGCGAGAATGAGGCCGGTCAAGCACCGGTCGTCAAACTCTGCAACTTGATCTTGATCAACGCGATCAACAAGGGCGCCTCGGACATCCACGTGGAGCCCTACGAGAAGGGGTATCGGGTCCGCTATCGGGTCGACGGCGTGCTGCAGCACGAGATGAACCCGCCGCTCAAGCTGCGCAACGCCATCACGAGTCGCTTCAAGATCATGGCGAACCTCGACATCGCGGAGCGCCGCCTCCCCCAGGACGGCCGCATCAAGATTCGCATGAGCGGAGGCCGCGAGATGGACTTTCGTGTCTCCACACTCCCGTGCTTGTTCGGTGAGAAAATCGTCCTCCGACTCCTCGACAAGGAGAACCTCCAGCTCGACATGACCAAGCTCGGCTTTGAGGGCAAGCCCCTCGCCGACTTCAAGTCGTCGATCCACAAACCTTACGGGATGTGCTTGGTCACGGGCCCCACCGGTTCCGGCAAGACCACCACCTTGTATTCGGCGCTCTCCGAGCTCAACAACGACGACGTCAACATCTCCACCGCGGAGGACCCCGTCGAGTTCAACCTCGAGGGGATCAACCAGTGCCAGATGCACGATGACATCGGGCTCAACTTCGCTGCGGCGCTCCGCTCCTTCCTCCGCCAGGATCCCGACATCATCATGGTCGGCGAGATTCGTGACTTCGAGACCGCCGAGATCTCCGTGAAAGCGGCGCTCACCGGCCACTTGGTGCTGTCTACCCTGCACACCAACGACGCGCCCTCAACCGTCAATCGCCTCCTCAACATGGGCGTGGAGCCGTTCCTCGTGACCGCCTCCGTGAACATGATCGTCGCGCAGCGTCTCGCGCGTAAGATCTGCGGCGACTGTAAGGTGGAAGATCCCGAGAAAATAGTCGAGACCCTCGTGGACGCCGGCATGAACCAAAAAGAGGCCAAGGCCTGCAAGGTGATGAAAGGCAAGGGCTGCAACACCTGCGCGGACACCGGCCACAAGGGACGCGTCGCGCTCTACGAGGTCATGGTCTTGACCCCGAGCCTCAAGGATTTGATCTTGCAAGGGGCCTCCACCACGGAGATCAAGGAGGAGGCCATCCGTGGAGGCATGGCGACCCTTCGACGGGCGGGGCTCAATAAAATTGGTGAGGGCGTCACGACCCTCAAAGAGGTCACCCGCGTCACCGCGGCGGACTGACGCTCGTGCTCGCTACGGCACCGCACGCAGGTCAGGCCGGTCTTCGCCCAAGGAGAACACCGGCGGGCTCCCGATGGGAGCGTCGATCGTGAGCGTCACGCCACCCTCGTAGTTGTCGCCGGTCCACACGTGGTACCAGGTTCCCGGAGGTAGGTAGAGCGAGCGGGTGGTCGCCCCCTCCTCCACTACGGGCGCGACGAGGAGCGAGTCTCCCAGCATGAATTGATCGTGCACGGCTCGCGACGCGACGTCGTTGGGGAACTCGATCATCAAGTGGCGCACCATGGGCATGGAGCTCGCGTCGGCCTCGGCGGCCATCGCCTCCAGCTCCGGCACCAGCAGCTCGTGGATATTCGCGAAGCGCCGGAAGTGCGCGGTGGTCTCCGTGTCCGAATCCCACGACCAGTTCTCTAACTTCTTGTTGCCGTCGTGGGTGCGCATGATCGGCGTGAACGCGCCGAGCTCGGTCCAGCGCAAGAACAGCTCCTTGCCCGAGGGCCCGCCGCTGAACCCCGCGATGTCGTGGGTCACGTAGGGCTGGCCGGAGAGCCCCAGATTGAGCATGGCGGGCACCACCGTGGGCAGGCCGTCGTGCTCCGACCATGTGCACTCTTGATCGCCCACCCAGTGAATCATCGCGACGCCGTGGACGCCGCGCCAGCCCGAGCGCGCGAAGCTCACCCAGTCGCCGTCGGGCCGCACCTCGTCCATCACCTCGCGGGTCAGCCGCTGCCACGCCTCAGGGTAGCGGTTGTGATAGGCGCGGGGATCGCTGCCATTCGACAACTCCGCACTGAGCGGCAACCACTCGGCAAAATCGACCATCCAGCCGTCCATGCCGTAGGTCTCCACCATGTCGCGCAAGAATGATTTGACGTACTCGCGGGACGCCTCGTTGGTGAGGTCCGGATGCGTGGAGATCAGATTGGGCGCCGCGTGGTCGTACACCTCCCCGTTCTGCTTGATGGTCAGCCCTTGGGCGACCATCTCCGGGTAGTGCTCCAGGGTCGGTGTCTTCGACACGAAGGGGTTCGCGTAGGTGAGGAACTTCTTACCGTCCGCGTGGAATTCGGCGATGAGCTCGGCGAGGTCCGGATAGAGCTCAAGATCCGGAAGCCACCGGTACTGCACGCCAAACCCCCCGTCGAGGTTCATGCGGATGCCCGTCCAGTCCTGCACCCAGATCGCCGAGTAGGGGATCTGGGCCGCCTCCAACGCGAGCTTTTCGGCGCGCACGGAATCGGAGCCACCTTGCGCCGCCATCCACGGCGACCACGCCCACGTCGGCGGTCGCTTGGGACGGGAGACTCGGTCCGAGAGCTGCCGGATCACGTCGGCGGGCGTCGGTCCACGGAGCACCCACAGCTCGTGCTCTGGCTCCAACGTCTCGAACCACGCCACCTGTGAGTCGGTGGCGCACAAATCGACGTGCATGCGGTAGTCGGTGTCCCACACCGCCCCCGCGCCGTCCGCATCCACATAGTAGGGCATGGGGAAGTAGGCGGTGTGCTCCGATCCGTTGATCGGCTGGGATGGCTCCGTCGGCTCTCGACCGATCCCCTGCTCGCTCACGAACAGGTCAAAGGACTTCCCGCGCTGATCGGTCGTCTCGTACTGCCCCCCGAACCCATGAAAGGTGCCGGTCTCCGTGCATCGAACGGGGAGGGCGACGGACGTGGTCGTCTGCCCTGTCGGAAGCTGGATCGTGACGCGGCTGAAATCCGAATCCCTAAACTCGTCCCCAAGGTACACCCGAACCTCTTCTTCACTCCCCTCCCGGCCAAAGACAGCCCACGTCTCATCCGCGATCCCCTCCGGCTCAGATCCACCTCCCTGCTCGACGCCCCTAAGGAGCGGATACTCCACCGTCTCCTCGTTGGTGCGCGTGAACTCCCAGATGGCGGTGTCGCCAGACCAGCCGATATTGAAGGTGGACACGCGCGGTCCGTGTCCGGGCGCGAGCCCCCAAATTCGGCGTCCGTCATCCACGAGTGAGAGCCCCCCGTCATCTTCCACGACGACCTCAATGCCGTTGGTGAGGAAGATCCGGCCGTCGTCATCCCCCGCGTCTGCAGAGGACGCCCCCTGCTTTCCGCACGAGCCCAGAGTCAACACCAATGACAAAGGAATCCAACCGCGTCGCATGGGAGCCAGAGTATCCCACCCCCGACCCGTGAACTCAATCGATCCCGGGATCCGTGCGCGCGCGCCTCATGGAGCGCCGGGCGTCTCCGTGAGCGTCTTGATGTGCGCGAGCACCCGATCGTGAATCGCACCGATGAGCGCCTGCGAGAAGACGCCCCAGTACGCCACCGGAAACACCTCCAGCTCGTACCACGTGCGCCCCTCCAGACGCGTGCGACCGCCGGGCAGCGCCACCAGCTTGAACTCTCCCCTGCGGCTCCGTAGGTAGCCGTCGAGGTGTGGCGGGTGCACGTGGCGGTAGGGGCTCAACTCGGTCATGGGCGGCGGCTGCGAGGCGACGTCAAAGCCCAGACGATGCGGCGCCTCCCACACGGTGATCGGCTCGACAAACGGCCCGGTAGAGAACTCGCAGGACCGCACCGCCCCCACGCCGGCGCCCTCGATGCGGGCGCGCTGCGGGTAGGCGACGCCGAGCTCGAAGAACCATCGACCGGGCTCTGGCAGCTCCGTGAACCCCACCACGTTCGGCCACACCGCGTCGGGCGGCGCGTCGATGATGATCTCGCTCTTGGCCATCAGGAGTGGGACGCCGCGGGCGCTGGGCTCCATGAAGCCCAGCAGCGGCAGCGCCGCGACGGCCAGCGCCACCTGCCGCGCTGTCCCCCCGCCGCGCAGCGCCAACGCGCGGCCCACCACGGCGCCGAACCCCGCCATGATCACCGCCAAGGGCAAGGCCATCGCCAGACAAATGACCCCCTCCACCGCGATCAACAGCAACACACCACCGACCATCAGTACAGAGAGCCAGCCCACGAGCAGAGAAGACGCCAAGGTCCGGGGGCGCCGGCGGTTGTGAACGAACGAGCCCGCCGCGCCCATCATCACCGGCGTGAGGACAAAGAGCGAAGAGCCGTACTCGCCGAGGACCACCGTGGACACCAGGGTCATGGCCACGCCGATGCCCAGGCCGATCCCCGTGCCGAGCATGGCGGTCTTCAAGCGATCTGTCGAAACAGGGGACGCGGGGGGGTCGTGCCCGCGCTCGTCCGACCCTGGCGAACGCGAGGGCAACACCGAGAGCAAGGCCATCAACAAGTAATTGAGGCCCGGGAGGAAGAACGCGAGACTCACCATCCCCGGGAGCCCCGCGTCCAGCGCTCGCCGCAGGCTCATGGAGAGCCCCACCCACGCGAAGGGCAAGGCCCAGACCACCATCCACAGCCCGATCACCTCGTCGCTGCCCCCCTCGAACATCGCCTCGCGGTGGGCAAGCACAGGGCTCAGGTACGCCCACAGGCCGATGCTCGCGCCGGTGAGCCAGCGAACCAGCGCGGCGTCCACCGCGATCTTGAGCGCCATCAATCCGACCCCACTCCAAAGATATGCGCGACGATCGACCGGCTCGCTCAACCCAAACCACAAGCGCAATAGTCTCTTGAACTCACTCACAGCATCGACCTCCCCACGCCGTGATCCTATCACCCGCGTGATGGAAGTCCCAGCAGCCCGAGCGCGCGCGCGCGAATCCTCCCGCCGGACGCCACGACCCGAGCGTCAGCGGCGACGACGACGGAACCCGAGGACACCGAACGGCAAAAGCAAGCCTAGCGCACCCAGCGGGCTCTGCTCACGGGCGACATCACAGGCGCAACCCTCATCACCACGGTCGTTGAGGCCGGAATCTCCTCCGCCAGTCTCGCCGATACCGGAGTCACCCGAGTCGTCGCCGGAGTCTCCACCGGAGTCTCCACCGGAGTCTCCGGGTTGTGGATCAGGTGGAGGGTTCGGCGCGTCATCCCCGACGGCCACGTTCACCTGGGCGTACCCAATCACCCCGCCCCAGTCCTCGGCTTCGATGCGGATGTCGTAGGTGCCCTCTGGGAAGTTGCCCGACAGCCCCTCAAACGTGGGCGCTGGCGGCCATTGGTAAAACGCCGCCCCCTGGACCGGATCGTACCCGCCCACGTCACCGTTGATCACGAAGCGGACCTCACGAATTGGCCACTCGTGTTGCACGTCGTAGGCGATGTCAATGCTGGCGGTCCCGTCGACGGGGTCGAAGACCTCTTGGTCCAGCGGGGCGTTGATCGTCACAGTCGGTGTGGGATGCGCTTGGCCGTACGCCGGCCCGCAGGTGTCGAGGTAGCCGCTGCGCTGATGATCGCATCCGTCGCCCCAGCTACCCACGGCCATGGGGTCCATGGAGAACTGCCCGCACTCTGCGGTCGGGTTCCAAGTCCCGTCCGCGTCGGTACACGGGGTGAAGTCGACACCGGTCGCCTCCTCGGCCCAAGGCACGTGAAAGGGTGTGAACACGTAGGTGCCCCCACCGGTGCCGCATCCCTCTGGACCACCAGAGGTGATGCCGAAGGTGCGAAACACCCCGTCGTCAAGTTGGGCGTAGGCGGGCCCCCCCGAGTCTCCCGAGCAAGAGTCCTTGTTCGTCGTCCCCACGAAGACCGCGTTGGTGCCGTCGCCGTAGGTGAATAAATCTTGGCGAATAATCGTGTCTGTGTAGCGCTTGGTGCCAAAGCCACCGCTGTCCGAATTGTTCCCGAAGCCGGCGATGTACACGCCGGCGGAGTCCTTGCCGATCTGATTCACCTCGCAACCCATGGCGATGGGCGCGATGGGCACGTTCGTCACCGCGGAGTCGAGCACGCAGAACTTGGCGTCCCATCCGCCGACCCCGTTGTTGTCGCCCGGGTTCCACTCGGGTCGCTGGACGCAATAGTCTACCGACACGTTGCCTACGATCTTGTTGGTCGCCTCGCCGAAGCGCACGGTGGAAGGCGACGGACAGTGGGCCGCCGTCGTCACGACCCGAGGGTGCACGAGCGTGGCGGTGCACCCGTTGATCAGGAGCGTCGTCGGCCATTGGCACGTCGAGGCCGGGGTGCCCATCGAGATTTCCGGCAGCTGCTCGACCACCGGGCCATCCACGTGGTCCTCCGCGGCCCACGCTTCCGTCGAAACTAATAAAGCTGTCAGGGGAAGGATCGTCCATGCACGCGTCATCACGGGGAGAAAAGGACGACTTGGGAGGTTTGGCAAGGGCAAAATTCGCGCGGGGCTTTGCTTCGCCTCTCACCTCGCGTCATGACACTATTGTCTCTTCAAATAACTGAAAGACAGAACACTTTTTATCTCGTCATGTTTGGCCAACCCACCACGGGTGACCGCGAACGCCGCGTTCCTGGCGTCACCACTGCGACGCAGCTGCCTGCTTTCGAATCGCGTGTTTTGCGCAACGGCCGAGTAAAACGGGCTCCGCGTCGGTGCAGCGGCGTGGATGCGTCGGCATCAAAGACCGAGGCGCAGACCCCGAGCACCGTGGAGGGCATCGCCGACGAGATCTCTGTCCGCCTGCGACCACCGCTCCGTGGCGCCGGTCAGTCCGGCGAAGGCGCCGCGCTCCTCGAGCACCGCGAGGGTCGCGATGACCTCCGATTCCACCTTCGCCAATCGAGCCTCGTAGCGCGCCCGGTCGTCGATCAATCGGCTCGACTCGACCACCCGAAGCGTCTCCAAGAAATGCCCCGTGAGCTTGAGACGCTGCCCGAGCAGCGCGCGCCGATCCGCCGAAGGGACCACGAGCAAAGCGTCGATGGACTCGAGCTCTCGGTCGTAGCGCCACTGCGCGAGCGACCAAAGGTGCGACAGCTTCCGGCGCTCTAGACGCTCACCCCCCGCGGCGTCATACGCCGCGAATACCGCCTGCAACAGATGTGCGCCGCCGCAGGTCAGCGCAAACACCCCTCGGCCATCTCGCCGCAGCGCGGCCCCTGAGCTGCGCGCCTGCTCAATCGGTCTGTAGAGCGCGTAAAGGCCGCTCAGCGCCCCTTCGGCGAGCGCGCCCCGAAGTTCGGTGTTGGCGGCGCCTCCCCAACGCGCGGAGACTTCAAGAACCCAAGCGACATCATCGAGTCGCCCGGGCACGCCGGGCAACAGCGACGGCGCGGCCGCGCTTAAATCGCGAGGTGTCGGCCAGCCCGTCGGCGACAACGCCACCTGACCGACGCGAGCCTCCACCCCGTTTGAGGCTCGGACCACGCTCGCCGGATCGACGCCGGCGGACGCGAAGGTCTTCGCGACGAGACCGAGATGAGGCTCGATCGGCACGCCCGTCGGCGCCTCTCGAAAGGTGATTCGTCCCGTCACCTCGTCAACCTTCCCGTGCTCGCTCACGAGGATGCGCCAGGCCTCGTGCTCGCCGACGCGAAAGTCGCTCCCAAACCCGAGCACCGCGTGCGCGAGGACCCAGCCGTCCGACCCATCGATCCCCGGCGACAGCATTTCTTGGGCGCGCGCGAGCACGGATGCGCGCAGCCGTCGTTGGTCCGAGGCGACCAACGCGCGCGCCCCCGCTTCGAGATCTTGCGCGGACCGCTCCGAGATGACGCTCGACGAGGGCTGAGACCGCCCGCCCTTCGGAGCGCCGGCGTCCGATTCCCGCTCCTCGACCCCTGCTCCATGGATTCCGCCCGTCGCCGTCGACGAGCCCCCCATTTCCCGGCACTGACAGCCGCCAACCGCGAACAGCATGCCGAACACGGCGACAGACTTGAATCGACCTCCATGGAGCGCGCGCCGCCACACAGCGACACCATAGCCCGCCGGCGCCGCTCCGCGATACGGCCGGGGCCGCTTTTGGTCGCGAAAGGCTGCACTTCTGCCGAATTTGGCGCACTAGCGGATGCTTGGGTACAATCCATAGTCGAAAGCAACGGTGGCCCACCCGCGGCGCCCCCTACCCGGTTAACGTTTCATGGCATCCATCAATCTCCATCAACTCCTCAAGGCCATGCTGGACGCGGGGGGGACCGACCTTCACATCAGCACTGGGACGCCTCCCGTCGTCCGCCTCGATGGCAAAATTGTCCCGCTGAAGACGCCCGCGCTCGGCCCGGTCGAGAGCAAGCAGCTTTGCTACTCCGTCCTCACCGAGGCTCAAAAGCATCGGTTCGAGGAGAATCGAGAGCTCGACTTCTCCTTCGGAGTGAAAGGGCTGGCTCGCTTCCGTGGGAATGTGTACCTCCAAAAAGGCAACGTCGCAGGCGCTTTTCGCCTGATCCCCTTTAAGCTCCCCGAGTTCGAGGATCTGGGGCTCCCTGAGGTGATCCGGAGGCTCTCGCAGAAGCCACGCGGGCTCATCTTGGTGACCGGCCCGACGGGCTCCGGCAAGTCGACCTCGCTGGCCTCCATGATCAACATGATCAATCGAGACCGTCGAGAGCACATCATCACCATCGAAGATCCCATCGAGTATCTCCACCCGCACCGAGGGTGCATCGTGAACCAGCGCGAGGTGGGCGAAGATACCAACAGCTTCACCCGCGCTCTTAAGTCGATCCTGCGCCAGGACCCCGACGTCGTGCTGGTGGGCGAGCTTCGCGACAAGGAGACCATCGAGGCGGCCATGACGATCGCGGAGACTGGTCACCTCACCTTCGCCACCTTGCACACCAACAGCGCGGTGCAGTCCATCAACCGCATCATCGATGTGTTTGAGCCTCACCAGCAGAGCCAAATTCGTACGCAGCTGAGCTTTGTGCTGGAGGGCGTACTCACCCAAGCCCTGCTGCCCAAACCCTCGGGGGGCAGAGCGCTCGCTGTAGAGGTCATGGTGCCCAACGACGCGATTCGAGCGCTCATCCGCGACAACAAGGTCCATCAGATCTACTCACAGATGCAGCTTGGGCAGGGCGCCCACGGAATGCAGACCTTCAACCAGTCCCTCTCGGACCTCATCCAGCGCGGTGTGATCAGCCGAGAGCTCGGACTGAGTCGATCGAGTAACGAGGACGAGCTAGAGATGATGCTCCTTGAGGGTAAAGGCCTCGCGCAAGTCACTCACCAGCAGCGGAATCGATGAGAACCTCAACCCCTTGAGTCAAAAGAGCTAAAAAGATGCCTACATTTCTATGGGAAGCGACAACGAAGGGCGGCGACCACCGCGAGGGCGAAATCAAAGCGGACACGGAGGAGGAGCTTCGGCAGCGGCTGACGACACAAGGCCTGCAGGTTTCCAAGATCAAGCGCAAGCCGCTTGATATCCAGCTCCCGACCATCGGCACCGGGGTATCGCTCAAGGACATGGTCGTCTTTAGCCGAACTTTCTCAACCATGATCGACGCCGGTCTCCCGGTGGTGCAGTGCCTCGATATGCTCGGTAGCCAATCCGAGAACCCGAACTTTGGAAAAATCCTCATGGGCGTCAAAACAGAGGTGGAGACCGGTAAGTCGTTGAGCGAAGGCCTCTCCAAATACCCCCGGGTCTTTGACGAGCTCTTCGTGAACCTCGTCGCAGCAGGCGAGGCCGGCGGTATCCTCGACCTCATCTTCCGGCGCCTCGCCGCCTATCTTGAGAAGGCCGAGAAACTCCGCCGTCAGGTGCGCGGCGCCATGGTCTATCCCGCCGGTATTATCGCTGTCGGTTTCGGTGTCATGACCCTCATGCTCACGTTCGTGCTGCCGACCTTCGAGAAAATGTTCGCGGACCTCGGCGCGGGACAGCTGCCCGCCCCCACGCGCGTCGTCATCGCCCTCAGCCACTTTTTCGTCGACTACTGGTACATCATCTTCGGGACCATCGGCCTCACGATCTTTGGCACGGTCTCCGCGTATCGCACGCCCAAGGGACGCATCATCTTCGACAACATCATCCTTCGCTCCCCGGTGATCGGAAACATCATCCGCAAAGGCGCGGTCGCGCGCTTCACGCGGACCATGGGCACCCTGCTCTCTTCCGGGGTGAACCTCCTCGAGGCGCTCGACATCGTCGCGCGCACCTCGGGCAACGAGGTCGTCAAGCAGGCGATCCTCCACACCCGCGAGAAGGTGTCGCAAGGATCTGACATCGCCTCCCCTCTGATCGAGACCCGCGTGTTCCCACCCATGGTTTGTCAGATGATCGGCGTGGGTGAGCAGACCGGCGCGATGGACGAGATGCTCCAGAAAATCGCAGATTTTTACGAGGACGAAGTAGACGCTGCGGTCTCCGCGATGACCGCGCTCATCGAGCCACTCATTCTCGTCGGCCTCGGCGTCGGGGTTGGTGGACTGCTGATCGCGATGTATCTCCCGATCTTCAACATCGCTGGCTCCATCCAAACCTAGGGGTCGATGGAGAAGCGGCCTGGTCTCGAGTTCGGTCAAGCGACGGCGCGACACCGGCGCTCGCGCGCCTCGGATGCGGGCGTCCCGGATGACCTGGAAGTAGGCGAGAGTTCCACCGCCATTCTTCGCGACGCGGACCTCACCGCGGGCAGCGGATCCAACCAAGAGCTGCGGGCCTCCCGTGAGAGCCGCATCTCGTATTTCATGTACTTCCGAATCATCGCCATCGGAATTACGACCGCGCTCGTGGTCGCTTTTCAGCAAGGGGGCTCGACCAACACCTTTGGGAGACTCTACGACCAGTTGACGTGGTCCGCGCTCTTCCTCGCCTACGTCCTCAACATCATCTTGGCGTGGCGACTCCCACGCACGCAGAACCTCTCAATGTTCGCGTGGGTGCAGACCATGTTCGACATCGTGCTCGCCTCGATCATCGTGCAGCTATCCGGCGGCACCAGCTCTGGCGCGGTCTTCCTCTTCCCCGTGGCGGTCGTGGGATCCGCGATCATGGGCGACAGAGAACAGACGCTCGCCGCGACGGGCGGCTGCGTGCTCATTTTTACCTCGACGACGCTCCTCCACCTGTTCGGGCTCGCCATCCCGCTCACGGTCGCGGGTGAGGTCGAGATGCCAGCCCCGGTCGACTTTTGGACCTCCTACCTGCTCACGATCGCGGCCACCGTGAGCGTGGGCATCTTGTCAATCTACCTCAACAAACAGCTGGTTCAATTCGAGCGTCAAGTCTCACGCCTCGGGGCGCTCACCGATGACATGGTCCGGTCTCTCACCTCTGGCCTGATCACCGTGGACACGGAGGGCCGAGTCGTCTTCGCCAACGCAGTGGCGCTGTCCTACGCGGGCGTGCATTCGCTGATAGGCGAGCGGATTCAAGACCGCTTCCCCTCGCTGAGCCGCGGGCTTCGGCCCAGCCGCGGCGGGCTCCGCGTGACCACGCAGATCGTGCAAGCTCCCCCCGAACCACCGGTTCAGATCGAGGGGATCTGTTGCACGCTCCGGGACGCCGATCACCACTTGCTAGGATACGTGCTGTCGCTCGATGACGTCACAGAGCTCGTGAGAATGCGGACCGCGCTCGAGCGCTCGCAGCGGCTCGCAGCCGTCGGAAGCCTCGCCGCGTCGGTGGCCCACGAGGTTCGAAACCCGCTTGCCGCGATCTCTGGGAGCGCCGAGCTCCTTGGAGCTTCCGTCGGAGACGAGCGCGAGAAACTGACCAACCTCATCCTGCGAGAATCGAGCAGGCTCGCGAGCACTGTGGACAACTTATTGAGCTACACGAGGACCCACGCCCCGGAGGTGCGACGCTTCAACCTCCCGCAGCTGCTCTTTGAGGTCGCAGAGGCGGTCCGGAGCCAGCCGAGCAGCCCCGACAGCGGGATCTGCATCGCGGTCTCGGGCGAGAACGTGTGGACCATGTCCGATCCGGCGCAGATTTCGCAGGTCATCTGGAATCTGATGCGGAACGCTCTTGAGGCCTCCCCGAACGATGGCAAGATTCAAGTCCGCGCCTACGCAGAAACCGGCTACGCGAGCTTCGAAATCCAAGACGGCGGCGAAGGTATCGACGAGGAGCAAATCCCGCTCTTGTTTGAGCCCTTCTTCTCGACCAAGCCAAAAGGCTCGGGCTTCGGGCTCGCCATCGTGCAGCGGATCGTGGACGAGCACGGGGGCCTCGTCTCCGTCATCAGTGAACGCGGACAGGGGACGACGTTCAAGATCCAACTTCCGCTCGCGGATCCTGTCAGCGAGTAGCTCCTCCCCGCGCGCGGCCTCTCTCGCCGCCACGCCCCGTGTGTCTAGATGCGCCGGACGACGGGGGCTAGAAAGTCACCGCCGGGCCCACGTTGAGATCCACGAGGAAGCTCGAATTTTGTGGGAACCATCCGCCCACTTGGATCTCACCGAAGATCGCGAAGTTTTTCATGATTTGATAATTGAACCCGAACATGCCGCCGAGGAAGCCCTGCCCGATGGCCACCGTGTCGTAGCGGGTGCCGCTGCTGTTCGAGTTGGCGAACTGCTGGGCGATGGTTTTAGACTCTACAGATGCGCCCGCGCTGCCGCCGACCTCCGGTAGGTTCGCGCAGGCGTCGCGGTAGGGGAAGATGGGGAAGCACGTGGACGGGTCGCTTGGGTTGAGCGCGAAGTACCCGTTGGTGTCTTCTCGGTCGTCGGGGATGCTGTTCCCGTTGGTGTCGTTCGCGAACCCCATATTCACGCGTAACCGGCTTTGACCATATCCGCCAAAGCCCCCCGCGAAGAGGCGAATCTTGCTCGTGTCCTTCAAGAAGTAGTAGCGGATCTTGGAACCGACCGCCCATGTGAACGGCGGCCGATCACGATACTGCGACGCTGGATCTGTCGTGTAGACGTCGTCGCACCAGCTTGTGCCGTTCGCGCCGGTCGACTCGATTCCAGTGTCGCCGCACAGGTCGGGCCTCCCGAGATCCTTGTTCGGATCGTCGCGGATGACGTTCGATCCTGACACCACCTGCAGCCGCCCATACAGGCTCACCGTCAAGCGGTCCATCACCTTCACCTGCACCTCGGGCTCGATGAAGAATGGCGATGCGGCGAGTCCGTTGGTGACCGGGTGACGGGCCCCGCATTTCTCGGGATCGTAGGCGTTCGCCACCTGGGCTCTCTGCGCCGGGACCGTGGGGCCGTACTTGCCGACGAAGCTCCCCATGCTCGGATCGGCCGGGTCTGCCCCATAGAACTCGATTGGATCGGGGAGCGGCTGACCGACGCCACCCGCCGCCCACCTCGCGAGCGCGCACGCGTAGGACTCCGCCGTATACTGGGAGCCCGGAGAATTGGGGAAGTACTGGTAGTAGGTCTTCTCGGCGCGGCCTTTCGCGAGACCGAATCCCGTCCCCAAGCCCAGGTTGATCCAGACCCGCGGCAGAGGCACCACCTCCTTCGGGGGCCCCTCGTCGGCCGTCCCACCCGAGCCAGCGCCGGCGGGCACCGGATCTTCGACCTTACAGCCCAACCGCAGCACGATGGGCTGGTCCGCGGTCCCTTTGTTGTAGGCGGCCTGCCCGTTGGCGTCGAAGGAGTAGATCGCGTACTCGACGTCGAAATCGCCGTGCTCGGGGGCGGAGACGGTGGTCTCCGCGACGTTGGAGAACACCTCCATCTCCACCTCTTGGAAGGTCTCCGCGCTCGCGCGCTTCCAGTAGAGCACCGCGGTCCCGCCGTCGGGGACCCCCAAGAGCGCCTCGAATTGGATGTCCTGCTCGCACGCGACCACGGGGAGGGTGTGTTCGATCCTCGAGGGCGCCTTGCGGCCCGACATGCGGCGCGCCTCCGTCAAGAACGCCGAGAGCTCCTCCGAACGGAACTCGAGCGGCACCACGACGTAGTAGTTCAAGGTGACCGCGCGCGTGAGGTCCTCGAGCACAGCTGCGCGCCCGTCGGCTCCCTCGAGCGAGTAGCGCAGGCCGGCCCGCAACAAGAACAACGACGCGAGCACCGGATCGTCGCCAGATCCCGACGACGCTGCCTCCGCGATCGCTCCGTCCACCGTCTCAAGCGCCGCCTCGATCTCAAGATCGTTGAACGCCGCCAACGCCTTCCCATACGCGGCGCGCATGTCGTTACGGGGGAGCGCAGACGCCTCCTCGGGCGTCGTCATCATCCCAGCGACCGTCAAGAGCAGCGCCGACGTGACGCTCGCCCAGCTAGAAAATGCTCGATTTCGTTGCATCGTTCGACCCTCGATTTTTCTCATTGGGGTGTCACGCACCCCGAACACTCGTTGTCATGCGTGGGAGCGCGCAGCCGCTCACTTCCCGCACTCATTGTCCGTACGAATGAACTCGACGCGGCGATTGTTCGCCCTGCCCTCCGCCGTGCGGTTCGTGTCAATTGGCATGTCCTCACCGTATCCGACGGCGGTCATCCGCGACGGATCGATCCCCTTGTTCACGAGATAGGTTCGAACAGCCTCCACACGCTGCTGCGACAACTTCTGGTTGTATCGACCGCTCCCCTTGCTGTCCGTGTGTCCGCCAATCTCGATGGTCACAGCCTTGTTGCCGCCCTCGTTGAGGGCCAAGGACACGTCACCGAGGAGGCCGTAGCTCTTGGGATCGATCTCGTACTTGTTGAACTGGAAGTAGATCTTGTCGTCGAGCTTGAGCTCGCACCCATCCCACTTCGCGGCCAGGTCTGGGCAGCCGTCCTCGTCTTGATCCCCGTCCATATCCTCGGGGTCATTGGGGCACTGGTCTTCGGCATCGAGGATGCCGTCTTGATCGTTGTCATTCTCGGGACAACCATCTTCATCCTGGAAGCCGTCGAAGTCCTCGCCCTCGTTCGGGCACTGATCGACCTCGTCGAGGATGCCGTCTTGGTCATTGTCTGGGTCGGGGCAGCCGTCCTCGTCTTCGAAGCCGTCTTGATCCTCCGGGTCGTTGCGGCAGTCCAGATCCCCCTTCATGTCCAGGCTGACCCATTGGCCGTTCTCAAAGGTTGAGGCGTCGAGCACCCCGTCCTTGTCGTTGTCGGTGTCAGGGCACCCGTCCTCATCCTCAAACCCGTCGAAGTCCTCCGGATCCTCGGGGCAGGTGTCGACGTCGTCGTCGTAGCCGTCTTGGTCTTTGTCATCCGCGAGGTTACCCGCGGGTCGGGCCACGAAGCCGGGCTCTCGACATCGCACGGGATCCGTCTTCGCTACGGCGAGCTTCGTGTAGAGCTCGGCGAGCTGCGCGTGCTCCCGACCTCTGAACATCTCGCCCATCTTTAGCGCGTCCTCTGCAAACTTGATGTTCGCCTCGGCGAGGGCCGTATCTTTCGGCGCGCAACCAATCGCCTTGGAGCCGTCTCGAATCGCGCGCTGCAGCGCGGTCTGCGTCCCCATGACTTGCCCCTTCAATTGCTCGCCAGCACACGAACTCAGTGAAATCGACAAAAAGAGCGCACCGGTGTACGCGGCGGCTCGATCCAACCGATGCATTCGCTTCGATCCCGTCACTTGCTGCCTCCGTCCTTCTTGTCGTCGGAGGAGACGTCGTCTCCAGCGACGCCGTCGGCGCTGTCCGGATCCACGTCGTCGGTCTCCGCGAGCCCGTCCGCCACCCCGAGCTCCTCGTTCCGCTTCGCCTTGCGCTCCGCCTCTCCGGCGAGCTGGAGGGCGCGGTCTCCATAGTCAAAGGACCGCTCGTACTCGCTGTAGCCCATCATGACCTTGGATTGATCGAGGTACGCGGTCGATCCCCAGTACTCGTAGGGGGCGAGCTCTTCGGCCCCCTCGGCCTTGGCTCGCGCCACCGCCTCGGTCGCGTTCTTCGCGGTCTTCTTGATATATCCAAATGGACCACATCCCGGGACAGCTAAGAAGGTCACGCAAGCGATGGTCAGGAGTGTGGAGCGGCTGAAGCGATTCACCTTAGGTACCTCTCGGTAAAATATCCACGGGGTCGATGTGGACGGAGCCCAGGGGCGATTCACCCCGATAAGCGCGTAAAACATACCAACGACGGGAGAAAATGGTCAATATGAAGACGCCGAACGTACGAACGGGGCCACGCCACCGAAGCCCTGGGCGGCCGCGCCGTGGCGCACTTGAGCGCCTCCTTAACCCCGCCCACCGCCTGCGATCGCGAACCGTGTCATCCACCTGGGAGGCTCCAAGTCGCGCGAGGTCCGCAGCTAACGCCTCTTTGAATGGATCGTTGCGGACGGTCGGAGGCGGGGCAACCGTCGCGCATCGGCTCTCGCCGCGCCCCGCGGTATGGTGCGCAAGAGTGCTTCGCGTGAGTTCCATGGTGAACGGCCAGCTGCGGTGGCGCTGCCTGGTGGCGGCGCTCGCGACCGCCGGAGGGCTCTCGGCGGCCGGCTGCGGCGAGGTGTCAAACGTCACCCCCGGGTTCCAGCGCGGGGATATCACCATCGTGGACACCACCCCCGCGAGAGATGCCACCCAAGTCGCCGCCGCGTCCAGCGTCGACGTCTGCTTCTCCTCTCAGCTGTATCCGACGGCGTTCAGCGGGTTTGAGGTGCTCTTGACCTCCGGAGGCTCCGCGTTTGACACCGAGGTAGAGATCTCGCTCTTTCAATACCGGCGACCAGGCTCGAGGACCGCGCTCGCGACCTCGCGCTGGTGTGACGGCAGCGTCCTCATGGTGCGGCCAACGGACACCCTCACCCCGGGCGCCACATATCGCCTTCGCGTCATCGCCGGCATGTATGGGTGGGAGGACGAGTTTTTGGAGACAGGACCCGAAGGCTGGACCGTCGAATCGGACGGGCGGTTGACGTATTCGTTGCCGTTCACCGTGGCCGCGGAGGCGGTCGAGGACACGCCGCCCCCCACCCCCGCGGAGCTCACCTTGTCGAGCCTGTTCGAGGCGGGCGAGATCTTCGACCCATCGACACCCTATTGCTCATGCCACCGCGAGCCTGGCTCGCTCCCTCGCCAGCTCCTCAATCTCAGCTCGCCGACGGCGGCCTACGAAGATCTCGTGCAAGACACGACAGCTCGGTCGACCGCGTTCCCCATGGTGAGCCCCGGCGCCCCGGCCGCGAGCTACTTGATTCAAAAGCTCACGGACGCAGGAGACGGACGCGCCCTCCACGGGGTCGTCGGCGAGTTAATGCCGGCGGAAGGCTCGCTCCCCGTCGAAGTGGCCGCGCCCCTCGCCATGTGGATCGCGACTGGCGCGGCGCTTTAAGTCTCGAACCCTCGGCTCCGCGCTCACGGTTGAGGGCTCGTCGGGGATGGACTCCCCGTCCCCGCAGCCTGACCCGGGGCCGGGACGGCGCCACGCTCGGTCGCCTCCTCGCGGGTCGCGGCGGCTTGTTCTCGCTCCAGCATCGTCACGGTTCGCACCATCGACTCGAGCCGCGTGACTCGGTCGCGAGCGGCGAGCAGCGCTCGGTCGTAGGCGTCTCCCTTGAAACCGAGCGACCCCGCGCGCTCGTACTCCGCGAGCGCGACCAGGTTTTGGCGGAGACATCGAGCCACCTCCTCGCTGGAGATCACGTGGGCGCCGCGCGAGGAATCAAAGACGAGCTTGCACGCGGAGCGCTCCGCGTCTCCCTCGAGCTGCTGCGCCCGCACGAACACGTCGTAGCTCGTCTCCGACGGACATCCAGATCCGAGCGAGAGCGCCGCCGCCACCGCGGCGCTGGGCAGGAGCCACCCCCGGGCCGCGCGTCGTCGCGTGACCACACCTCTCACAGTTCGGCCCCCAATCGCTGGAGCTGCGCGCGGGCCCGCTCCCCGCAGTCCACGTCTCCGATTTTCATGCACATCGCTCGCATCGCTCGCCAGTTGCGAGGATCCCACGGCTCGAGGCGCGCTGCAAACCTCACCGCGTCCAGAGCCTGCTCGTTCGGCCCCGCGACCTTCGAGATGAACACCCCCAAGTTGCGATGCGCCAGCGCGTGATGTGGGCGCAGCTCCAACGCTCGCTGGCACAGATTAATCGCGCTCTCCGTCCGACCGAGTCGATCCAAAACGGAGGCGAGAGAGACCATCGCGGGCACGTTGTCGGGATCGACGCGGTCGAGCACGATCCGATACGCCGCCTCCGCGCTCGCGAGCGCCTGGGAGGAGTCCAGCTGAGCGCGCAGCAACGCCGCGACGCCGCCGTTGACTCCGCGGGCGAGTCGCTCTCGATCGCGCGAAGAATTCGTGAGCGGGAGCCATCGCGACACCTGCGCGCGGATCGGCGCGGCGGGGGCGCGCTCTGTCCAGACCGGGATCGCGACCGGCGCGAGCGTCTCGATGCCCGCCAACGAGCCGCTCCCCGGCCGCTCCGCGCTCCGAGGGCCGCGCCAGCTCCCCCACGCCGCGGCCACCTTCGCCCGTTCGCTGCCCGGCGCGTCGGCGACCGCGCGCCACAGCGCCTCATGCTCCGAACGCACCCGCTCGGGGGGCCCTTTGTGCAGGTGATGGCCGATGACCATCCACACGTCTGGGCGGGCCCCGTCCACCGCCTGCGCGGCGAGCACCCCGGCGATCGTATCGTCGGACTGGGCCATCAGCAGCCCGCGCGCGCCGACCTGGGCGAGGGTCGCGCGCGCCCAGGCGTGGGGCATCCATGAGGTCGTAATCCGGTGCTCTTGCGGAGCTCGAATCGCGAGCGGAAAAATGACGGCGAGGGCGGCGAGCGGACCCAGGGCGATCATCACCCTCCCGCGCCGCCTGGACAACCGCGTGACCTCGACGGCCGTCGCGGTGATGAGCACCAGGCACAGCACCATCCCCGTCTGGCGATCAGCGATGCCCATGGGGTTCACGCCGGCGCTGTACACCAGCTCCACGGCCACCACCACCGCGAACAACCCCAGCGCGCCCTTGTCTTCGCGCGCCAGCGCCCACGTCAAGAACGCCATCATGGCAAAGACGAGCCCGAACGCGCCGAGATCTTCGGTGAGATTTTTGGTCGTCGCCTCCAAGCCCACCTGCCAAAGGGTGAGGCTTGACGGGAGGATGCGATCGGCATAGGCCTCGACGATCGACCGCGCCTGCAGATGGTCGATGAGCGCCCGGAGCGTCTCAGGGTTTCCCCAGTCACGGGTCGGATCGCGCACAGAGCTGAGCGGCAGCGCCAGGATCGGCAACAGCCCCGCGGTCACCACCAGCGGCGACCACCGCAGCCACCGCCGCGCTCGAGACCGCTCTTTGATCACGAGCCACACCAGCGTCACCGCCACCAGCACCCTCAGGTCTCCGAAGCACACGCCCCCCCACACGCCGAGGAAGATCGCGATCAACCGCGGGCGCGCGTCATCCGGGGCGCGGAGCGCCCAGTCCACGGCGGAGATGAACGCGAGCCCTAGGCAGCTGGCCAAGCCGTATATCTCGGCGACCCGGGCGCTCCGCAGCACCGTCGCGCCAAGCACCACCCACGCCGCGGTGGCGGCGCAAATCCACGCGTTGGCGCCCCTGCGCTGGATGATCGCGAGGCACGAGGCCAGCGCGAGGCTCATGCACACCGCAGACGTCATCGCGACGCGAAAGGCCAACGTCCCGAATGGGATGGGCGCGAGCGCCCGAGCGAGGAGCGTGTAGCCGGGGGTCCCCGGAGGGTGCACGACCCCGAGCTCGGCGGTCGCGGCGACGAGCTCTCCCGAATCAAGCCAATAAATATCCGGCGAAACCCCCAGAGAGAACCAGGCGAACGAGGCCCAACACAGCGCTCGACGAACGGTGGTGGGATTGGCCACCTTCGCAGTGTCCCAAACTCGCGGCGTCACGCCAAGCGGCCGTCGCACGTGATAGCCTGCCAGCCATCAAATGCTCGTGCTCTCCCAACCAGCCCCGCTGCCCGCGCGCTCCGCCGCATGCATCGGAGCGTTTGACGGTCTGCATCGCGGGCACCAAGAGCTGCTGAGCCGCGCGCGCGTGGCCCAGCCGCACGTCGCGCTCGTGACCTTCACGCCGCATCCGATGCGGGTGCTCGCCCCCGAGCGGGCGCCCGCCACCCTCCAAACGCCGAGGCAGCGGCGCCGAGTCGCGCGGTGGCTAGGCCTCGACGCCGTGGTCGAACTCCCATTCGACACCGAGGTCTCCCAATTGTCTCCGACGGCCTTCGTCGACCGCTACTTGCACGGAGGGCTGCAGCCCTCGACGGTCGTCGTCGGCGAGGATTTTCGGTTTGGCCACCGCCGAGCGGGGACCATCCCGCTCCTCCGCACGATGCTCGCCGCCAACTCGGTCCCGCTTGAGATCGTCTCCAAGGTCCTCGACGCGGAGGGGTCCAAGCTCGGCTCTTCGGTGATCCGCGAGCATCTGCGGCGCGGCGAGGTGGAGCCCGCCTGCGCCATCCTCGGGCGACCGCACTGCGTGGAAGGTCGCGTCGTCCCGGGCGCCCAGCGCGGCCGGCGGCTCGGCTTTCCCACGGCCAATCTCGAGAGCGACGGCGCCATGCTCCCTGGACGGGGTGTGTACGCGGTGTGCGCCCAGATAACCAACCCAGGGCATCCGCGCTGCGGCCAGCGCTTCTCCGCGGTCGCCAACGTTGGAACCAACCCGACGTTCGCTGCCGACGCCCCGACGCACGCGCGCCTCGAGGTCCACCTGTTGGAGGCCGCCCCAGATCTCTCGCTCTACGATCAGTGGCTCGAGGTCGCCTTCGTCGCCCGGATCCGCGACGAGAAAAAGTTCGAGGGCGAGGCGGAGCTCGCGGCTCAAATTGGCCGAGACATCTCGCGCGCGGAGTCCCTGCTCGCCTCCCTGGCGACGATCCCGTTCGCGCCACCCCACGCCGACGACGAGCAAGGAACGCCGACCGCATGACCGCGAACACGTTCGACCCGCTGGCGAGCCCCACCCTCGCGGCGCTGTATCTGCGACAAGGACATATCGAGCGCGCCGCGTCCGTGGTCGAGTCGCTCCTCCAACAAAATCCCGAGGATGGTGTCGCGCTCGCCTTGGGTCATCGAATCCAGTGGCTGACAACCCTAGGCCTCGAAGCGTGGGTTCAAGACGGCGCGCTGGCCCTTCGGCTCGCGGCCCCGTACGACGGGCCGCTCACCCTGCACGTTCAGTTTTTTCCATCACAGTCTCTGGGTGTCTACGACACGCGGCGGCCTTGGACCGCCGAGCGTGGAGGTCTCCGGCTGCCGCTGCCAGGCCCCCGCGGCGCCGCCGTCGCGAAGTTAAGCGGTCCACTCCACGGGAAAACAACCACCGTCGCCATCAGCCGAGTCGTCTCGTGGTGAGTCATGGTACGCTGGCGTCTGCTGGGCGAGCGCCCAGGACGACACGCCATGTTCCGTGGAGCACTCACCGCCCTCATCACCCCGTTTGACGGCTCGCAGATTGACTTCGAGGCGCTCGATCGCCTCGTGCAGCGCCAACTCGACCAGGGCGTCCAAGGGCTCGTCCCCTGCGGGACCACTGGGGAGGCCGCCACGCTGCGTCGCGAAGAGCACCTGCAGGTTGTGGAGCGCGTCGTCAAACTTGCGGGCGGCCGAGTGCCTGTCATCGCGGGCGCTGGATCCAACGACACGCGCGACGCCATCGAGCTGGCGAAGCTCTGCGAGGCGGCTGGAGCCGACGGCACGCTGCAGGTCACCCCGTACTACAATCGCCCGC
The DNA here is from genome assembly GCA_014240065.1 of Myxococcales bacterium. Classification (GTDB taxonomy): domain Bacteria; phylum Myxococcota_A; class Polyangia; order Nannocystales; family Nannocystaceae; genus JAAZXR01. Next base: position 36,093 of record JAAZXR010000028.1, read on the forward strand.
CCCAAGAAGGCCTCCTCGCGCACTTTGAGGCGATCGCGGAGGCGTGCGAGAAGCCGATCATTTTGTACAACGTACCGAGCCGCACCGGATGCGACATGCTCACCGACACCGTCGCCGCGCTCTCGAAGCACGAGCGGATCGTCGGGATCAAAGAGGCGACCGGGGACCTCTCCCGCGCCTCTGCCATCCGCCGGAGCTGCGGTGAGGCGTTCACTCTATTGAGCGGCGACGACTTCACGATTCTGCCCTTCATGAGCGCCGGGGGGCACGGCGTGATCAGCGTGGTGTCCAACGTCATCCCAAAGGTGATCGCGGAGCTCGTCGGCGGCGCCGCCGACAGCCTCGCGCTGCACGACTTCCAGCTCAGGATCACCGAGGCCTTGTTCGCCGCCCCCAACCCGATCCCCGTGAAGGCGGCGCTGAAGATCTTTGGGCTGTGCTCCGAGCATGTCCGCTCGCCGCTCGTCCCCCTCGCCCCCGAATCCCCCCTCTACCGCCGCCTTCAGGCGCTCGCACAGGAGATCCGTCATGACCAATGAACCTCACCTTGTCCCCATCCATGTCGTCGGCGCCCGTGGCCGCATGGGCACCTCCATCATCCGCGAGGTCGTCCAGAGCGAGAATTTTATCCTGGAAGGCGCGGTTGATCGCACCGGCGGACCAGGGCTTGGGCACGACGCGGGCCGCTTGGTCGGGCTGACGGAGGTGGGTGTGAAGGTCGGGGAGCTGTTGGAGCCTCGCCCGGGCACCGTCGTCCTCGATTTTTCGCTCCCCGAGGCCACCCCGAAGAACCTCGCCCGCTGCGTCGAGCATCACGTGCCGCTGGTGTGCGGAACCACCGGTGGTGGGGAGGTCGTGGAGCAGCTCATTCGAGAGGCCTCCGCCAACATCCCCATCGTCTACGCGGCGAACTTCAGCGCCGGGGTCACGATGCTCATCGCGCTCGCCGGGATCGCCGCGCGCTCACTGGGGCCCAAATGGGAGGCGGAGATCGTCGAGTTGCACCACAGACATAAGAAGGACGCCCCCTCCGGCACCGCCCTACGGATCGCCCATGAGGTGGCGTCCTCTCGCGAGCAGACGCTCTCTGAGATCTTCGTGGCCGACCGCTCGACCCGCCATCAAGCGCGCTCCGCAGACGAGGTTGGCATCTTCGGGATGCGCGGCGGTGACTCCGTCGGTGAGCACACCTTGATGCTGCTGTCCGACGGTGAGCGCGTCGAACTCACCCACCGCGCGACCGATCGCCGGATCTTCGCGCGCGGGGCGCTCCGCGCGGCGCGATGGGTGGTGGACAAACCACCCGGCGTCTACGACATGCGCGACGTCCTCGGCATCGACCCCGTCTAGCGTTCGCGAGGAGCGCCGCTCCGCCGACGGTGCTACTCCAGGCGCACGCCGGCGGGAAGCCAAGCCCAAATTGTGCCAACATGCGCGCATGGCCGCCTCGTCTCCCTCCCCCCTCGCGACACGGCTCCGGCCCTTCGGCACGACGATTTTCGCCGAGATGACCCAGCTCGCCATCGCGAACGAGGCTGTCAATCTAGGTCAAGGATTCCCGAACTTCGAGGGGCCCGCACAAATCAAGCAGATCGCGGTGGAGACGCTTCAAAGCGGCAACAACCAATACGCTCGCCCCTGGGGCGACCTCTCCCTTGTCCACGCGATCAGCGAGCACCAAGAGCGGTTCTATCAACTCACCTACGACCCGCTCGACGAGGTCACCGTCTACAACGGCGCGACGGAGGCTATCTTCGCCTCCTTGATCGCGATCCTCAACCCCGACGATGAGGTCGTGATCTTTGAGCCCTACTACGACTCGTATCGCGCCAGCATCGCCATGGCTGGGGGACGCGAGCGAATCGTGACGCTCCGCGCGCCAGACTTTTCGTACCGCCCCGCGGAGCTTGAGGCGGCGATCAACGAGCGCACCCGCTGCATCCTCCTCAACACACCGCACAACCCCTCCGGCAAGGTGTTCTCACGCGCGGAGCTTGAACACATCGCCGAGATCGCGCGGCGGCACGACCTGCTCGTCATCTCCGACGAGGTCTACGAGCATCTCGTCTTTGAGGGGCGTCACATCCCCATCGCGACGCTCCCCGGGATGCGCGAACGCACCGTCACGATCTCCTCCGCCGGGAAGTCCTTCTCGTTCACCGGGTGGAAGGTCGGTCACACGTGCGCACCTGCGGAGATCACGAGCGCGCTGCGAACCTCCCACCAGTTCATCACCTTTTGCAACAGCGGGCCACTCCAACCTGCGGTCGCCGCGGCCTACCGCCTCAACGATGAGTACTTCGAGACCTTCATCGCCGAGTACCGAGCGCGAAGAGACGCCCTCTGCGCGGGCCTCGAGTCACTCGGGCTGGGCGTCCTCGTCCCCGCAGGGACCTACTTCGTCACCACCGACATCCGACCGCTCGGCTACCACGACGACCTGGAATTTTGCCGCATGCTCCCCAGCCAAGTCGGGGTGGCGGCGATCCCCAATTCTGCGTTCTATGAGAACAAGGATGAAGGGAGGCACCTCGTCCGCTGGGCATTTTGCAAGACCATGCCGATGCTTGAAGCGGCCGTCGAGCGCCTCAAGACGCTCCAGCCAAAGGAGCGAGCGTGAAGATCGCCGCAATCCAACACGCCATCAGCTGGGAAGACCCTGCGGAAAATTTCGCTCGCCTCGCGCCCACGCTCGCCTCGGCGCGGGGAGACGGCGCAGATCTGATCGTGCTCCCGGAGATGTTCGCGTGCGGCTTCTCCATGAACACCGAAGCGATCGCGGAGCGTGAAGACGGCCCCACCCTCGCGTTCCTCCGCGAGCGCGCCGCCGCGCTCCGCTGCTGGATCGCCGGCTCCATGCCAATTCGAACACGCGCAGCGCAGGCGCGCCCCACCAACAGCCTGTTTTTCTGCGGTCCCGACGGCGAACAGCACCGCTACGACAAGATCCACCCGTTCTCCTACGCCGGCGAGCACGAGCGCTACGAGGCCGGAACCACGCGCATGACGTTTGAGATTCATGGCGTACGCATCACGCCCTTCGTGTGCTACGACCTCCGATTCGCCAACGAGTTCTGGGAGCGCGCGGAGGAGACAGACTGCTACGTCGTGGTCGCTAACTGGCCAGACAAGCGCGCGCACCACTGGTCTGCGCTGCTTCGAGCGCGAGCCATCGAGAACCTCGCGTGGGTCGTCGGGGTCAATCGCGTCGGCGACGGCGGCGGGCTCACATACAACGGGGAGAGCGCGATCATTGACCCGACCGGTGAGGTCGTCGCGCGAAATCGAGGGGGTGAGACGACGCTCTTCGCGGAGGTCACACGCGCGCGCGTCATGGAGACGCGCACGCGCTTCCCATTTCTGCAAGACCGCTGACCCCTGGCTCAAATCTCTTGGGTGCCAGCGCGCTCACCGACCGACGCGTCGCGCCCCGCCCCGCTCGCCTCGCCCTCCGATGAACAGATGCCCCGCCCGCCGGCGGCCGCCACATCCCTCGCAAGATCTCATCGCTTTTCTCTTCGCGAGGCCACCAAGATCTCACCGAAGCAAGATCTCCCGCCCGCGGTGCTCTTTGAATCGGGCGCAGAACCCCTCGCTCACCTAATTTGATCGTTGATCGCGAACATTGACTCCACTGGATCGTGACGTTACTCAAGTACTGTGCCGCGCTACTTCAATCTCACCGAAGCTCAGTCTCTTGTACCGCGCCTCTCCACCCTCATGAGCGAGGCGCTCGCGCTCCACATCACGCTTCAACGGCAGTCGACCCGCCTCGATTTCCTCGGCGTCGAGCTCTCCTGGGACCTCCTGCGAGGAGATTTTGACTGCGACGACGAGATCGACGAACAAGAACGCGCTGGCGTCGCTCGCGTCCGCTTGACCTACGAGCTGCTCCACGAACGAATTGAGGCCATGGAATCGATGGGAGTGGAGGTGCGCGAGGTGATCGAAGGGCGCGTCGACTTTCGAACCTGGCTCGACGGCCGCACCGAAGCGGCGCTGTCCTGGAAGCTCGGAGAATCCACCGTCGCGTGGTTTCACGACGTGGATGAAGATGACGCCCGTCACTCGGTCTTCGGTCATCGTTTTTGTGCGGAACGCGAAGTGATCGTGTCTCAGCGACAGTAGCGGGACTCTCCGGCCGCGCACGCCTTGTCATAATACTCTCGCGCTTTCTCGCCGCTGCGAGGGCGGCCGTCGCCGTGCTCGTAGACGTTGCCCATGCCGACGCAGCCGAAGCCGCTGCCCGCCGCGCACGTTCGCTCGTAGATCTCCACAGCGCGCTCGATGTCTTTCTCTGCGCCGTCTCCTAGGTGATACGAGAGCCCCTCCCACGCGCAGGCGTCGTTGTTTCCTAGCTCGCAACCTCGGCGGAAGAACACGCTCGCGCGATCACGTGACACCTCAACCCCTGAGCCCGTCGCCAGGAGCTGCCCCGCATACAAACACCCGTCGGCTTGTCCAGACTCGCACCCGTCTGCGTAAAAGAGGGCCGCCGTGTCTATCGCCACCTCTCCCCCGAGTCCTCGGTGAAGATACACCCCAACGGTGACGCAGTCCGAGGCGCTCCCTTCGCGGCACGCTCGCCCGCGCAGCGTCTTCCCCACCACCCAAAACTCTGCCGCGAGTTTGCCCTCCACGCGCCGCGCCAGCGCTTCGCACCCCTCCGCAGAGCGATAGGCGCACGCGCGGTGAAAGAAGCTCTTCGCGAGCTGTGGATCGATTCGGGTCCCTACCCCCGACTCATGTAGTTTACCGGCGAGCATGCACCCGCCTCCGCTGCGCGATTGACACGCGTAGGTGGCCAGTTCGAGCGCGCGCGCTCCTCCTGTCTCCGGTCCTTGCCCATCGAGCAGCCACACGGCGAGCGCCGTGCAGCCGTCGGCCTCGTTCAGGCGGCATGCCCGCTCGGTCAACGTCGTCGCCCGCTCCTTGTCCCCCGCGAGGAACAAGACCTGGCCAGAGCGATAACAACTCTCTCCATCCCCGCGCGCGCACGCGGTCTGCAGGCGCGCCAGCCCTCGCTCTGGATCGCCCGCGTCGACCAGACCCTGCGCCTCCATCCACGCGGCGTTCATGCACGCCTCCTCTTCACCCAGCTGACACCCTGTACGATAGACCTCATGCGCGAGATCAATGTTTCGCGCCCCCCCCAGCCCCGCGCCGATCATGATCCCGAAGGAGTTACAGGCGCTGCCATTCTTCAAGGTGCACGCGCGCTCATAGAGATCGCGGGATTCACCGTACGCGCCGCGATCCGCTTCGCCGTCGAGAAAACGCAATTTGGCGAGCACCGCGCACGCGTCCGCCTCTCCGATTTCACACAGAGCAGAGAGGCGGGAGCGGACATCCTCGCCGATCGGTCCGCGCTGCGTCTCCAGTTGGCGCGTCCAGTGCTCAGTGCACGCGCGCAGCAACCCGAGCCCGCACGCCGCGTGGAAATACTCGTCCGAGCTGCGGGACGCCACCCTCTCGACATCGGGGTGCCTCTCCTCGAGGAGCTCGGCGACACGAACACACGCGTGCGGGTCACCACCCTCGCAGCTGCGAACATACGCAGCCGCTGCGACCTCGAGATCCGCGCTCCCGAGGGCGCCCGAAAACGCGAGGTTCGCCAGGATGGTACAGGAGGGGTCATCGGCGAGCTCCCCGCACTTTCGCCTCAAGATCGCCACGCCTCTCGAGATCAAGGCCGGCCCCGCGTCCGCGCCCAGGAGGCCCGCCCGAAGGCAGCCCTCACCATACCCCGCGTCGCACGCCGTCCTCCCCAACGCGGCGGCCTTCGCCCGCCGTGTGTCCTCTTCCGACGTTGACAACAACCTCATCCACCCGAGACAGGCCGCTTGAAACCCAGCGCCGCAGCTCTCCTCGTACAGGGCCTCGGCGCGCTGTAAATCTTGGGCGGTCTCCACGCCTCCCTCAAAACGATATCCCGCGAGGAAGCAGCCCTCCGCCGATCCCGCGCGGCACTCGAGCGTGCAGCTCGCGATGTTCGAGCACGGCGGCTGCGCGACGGGCGGCGGACTCGCGCAGCCACCGAGCAGCGACATCAGCGCTGCGCCTTGGAATACGAGGACGCGAGGGTGGAGCATCCGAAGCACAACACATCATACATTAGGAACCCACCGCGATGCTCGGTTCGCGCGATACACCTCACTGGAGGTCATCCGAACGCGCGTCGCGAGAGCGTCACGCCCGTCGATTCCACCGTCACCTCGAAGAGATCACCGTAGCTCGTCACAAATCCCACGTTTGTCTCGGTGACACCCAGCTCCCGGATGATCGCGGGGACGGTGTCGCAGTGCCCCACGATCAAGCTCGACTGCGCTCGCCGCTGAAGCGCGCGCCGAGCCACTCCCCGGGCGTCGTTGGCCGCGTACTCCTCTGCGGCCAACCCGAGCGACTCCAACAGGGGTTCCGCCGTGCGATGTGTCCGCAGGTAGGGGGTGACGAACACCCCCGACACCTGCGCCACGCCGAGGTCTGTGGCGAGCGCGCGGGCCCGAGCGAACCCTCGCGGGGTCAAGTCCACATCCTCAAGTCCGCGACCATGCATCTTCTCGGCGTGGCGGACCACGAAGACACGAGTCAGCACGATTCGTCCCTCGCGGGGGTGGTCCGAAGGCGGACCAAACCAGCGTGCGCGGGAGGGCTGCTGGATCTCGCTGCTCGGGGCTCGACGTCTGCGCTCTCCCCACCGCGCGCGACGGTCCCGAGCTCCTCGTCCCACAGGTGACTGGGCTTAATATTCCCCAACGCGGCGAACATATTGCTCGGGATCCGTGAATCCTCCAATTCGAACTCGGAGATCAACGCCTTCATTTTCTTTCGTCGAAGATTCTCCTGGCTGCCGCAAAGATCGCACGGGACGATGGGGTAGCCGCGCGCGGTCGCCAGCGCCGCGAGGTCCGCCTCCGCGCAGGTGGCGAGGGGTCGAATGACGGTGTGCTCCCCTGAGTCGCTCCGCAGCTTGCAGGGCATCGCCTTGAGCTGTCCGGCGTAGACGAAGTTGAGCAAAAATGTCTCGAGCACGTCCTCGCGATGATGTCCGAGCGCAATTTTGGTCGCCCCGAGGTCCGTCGCCGTGCGGTAGAGGATGCCCCTGCGAAGCCGCGAACACAGCGAGCAGAACGCCTTGCCCTCCGGCGTGTGCTCCTTGACGACGCGGTGCGTGTCGACCGTGACGAGGTGATGTTCGAAGCCCTGTTGTACGAGGTGGTCGCGAATCGTCGACACCGGGAAGCCGGGATGTCCCTGATCGAGGTTCACCGCCACCATCGAGAACTCAAAGGGGAGCTTGCGCTGATATGCGCGGAGCAGATGCAGCATGCCCCACGAATCTTTCCCGCCGGAGATCGCCACCATCACCTTGTCGCCTGGTTCAATCAACCCGCGCTGCTTGTTGAGGCGCGAAATTTGTCGCAAGAGTCGCCGCTCGATCCGATCGGCCGAGCCGGCTTGTGCGTCCTCCACTGCGGCCGCCCCACCTGAAACATCGCGAAGCATCCACAACCCATACCACGAGGCACAGCGAGGCGCAGCGAGCCCCACCGTGCGCCTCGGCGCCACACCAGCCGGTCCCACGGGAGAGACGCCCCAGCTTCCTCGGGCGCCGCTCTTACCTGCTCCTCGGTTCCTCGTTATACTCTCACGGTGTCAGTCATTCGGACCCTCGTGCACTCTTCACGTGCGCTCGTCACGACGGCCAAGGATGTCGCGCGCACCAGAGAAATCGCCGGCGTTTTCTGGAAGCACGGCTTCGGATGGGTCATCCGGCGCCTAAAGCTCCGCAAGGAGCTGCAAATCGATGGGGAGTCGACTGGCTCGATGGGGCGCCCCGCCCCGCTCGAAGACCCCGACACCGGGGAGCGACTCGTCGCGGCCCTCACCGATCTCGGACCCACGTGGGTCAAGTTCGGGCAGATCATGTCCACGCGCCCCGACGTCCTCCCGGCCGCGTTGATCGAGCGGCTCGCCTCGCTCCAGGATCAGGTCGCGCCGATGTCGGAGACGGACATGACCACGCAGATGAGCGCGCAGTTCGGGCCGGGTTGGCGCGGACTTTTCTCAGAGTTCGACAACGCCCCCATGGCCTCCGCGAGCATCGGGCAGGTCCACGCCGCGCGCCTCAAGACCGGAGAAGAGGTGGTGCTCAAGATCCAGCGGCTGGACATCCAACCGAAGATCACGAGCGACCTGCACATCCTGCACGTCATCGCGACGTGGATGGAAGACGCCTTCGAAGCCGCGCACGCCATGGACCTCACGGGGATGGTGCGTGACTTCGCGAAATCACTGGAGCAAGAGCTCGACTACCGGGCGGAGGCGAGCAACATCGAGATGTTCCGCCAAAACTTCCGCGAGGTGCCCAACATCCATCTCCCTGAGGTCTACCGCGACCTCTCCACACGCTATGTGCTGTGCATGGAGCGAATCGAGGGGAAGAAGATGACCGAGATCCTCGACGAGGGCGGCGAGACCAATGACCTGGTCACGCTGTATTTCAACATGGCCTACCAGATGCTGTTCGTGGACGGGTTCTTCCACGGTGACTTACATCCAGGGAACGTGTTGATCCAGAGCGACGGGTCCCTCGCGGTCATCGACTGCGGCATGGTGGGCCGGCTGGCCCCGACCCGGAAGGACCGAATTGTCGACATCATCTGGGCGGTCCTCAACGAGGACCTAGAGGCGGTCGCCCGCCACATCTACGACTTGGCCATCCCGAGCGGCGTCGTCGACTACCCCTCCTTCGAAGCCGACGCCATCGCCATCGCCGAGCGCTACATCGTCGGCGTGCCGCTGTCCCACATTCAGATGGGCGCGCTGTTTGCCGACCTCGTGCAAGGCGCCACGCGCCATCAGGTGCGCATGCCCACGGACTTCACGATGATGTTCAAGGCCATCATGACCACCGAGGGGCTCGCGAAGGCCATCGCGCCAGACATCAACCCCATCGATCTCGCCTACCCCTACGTGTCGCGGATGGTCACGGAGCGCTATTCACCGGAGCGGGTGAAGCAGGTGCTCTTGTCCGACGTCCAGCAGCTCTCGTCCATGTTGCGAGGGATGCCGCGCGCGCTCCCGAGGACCCTCGACAATCTCAACCGCGGCGCGCTCACCTTCGGCATCAACGACGCGAGCCTCGCGACCCTCGACCAGGCGCAGAGCCGGCGGACCGGGCGGACCATCCGCGCCGCGTTTACCATGACCACGCTCGTCTGCGGTGCGATGACGCTGGGCGTCGAACAGCTGCCACCGGCGCTGTGGGGGATCAACGGGGTCTCGCTCGCCTTCTGGTTCTTGTCTGCCACCGGCGCCGTGACGCTCCTTCGCCGCGGTGGGCTCTTGTAGCGGCGTCGATCAAGCCCCCCCTTCGTCGCGGCGCTGCTATGGTTCGTCCTCCGATGTCACCTTCGCTCCCGCTCCGATCGCTACAGTGGCTCACGCCGAAGATTCTCGCGCGCGTACCGGGTGGCCCCCCCGACCGCCCAGGTCGCTCCCCCCTCGATCCGGTGCTGCGCGGGCTCCTCTCTCTTGAGGACAGGACGCCGCTCGGCTTCGACACCAGTCGTGGTCCGGCGCACGCGCGGAAGAATATGCGCACCCTCTCGACGTTTCTGGGGCCCACCACTGCTCACGCTTTGCAGATCCGTGACGGCCATATGGACCTCGGTGATCGGCGCCTCGCGTTCCGCCATTACCGCGCGCCCGCGGTCCAACAGCCCCGGCCCACCCTCGTCTATTTTCACGGCGGCGGCTTCGTCATCGGGGACATCCCCAGCTACGACGGCGCGTGCCGAGTGCTCGCCGCCAGCAGCGGCTTGGACGTCGTGAGCGTCGACTATCGCCTCGCGCCAGAGCACCGCTTCCCCGCCGCGCACGACGACGCCGCCGCCGCCTTCGAGTGGGTGACCGCGCGGGCCCATGAATTCGGCGGTGATGACAGCGAGGTCGCGGTGGGCGGAGACAGCGCCGGTGGAAACTTGGCGGTGTTTGTCTCCAGGGCGCGCGCCGATCGGGGGCTGCCCCTTCCCGCGGCACAGCTGCTGATCTACCCGAGCCTGGATTTGACACGAAGCTGCCCCTCCCACGAGACCCTCGGTCACGGATATCTGCTCGACCAGGAGATGCTGGACTTCTTCGTCAACCACTACCTCTCGAGCGAAGAAGAGGCCCGCGACCCCCGGGTCTCTCCGCTGTTGCACCCGATGGTTTCGCTGCCTCCGTCGCTGTTCATCCTCGCCGGATACGACCCCCTCATCGACGAGGGGCGCGGGTACAGCGAGCTTATGGCGGCGGAGGGGACCCACGTGGAGGCCGTCGAACACAGCAGCCTGATCCATGGATTCGTTAATCTAGGGGGCATCTGCCACGCCGCCCACGACGCCGTCGTGGACGCGGGGGAGCGCCTCGCGGCGTTGCTCGCCCGAGACAGCGCCGGCGCTCAGGGCTGATCCGGCGGCGGCACCGGCTGCGCCTCGTCTCCAGAGAGGAGCGGCGTCAACACCCGTCGCTTGAGCAAGCGCCAGGCCACCACGCCGAACGCCGTCAGAGGAATCGCGAAGACCATCCCAAGGATCCCTCCAAGCGCGCTCCCCCAAAAGAAGATCGCGATGATAATGACGAGCGGATGAAGCCCGGTCGCCTCCCCCATGATTCGCGGCGTCAACACATAGCCTTCGATCACCTGCACAGCGACGAAGACCCCGAGGATGCCGCCCACCAAGGGGAGCCCCCCTCCGGTTTGAAACATCGCCACCGGCAGCACCACAGAGAGGCCGAGCATCGTGCCGAGGTAGGGGATGATGTTGAGGATCCCAATGGCGAATCCGAACACGAGCCCAAAATTGAGCCCGCAGAGCATGAACCCGACGGAGAGCATGACCCCCATCAGCACGCCGATGAGGATCTGACCGCGGAAGAACACCACCATGCAATCGACAAACTCACGCACCAAAAACGTCACGTCCTCCCGGGCCCGCGCGCTCATGAAGCTCAGGTGAGACTCAAGCACCTCGACGGGGTGCGCGGTCCCGAGCATAAAGAAGTAGAGATACACGGGGATGATGGCGACGCCCGTGAGCGTCGCCGCCACGCCGCCCAGACTCGACTGAAGCCGCTCGAGCGCGGGCGCGGACACAGACAGCCACCGCATCGAGGTCAAGACCTCGACGAGCTCGCCCCCCAAACGCCGCAGGTCCACCACCCCGGCGAGCCGATCCATCAGCCCCGGATAGCGCGTCGCCAACGTATCGTGCAGCGACGCGAAGAACTGCGGCGCGGCGTCGACGAGATTGAGGGTCTCCCGCAACAGCGTCGGCACCCCCCACACCAAGATCCCGACCCCAGCGGACCCGCTCACCGCGAAGATGATCACGACCGCGAGCCACCGGCGCCCTCCTCCGAGGCGAACGTCGAGTTTATTGACCCAAGGTCGCAGCAACAGCGCCGCGATCCCCGCCACGGCCAGCGGCCAGATCACGTGCGCGAAGGCGGCGAGGACCTGACGGAGCAGGACGAAGACACCGAAACAGAACACCCCGACGATCGCCGTCGCGACGCAGGCGACGCTGATCTTCACCATGCGTTGTTGAAATGGTGAGAGCTCCAGCGACGCCATGGGTCATCGTTGCAACCCGCATTGCCCGGGTCAAGTCACCGACGCAGGGCGTCGCGCCGGTCAAGGGCGCTCCCACCGGCCCGCCCGCCCGACGCCCAAGAAAACAAAGGCCCCCGCGACTGCGGAGGCCCCTGTCAGACGTGAGACGTCGGGCTTACATGCCCATGCCGCCCATGCCGCCCATGTCCGGGCCCGGAGCGGCTGCCGGAGCATCCTTCTTCGGCTTCTCGGCCACCATGGCGGAGGTGGTGAGCATCATGCCCGCGACGCTCGCGGCGTTCTCCAGGGCGGTGCGCACGACCTTCGCGGGGTCGATGACGCCCATGGCCAGCAGGTCGCCATACTCACCGGTGCGCGCGTTGAAGCCGTAGACCTGCTTGCCACCGCGGATGTCGTTCACCACGACGGAGGATTCGCCGCCGGCGTTGTTCACGATTTGGCGAAGGGGCTCCTCGCACGCGCGTCGGATGATCGCCACGCCCACGTCTTGCTCTGCGCTCGCGGTCTCGACCTTCTCGAGTCCCTTTTGAGCGCGGATGAGCGCCACACCGCCGCCAGGGACGATGCCCTCTTCGACAGCAGCCTTGGTCGCGTGCAGCGCGTCCTCGACGCGTGCCTTCTTCTCCTTCATCTCCACCTCGGAGACAGCGCCGACCTTCAGGACTGCGACGCCACCGACGAGCTTCGCGAGGCGCTCTTGGAGCTTCTCACGGTCGTAGTCGCTGGAGGTGTCTTCGATCTGCGCGCGGATTTGCTTCACGCGGGCGCTGATCTCAGCCTTCTTGCCGCCACCATCGACGATGGTGGTGTTGTCCTTGTCGATGCTGATCGAGCCAGCGGTGCCAAGGTCCTTGAGGGAGATGCCGTCGAGCTTCTCGCCGAGGTCCTCGGTGATCGCCTTGCCACCGGTGAGGACCGCGATGTCCTTGAGCATCTCTTTGCGACGGTCGCCAAAGCCTGGGGCCTTGACCGCTGCCACTTGGAGCGTGCCACGAAGACGGTTCACGACGAGGGTCGCGAGCGCCTCTCCGTCGACGTCCTCCGCGATAATGAGCAGGGGCTTGCCTTGCTTGGCGACCTGCTCAAGGATCGGGAGGAGATCCTTCATGGACGAGACTTTCTTCTCGTAACAAAGGATGTAGGCGTCGTTCAGCGCGACCTCCATGCGGTCTTGGTCCGTGATGAAGTAAGGGCTGAGGTAGCCGCGGTCAAACTGCATGCCCTCGACCACGTCAAGTTCGGTGGTGTTGGCCTTGTTTTCTTCGACGGTGATGACGCCCTCTTTGCCGACTTTCTCAATCGCCTGGGAGAGGAGCTCACCGACTTCTTCGTCACCGTTGGCCGAGATGGTTCCGACCTGAGCGATCTCTTCCGAGCCCTTGGTGGCCTTGGAGAGGCGCTTGATCGACGCGATGACGCTCGTGACAGCGAGGTCGATGCCACGCTTGAGCTCCATGGGGTCGTGTCCCGCGGCGACCATTTTGATGCCCTCACGGTAGATGGACTGCGCGAGCACGGTCGCGGTGGTGGTGCCGTCACCGGCGAGGTCGGAGGTCTTGGAAGCGACCTCTTTCACCATTTGTGCGCCCATGTTCTCGAACTTGTCCTCAAGCTCGATCTCCTTGGCGACGGTCACGCCGTCTTTGGTCACAGTGGGAGCGCCCCAGGACTTCTCGAGCACCACGTTGCGGCCACGGGGCCCGAGGGTGACCTTGACCGCGTCAGCGAGGGTGTTTACGCCCGTGAGGATCGCGGTGCGTGCATTGTCGTCAAATCGTACTTCTTTGGCTGCCATATCTTGTTTCTCCTTGTTCGCCGTGAGGCTGTAGGTTGTTTAGCCCTCGATCACAGCGAGGATTTCTTCTTCTTTGAGGATGATGAGGTCGTCGCCCTCGAGCTTGATCTCGGTGCCGGAATATTTGCCGAAGAGGACTTCGTCGCCCTTTTTGACGTCGAGTGGACGTCGGTCTCCGTTGTCATCGGAGCGGCCATTTCCTACCGCGATGACCTTTCCGCGGGCTTGCTTCTCTTTTGCTGCCTCGGGGATGATCAGACCACCGGAGGTGGTTTCTTTATCGGCGACGCGCTTGATGAGGACTCTGTCGTTGAGTGGACGGACTTTCATGATTTCTTGGATCTCCAGTTTGGACGTGGGTGCCTCGTCGTCGCGAGGCTAGTTTCGTGGCGAGCGCCCAGCGCTTCGCCGACATGTCACCGCTCCGACCTTCTTCTTCTATGGCCCGGGGCAGCGCGCGCGAGTCTAGTGCCGCGTTCAGGTGGGTCAAGCCCCCACCCCCGAATCAAATTTTGCGGGATTTCTCACAGCAAAATGGCTCTCGGCGGCTGAGCCTGCTAGAATCAAATGTAGGTCAGACGCCATGAGTACGCGCGTGAAGGTGAATGAGACGCTCCGCTCGTTTTTTTACGAGCGAGTGGAGCACGCCGTCGAGCGCCGAAAAGCCTCGTTATCCGACGAAACTCAGGCCTACGCGGTCAACTTTCTTGCGGCATACGCGCGACGTACTGGCCTCGCGGGTCGCCGATCCCGGGCCCTCGCCCTCGATTTCATGGAGGCGGTCGACCGCGGCGCGAGCGCGCTGCGGGACGTGGGGGACCGCGCCCTGTACATCGCGGGGGTGGTGCCGCGCAGCCTCGATCGGACGCCGATGAACGTGCGCTACGTCGCGAGCATCGGGACCAACGCCTACCGCGAAGTCGGAGGCATGCTCCCGAGCCTCACCGTCTTCAACGAGCTCGCCGAGTCCTTTGAAACGGTGCGGCTGATCGTCGGGGACGCGACCACGAGCGACGAGCACGAGCACATCAACCTGCTCGAGGTGTACGAGCGGTGGCTGGGCGCCCGCGACCAACGCGACGCCGAGCTGCTCTTGGCCGCGGGGATGCGCCTCGATGACGCCGCGACCCACGGCGTTCATTGACCGGGACCCTCACTCGGGGACGCACGTGCTGCGTACTTCGATCGGCAAGGTCGAGAGCGACGCTTGCACGGTCCACGCACACGAGGGGGTCCAATTGGAATACGTGCAGCTGGAGTGCGCGTGCCGCAGCTGCACGACATCATCGTCAACGACGATCCCCGGCGCCTCGGGGAGCGAACTAAAATCGATGGTGAGTCCCGGGAGCACGGCGACCGACGAGGGCCCAACCGTGGCGACGAAGAGGTCTTGCCCGTGAATTCCATCCGTCCCCATCGCGAGCGCGGCGGAGGTGTCGACCACGTTCGCCACGTGCTCACAGCGCCATCCATTCGGGACTGGGATCTCATCCCCGTGCAGATACCAGCCGTGCAACACGCGCACAGTGGGCTCCACCGCCTCGGCGGGGAGATAGCCGTGCGAAGGTCCGTAGAGCACACCGCTGGACGGCACCCGCAACCCAATCGCGGCGAACGGGACCGCACCTAGCGGAACGGTGGCACCCAGCGAGATCCCATCCACGAGGAAGCCGATCCTCCACGACCCCGAGTGTTCGAGCACCTCCCACAGCGGCCCGGTGTTCCAAGACTGACCGTCCCCGAGAGAGAGCGAGAGCTCGCCGTCAACAACAGACACCGCCATGTGAACCTCTTCGTAGCTGAGCACCTCCCCTTGGATGGTGTCTTCAAAGATCTGGACGCTGATATCGAAGATCCCATCTACGGGCGCTCCCTCCGCATCAGAGATCGTCGCCGTATATGGGAACGAGTCCGCGAGGAGCGACGGGTTGGCGAGGGCGACGCCAGGGCTCCCCAACGAGAGCGCCAACGCGAGACAAAGACGAGCATGACCAGAAATTTTGAACATCACTATTTTTTCCTTGAGGGCTGAGAGAAAGGAGGGAGCGCCGCTCCCTCGGCGGGCTCAAACGGGGGTTCAAGCGGGGTGACAGGTGGAGACCACGTTGACGGTGTAGTGGTCGCTCTCGAACTCGTTTGGCGCGAGTACGACGGGCGCCGTGGATTCAAAATAGGAGACCGGCAGCTGCCCGAGCGGGACCCCCGTACAAGAGAATTGCGTCCCACGATATCGGGCGATCACGCTCACCCTCCGTTCGCAGTCGTCGTCTCCGCTGGTGCAGATGATCTCGGGGTGGCCGCCGCCGACGTGCGCGTCCGCCATGACCGTGAGCGTGCTCCTTTGCAGCTCGAAGGTGGCGTCTTGTCCGCAGTGTGTGGTCGGGACCATCTTCGCCACGAGCAAGCGAGTCCCGCCGATCACCCTCGCCTCATGACTGCACGCCCACCCCGCCGGCGTTCCCGCGTCGACCAGGTCGCCGGCGTGGTACGCCCCGCGAACCACCAGCACGGGCGGAGCCGCGAACGCTTGTGTCGGGACCAGGGCACCTTCCGGGTAAATCTTCTGGGCGCTCGCGTGGAGCACGTGCCCCGCGAACGGAAGCATGCCCGCCTCCATCGCCGGCTCAAGCGCGTCTCCGTCAAAGCTCCAACGAATCCAAGAACCCCCGTCCGACATGATCATGTCGCTGAGGGGATCGGGGAGCGGCGCATGAAAGACCCCATCAAGGACCTCCACGCTGAGCTGGGCGCTCGTCAACAGCGAGGTGGCCTCCAGACCCGGCGAGTCGTAAATGCGCAGCGTCACCGCGCGATTCCCCTCGCTCCACCCGTTGCCCTCCCCGTCCAGAGATCCCACGGCACCAGCGATGGTCAGCTGCGTGTCTCCGACCGTGCCAAACCACGGCTTCAACCACACCTCCTCGCCCTCGAGGCGCGACGCGCCTCCCACGGGGCGAGCGCCAAAAAATGCGCGCCGCACGATCGGCGCGGAGACGCCGGCCCCAACGCCAAGATGCCGCAACCGAGCGCCATCCAGGACCGACGGCGCCTCCGGTGGGACCTCCGCGCCGGGATGGACGCCCCCCGTCTCCCCCGAGACACCAAAGTCACCGCTCTCGGCAAATTCGCCCTCGGATCCCTCGACCGCCCGGGCGCATCCAAGCTGCGAGAATACGGTGGCTGCGATCGTCGAACCCATGATGATCTTCTGAATTTTGCTCATTGCTGTCTCCTTGTGAGGCCGACTCCAGCGCTCCACACCACACCCCTCGCCAGTCGTCCGTCGCCGTTGCGCGGTGTTTGTGAAAAAAAAGTGCGCGTCACGCGTGAACGCGCGGACCACGGCGCGAGACCGCCTCACCTCGCGCGGTGTCTGCTCATCGCGAGTCGACCCGCGCCCTCCATTTCGCGTGGCCGAAGAGGTCGCGTACGCTGCCCGCATGCATCCGCGCGAGACGCATCGTCGGCTCGGGGCGTGGTTTTGGATCGCCACGCTCTCCCTCGCCTCAGCGCACCTGCTCCGATTTCAGCACGGCGACCGCGAGCTGCTTTTGGGGTGGCTCCCCGCTGACCTCGCGTTTCGCATGGTGTGGATCGCTGCGGCGACAGTCCTCGTCTTCGCCATGACCTCCGTGTCTTGGCGCGACGACGAGGGAGCGCCTCCGTGAACGATCCGGGGATCATCCTCGCCGTCGTGTGCGTCTACTTCGCGGTCGTGCTGGCGATCGGCGTCGCCGCAGGCCGGCGAAACGTCACCACCGCAGAGGACTACTTCCTCGCGGGCCGCTCGGTGAAGACGCTGGTCTTGTTCATGGCGCTCGTCGGGACGAATATCAGCCCGTTTGTCTTGATGGGGATCCCGGGGCTCTCCTACCACCGCGGCATCGGCGTCTTCGGACAAAACGCCTCCATCATCGTGCTCGGCATCCCGCTGTCGATCTATCTCATCGGGCTCCCGTCGTGGCGGAGGGCCCGAGCGCTCGGCGCCGTGACCCCCGCGGAGCTCTACGCCAAACATTTCGACGCCCGCTGGTTCGGGTGGCTCGTGTTCGCGGTCTACTTCATCTTCACGGTCCCCTATATGGTCACCGCTGTGTCGGGTGTAGGGATCGCGGTCGACACTTTCTCGGACGGCGAGGTCAGCTTCGAGGTCGCGGCCGCGGGCATCCTCCTCGTGACGCTGCTGTATACGAGCTTCGGCGGGATGCGGGGCACCATGTGGACCAACGTGTTGCAAGGGAGCATCTTCCTCGTCTTCAGCGTCGTGACGTTCTTCCTCATCGCCGACGTGCGCGGCGGCGTCGCGCCCACCATGCGAGAGGTCGCGAGCGCGCACCCTGAGCTCTTGAACGTCCCAGACGAGGGGCCGTTTCGAATCGGGCCGTGGGCGTCGTGGGGCCTGGGCATCTCGCTCTGCGTCATCGCGTTCCCGCACATGCTCGTGAGGATCTTCGCCGCGCAAGATGAGACCTCGCTGAAGAATGTCTGCCGCCTGTACCCCGCCGCCATGGTGCTGTTATGGGTGCCCTGCGTCCTGTTTGGCGTGTGGGGCACCCTCGACTTCCCCGCGCTTCAAGGCCGCGCTTCCGACGCCATCTTCCCGCTGCTCGTGGAGCGCCACTTCGGCCCCTTCGCCCAAGGTCTCGCCCTCGCGAGCATCCTCGCCGCGGTGATGTCCACGCTCGACGCCCAGATGCTCACGCTGTCTTCCATGCTGACCCGCGACGTGTTGGGGCGCGTCCGTGGCGACCGCCAGCAGATCTTCCTCGGTCGTGGCTTCTTGGTCGTCCTCGCGGCGGTCACTTGGATCATCGCGATCCGAAAGCCGGCGTCGATCTTCAGCATCGCCGCCCTCTCCTTCTCGGGATACGTCACGTTAATTCCGACGATGTTCTTGTCCATGCGGTGGCCATCGTTCTCGCGGATCGGCGCCACCTCCTCCATCGTCGTCGGAAATATCGCGCTCGTCGCGTCACACCTGTGGGGTCCAAAGGACGCGCTGCTCTTGCCGGTCGCGTGGGCGCTGTTGTGTGGCACCGCCGCGGCCGTCATCACGACCCTCGCGGCGGCGAGACACCCCAGCGACACCGACGAGTGAACCGTCTGTAACTTGGCTAGACTCTCAGGAAACCTCGCCGCCGTAATCGAAAGAGTGAGGAGAAGAAAGGGCGGAGAGGAGGAGCGTGGAGGAAGCGCGCGACTGCGAGGTCTCCGAGAGCCATCCCTATGAGATCAAATTACGATCGATGTGGCAAGTAACTCGGTGATTTTTATTTCTTGATGATCGTCGCGAGCAAATCGCGACGCCGACCAACAGGACGAATCTTGTCGCGCAAGATCTTGGCGCTGAGCGAGATCATGGCTCCATCAAAGTCGCGACGGCGGTGCTCGAGGCACACGCTCGGCGCGCCAGCCTCTCCAACAAAACGAACACTCGACCGATCATGTCCAGCCACGCCGCGCCCGTGGCTTGGCTCGCGATGAGACAATGACGCGCGAGGAGTGCCCTGCCCCGTCGGACCGACCAGAACGATGATCTTCAGCGGGCGCGCGCTCGATGATGCGCACACCCGGCCGCGCGCCGAGAGCTCAAAACCGACCGATGGCTCTGATTCCGGCCGACGGAGCGGAGAGATCGAAGATCGATGGAAACAGCCGAATGCGAGCCACGTCGCCGCTGCTCGCGCGCGGACGATAGATGGTCATCAAGGTCGCCCCCACCGCGACGAGACCGACCCCCACGCCCATCACGGCGTATCCGATCGGCCGAGTGGTGGAGCGTTCAACACCTGCGGCGCCGCCGTCGAGCGCTTTATCGTCACGAACAGCGAGGCCGACCCCGACGCCGACCCCGATCACTCCGACACCGACTGTACTCGCCCCCACCAAAAATCTCTGCCGTGCTACGGGGGACGCAGGGCTCGGAGCTTCGCTCACCTCGCGATCCGTAGCCTCCGTCGACGTCTCTCCCGCGGCTGCCTCTTCGCCGGAGCCGCTGGCCTGCATGTCCGCGAGCTTGCTCGCTAAATGCTCGCGGACGTTGGTGATGACCTCCCCGACCCCGCACGGCGTGCAGCGGAGCTGATCGGTGGACTCCACATCCCCGGCGGTGAGCGACACGTCGATCTCGTAGCCGTACGTCACGTCACGGACCGCCGCCCGGATGACCATTCCCGGATGTGTCTGCTCCAGCGTGCTCGCGAGGGTCCCCAATTGATCGCGCAACGCCTCCGACTCCAGATCGTCTTGAACGCCCGCTGTCTCCACACGCGCCTCACCCGTGCTGGGTGGCGCCGCGCGGGCCTGTGACGCCACCGTCGTCGCCCCGAGGTACACGACGACACAGCTCAGCGCCACGCGCGCGAGCCCCCGGTGCGCTGCGGTCCCCGCAGCGATCAACGCGTCAGCGGGCACGGCTCGGCGTCCCTTTCGCGCCGTCCTCATCGGCGATGGTCACAAACGAAGCGGCGCAGATCCACCTAGGACCCCACATGTGGGGACTCGACCACGGGCTGAACACGCCAAAAGGTACCACCACCATCACTCACTTGCTGGCGCGCATTCGGCAGCGGCCGACCCATTTCTCTACGGCAGGGGCGCTGCTGCGCTTCCCTACACGGACACACTTTTCATCCTGATTGAGTTCGTAGAGTAGGCGCGCTTTGATCGCGTAATAAGAGCTGCGGTCGGCCCAACACGTGGCGTCGAGGCTCTCGTAGGCCCGCTCGTAACGCGACGCGCGGAGGTTGTCTTCCACGGCGCCTCGCACCGCGCGACACCGCGCCGTGGCGGCCGCCGGTGTCCGGGTCCTGGTGGGCGCGCTCCGTGCGGCCGAGCCGCTCTCGGTCTTCCCGGTCACAGCGCGGGAGGCCGCACCGCTGCCCGAAGGCGCGGCCGTCGCCGCGTCCGCCATGATCTCCTCGTCGCCGCGAGCCGGGCTGTCGCCCCCAGTCTCCGCCGCGCGCGCCAGATTCTTGTTCGCGATCGCGTCGCCACCATCCGAGGCGGGCGAATCGTCCGCGACGCGATCCGCGGGCGCGAGCGCAGGCACCGCGGCAGGCGTCGCCGTGAAATCCGTGGGCTGCTCGACGCGCGACGCCACCGCCTCCTCGCTGGTTTTTTGGGGCGCGGCAGGCGACGAATCCGCCGAAAACCAGAACGCGAGCCCGGCCGCGAGCGTCGCCGCCGCCGCGCCGGCCACGAGGCGACCCCGCCGCGAGCCCGTCGTCGCGATGGAGAGCGGGCCGCTGGGCTCGCGCGGCATCCTCCGCAAGATCTCCTCAAGTCGATCGAGGACGAGCTTGGCCGACGTCGGCCGGTGAGCAGGATCGGTCTCCAAGCAGTCTGCGATCAGCTTCGCGAGCCGCGCAGGGATGTCTTTGCGGAATTTAGACACCGAGGGCGCCGCCTCCCGGCCCTTTTGCGCCATGACCTCCACAAACGACTCGTTTTGAAAGGGTGGGTGGCCCACCAAGACCTCAAAGAAAATCACCCCAATGGCGTAAATGTCGAACTTCTCGGTCGCGACCTCGCCACGGCACTGCTCCGGGGCCATGTACTCGGGGGTCCCGAGCGCGCTCCCAGGCATGGTGAGCCGCTCCTCGTCGGAATCTTGATCGGTGTTCGCCGAGATTCCAAAATCGAGCACCTTGATCAGGTCGGGATCGCCGTCACGTCCTCTGCGCGCGAGCATCACGTTGTCGGGCTTGAGATCGCGATGGACGACCCCAACCTCATGGGCCGCGCGAATCGCTCGGATAATGTCGCGGAGGACTCGGCACGCGCGGGCGACCTCCATGGGCCCGTTCAAGTCGATCTCTTCGTACAAATTGCGGCCATCGAGACGCTCCATCACCAAGAACAGCCGCCCATCGGGAAGCTCTCCGGCGTCGAAGACCTCGACGATATTCGAGTGTCCGGCGGCGCTGGCCGCCCGGGCCTCCGCGCGAAAGCGCCGGGCGACGCTCGGATTCTCGCTCCATTCGCGGGTCAACACCTTCACCGCGACCTGCCGACCCACGGTCAAGTGCTCCGCGAGGTAGACCGTGCCCATGCCTCCCTTGCCGAGCCGCTCCGCGATCTCGTAGCGGTCCGCGACCACGTAGCCGTTCGGAATCTCCTCCGCACCCGCATTCAGCGCGATGTGCGGTCGAGATTCGAGCTCGTCGGTATCCAACCGTTCAAGCTGCCGACGACGGTGGAGCGGCGCGCCCGAGCGCACCCGCTCAAGGAGTCCATCGCGATACGCGCGCTCCGACTCGGCCTGGCCCTCGTACAAGGTCGCCATAAAATCTGCGAGGCGCTC
>JAAZXR010000029.1 GCA_014240065.1 Myxococcales bacterium
ATCGCCGTCGCCGTCGCCGTCGCCGTCGCCGTCGCCGTCGCCGTCGCCATCGCCGTCTCCCACGGAGGCTGTGCCGCTGCCGCCCTCGCCGGCATCGGTCTCACCGGTCGTCCCGTCCGTGCCCGTTTCCCCAGTGGAGTCGGTGCCGTCGTCGGCGCCGTCGTCGCCGGTGGATGCGGTGGTGTCGAACGAACATCCCGCGAGGATCAGTCCCAAGGCTGCAAGGCTAGAATAAACGGAGAAACGCATTGACGGAATGTAGCACGATCTTCCAGGCCGCCGCATCACGGGGCCCACGGGTCGTTGGGACCCACCTGGAGCCTGAATTCCACCCCTCGGCTAGCGACGCAGGAGCAGGCTGAGCGCCTCATCGACCGCGGAGAGTTTGCCGCGCACCCCCTCGCCCTCGCCGGCGCCGAGCGCGATCCGCAAGACCACCTCGCCCTGCATTTTGAATCGCGTCGGATGAGCGAGCGCGTCCTCTCGAACCTCTCGGGAGGGGCCGGCGCCTCCGGTGGGCCAGCGCAGCGTGAGCCTCGCGCCGCGAAGCTCAAGCGCGATCGCTCCGAGTCGCCGCGCCGAGATTCGACACTGAATCAACACGCCGTAGTAGGCGGCCTCGCTCGGAAGCTCACCGTACCTGTCGCGAAGCTCGTCCATCACCTCTCCCACCTCCTCCCTCGTCCTCGACCGCGCGAGCCGCCGATAGACATCGAGCCGCTGCCCCGTGTCGACGATGTAGTCATCGGGCAAGAAGGCAGGCACGTCAACGCTCAATTCTGTGTCCTCCTCCCTAGAGATCGGTGCGCCGCGCAGCTCGGCCACGGCCTCCTCAAGCAAGCGGGCGTATGCTTCAAATCCGACAGACTGAATCGCCCCGCTTTGTCGCTTCCCGAGGATGTCACCGGCCCCTCGAATCTCGAGGTCCTGCGTCGCGACATTGAACCCAGCGCCGAGCTCTCCATGCCGGACAACGCCCTCGAGTCGCCTCTTCGCCTCGTCCGAGAGACGCTCGAGCGAATTTACCAACATGTAGCAATGAGCCCGGAGGCGACCGCGACCGATCCTCCCGCGCAATTGGTGGAGTTGCGCCATCCCAAACATGTCGGCGCGCTCGATGAACATCGTGTTCGCCCGAGGTATGTCGAGCCCACTCTCGATAATCGTCGTGCAAATCAGGATGTCGACCTGGTGCTCTACGAACGCGAGCATCGCGCTCTCCAGCAGCTTCGCCGGCATCTGCCCGTGCGCGACCTCGACGCGGGCGTCCGGCGCGAGCTCGCGAATCCGCCGCGCCTGCTCCTCGATGCCCAACACGCGCGGCATCACCACAAAGACCTGCCCCCCCCGCCCGAGCTCTCGGCGAATCCCCTGCTGCAAAACCACGTCGGAGCTCCTCGTCAGGTACGTCCGCACCGACAATCGATCCATGGGTGGCGTGCTGATCATCGAGATCTCCCGGATGCCGAGCAGCGACAGGTGCAGCGTCCTCGGGATCGGTGTCGCGGTCAGGGTGAGTACGTCCACCGCGGTCTTCAGTTTCTTGAAGCGCTCCTTTTGTCGGACACCAAAGCGCTGCTCTTCATCGATGATCACGAGCCCGAGATCGTTGAAGCGTACGTCGGCGCTGAGCAGCCGGTGCGTCCCTACGACCACGTCGACTGCGCCGCTGCGAATCCCCTCCACGACCTGCTTTCGGTCTTCAGCCGACTGGAAGCGATTAAGGCAGCCCACGCGCAACGGGAACATGCTCATGCGATCACAGAACGTGAGAAAGTGCTGCTGTACGAGCACGGTCGTCGGCGCGAGCACGGCCACCTGTCTCCCCCCCGCCGCCACGCGAAACGCCGCTCGCAGCGCGACCTCGGTCTTGCCGAACCCGACGTCACCGCAGATGATCCGATCCATCGGCCGTTCGTCACTGAGATTTTCGGACACCGCCTCGATCGCCTGGAGTTGGTCCTCTGTCTCCTCGAACGGGAAGGTGCGATCAAACTGTGCGCAGAGGTCTCCCATCTCGGGGTGTCCGAATCCGCGTTGCGCCTCCCGCTCCGCGTAGATCTGAAGCAGCTCATCCGCCATCTGGCGGACGTCGGCCTTCACCTTTCGTGCGCGCGCCTCAAACGTGTGGCCGCCGAGCCTGTCGAGCTTGGGCGTGCGATCCGCAGAGGAGGAGAACCGCTCGATCTCGCCGACCCTGTGCACCGGCAAGAAGAGCTTGTCGCTCGCCGCGTAGTCCACCTGAACGAAGTCTCCACTCACGCCGTTGATCTGCATCCGGACGATGCCGTTATAAAGACCGATCCCGTGCATGAAATGCACGACGAAGTCTCCAACATTCAGCTGCGCGAGACTCCCGGGCCGCCGCGTCCGCGCGCCCTTTCGATGTTTCCTCGTGCGGACCCCGAACAACTCCGAATCGGCGAGCACCAACACCCGGTCTTCTTCGCTCGTGAACCCGCGGGTCAGCTGCCCCACGAGGACCCGCACCCGCGATTGATCGCCGGGTTCCGGTCG
This sequence comes from Myxococcales bacterium, assembly GCA_014240065.1. Lineage (GTDB taxonomy): Bacteria > Myxococcota_A > Polyangia > Nannocystales > Nannocystaceae > JAAZXR01. The sequence continues at coordinate 2,518 of JAAZXR010000029.1, forward strand.
CGCCGAGAGCTCGAAGAATGCAGACCCCTGCTCCTGCGCTGCCGGCGGAGCTACGTCGATGTCTCGGGCTTCGAGCATCGCGACGAGCCGCGACTGTTGGGTCGCGTTCGCCGCCACCAACACCACATCCCACGGCCGCGCGACGATCCCGTCGCGCCCTCGCCCGAGCCCCTTCAGGTGCTCCGCGAGCGGCGTGATCACGTCGCCTCCTCCCGTGCTCCGCGCAGCGTCAAGTCGAGTCTTGAGCCGGAGGTTGGAATCCGCATACACGCGGAGCAGCCGATCTCCCGCCGCGGGCTCGCCCTCATCGTCCGGCGCCTCGCTCGCGGTCGCGGTGAATTTGAGGGCGGCCCGATCGAGCTTGTCCCCCAGCACCTCCTCGGGCACGAAGAACTCGTCTGGCGCCGCCGTGAGCTGCTGCGCCGCCACCGTCGCGGCCCGTTGAGCCGCGTAGGACTCACGCATCCTCGCGTAGAGCGCCCGGAGCTCCTCGGGCTCCTCCACGATCCACCTCGCCCCGTTGGAGAGGTAGGACCACGGCGCCAACATCCCTCGATGCATCAGCGGCGTGAGCGCCTCTCGCCCAAAAAAGTCGATCCCCGCGCGCAGCGACTCAAGAACTCCACGGGTGATTCTTGAGGGCAGCTGAAGCTCGTCGCCCAACGCGAGGAGCTTGGGACGCAACCCCTCCGCATCCGTCACCATCGTTTCTCGGGCAGGGTGAAGCCCGAGCCCCTCGTGGCGCCGGAGGCTGCGTTGAGTCGCAGGGTCAAAGGTGCGCACTTGCTCGAGCTCGTCGCCGAACCACTCGAGTCTGTACGGAAACCGCCCCGAGGGGACAAACACGTCGACGACATATCCACGCACGGCGAAGGTCCCCGGATCCTCCACGACCTCAACGCGCTCGTAGCCCCCGTCCACGAGCAGCGTGAGGAGCTCGTCCCGATCGACCGCCTGCCCCTGGGCGATGGTTCGGGTGCGCCCCTCGAAGTCCTCCTTCGCGAGCACGTTCCGGGTCAAGCTCCGCAGGCTCGCCACCATGAGACGAGGCGGCTCGCGCGCGTCTCGCAAACGATGCAGCGCCGCCATCCGCGCGGCCACGGAGCGAGGATCGGCCGCCACGTCCGCATACGGAGAAGTGTCGATCTCTGGGAGCATGACGATCTCCCGCGGGGACACCCCGCCGCGATCTTGCCGTCCCCGGAAAAACGCCACGTCCGAGATAAGCTGCCGCGCACCCCGTTCATCCCGCGCCACGTACAGCAGCGGCCCGCCGTCACCTCGCGTCATCGCGTGTGCCACGAACATGCCGCGCAGCCCCGCGGCGGCCCCGACGATCCGCGTCGGCTGGCCTCGCGACAGCGCCCGAACAGACGCCTCGAGGGTATCGAAAAAGGAAGTTCCCACGCCGCCGGGACCATAGCGCAAGCGTCGACGATGGGGAGCGTGCGATTCGCGGGCGCCCCCCCCGGCTCCTCTTGATCAACGAGAGATGCGTCCGACAAGGGGTGGCGGTCCCTGCTACCATCCACGAGTGAATTCACGCTTAATGCTGGCGCTGGTTTCCATCACGGCGGGGTGCGCTCCCCACGGCGCACCCGCGAGCCGCTCTCCGGGCGAGGCGACGCGCGATGACGTACAACAAGACGCCACCTCCTCCTCCGAGGAGGGCGACGCGGCGGCGGGCGCCGCGACGGGCACCCGCGCGCTAGACCGGTCCCCGACCACCCGCGCGCCCGATCACGATCGCAGGCGGGAGATCGAGTCCTACGCCCGCACCATGCTCCGCGACCTGGCGGCGGCCCGCGGCATCGAGCCCAACGACGACTGGAAGGTCGATTTCATCGATCGCGCCGGGATCCGCGCTTTCGTGGATCGCGAGCTCACCAAACAGTTCACGGCCGAAGAGCTCCGGATCTTTGGCCGTGTTGAGAGCGCCTTCGGCGTGATCCCCTTCGGCGTCGATCCACGCGAGCTCCTCCTCGATCTCTACGAATCCAGCGTCCTCGGCCTCTACGATCCCGATCAAAAGACCCTATTTGTCGGCTCGTTCGTTAACCGACGACTGCTCGATTTGGTGCTCGGGCATGAGCTCGGGCACGGCGTCCAAGACATGCACGTAGATCTATCCGAGTTTCTGGGCACCATCCGAATCGGCCCCCAACGGGGCGCCTCCGATGAAGAGACCGCCCGCACCTGCCTCGTCGAGGGTGACGCCCACGCGACCTACCTGAGCTGGCTCGCCGGAGCCCCAGGCCCCGCGGGAGTCGGAGACGACGAGCTCAGGCTGATGCGCGAGCAGATCCTCTCGATCGACGAGCGCTCGACTGAATTTCCGATCCTCGCACGCATGCAACAGCTCCCGTACGCGGCGGGGACCGCGACCGTCCTTCAACTCGCGCGCGAGCAAGGTTGGGACGCGGTCAACGCGTTGTACGCGGACCTCCCCGACACCTCCGAGCAGATGCTCCACGTGGACAAGCTCGTCTCTCGCGAGCAGCCAGCGGAGATCACCGTTGATCGCGACGCGCTGACGCGAGCGTACGAGGGCCTCACGCTCGAGTGGATCGACAGCCGCGGCGAGGCCACATGGCTCGCCACCTTCGCCGGACCTGACAGCCTCGACGACGCCACCGCCGCGACGGAGGGTTGGAACGGAGACCTCTTCGTCTCGCTCTCGCGCGGAGATCATGCGCCGCCCGTCCTCGTAGGCGTCACAGTGTGGGACACAGAATTGGACGCGAAGGAGTTTCAAGAACAGCTCACGCGGTATCCCTCGCCGCCCGCTGCGACCCGCGTGACCTTGGGCTCCAAGCGGCGCGGTCGCGAAGTTTTCTTTGTGTTCACCGATCCCGCAGATCTCGAAGGGCACCTCGCGAACGCCGATGACATCTTTCGGGTGAAGCGGCGCGGCAAGAGGCGGGCAAAATGAGCGACGCCCGCATCGAGACGGTCCTCGGGCCCCTCCTGCGAATCGCGCGTCGCCGCCAGCTCCTCGTCTCCGTGTGGGCGCACCACTGCGATTGGGGGGTCGCGCTGGTAGGGATGATCGCCATGGTCGGTACGCTCGCGGCGCGTGGAGAGCTCGCCCCTGCGTGGTGGTTTGTGTTGGCGGCGAGCCTCGTCCCGGTGATCGCGACGCTCCTCGCGTATCGAACGCTGCCTAGCCCCCGCGCGCTCCTGCGCGAGATCGACGGCTCCCTCGACAACCATGACCTCCTGGGGGCGGCCTACGAATTCGCCGCGGGGAGCGAAGAGGACAGCGTCGGGGCAGATGCCGACTTTGTGAGATCCGCGAAGTCATCCATTTATACGAGCGCGGCGAAGCACGCCTCGGAGGTCTGCGTCTCGGGGATCTTCTCCTTGCGCCGCTATCGACTTCGGCGAGCGGATCTCGCGGTCGTGTGCGCGCTCGTGGCGGCGGTGCTCGTCCCGGCGACTTCGCCCGATCCCGCCGTCACCGACGCGACTGAAGCTGCCATCGAACCGCCCCTACCCGCCCCTGCCGTCGAGCCCCGGACGCGAGCGCTCGTCGCCCCGCTGCGTCGTGAGCTCGCCGATCTCCGTGTGAACGATGATGAGCTCGGCGCCCTCGCGAGCGCGCTGGATCGGCTGCTCGAAGCTGTCCATCCAGACGACGCGCACCTCGAGCGAGCGCTCACCGAGCTGGACGCGCTCGAAGCGGCGCTCGAGAGACTTCAGCAGGCGTCGAGGGACGACCTCTGGATCGATCCGGAGCTGCTCGGGGCGGGGGTTCGAGAGATCGCGGAGCAGCTCCGAACCGAGGAGGGAGGCCGCCCCATCGCCCGAGCGCTCGGAGAGCTGGACGCGACCGGGGTGGAAGCCGCGCTCGCGCGCGCGCTGGACTCGGAGCGCCGCGGCGGCGACGACGGGGAGGACTCCTCCCAGAACGCCCGCCGCGAGAGGCTCCTCCGCCGCGTTTCAGAGGGGGTCGAGCGCGCGCTCAAGCGCCAAACGAAGACCGCCGAAGAGCTCCAAACCCTTGAGCGCCGGCTCGCTCGCAATTCAAGCGACGACGACCCGCGAGCTGCACGGCGGGCACGCGAGGCGGCGCCATCCAAAGAGCGATTGGAGCGCTTGCGCAGGAGACAGCGCGCAGAGCAGCGAGCGCGCGACCGGCTCGATCGGCTCCGCCGAGAAGCCCGAAACCTCCGCCGCCGGTCCCGCGAGCCCGCGCCGTCGCATGTCGAGGGGTCGTCGGGTCCCGAGGGCGAGCGCCCCGCTCGTGCTGGAGATGAGGGCGCGCGCGCGCGCCCGGAACGGGCGCTGATCGAGGGCCTCGCCGACGCGACCGACCGCGTGTCGAGGAGTCAGCGAATGACGCGAACCCAAGCCGCCGTGAAAGCGGCGGGGCGAACGCTCCGCAGACTCGCCGATGATGGGACCCGCTCGAGATCCATGGAGGCCCACGCCGAGGCCTTCGCGCGGGCGGCCCAGGGCGAGCGCGCGGCCCCCGGCGCGCAGGGGACTCGGGCGAACGCCGGCGCCCCCCTTCAGGCGGCCGGGGATGCGGAGCCCCGCGCGCTCACCATGAGCACCGAGGGCTCGCCGGCGTCACGCAGCGGACAGGGAAACGGAGCAGGCGCCGCTTCGGCCGGCCCGTCGCCGCACCTGTTCGGCGCAGACGAGGTCGCTTTGCCCGCCGAAGACGAGGTGAATCCAACCTCCCGATCACTGGCGGGGACGCCCGGCCCCGGCACCTCTCGCGCGGTGACGATCCACGAAGCGACGCAGCGTGGATTCGCGAACACGACCTATGAGGACGTCTTCACGGACTACCGAGGCTTCGCCCAGTCGGCGCTCGACGATGAGACGATCCCCACCTCTCAGCGCGACGCGGCCCGACGCTACTTTCGTCTGATTCAACCCCGAAAATGAACCCGTATGGCAGAACCGATCACCGCCCCCTCCGACTCCAGCCTGCAAGCCATTCAGGACGCCGCCCGCGACGTTGAGGCGCTCACACGTGAGCTACAGCAGATCGTGGTGGGTCAGCGAACGACCCTGAGCGGCATCATCACGTGCATGCTGGCCGGTGGACACGCGCTGCTCGAAGGCGTCCCTGGTCTGGGCAAAACCTTGATGATTCGGGCGCTCGCCCGCGCCGTACAGCTCAAGTTCTCGAGGGTTCAATTTACCCCCGACTTGATGCCCGCGGACATCCTCGGGACCTCGATCCTGATCCACGACTCAGACGGGGTTCGCGGGCTACGGTTCGAGCCCGGGCCCGTGTTCGCCAACGTCTTGTTGGCCGACGAAATCAACCGTGCCACCCCCAAAACTCAATCCGCGCTCCTCGAGGCGATGGAGGAGAAACAGATCACGACCAACGGCGCGACCCGCCCCCTGCCCGACCCCTTCTTCGTCCTCGCCACCCAAAATCCGCTCGAACAAGAAGGCACATACCCGCTCCCTGAAGCGCAGCTTGACCGGTTCTTTTTCAAGCTCCAGGTCGAGTTCCCATCGGAGGCGGAGCTCGTGGAAATCCTCAATCGGACCACGGGGACGCAGGCAGAACCGAGCCTCGCCCGCCTCGACGGCGCGCGGCTCCGCGAAATCCAGGGCTTGTGTCGGTCGCTCCCCGCCCCTCCCTCGCTCCACCGCTACGTCGCGCGCCTCGTCCGCGCGACGCATCCTGGTACCCCAGACGCCCCCCCGATGGTCAAGAAGTTCATCCGGTATGGGGCGAGTCCTCGAGGCGCGCAGGCGCTGGTGATGGCGGCCAAGATCCAAGCGGCGCTCAACGAGCGCTTGTTTCCGTCGGTGGAAGACGTCCGCGAGGTCCTGTTCGCCGCGTTGACACACCGCGTCGCCCGCAACTTCGAGGGCGAGGCGGAGGGCGTCACCCCGGAGGCGATCCTCGAAGAAGTATCTGCACACATTCGCCCGGACTGACAGTCGTGGAACAGCCTGCCTCCCCTCTTCGCGAGATTCCAGCGGACGCCCTCTTCGACGAGTCGTTCTTGGGGCACCTCGGCGCCCTCACGCTCGTCGCGCAGAGGATCGTCAGCGGAAGACAGCGTGGGGAGCGAAAGACCACGAAGACCGGGACGGGGATCGAGTTCGCGGATCATCGCCCTTACACCGACGGCGATGACATCCGCAACGTTGACTGGGGCGCGCTCGCCCGCCTCAACCAGGTGCTCGTGCGCCAATACGAGGAAGACGAGGACCTCCCGATCCATCTGGTCTGTGATGGGTCCGCCTCCATGAGCACCGGGGACGGATCAAAGTATGTTCACGCGCGACGGATCGTCGCCGCGCTCGCGTATATCGGACTGGCGAATCTCGATCGCGTCGGCGTCGCGACCGCGTCTGCGAGCCACTACACGGCGCTGCCTCCCACCCGCGGGAGAGCGCAGATTTTCCGCGTCCTGGACTTCCTGCGCGATGCTCCCCACGGCGGCGGCACCGACATCACCGCGGTCGCCCGGCGGCTGATCGCCGAGGCGCGCAAGCCGGGCGTCTCCGTCATCGTGAGCGACTTTTACGACCTCGCCGGCGCCGCCAGGGCGCTCGGGATGCTCCGTCACCGCAAGCACCAGGTGGTGTGTATTCAGGTGCTCGATCGCCGTGAATTCGAGCCCTCTCAGCTCCCGCTGCGCGGAGATGTCGCCCTCGTGGACGCCGAGTCGGGCGCTCGCAACGACCTCACGATCTCGGAGGGGGCCTTGCGGCGCTTTCGCGATGCGCACGAGCAATTTTGCCGGGAGCTCTCTACCCGATGCCGCGCCCAGGGGATCCCCTACTTCCGGGTGGATGTCAGGGACGACTTGCCCGATGTGATCCTTCGCATCCTTCGCGGCGGCGGAGTGCTGCGATGAGCCTGCTCAGCCTCAGCTGGTCGACGGCGGCGGCCCTCTTCGGCGGCTTGGCGGTGCCCCTCGTCGCGCTGTATCTGCTGAAGGAGCGCCGCCCCGTCGCGGTCGTCCCCTTCGTCGAACTCTGGCTGAAGGTGCTCCACGCTGAGCGCGCTCGTCAGCCGTGGCTGCGACTTCGTCGCCTGCGCTCGCTGCTTTGGCAGCTCCTCATGCTCGCGGCGCTGGTCCTCGCGCTCGCCAACCCCAGCTTCGACCGATGGACCGCTCACCCGAGGCACTACGTCGCGGTCATCGACGCGTCCGCGAGCATGCTGGCTCCGTCTTCGGATCCCCAACGCTGGGACACGCGACTCGACGAGGCCCTCGCCGCGACCCGAGAGGAGGTCACGCGGCTCGGCGCCCGGGACCGCGCCGCGCTCATCATCGCGGGCTCGACGGTCTCGGTGGAGACAAATTTTGGCCCCATCAACGAGCTCGTTGAGGCGACCTACAGACCCGTCGCTGCCACAGGCAGCGGCTCTTTGGCAGACGCGGTCGCGCTCGCGCGAGCCATGACAGCGAACGCCCCAAACAGATCGTGGCTGCGCGTCTTTAGCGATGACGCCCCGCACGACTCGCTCGCCGCCGCCGCCTGGAGCGGATGCGACGTCCCCAGCACGAGATGCTCTTGGTCCCGTGTCGGTGGCGACTCGGAGAACGTCGCGATCACCGCGTTCGCAGCGCGCCGCTCGCACGCAGATCCGGCGCTGATCGATCTCAGCGCCGAAGTTCACAACTTCAGTGGCGCCCCGGTGACCGCCTCTCTTCGCGTGGCGTCGGGCCGGATGCCGCTGCGCACCGTGCCGCTCGACCTCCCCGCGGAGGGCAGCGAGCGCGTCAGCCTGCGCGGGCTCGCCGCGCAGCAGGAACGATTCACAGCCACGCTCCATGGCGCGGAGGGGTCACCGATCCCGGGTGTGGCGTACGACGACGTCGCCTTCGCCGTTGTTGGGCCGCGCGCGCGAATTCGCATCGCCAAGATCGCGGACCGACAAAATCTGTTTCTCGACGCCGTGCTCCTCGCACTCGACGCGGAGATCGACCTCGTCTCGATGTCGCCGGAGGAGGCGCGGCGCGCTCCTCAGCTGCTGGCTGGCTTCGACCTCGTGGTGCTGGACGCCTCCGACGACGCCGCCCCGCTCCCGCTCCCGAAGACCACGGCGATCTTCTTCCATCCCTACGCGGTCGAAGACAGGGCGTTCCCGGTCCCGATGAGGCGGTTGATCCGGCGACCCAGAATCTCCGCGCGCCCCATCGACGACCCGCTGGTCAAGGGTGTCGTCTTCAAGGATGTGAACATCAGCGAGGCGACCTCGTTCGCGCTCGACGCGACCGACCGACCGCTGCTGAAGCATTTCGACGACGCGATCGCCATCGCCCGAGCCCATGAGGACGGCGAGTGGATCATCATCGGGTTCGATCCGATCCGCTCCGACCTCCCCTTACGCGCTGCGTTCCCCATGATCGTCTCTCGCGTCGTCGAGCGCCTGCGCCCTCCGAGAGAGAACGTCGCGCCGCGGCTTCAGGCGGGGCGGCGGGCGACAGTACACTTGCGTGATCTCGACCTCGACCTCGACGACGGCGTCGCGGTTGAGATCGTGGATGACGAGGAGACGCTGATCACCCGCGCGGCCTCCCGCGAGCAACAGATCGACGTCACGCTGCCTGCGCCGGGCATCTACAAGCTCGTCGTCGATGGCCAGGCGCGGTCTCATCTCGCCGTCATGGGCCACGGTCGCGAGGAGTCCGACCTCCGCGCACGCGAGGACCGCACCACCCGCCTCGAGGACCGCGCGCGTGGCAGCGACCGCGCGGCGCTCCCCCCATGGTCCGCGACCACCGCTCCCCCCTCCGTCGCCCTCCTCGTCCTGGTCTTGCTGTCTCTCCTCGTCGAGTGGCGATGGTTCCACCAAAGGCGGACGGTGTGATCCGAGGTCTCACGCCGGACCGCCGCGGGCGAGTCCTCACCGCCTCGTCGCTCGCGGCCGCGGTGCTCGCCGCGCTGACTCCATGGGGACCATGGGAGATCTCGCTCCCCGTTGATCCTGCCCTCACCCGCGGCGTGACCGCGATCGCCTTCGACACGCCCGCGTGGATCCTCGTCACGCTCTTCGTCGCGGCGCCGTACCTGCTGCGACAAGCCCACGCGAGCCTCGTGGTGAGGTCGCGCGCCTGCCGAACACTCCAACTCTCGACTCGGCTCGCCCTCGTCGTCGCCCTCGCGGCGACGTTGGCCGATCCACGGATCCGTTCCGGCGACGTGACCATCGACGACATCGTCGTCATGGACGTCTCGGATTCGATGAGTCCGTCACAGCGGGCCCGCGCCCGGGAGCAGATCGCGGGGCTGCTGGACGCGCGTGAGCGTGAGCGCGGTCGCGATCCCGGTCTCGTCGGCGCAGATTTTGGCCCGCCTTCGCGCACGTTCTCCAGCGTCCGCTTCGGCGCGAGCGTCACCATCGATCGCCGCCAAGACCCTCAGCAGATCACCACGACGCCCGATGAAGAGGGAGGTGATCACTCTCAGCTCGCGCTCGCGCTCAGGACCGCGAGGCACCTAGGCCACCCCGAGGGACGCTCGAGAATCACCGTCTTCTCCGACGGACAATTGACGGGCGCCGAGTCCGAGCGCGCCCTCTTCGAGCTCCGCGCGCTCACGGAAGCGGGCGCTGAGGTCCGCGTGGTCCCGCTCGAGGATCTCCCCGCGAGAAATGTAGGCATCACCGACGTCGTGTTCCCCGAGGGGCTGCGCGTGGGTCAGCGCTTCGAGGCGAGGGTCAAGCTGCGAGCGACCCACGCCGGCAGCGCCACCCTGTCAATTGAGGGCGCTGGTCGCGGCCAGAAATCTCGCCAGTCCCTCCCGATCCAGCTTCGGGCGGGGGACAATGAGGTGGCGATCACGGCGCTCGCGGGCGTCGGAGGCCCCGTCGCCTACTCCCTTCAGATCCGCGACATCGAGCTCTCGGCGGGACCCGACAACATCCCCGACGACGACACCTGGACCGAGGTTGCGAACGTCTCTCGCCGACTTCAGGTGCTCTTGATCTCCAACGTCGGCCGCCCCCCGATCAAGAGTGTGCTCGACAACAGCGATCTCGACGTCACGATACTTGAGCCCAGCGCGGTGCCGAGCGAGCGCGAAGCGCTGGCTCGCTACGACCTCTTTATCCTCCACGATGTCCCCGCGGCGCGGCTCGACCGCGGTGTCCAACAGACGATGACAGGCTTGATCGACGCGGAGGGCACCGGGCTCTTAATGATCGGTGGTCCGCGCAGCTACGGCCCTGGCGGCTGGCAAGGCACCCCCATCTACGACGCGCTCCCTGTTCGAGTGGAGGGAGAGAAGCGCAAGCAGACCCCCGACCTCGCGTTGATGCTGGTGCTCGACAAGAGCGGCTCCATGTCAAGTGAGGACAAACTGGACCTCGCCAAGCGCGCCGCGAGAGGCTCGGCGCGAGCGCTGGAACCCACGGACCAGATCGGGGTGATCGCCTTCGATTCTCGCCCCACGGTGTTGGTGCGGCTGCAACCAGCCTCGGCGAGGCTGCGGATCCGCGCCGACATCCAGCGCGTCAGGGCCGGAGGTGGAACCAATGTTTTACCGGCGCTCCGCGAGAGTTTCTTGCAGCTGGCTGGTTCCGACGCGAAGATCAAGCACGTGATCGTGCTCAGCGACGGGCAGTCTCCCGTGGCTGGCGTCGCGGCGCTCGTGCAACAGATGCGCGACGCGAACATCACCGTCTCGGGGGTCGGGGTCGGCAGCGGCGCCGGCAAAGCCCTCCTTCGAAGAATCGCGTCCGTCGGCGCGGGCAGGTACTACTTCTCCCTCGACGGCAGCGACGTACCGAGCATCTTCCAACGCGAGACTCGCGAGGTGAGCAAGAACATGATCCGTGAGTCGAAGCGCTTCGCCCGGGTACGAAAGTACGCGCAGGTCCTTCGAGGGCTCCGGTTCGACGCCTCCCCTCCGCTCCGCGGGATCACGCCGCTGTCGCCGCGGCGAAGCGCCGAGGTCTTGCTCGACACGACCCTCGGGGAGCCGCTGCTGATCCGAGGGAGGTTCGGGCTTGGCCGCACCTACGCCTTCGCGTCAGACGCCGATCCTCGGTGGGCTCGCGCGTGGATCCGCTGGTACGGATTTGCGAGGTTCTGGTCGCAGGTCGCGCGGGACGCCGCGCGACCGGGACGAGACACCTACGGGGACGCGCGGCTCGCCGTCCTCCCGAGCGAGTCATCGGGCTCATGGCGCGTCATCCTCGACGTTCAAGATGGTGACCGGTATCGAGACGAGCTCACCTGCGCCGCCGCGCTCATCCACCCTTCGGTGTCCGAGGAGCCCGAGCGATCCATCCCCCTGATGCTCGTCGCGCCCGGCCGCTACGCCGCGACAATTCGAGACGTCGCGCAGGTGCCGACCCTGATCCGGGCGACGGCGCGGGACGGCGACGATGCCACAGGCGCCGTGGTCGCCAGCGCGACGACCTCTGTGCCGTCGCTGCTCTCACGAGAGCGCCGCGGGCCGATACCAGGTCAACGAGACGCGTGGTCGCGCGCCGTCCAGCGCGCCGGCGCCGAGATCGTAGAGGACCCGACCCGGTCGTGGCCAACGCGCACGCAGGTGTCGGAGGCGACACGCTCCATTCCCTGCTGGAGGACGGTGCTGTGGACGCTCGTGATCCCCTTATTCCTCCTCGACCTCGCCATCCGGCGAGCTTGCGCCGCGCGCTCAGGTCGCCCCAAAAAGCCGACGGCGCGAGCGTGATAGCCTGCGCCATGGCGCGCGCTACTGCCACCAACCTCTTGTGCCTCGCCCTCGCTGCGTCGCTCCCGATGCTCGGCGCCTGCGAGACCACCTCCCCGGCGGTCCCCGCCCCTCCAACACCGGCGCCCGCGAAGCAGGCCCCGCCTCCGCCCTCGCCGCCCCCCGCGCCCCGACCGGCGCCAGCCTTGTCGCAGATCGGCGGACTTGAGTACCTCGAGTTTACGACGGCAGGCGCGGCCACCGACGCCCCCTTGCCGATGCTCGTCGCCATCCACGGGCTCGGCGACGAACCAGTGAATTTCGCCAATCTCGTGCGCGACCTCCCCGTCCCCGCGCGGGTGATCGTCCCGCGCGCGATCGACAGCTACGAGCCCGGTTGGTCCTGGTTCCCGCTGCGCGCCCGCGACCCCGACGTTGAAGGCCTCGCGAAGGGGATGATGCTGGCCGCCAACGTGATCGCGGCGAGCGTCGCCGCCCTCGCCGCCCAGCGCCCGACCACGGGGAAGCCTGTCGTCACCGGGTTCTCCCAAGGCGGGATGTTGAGCTTCGCGCTCGCGGCCAAACACAGCCAGCTCTTCAGCGCGGCGGTCCCGGTGAGCGGATGGCTGCCTCCACCGCTGTGGCCCGGCGAGGGGGCCAGCGCCGCCACGATGCCCCCGGTGATCGCCCTCCATGGAACCGAAGATCCCGCGCTGAAATATCCGAAGACGGTGGAGTGCGTCGACGCCCTCGCGAGAAAGGGGGCGGACGCCTCGCTCATCACCTACCCCGGCGTCCCCCACGTGATCAGCCCGCAGATGCGAGCGGAGCTTCATCGCCAGCTCACGGCCGCGCTCACAAAACAAGCCGCGGCGAGCCCCTCGCCCGCCCGCTGAGCCGAGCTCAAGACATCGCTTGAGAAAACAGCCGACGGGTGCGAAGCGGCTCCGCGCTGGCCGCCGCCAATACGCCGCCCATCATGGCGCCGATGACCCCGACCGTCGCGACCTCCGAACCCGCGAAGAACAGCCCTGATACCGGTGAGCGCGGGCGGAGCCAACGATTCTGGAAACGCTCAGGTGTAGGCTCGAGTCCGTAGATGGATCCTCCGACGGGTCGAACGAAGTGGTCCGTCGACAGCGGTGTAGAGAGCTCGACGTAGTCCACCATGGATCGCAGCCCCGGCATCTTCTCCAAGAACTGCTCGAGGAGCTGCGCCTGCAAGACCTCCTTGAAGGCCTCGTACTCCTCTCCACGCCGCTTCCACCGGGTGGACTTCCACGCCTCAAAGCTCTCCCACGGCACGAACGTGACCACCTCTCCCGTGTGACGCTGCGCCTCCCCGGGATCATAGTTCGGATCCTTGAGCGAGGGGAAGCTGCAATACAGCACGTCACAGTGGGGTGGACGCGCTCCGGTCGCGACCCGCCAGCTGTCCGCTTCGGTGTCCCACGTGTCGTAGAACCACTTGTTGGCGGGGCTCGCCCCCGCCGACCGAATATCGCCTTTGAACCCAATGTACAGGCACACGTGCGCTGGCGCGGGTGGCAGCGACGCGACAGACTGCGCCCACGTGGTCTCGCGATAGCCCGCGGGCATCATCCGCTGCACCGTCGAGGAGACCCCGGCCGCGCTGACCACCCTCCGCGCACGAATCTCCTCTCCGCTCTTGAGCCGCACACCTTCAACGACGCCGTTCGAGATGCAGATCTCTTCGACGTCCGCGCGAATGGTCGTCCACCCGCCCCCGTCGGCGACCGCGCCGAGGAGGTGGTCTGCGATGGCGCCCGAGCCCCCCACGGGATAGTACCCGCCGTGCATAAAATGCTTCACGACCAACGCCTGCATCGCGAACGACGAGCGACTCGGCGGCGAACCGTAATAACCCCACTGCGCCGCGAAGACGGAGCGCAGGCGGGGGTCACCCGTCATGGACTCCAACACGTCCTTGGTACGCTCTTGCAACAGGCGGTTCGCCTCTCGGGGTACGAGCTTGTCGGTCAGCGGCGCCAACCGGGGTGGCAAGGCGCGCGCGAGGTAGTACTGCTTCATCGCCCCCGACACGTGTCGCACCCGTCGGAGGTAATCGTCGATCGCCTTGCTCTCGTTCGGGAACGCCTCGCAGAGGTTCTCTCTGAACGCCTGGGGGGAATCGGGGAAATCGATGCGAAACCCCTCGGGATAGTGGAATTCATCGTAGACCGGTCCGAGCGAAGCCCATTCGAGGCGACCATGGGTGAGGTGGTGGAGGAGCCGCCCCGTCATGCTGTGGCGGGTCACCTCGCCGACCGCGTGGACGCCGACGTCCCACTCGTAGTTCGGGCGCTTAAACGTGTGCGTGAAGCCGCCTGGAACGTAGTGCTGCTCGAGCACGAGGACCCTGCGGCCCATCCGCGAGAGCATCGCCGCGCAGACCATCCCGCCCATGCCAGATCCGATGACGATATAGTCCCAGGGACCGTCGGGGATCTTCGTATTCCAATGGCGGACGCGGCGTCGTTTTTTCGAGGTGGATGGAGGATCTGAGGATGGTTGGTTCATCGTAGCGGTCCACGTCGTCGCGACGCGTCAGTAGCGAATATTCAATTTGCGGTAAATATGACCGAGCAGCCACAGCGGCCCGATCATGAGGAACTGAAGGTCTTCAAAGAAAGATGGTTTCTTGCCCTCGATCTTGTGACCGACAAATTGTCCGACCCACGCGAGCACAAAAATCGCCAACGAGGAGCCCCACAAGGGCACCCCGAAGGAGGACTCCAGCGCCTGGAGTCCGAGGACCCCACCGATCAGCCCACCCGTGATCACGAGCATCCCGAGGGCGAGCTGTACGGAGAGCGTCAGGTAGTAGAGCACGCTCCCCACCACCAACGCGACGCCGAGATTGGCCCATGGCGAGACCTCGAGGGCCACTCCCCAGAGCAAGCCGATGAGGCTCATGACGATGAGCGGGATGCACACCCAGTGGATGTTCTTATTGGTCGGGTTTTTGTGGCTCGCGCCGTAGGCCTCAAACCAGTCGTCTGCTGTTTTCTTCATGTCGTGTGTGCTCCTGTCTCTCGATCCATCCCGTCAACGGGGGATAGATAGTTCGTCAACATGTCTGTCAGGTCAGCCCCGATCTGCGCCTCGTCCGTGTCTCGCAGCGTCGGCCAGAGCTCGCCGAAGATCAGCGACTCGCGAAGGAACGCCGCCGCCATGACCGCGGCGGTCTCCAGCGAACGTGATCCGACGGAGAGCTTCGACCGCTCCAGGTGTCGGCGCCACGCCTCCGCGACGACGCGAACGAGCCGTTCATTGAACGCCCGGGTCGCCGCTCCAAAGGCCTCCCGTCGCCGCGCGTGAACGATCATCGCGCGCAACACCCCGCGCCGCTCGACGTGCAGGATCGTCAAGGCCCGGACCTGGCGCTCGAGCACCTCTCGAAATCCGAGGGCGCCGTATTGTGTCGGCTCGACCACCGCCGCGACGACCTTCGCAAGCTCGTCGTAGGAGCGATCACAAAGATGCCCCAGCAGATCGTCTTTTGACGCCACTCGCCCATAGAAACTCCCGACGGAGCAGCCCGCCACCCGACAAATTTCCGCGACGGTCACCTCCTCGAAGGTTTTGGTGTGGAGCAAGGTCGCGAACGCGTCGATGATGCGTCGCAGCGTCCGCTGGCTGCGCTGTTGGGTGACTGGCTTGATCGCCGGTGTCTGCGTCGTTCGCTCCATGAAACCGAATCCAGATTCGGATTTAGACTAGCGATCCCCGCCGGACGCGTCAAGAGCGGTCCTCACCCCTCGCTCACGGCCATATACCGCCGTACTTGACCTTGGCGGTCGCGCAGCACACCATCCACGCGTGAATCGCGCAAGCGTGCGGCACGGGGCAGCGTTCCTCGGCATCTTCGGCTTCGTTGGGGTCAGCCTGCCATTTTGGCCGACCCTCCTCGCATCCCGCGGGCTGTCGGCGTCGACCATCGGCATCCTCTTGGCGGTCGGCCCGTGGCTGCGCTTCGCTGTCAACCCGCGAATCGGTGTACTCGCCGATACGAGATGGGGAGGACGCAACGTCTTCGTCGCCTTCGCCTCGTTGTTGTTTGCTGGCAGCCTGTTGTTGCTCGGCTCGAGCGCGACGGTCTGGCTGCTCATCGCTTCGGCGGTGGTCATGGCCGTGGGCTTCTCGCCGCTCGCCTCGCTCGCTGACGCGAGCGCCCTCGTCCACGCGCGCGACGGCTACGCCCGGACCCGGCTTTGGGGCTCCGTCGCGTTCATCGCCTGCTCCCTCGGGCTCGGGCGATGGCTCGAGACCCACGGGGTCGAGAGCGTCTCCACGTCCATCGCGATCGCGGCGGGCGTCGTCGTGCTCACGGGCGCCCTCCTCCCCAACGCTCGCGCGGCGCGGTCGGTCCCCTCTCATTCCTCTCCGGCGGCCTCCGCCCTCGTCAACCACAGCGCGCCGGTTGTCCCGGCGCCGCTCCCCCCCTTGCTCGGGGTCTGCCTGCTCGCCGGGTTGCTGAACTCAAGCCACGCGATCCTCTATGGTTTCGGCACGCTGCACTGGCGAAGCCTCGGCGTCTCCAACGGCCACGTCGGCGTGCTGTGGACCATCGGCGTGCTCGCGGAAATCGCCGTCTTCACGCTCGCAGATCGTCTCAACGACCGATCCGCGGCGCGGTGGTTGTTGTGGACAGCCTGCCTCGGGGGGCTCGTGCGATGGTGCCTGCTCGCGTTCACCACTGTGTTCGCGTGGCAGGTGGTGGCGCAGCTCCTCCACGGAGCGACCTTCGCATGCGCGCATCTCGGCATCCTCCGACGCCTCTCTCAAATTGTACCGAGCGAGAAGATGGCGAGCGCCGTCACCAAGGTCTCGGGGCTCGGTGGCGGGCTCGCCATGGGAGTCGGGAGCCTCGTCGCGGGCGTCGCGTTCGAGCGCTACGGGGGCTTGAGCTACGTGATCGCCGCGGGCGCCTCCCTCGCCGCATGCGTCGTCCTGTGGTTTTTCACCCGCCCCACACGCGATCACGGGGACGTGTCGGGCAGCAACCAACTGCTCACGTGAAAATAGCCGCCACCGTCACGGAGGTACTGGGGGTGCCACGGGACCCAACCACGGCTCCCGTCCTTGAGCACGAGCTCGTAACAGGTCGCGGCTGCGCCCGAGGGGCGCGTGCCCAGCAGCTTCCCGGTGGTACCCGGCTGCATGATGGTCACGATGGCCGACTCCGCGGGGCGCGTGTTGAGCTCGCAGTCTGCGAAGTCTCGGACCAAGGGCACGGGTGAGAGCGCCTGAATCCGCAGTCCATAGTCCACGAAGACGAGCGAGAGACCCCACAGCACCAAGAGCCCAACCGCCACCCTCTGCGGGATCCGTGGGAGCGTAAATTTGGCTCTCAACCGATGCAGCACATCTTGTTCGTGCCGCTCCGACGAAAAAATCGCAAGTAATTGGCCCGACAGGGCCGGAGCAGGCCTCGAGACCCGGGGACGTCGTTTGGTCCGACACCGGGCAGGAGCAGGCCCTCAGGGCGCGGGAGCTTCGTTTGGGCCGTCTTCCGGGGGCCCGTCGCGCGCGTCCCCGCCGCCCCACGTGGGACGGCGCAAGATGACGCCGGTCCAGCGCATCACGAACTGTCGAAAGTCGTCGAAGATTGTGTAACTCACCGGGACGATCACCAAGGTGAGGATGGTCGCCGTCGTCATCCCTCCCACGAGCGTCTTGCCGAACGCGTTGTAGGGGATCCCCTCGGCCGGCGCCTGGGCAAACGCGAGCGGCAACATCCCTCCCACTGTGGTGAGCGCGGTCATAAAGATCGGCCGAAAGCGCTGCGCCCCCGCCTGCACGACCGCGTCGGAGCGGCTGAGTCCGCGCTCCCTCGCGATGTTGATGAAATCGATGAGCACGATGGCGTTGTTGACCACCACCCCGAGGAGCAAGAGCACCCCCACGACCGCGAGCGGGTCGAGGTTCTCGCCCGTCAGCCACAAAAACCACCACACACCAACCATGGCCAACGGGATCGAGGGCATCACGCTCAACGGCAACAGCAGCGACTCAAACAAAAATCCCATCAAGAAGAAAATGAACAGGCTGCCTAGAAGCGCTGCGAGCAAGAACTCCTCCTGCTGCCCCCGGACCTGCCGGACCTCCTCATCAGCATCAAACGACACCCCTTCGGGCAGCCGATAGTTGTCGAAGAACTCCTTGATGCGTCGCAAAGAAGCGGCGCGATCCTCTGGATCGAGCTCCACGTTCAGCCGCTCCGCTGTCCGCTTGTTGTAGCGCGTGAGCATCTTCTCGCCCTTGCGAACGCTTCGATCTACGAAGCTCTTGATCGGGAGCGCGACCCCGTCACCGTTGGGGACCTTGAACTCGAGCACGCTCTTGAGCTCTTCTCGGTCCTGTTTTCGATAGATGATGCTGACGTCGACGTCACGCTCCTCTGCGTAGTAGCGCGGCAACGGGGAGCCTCGCAACGCGTAGCTGACCGTGTTCGCGATGACGCTCGAAGCGACGCCGTAGCGCTCGGAGAGATCCGGATCGACGTCGAGGTAGAGCTCGTCCGACTGCCCCTGCCCTTCCCCCTCGTCCCCAACCGACACCACCCCCTTCACCCGGAGCACGTCACGCTCGAGGCGCTCTTTCACCGTCCGCAGCGTCTCATGGTCGTCGCCGTAGATCGCGAAGGAGAGCGCGGAGTTCCGCCCTCCGTCGCTGGCCGAGAAACGAGAGCGCTTCTCCCACCCGGGCGGGACCGGGAGCAGCTCGTAGATCGCCTTCGCTTGCTCGATATATGGGATGTCACCGGGCTTGGGAGGCTCAAAGAACATCTGCACCCGCGCCGAGCCCGGGTCGATCTGGATGAACTCTCCCGTGGCGTTGTACTCGCCGCGATGCTCCGCGAACCACGTCTCAAGCTCGCGAAAGAACACGTCGGCTTGCTCCACATCGACGTGACTTGGGATCGAGTAGCGAACCGTGACCTGCCGGCCTCCACCGCCTTGCTGCGTGATGGTGTCGACGTTTTGAACCGGGAAATACAGGCTCGCGAGGACGAGCGTCGACACCATCACGACGTCGGTGCGACGCCGCAAACTCGCCGTCAAGAGCCGCAGGTACACCCGTTGAAGGCGACCGAACGACGCCTCGTACATCCGCTCCACGACGATCTTCCAGCCGGAGAAGCGATCCGCGGACGCGCCGCCTCCCCCCTCGTCATCATCCTCGAGCAGGTACGCCGACGCGAGCGGGATCAGCACGAGCGCGACGAACAAGGACCCCACGAGGCTGACACAGACCGGCGTGACCATGCGAATCATGAAGAAGCGAATCGGCCCGCTGCTCATGAGCGCCATCGGCAAAAACACCACCATCGTGGTCGCGGTCGCGAGCGTGACCGGCAAGGCCACCTCCGACGCACCGTGCAGCGCGGCCGTGAGCTTGGACACCCCCGCCCGTCGATACCGATGGACGTTGTCCGCGACGACCACAGAATTGTCCACGACCAACCCGATGCAGATCATCAGCCCGATCAACGAGACGATGTTGATGGACTGCCCGCTGAAGTACATGAACGGGAGCGAGAGGAACATGGAGAGCGGGATCGACAAGGCGATGATCATGGTCATCCGCACCTTGCGGAGAAAAAACAGCAGCACGACCACGGCGATCAGCCCCCCCTGCAAGCCTGAGGTCATGACTTGCTCGAGGCTCGCGCGGATCGTGTCTCCCTGGACGAAGATCGACTCGACGTAAAAGGCCGCCAGCGCCGGATCTTTCGCGGCCTCCTCGACCGCCAGCTTTAACCGATCACACACCTCCACTGTGTTGGCCTGCGACTCCTTGATCGCGAACAGGGCCATGGTCGGCGCTCCATTCCATCGCTCCAGCCCCTCCTTCTCTGGGAAATCGTACCGAACGTCCGCGACGTCAGAGAGCTTCAGGTTGTCGGCGCCCACGACGACGTTCCGCAGCTCGTCGAGCGATCGATAACTCGCGAGGGAGCGCACCAAGATCTCGCCGCTGGTCTCGTGAAGCTCTCCGCTCGCGAGGTTAAAGTTGGAGGTCTGGAGTCGCTGCGCGATTTGGAAGATGTTGAGGTTCGCCGCCTCAGCGAGCTCACGGTTGACCTCAATTCGGATCTCCCGAGACTCTTGCCCCCACGCGTTCACCTGGCCGATTCCGTCGACCCGCTCCATCACCTGCACGATCTTGCGCTCGATGAGGTCTGGGGCCACGTCGTTGAGAGACTCGGGCCAGCGAATCCCGAAGAAGGCGATGGGGATGGCGTCGCTCGACTGCTTACGAATGAACACCTCGCGGACCTCCTCGGGGAGCTCGGCGCGCACGCGCTGCACCCGGTCTCGCACCTCCCGGTAGGCCAGGTCCATGTCCGTGTCGCCCTCAAAGACGAGCCCTATCCGCGCGAAGGAGGAACCTGAGGTGCCCACGATCTCTTTGAGGTTCGGGGTCGTCGACAGGGAGGTCTCCAGCGGGATCGTGATCTGCTCCTCCACATCCTGTGGCGTCGCGTCTGGGAAGGCCACCGAGACACTCAGCGCCGGGTTCGAAAACCCGGTCGGGATCAACTCAAGCGGAATATCTAGGGCGGCGACCGTCCCTAGCACGAGGACACTCGCGAACACCATCAACATCGTGATCGGGCGAACCAGCGCCGTCCGTACCATCACCGAGTTACGGAGGCCCTTCACGACTCGTCGCGCCGCTCCTCCGCGGTCTGGGTGGTCTGCGCCACCTCGTCGAGTCCTTCGTATCCGACGGAGTCAAGCTCGAGCTCCTGTGAGAGCTCGTCTTGGAGCCGCATCGCCGGTGATCGCCCGCTTTGTTGCCCGACGAGCCGGTCGATCAACGCGTACACCGTGGGGATCACGATCAGCGTGAGGAGGGTCGAACACGCGAGCCCCGCGATGACCGTGATCGCCATGGGCTGGCGAATTTCGGCGCCGTCCCCCGTGGCCAACGCCATCGGCACGAGCCCGAGCACCGTGGTCAGCGTCGTCATCAGGATCGGGCGAAGACGGATGGCCCCCGCCTCCTCCAGCGCCTGCAACGTCGACATGCCGCGCAGCTTCAGGCGGTTGACGTAATCGACAAAGACGATCG
Source organism: Myxococcales bacterium (assembly GCA_014240065.1). Classification (GTDB taxonomy): domain Bacteria; phylum Myxococcota_A; class Polyangia; order Nannocystales; family Nannocystaceae; genus JAAZXR01. Next base: position 23,245 of record JAAZXR010000029.1, read on the forward strand.
CGTTGTTCACCACGATCCCAGCCAGCATGATCACCCCGAGGAAGACCACCACCGACAGCGGAATCCCCGCCAGCGCGAGGGTCACGACCACGCCCGCCAACGCCAACGGGATGCTCACCAAAATGATGAGCGGATAGATGAGGCTCTCAAACTGCGACGCCATGATCACGTAGACCAAGAAGATGGAGAGCGCGAGCGCGACGTAGAGTGACTTTGAGGACGTCGACCACTCCTCACTTTGCCCCGTGATCGCGTAGCTGACGCCCTCGGGCAGCTTGAGCTCTGCCACCGCGCGTTCCACCGTCGTGGAGGCCGATCCGAGGCCGATGCCCTCCACGTTCGCGGTGACCAATCCCACCCGTTGTTGGCCGACGCGCCGGATTTCGTTCGGCCCACGGCCCACTTTGATGTCGGCGACCGCGCTCAGCGGAACCGGCCGCTGACTGCCCGGGTTCACCACCAATTCACGCAGCTCCTTGACCCCCGCGGTGCTCGCATCCCGCAGCCGCACGCGCACGGGGATCTTGCGGTCTCGTCGGTTGAACCGCGTGGCCTCAGTCCCTTTGATCTTGTCGCGCACCTGCTCAGCCACCGTGCGAATGTCGAGGTTGAGCCGCGAGAGGATGTCGCGATCGTAGATGATCTGCACCTCCGGGCTCCCCTCTCGGATCGACGCCTTAACGTCTTCGAGCCCCGGCACCCCGAGCAAGCGCTCCTCCACCATCGTCGTTCCTGCCGCCAGCGCCTCGAGATCGTACCCCCGCACCTCGACCTCCACCGGCGTCTTGAACGAGAACAGCGTGGGGCGACGCACGGTGGTTTGCAGTCCCGGCACCACGGAGGTGACCTCACGAATCTGTTCGAGGGCCAACCGCTCGATGCAAATGGCGCTGGCATCTGAGGACCCGCACTCCGCGGTCCAGGTGTCCTCTCCCCCGAGCTCGGCGGCTCCGCCCCCATCGCGAGCCGGGGCGTCTTCGTCAGCCGGCGCCCCGGAGGACGGGTCGAGGTCGCTGAGCGCCGCGGCGCGTTGCTGCCCCGCCCCGGCATAGAGGGAGAGCGCGATGGTCGCCGTGTGCTCCCCTCGCTCGCCCTCGTCGACATCGTCGCGCTCTGTCCCCACCGTGGTCACGATGGCGCGGACCCGATTCAGCTCCTCCGCGAGGCGCGCTTCAACCCGCCGAGCGGCCGCGTCGGTCACGTCCAACGGCGTCCCCACGGGGAGCGCCATCTCCACCGAGAGCTCGCCTTGGTGAAGCTCTGGGACCAGCTCCGTGTCGAGCCGATACGCCGCCATCCACGTGACCGCGAGGACCCCTACGATCACCGCGAGGACGGCACCCGGGCGCCGCACGGAGCCGCGAACGATGCCCCGATAGGTCTGCGTGATCTGCTCGATCCCGCGGCTGAAGAGCGACACAGCGGGCCGCAGCGCCGCGGAGACGAGCCACAGAACGCCGCCGACGATCACGGCGACGAGACGAAACGCGAGCATCGCGACGACCCACAAAATTCGCGCGGGCACCTCCAACGAAAAGTGTCCCACGAATCGCAGGATGAAATACGGCGTGAGGAGTATCCTGCGCGCGGAGGAGCCGGTCTTGAGGTCGCTGATGAGCGAGCCAAGCGCGCTGCGAGGCGCCGCGACCGCGCGCAGATCCTCGAAAAAAGACCCGGCGGGGCCAGCCGGCCTCGCCCCCCGTTGCGCCCATCGGCGCGAGGAGATCATCGGGATGAAAAATAACGCGACGGCCAGCGACGCGAGCAAGCTGAACACCACGGTCAGGCCGAGATCGCCGAACAGCTGCCCCGCGATCCCCTCCACAAACACCATCGGAAAGAACACCGCGATGGACGTCAACGTCGACGCCGCGACCGCGGATCCCACCTCCGACGTCCCCCGGAGCGTCGCCGTCGTCGGATCGTCTCCCTCCTCCCTGCACCGGTAGATCGATTCCAACACCACGATGGCGTTGTCTACGAGCATGCCGATCCCCAGCGCGAGTCCACCGAGCGACATGATGTTCATGGACACCCCCGCGAGGTTTAGCGGCGCGAAGGTGATGATGACGGACATGGGGATCGCCAAGCCGACGATGGCCGTGGTCATCCCCTCCCCGAGGAAGAAGAACAACACGAGCACCGCGACCAACCCGCCGAGCAACGCAGTGTTGAGCACTTCTTGGATGCTGGACTCGATGAACAAGGAGCGATCTGCGACGACCTGCAGCTTCGCGCCGTGCTCTCGCTCGATGCGCTCCACCACGCCTCGACCACCTCGTCCTCCCTTGAGTCGCGCCCGCACCCGGGACGCCATGTCGACGATGTTGGCCTCCGCCTCCTTGTAGACTTCGATCTGGATGGCGTCGAGGCCGTCCACCCGCGTCACCACCTCTCGATCTTCATAGGCAGAGGTGACCGTGGCGAGGTCTCTCAGTCGCACCTCTCTGCCTTGCCTCGACGTGATCACGAGATCGCGCACGTCGTCGAGGCTCTCGAATTCGTTGACCGTGCGGATCGAGTAGCGCGTGTTCCCCTCACGCATCACGCCCCCCGCCACGTTCACGTTCTCCGCGGACAGCCGCGCCGTCACCTCGGTGATCGCCACCCCCGCCCTGCGCAACGCTCGCTCGTCAAGCTCCACCCGGATCTCCTCGAGGAGCCCACCCTTCACCTTCACCGCCGCGACCCCGTCCACAGGCTCAAGCAGCCGCTTGATCGACCGCTCCGAGATCCGCCGAAGATACTTGAGCCCGCCGACCCCCTCGAATCGCTCGCCGCTCCCGCTCAGCGACAACACCATCACGGGGTCGAGCGATGGATCGTAGCGCAGGATCAACGGCTGCTTGGTCTCATCTGGCAGCGACGGCAACACCTGATCGATCTTCTCCAGGACGTTTTGATTCGCGTCGTCCATGTCGGTGTCCCACGTGAACTCCAACACGACATCGCAATTTCCCGAGGTGGACACCGACGACAACGTGGTGACTCCCGTCACCACCCCAAGCTGCTCTTCGAGCGGCCGAGCGACGTCATTCTCCACCTCGGCCGGCGCGGCGCCGGGATACTCCGTGCGCACGGTCAGCTTGGGATAGGAGATCTCGGGCATCAGGTTGACCGGCAGCAACCGCACTGAAAACCCGCCGAACACCATCACCGCCAAGAACACCATCAGCACGGCGACCGGGCGCCGCACGGTGAACTCCAGGCGCCGCATCGATTCACGCAGGCTCTCTCGAGGACCTGCGCCTCCCGGTTCAGGTGCCTGAGGCGCCGATTTCACGAGCCCCCGTCGCTACCATCACTTCGCGCGGCCGCCACCCCGTCCGTGACCGGTGACAGCGCGACCCCATCCGCATCGACCGGCGTCCCACGCTCGTCCACACGTTGGATGAGCGCCCCGTCTTTAAGCCCCGCTTGCCCCTCCATGATGATCTCGTCGGTGACCACGAGCCCCGCCGCGACCTCCACAAAGTCTGCGTTCTCAAGGCCTGTCGTGAGCGCGCGCTCGACGGCCCGGTCCTCTCTCACGATGAACGCGAACAGCTCCTCGTCGCGGCGGACGAGCGCCGACTTGGGCAGCAACAGCGCGTCCTGCCGACGCTCCGTGGTGAGCGTGACCTCTGCGTACATGCCCGGCAAGAACGCGCGTGTGCCTCCGTCTTTTTCGGCCGGCAGCGACACCGTCACCTTCACGGTGCCGGTGCTCGCGTCCACCACCGGGGCGATGCGAAGCACCGTCCCCTGCACCTGTCGGCCCACCGCGGCCTTGCTCGCGACCAACGCCTCTTGTCCGGTCGAGATACGGTCCAGCTCCCGCTCGGGGACGTAAATCCTGGCCACGAGGGAGTCAAAATCAGTGAGCGTGAACAGCTGCGCCCCGGAGTTGACGAGCGCCCCCGTGTTCACGAACCGCTCCGTGACGATTCCGCCGAACGGCGCCCGCACCCGGGTGTTACGCACGTCGCGCCTGCGATCGCGCAGATCCAGCTTCGCGTTGCGGAGCGCCACCTCGAAGTTTGCGACCTCTTCGGCGCTCGTGGCCCCCTTCGCGAACAACTCTTTGGCGCGCTTCAAGTCCCGCGTGGCTTTCTCCACCGACACCCCGGCCCGCTCGAGCATCGTGGCCTGGGTGTCACGCCGCAGCGAGGCGAGCACCTCGTTCGCGGCGACCGCGTCCCCCTCTTCCACCTCAATTCCCGTGACTTGGCCGGTCGCCTCCGCGGACACCGTGATCTGTCGCTCCGCCTCGATCGTGCTCGCAGACGACACCATCGAAGCGATCGGGCCGACCGTGGCGCGACCCACGGACACCGGGGCCGCCACCTCTTCCTCTTCGTCCGCGCCGGTTTCGGCGCCCCATCGGCCGCCGCCGTTGCCCCATCCACCGGGCGGAGGACGACCGCACCCGACGGCGGTCACGAGGAGGACCACGCCGACGCCAGCGCGCGCGAGCCCGCGGGAGCTCCACGTCAACCCTGCGCGCCATTGTGTCCAGTCCTCGACCACGTTCGATTGCGGGCATACCACGCCCGGCCGGTGAAGCAACGGCTGCGACGAGCGGTTATTCCGCTCCGCGCGCGAAAATTCCGCGTCACATGCGCTCGCTGCTCGCGACCGAGTACGGCGACCGGGGCTGAACACCCGAAGCCCGCCCGCGCAGGGCCGCTCAACGCCGCTCAGAGCAAGCGATCGAGGGGCGTAAAATCGAGGCCATGCGCCTCCGCTACGCCGGCCACCGTACACGCGCCCGCGTAGGTGTTGATGCCGTTCGCGAGGTTCGTGTTCTGCCGCGCGCACACCTCGACACCCTCCCTCGCCAGGTCGAGCGCATATCGCAGCGTCGCGTTGGTGAGCGCGTAGGTCGACGTTCGCGGGACCGCGCCGGGCATATTGGCCACGCAGTAATGGACCACGCCGTCGACCTCGTAGGTCGGATCATCGTGGGTCGTAGGGCGGCACGTCTCAATGCAGCCGCCTTGATCCACCGCGACGTCGGCGACCACAGAGCCGGGCTCCATCTCGCTGATGAGCTTGCGCGACACGAGCTTGGGGGCTGCGCCGCCAGGGATCAGCACGCCGCCCACCACCAGATCCGAACGACGGACCGACTCTTCAATATTCTCTGGGTTCGAGTGCAGCGTCTCGATCAGGTTGCCGAAGATGTCCTCTAGATAGGTCATGCGGTCCGCGCTGAGGTCGAGCACCGTGACGTGGGCGCCCATACCGATCGCGATGCGTGCGGCTGCGGTCCCTACGACACCACCTCCGATGATCGTCACGCGACCGCGTCGCGTCCCTGGGACCCCGCCGAGCAAGATGCCCTTGCCACCGTGCTCTTTTTGCAAGCTCGCTGCCCCCACCTGCACAGACATGCGCCCGGCGATCTCCGACATCGGCCGCAGCAACGGGAGCCCCCCGCTCCCGTCGGTGATCGTCTCGTACGCGACGCCCTTCACCTGGCTCTCGAGCAGGGCCTTCGTCAGCTCGGGCACCGCGGCGAGGTGCAAGTAGGTGTACAAGATCAGATCCTTGCGGAAGTACGAGTACTCCGACGCGATCGGCTCTTTGACCTTGATGACCATGTCGGCAGACCACGCATCCGCGGCGTCGCCCACGATGGTCGCGCCCGCTTGCGCGAAGTCGTCGTCACGAAACCCGCTGCCGCCGCCGGCGCCGGTCTCGACGAGCACTTCATGGCCGGCTCGCACAAACTCTCGCACGCCCGCTGGCTGCGCACCGACTCGATACTCTTGAACCTTAATCTCCTTGGGGACTCCAATACGCATGATCTTTCCTGCTCTCGTGATGGGATGAATTCCACAACCGTCGCGACCTGCTCGAGGTTCGCGCCGGCACTATAGAGAGATGTTTGGTCCGCGTCAGCCATCCCAAATGGGAGTTTTCAGTGCGTAGGGGTCTGCACACCCCTCGACTCCAGCAGGCCTCGCGCCAACTCGAGGAAACCGTCCAATTCCCTGCCCGAGGTCACGGTTTGCGGGAGATGCGGGAAGTCATCCGCCTGCGCCAGGACATCGGCGGTCCCCACCGTCAGGCCGAATCGATTCGGTGTGAACAGGCCCGCGTCGTTCGGGGCATCACCGATCGTCGCCACCGCCGCCGGCGAGACCCCCCACCGCTCGAGCATGCGCAAGAGCCCCTCGCCCTTGTCGGGGACCCGCTCGGCGAGGTGCACGTGCACGCTCGACCACACAAAGAAAGCCCCCAACGCCTCGGCCGCCGCCCGCAGGCGCATCAGCTCAGCGACGTCGCGGCCATCGCGCTCATAGGCGACGTCGCCGACGCGACAAAATACGTCGCCCGTGAGCTGCAAGCCCGCGGCGTGCTCCGCGTTCAACGCGTCGCCGATGGTTCGAAGTCGACTCGTATCTGTGGGCGCCCCGATGAAGCGCACGGGAGCGTCGGGGACCACAAAGACCAGCCCATTCTCCGCGATCCCCTTGCGGACGCCGGGGAGGTAGCGGCAAAGGCCGAGGAGCTCTCCTGCGGGACGGCCGCTCACGGGGACCACCTCGACGCCGGCGTCGGTCAAGGCCTCGATGGCGGCGAGCGTGTCGGGCGTCAACGCTCCGTCACGCGTCAGCGTCCCGTCCACGTCCGTCGCTAACAGCGTGATCCCAGCGGCGACCGCGGCACGCTCTGAAAAGAAAATCGACAGTGGGAGCGGCGCTATTTTCGAATCCGTCATAGGTGACCGTGGTAGCCTCAGTCCTACCACGATGGCACTTCAACTCAAGCCGGGAGACATCTACGCGGAGCAAATTCGCGTCATCTCGTGCATCGGCGCCGGCGCCTTCGCGTGCGTCTACAAGGTTGAGGTCCCTGGGCACGACAAGCCCATCGCCCTCAAGCTCAGCAAGGAGCCGGTCACGAGCCCCGACCAAGCGCAACGGGCTCTCCGAGAGATCACCATCGTCCGGGGCCTCTCCAACCCCCACATCGTACGCACCTACGACTCGGGGCTGCGCCAAGACGGGCACATCTACATGCTCATGGATCTGCTCGTCGGCAAACCCCTGGACGCGTGGCACGACTTTAAGGCGCCGCTGCCGGCTCCCCAAGCGTTGTCCATCGTGCACCAGATGTGTCTCGGGCTGACCGAGGCGCACGCCAAGGGGATCGTCCATCGAGACATCAAGCCAGAGAACGCGTTCGTCACGGAGGACGGGGAGATCAAACTCCTCGATTTTGGCCTCGCGCGATCTTGGGACGACTCGAGCCCGGCGGGACTCAACGCCACCCGCACGCACATGGTGATCGGCACGCCCCACTACAGCCAACCGGAGCAGCTGAAGACGCAGGTGCTGACGCCGGCCAGTGACGTGTACAGCCTGGGGCTCCTCTTGTACGAGCTGCTCAGCGCCTACACCCCGTTCTCCTCCACCAAGTCGATGGTCGCGCTCCGCGAAGAGTATCTCGAGTCGCCCCTGTCGTGGCTGAACTGCCACGCGAACACCCGCGCGATCCCCCTCTCCAAACAAAAACGCTGCGCGGACATTCCCGCCTCGGTCGTCGAATTGCTCGCGGAGTGTCTCCACAAAAACCCGGAGCGGCGGCCGGTCGACGCGGGGGCGCTCGCCAAGCGAATCGGCGTGATCCTGCACGACGACCTCGGCGTCCCCGTCGGCGGGACGCTCCACATCGCGATGCCGGACGGCAGCCAATCCGAGTCGCTGTTCTTGCCGGGGAGCTACCGCGTCGGCACCAGCGAGGCCTGCGAGCTCAGAATCGAGAGCGAAGGGGTGCACAATATCCACGCGGTGCTCGAATGGAGCGGCAGCCCCAACGTCCCGAGGATCCGGCCCCTTAAGCGCGACGCGCCGATCTTTGTTGATCAACAGCCCCTGCACACCGCCAAGGAGCTGGGATCGGGGCAATGGGTGACGCTGGGCGACACCCACCTGGCGGTCACCTATTAGCCGGAGGCCGCCGCGGGCTCTCTGGGCGAGTCGGCGCGACGCCCAGCTCGCGCCGGTCCGCGGACGTCCGGGATTTCACCGCGCGGGCCCGCCCGGCGCGAGCCCGCGGCCCCGCGGCGTGGGTCGCTTGATGACCGCGAAACCCCGCCGGGAGAATGCACGGACGGGCGCAGCGATTGTGTTTTGACAAACGGCGGTCCCCTCTGATAGCTAGCGAATTCCGGCGGGGCGTAGCGCAGCTTGGTAGCGCGTTCGGTTCGGGACCGAAAGGTCGGAGGTTCGAATCCTCTCGCCCCGACAACAGAGCCTGCGGCGCTTCGCCGCGGGCTCTGTCTTTATGCTCTTGGAAAGATTCCAATTGTGGTTTCAGGGGGTTGCGGCCGCCGAGGCGCGACAGCGGCCGACGAGGGGGAGGACCAAAAAGGGCGACGACTGCGCGCCGAATATGCGATGCTCCTGGGGTGTCGAGGCTCCGTGTTCTAGTAGTCGATGATGATGTCAACGTGTGTGACGTGGTTATGGAGCTGCTGAGCCCCGTGGGATGCGACGTTGTGCCGATCAACTCGCCGACCGAGGCGATCCAGAAACTCCGCGCCAAGGAGACCTTTCATGTACTGATCTTGGATCTGCGGATGCCGGAGATGGACGGGCTCGATTTCCTGAGAATGGTCCGCAAGTTCGACCAAGACATCGCGGTGATCATCCTCACCGGATTCCCGACCCTGCAGACCGCTACGGACGCCATCGAGTACGACGTCTCGGCGTATATGCAAAAGCCCTTCGGTGGCGAGGATCTCAAGAACACCGTGGACCGGGTCGCCCGGAAGAAGGGCATCATCGTCCGTCCCGAGGACGAGCTTCACGTCACGATCGGACAACGAATCCGAATGTCGCGAAAGACCCGTAACCTGACGCTCAAACAGATGGGGCGACGGACAGGGCTCTCTGTCAGCCTCCTCAGCCAGATTGAACGGGCCGAGAGCTCCGCTTCCATCTCCTCGTTGTACAAGATCTCGACCGCGCTCGAGGTTCCCCTCGCCGAGCTGTTTGGAGACTTCTAAACGCGATGCCCTGATGCCCCGACGCCCTGACGCGAGGGCGACCGCCTGGGTCGCCAGCGCGGAGCTCAGGTGACCGACCCGGCGCGAGCGAGGGCCTCGTGGAGCGCCTCGAGGTGCGCTTCGTGGACCCCCTCCTGATCGAGGGCGGAGCGGAGCCGGAGGAAATAATCGAGGTTCGTCCCGCTCGGACCACCCGCCACCGCGATGGTGTGGGCGATCACCTCCGGCGCGGCGCCCCCGAGGTAGTGAGGGTTGGACGGCGTGGCGACATAGGTGGTCGCGCGCACCGGCGCTCCCCCGCCGGACTGGGTGACGACGACCTCGACCCGGTCGTAACCATTTTTCTCGCGGTCATCGAGGCGCCCCATGATCGCGTCCCACACCGAGGCGTGAACCCGATAGCAGGCGCCGAAGCACGTCTGGGACGGCGCGGGGACCAGGGTCACCACCCTGCCTGGCGTCCCCGGTCGCCCCCGGTGATCGGTGGACCCTTGCCAAAATCGACGCGTCCAGCCCGCGACGGTCCCCAGCACCCTCGCCTCGTACTGGAACCCTGGCCGCCAAATCAAGGAGCCGTAGCCGAATATCCACCGTGAAGCCGGCGAGTTCACTCCGGGAGTGTAGAACAACTCCACCGGTTGGTAGAGTCCAAAGGTGCGCCGCTTCGCCATCGCCCTCCTCGCCGCCGCGCTCGCCGGAGTCACGTGGAGCTGTGTGACCGCGAGTCCCGTGGCCGAAGGTCGCGACGCCTCCTCACCGAACGACCGAGAGTCCGCCAGCGTGCTCGATCCCAACCGCAGGAGGCGGACCTGCGACACGATCTGCGCGACGGCCGACAGGTGCGCACAGCAAGACGCCCCCGCGCCCCGGCGAATCTTGGACGCGTGCGAGGCGGGATGCGCCGAGCTCCGCGGGCGCCCGACACCGCTGGAGGCGAGGGTGTTCGACTGCGCGTCGCTCGACGACTGCACCGGGTTTCAAGCCTGCGCGCTCGCGGTGTTTCAACCCGAGGCGGGTCGATCGTGCGCGGCCAGCTGCCGCGCTCTCGCGGACTGCCGCGGACAAGCCTCCGCCTCATGCCTCCGCGACTGCGAGACACACCGCGCGGACAGAGGAGCCGCCACGTTGCCGCCGGCGCGCCCTTGCTCTGCGCAGAGCACGTGCGACGCGCTGGAGCGCTGCATGGTCACGTGGACCCACGGAGCCGAGGCGCGCACAGTGATGGCCGCGCCGTCGGTCGCGAGCCCTCCCCCCTCCGCGTGCCGCGAACTCTGCACACGGAGCGTGCGATGTGCCGGGGAGGCTGCGGAGCTCGCCGCGACGGAGACCGCGCGTGTGATCGCGCTGATGGACCAAGGGCTGGTGAGCTGCGTCCTCGACTGCGAAGCCAACGCAGGCGGCGAGAAAACGGCGGAGTTGCGCGCGTGCGCGCGCTCCCCAAGCTGCGAGAAATTTGGCGAATGCGTGCATCAATTTTAGCGGCGCTCGAGCGGACCAGGCTCCCCGTCACGTGGACACGCTCGATCACCGCGGCGGTCGAGCGCGGGCTCTTTGAGGTCTCCCCTGACCGATGTGTCGCGCGGGGCATGAGAGATCCGCGGGCTCAGCATCTGCTCCGCGACCTCCGTGAAGCCGGCCCGAACCGACTCGTCGCGCTGAGCCTGGGCAAGGCCGCCCACGGGATGCACGAGGCGCTCCTTCGCGAGCTCCCACGCCCCCCCGACGCCCACAGATTCACCACGCTCCACGCGACGTTGGCGTCGCGAAGAAGCGAGGCGATCCTCACCGAACATCCCGACCCCGGGCTCGGATCGCTCGAGGCAGGGGCGTGGGCGCGGGCGCGATGCGGGGGGGCGCGCGCGGGCGATCTCCTCGTCGCCTGCGTCTCCGGGGGCGCCTCCTCGATGATGTGCGGTTGGGAATCCAGCCGCCACGATGAGCTCCGCTCGCTCATCACCCGGCTCCGCGCGCGCGGCGCCACCATCGAAGAGATCAACGCTGTGCGGTGCGCGTTCGATCCCCTCAAGCGCGGGGGCCTGCGGCGTCATTTCCAACCGGGGAACACCCTCACATTCGTCTTGTCCGACACCCCCTTCGCGCCACCGAGCGTCGTCGGCTCAGGACCGACGATCCCCTCCAACCCGGCGCCTATCCGCGAGCTCCTCGCGCGCTATGAACTCTCGCCACCACGCCACCATCGTGACCGGATCGAGGGCGCGCACGCGCCCATTAATGCTCCGCTGGATCCGGCGCATGTCGTGATCGAAGTGGGTGACAACGACGCCGCCGTGGCCGCCATCCACCGGGCGCTCCACGATGACGCCCACGCCGTCGCGCGGGGACCGTCGCTGCGCGGCGACGCCTTCGAAGCCGGCCGCGACTTCGCCCGCGGCCTCGGTGACGGACCGCCCGGACTCCTCGTGTCTGGCGGCGAGTGCACCACAACGATCCGAGGTGAGGGACGCGGAGGGCGAACCATGGAGTTCGCGCTCGGCGCCGCCGAGCAGCTCCGCGGGCGCCTGGACGCCGGGGTCGTGGCGCTCGCGACGGACGGTGTCGACGGCACCAGCGGCGCGGGAGGGGCGGTGGGGCACGGCCTCACGGTCGAACAGCTCGGCCACCGCGGCCTCACGATCCACGAGCTCCTCGCGCGCAGCGACAGCGCCGCCGGCCTCCGAGCTGTCGGCGGACTGATCGAGTCGGAGCCCACGGGCACCAACGTCGCGGACGTCGCCATCGGGTGGCGCCTCCCCCCTCGCCTCCCGTCGCCCTGACTCATCGGCTCGCCCACGCGCGAAACGCCTGGAACGCGAAGGCGGCCCCCGTGTCTCCGGGCGCCGGCAGGTCCATTCGCACCCGCGCGTAGTCCTGGAGGTCCTGTCGCGATGCGCCGGTCATCCGCAAGGCCGCCAGCCCTGTCACCGCCACAAAGTGCGCGGGGAGCCACGCCTCGGGATCGTCGACCTCTCGTCGCGCGAGCTTCGTGAGGCGGGGGCCATCCTCTTCCACGAGCGCGTCGAGGAGCTCGATGGCGCGGACTCCCGCCGCTGGCGCGGATGACTCCCGTCGTCGCACGCGCTCACGGACCTTCGCCCACCACGCGCTCGATCCAAGCTCCACATAGGGGGCGACCAGCTGGAACACGCCGTAGGTCGCGCGCACCCACTCGGCCCATGACACGACCCCGCGGGTGAGGTTCAGATCTGCGGTGCGCCACACCTTCATGACCGAGAGGTCGATCTCGGGCGGCGCGGGAGCGGCCGGGTCGTTGAAGTGATCGAGGAGCCTCGCCGCGCGCTCGGGCGCCAAGAAGACCGTGGGGCTGCGCAGGTCACTCGGTCCATGGGACCGATACGGCGCGCGCTCGATCCCGCCGATCCAGCGATGCATCGCGAGAGGAGACTCCCTCAGCTGCTCGAGGAACGACGCGTAGAGCTTCATAAATCGCGCTCGCTCGGCGCCGGTGTCGAGGATCGGGCGCGCGTCGGTGTTCGGCGTCACGTCCTTCACGAGCGGGTGCAGCATGTCGCGATTCGCCGTGATCAAGGCGTCGATGTCTCCAACGTCGCGGACACCGATCAACTCCAGCGTCCGCTGCATGCCCTCCCACCGCAAGGGCGCGCCCTCGAGCGTCAGCGGGGAGCCGTCGTGGGAGGCCATGATGAGCCAGTCGAGCGCCCCTACTTGCACGATCAGGTACTGCTCGAACTCATCGTCGATCGCCGCGAGCACCGACAGCATGAGCTCATCCCCCAGCTCGTAGCCTTGGATCCACTGGCACAGCACCCCATCCTCGCGGAGGTAGCGCTTGACCTCCCGATAAAAGTCCACTGTGAAGAGGCTCGACACCCCGCTCACCCACGGGTTGGTGGGTTCCGAGATGATCACGTCGTAGCGGGACTGACCCGCCGAGAAGTAAGCCTTCGCGTCATCGAAGACTACGTTGCTCCTCGGATCCGCGTGCGCTCGCGCGTTCTCCGGGAGGAACATACGCGACGCCTCCACCATCTTCGCCTCGATCTCCACAGTGTCGAGACGTTCAAGCGTTGGGCTGCCCAAGAGCACGTGAGCCGTCACGCCGGATCCGAAGCCGATGAGCGCCACGTTTGTGGCCTCGGGACGGGCCATCAGCGGTACTATTCCCACCAGGAACTGGTTCGGCTCGTCGCCCCCTATCTTGGGACCACGCGCCGGCGCCCTCCCCTCGGGGAAGCGGTCGAGGACGACCGTGGCGTCGGGCTTCCCGTTCGTATAGACCACCCGGCGGCGTCCGTCCGCCGCGTCTTCCGTCAAGATCACCGTCGCTGTGCGGCCGTCCTCATAATACAAGACCTCCGAGTCGGCGGGCAGGTGGCGGCGACCGTTACGAAACACCGCCGCGGCCAGGACCGCGGGGTCGACCGCATAGACGAAGGTGCCGAAGACGACGGTGGTCACCGCCGTCACCTGGGCCAAGCGCACGGCCCGCGCGCGCGTCCGCTCTTCGACCACGCCGCGGAGCCTCGCGAGGATCCAAACTCCGAGGATCATGTCGACGCTCGCGCCGAGGACCAAGGTCATTCGCAAGCCGATCGCAGGGAGCAGCACAGTGCCAGCGAGGACGGCGCCGAGGATCGCGCCGAGCGTGTTCACGGCGTAGACACGACCGACGATGGACTCTCGCGCGCCGCGGCGGAGCGCGAGGTGGGTCACCAGCGGCAAGGTCATCCCCGCGCAGAAGGTCGCCGGCAACATGATCAACAGGCAGATCAGGTAGCGCAGGGCGTTGAACGCGATCCATCCCCCCTCCGTCCGCAGCCCCCACTCAGATTCGAGGAGCGCCCCGAGCAGCTGCACCGCCAGCTGATAGGCCGGGATCGTCACCACGGCAGAGAACCCCATCACCACCTGCACCATCGCGAGCACGAAGGCGGGGCGCTTGAATCGATCGATGCGACGCCGAACGTAGCCGCTCCCGAGGGCGAGCCCCAGCACGAAGGCCGACAACATCACCTCGAAAGAGTGCGTGGCGCTCCCGATCACCATGGAGAGCAGGCGGATCCAGGCGATCTCGTAGATGAATGAAGACAGCCCAGTCCCGAACGCGACGCAGAGCAACAGCGCGACCCACGGCTGAAGATCGGACGGCGGAGAGGTTGGCGTCGAGCGGGAATCAGGGGCGGTCGCCTCCGCGACTCGGGGGATCAGCGCCGTGGTCGGCGCCCGCTCAAGCAGGGCGAGCCCCATGATCACGAGGTTCAACACCCCGGCCACCACCAGCGCCCCCGGCAAGCCGACCCAGGGCACCAACACGAAGCCCGAGAGCATCGCCCCCAACGAGGCGCCGAGGCTGTTGGAGAAATACAGGACGCCCAACACGTGGCCGCTGTCTTTTGGCCGGCGGCGGAGCACCCCTACGCTCATCAGCGGGAACGTCATCCCGAGCGCGACGCACGGGGGGAGGATCAACGCCGCCGCCAACAGCCACTTCACCAGCGTGACGCTCGCGCCTCCGCCCACCGCGGGGAACACCACGTCGTACGCGAGCCGCATGCACAGCGCGTAGAGGGTCGGGAACGCGAGCGCGTAGAGGCCGACCGCCCCCTCGAGCATCCCGTACACCACCACGGGGCGCCGCAGCTTCGCGACCCACCGACCCGCGAGCCACGCGCCCACCGACATCCCGCCCATGAACAACGCGAGCACCAGCACCTGCGCCGTCGCGGCGCTCCCCACGAACAGGCGAATGTAGCGGGACCAGATCGACTCGTAGACCAGGCCGCAGATCCCCGAGAAAAAGAAAATGGTGTAGAGCCATCGCGGCGCGAGGCGGTTGGGGCGGTCAGCGGCCATGTGCGGCCACGCTACCCCAGACTCGCCCACCTCCACCAAGAACCGGCGCGAGCGCGCCGCCGCGTGACCGCGCCGCGCTGCCCGAGGCACGCCGAAGCCCCACGGCCAACACGCGGTCGAAAAACGCGATAAATTGAGCGCATGTCGGCCCCCTCGCTCCCTCTGGTCGCCGTCGCTCCCGAGATCCCGGACGACTGGACGAGTCGACTCGCCCCTCACGCGCGGGTGGTCGCGCTGTCGAGCGAGGCGGCGGCCAGTGACGCCGACATCGAGGGGGTGCTCACGACCCTCACGACCCGGGTCGACGACGCGATGTTGTCTCGCTTCCCCAACCTGCGCGTCGTGAGCAATATGGCGGTCGGCGTGGACAATATCGACGTCTCCGCGTGCGCGCGCCGAGAGGTGCGCGTAGGCAACACCCCCGGCGTCCTCACAGACGCCACGGCCGACATCGCCATGACGCTCATCTTGTGTGTGACGCGGCGAGCGTTCGTCGCCACTCGCGACGCTCGTGAGGGTCGATGGGGTCCGTGGAGTCCCACCGGCTGGCTCGGTTCTTCCCTTCGCAAAAAGCGCCTCGGTGTGGTGGGGCTCGGGGCGATCGGGGCCGCGACAGCCTCACGCGCCAAATCGTTCGGGATGGAGATCTGTTACAGCGGCCCCTCGCGCAAAGCGCGGGCAGAGGAGGAGCTCAGGGCCACGCGGCTGCCACTCGAAGAGCTGCTCACGAGCGCCGACGTCATCTCGCTGCACTGCCCCCTCGTCGATCAGACCCGACACCTCATCGATTCCATCGCGCTCCGTGCGATGAAGCCGACCGCCGCGTTGATCAACACGGCGCGCGGGGACGTGGTGGACCAAATCGCGCTGGAGAGGGCGCTCGACGAGGGATGGATCGCCGGCGCCGGGCTCGACGTCACGACCCCCGAGCCGCTCCCTCCGACACACCCCCTCTACCGGCGCGACAATTGCCTCATCACGCCACACATCGGGAGCGCGACCATCGAGACTCGGCGGGCCATGGCTTCGCTCGCCTGTGACAACCTCATCGCGGCGCTCGACGGCGCCCCCCTCCCGCACGAGGTGGGGAGCTAGCGCGCCCCCAAAGTCTGCGTAGAGCGCTGGCCGCTAGACGTCGAGCTCTTCGACGTCGCCCGCCTGCGACATGATGAACTCGTAGCGGCTGCTGGCGTCCTTGCCCATGAGCGCGCTGATCGTCCGATCGGTGGCGAGCTCGTCGCCGATCTCCACCTGAATGAGCTGCCGCTTCTTGGGGTCGAGCGTGGTGTCTTTCAGGGTCTTTGGCATCATCTCGCCGAGCCCCTTGAAACGCTGAATCTCGTATTTTTGGGTCTTCAGCTGCTTCACCTGCCGCTGCAGCTGCGCGTCGTCTGAAATCCACGTGGTCTCCTTGCCCACGTCGAGTCGATACAGCGGCGGCTGGGCCAGGTACACGTGCCCGCGCCGGATGAGCTCGGGGATGTAGCGGTAGAAGAAGGTCAGCAGCAAGGTCGCGATGTGATGGCCATCCGAGTCGGCGTCCATCAACAAGATGATCTTGTGATAGCGCAGACGATTAATCGAGAAGTCTTTCCCGATCCCGCACCCGATGGCCTTGATGACGTTCCCCAGCTCCTCGTTCCCGAGCACCTTGGTCAACGACGCCTGCTCCGCGTTCAACACCTTCCCGCGGAGCGGCAATATCGCCTGCGTGTTCCGGTCGCGGCCCATCTTCGCCGAGCCGCCCGCCGAATCCCCCTCGACGATGAACAGCTCACACTTTTTTGGATCTCGATTCCCGCAATCCGCGAGCTTGCCCGGCAAGCCGAGGCGGGCCGTCCCCGCAGATTTTCGAGACACAGAGGCGCTCGCCGCCCGCGAGGCGGCCCGGGCTCGCGCCGCCGAGATCACCCGCGCGGCGACGGACTCCGCCGTGCTCCGGTTCTCGTTGAGCCACTGCTCAAGCGCTGGTCGGATGCTCCCTTCCACCGCGGACACGACCTCCGGGTTGTTGAGCCGGTTCTTGGTTTGGGACTGGAATTGCGGCTCGAGCACGTACACGCTCAGCAGCGCCACCATCCCCTCTCGAATGTCATCGAGGGTGACCGTGACCCCCTTTGGCTCGAGCTTGTGCGCCTGCATATACCCACGCACCGCCTTGCCGAGCGCGTTACGCAGCCCCTGCTCGTGGGTGCCTCCGTCCGGTGTCGGGACGCCATTCACGAACGAGAAACAGCCGTTTTCGGTGGACTCCGTCCACGCGAACGCGATCTCTAGCCGCGTCGAGTCCGTGCGCTCGAGGTAGAAATTGTTGGCGTGGATCGCCGCCTTGCCCCGCACCTGGATGAGCTTGCCGAGGTACTCCGAGATGCCCTCCTTGTGGAAGAATGTCTCTGTCTTGCGAGTCGCTTCGTCGTGAAACTCGATCTTGAGCCCCTTGTGCAGGTAGCTCTTGGACTCCAGCCGCTCCCGCAGCACGATGGGGTCGAGGTGCATCTTGCCACCGAACATCTCCGGGTCCGGGCGAAGGTAGACCTCTGTGCCCGTGCTCCGCTTCGCGCCGATCTTCTTGAGCTTCGCGACGACGACCCCGCGCTCGAAGACGACCTCGTGGAGCGCGCCTCCCCGCGACACCCTCACCTCGAGGCGCTCGGCGAGGGCGTTCGCGACCGCGGCGCCGACCCCGTGCAGACCGCCGGAGTGCTTGTAGCTTGATCCGTCAAATTTCCCCCCGGCGCCGAGTTTTGTGAACACCGCGACGACCGCGGGGATCTTCAATTGTGGGTGCTTGTCGATGGGGATGCCGCGCCCGTTGTCTTCGATGGTGATCCCGCGACGATCTGCGTCGATGGTGACCTTGATCTGGGAGGCGTGGCCGTTGATGACCTCGTCCACTGAGTTGTCGAGGACCTCCCACACCAGATGATGAAGGCCGTCCTTATTGAGCCCGCCGATATACATCCCAGGCCGCTTGCGGACGTGGTCGACGCCCTCGACGATCTGAATCGAATCGGCGTCGTACCCGTTCGACGCTGCGCCCTTTTTCTTCGCCTGTTTCTTCGCCATCGCTGCTTATCTCTTCTTTCGACCGCTCTTCGGCTTGGTCGAAGGCTCCTCTTCAAACGCCGGGGGCGTCGGCGCTGGATAGGTCAAGGCCTTCACCTTCCCCCGACTCATGAGCGGCCGGCCCTTCCCGCCGCGCCCGGTCGCCTGTCTCGATCCCGACTTCAGCTTCTGCACCCCGCCCGTGGTCTTGGTGAAGCTCACGTTCATATGCCCGGGGAAGGCGCCCACGAGCTCGTCATCTTTATCGAGCTTGATCAAGGTGACCCCCTTGCCGGCGCCCGCGAGCAGGTTCACCTCCATCACATTCGCGATGAGGAATCGACTCGACTTGGAGAGCGCGCACACCTCGTCCTCTGCGTAGACCTGGAACACCGAGAGGAACTCATCGCCGCTCTTGAGTCGACCGAACAGCCGCCCCCGTGAGGTGCTCGGCTCCTTGTGGGGCCAGAGCGTGAAACGCAGGGCCATGCCTCCTCGGGAGACCGCGATGAAGTGTGGATACGGCTCCTCATACTCCGCTCCTAGCTCGGGTTTTTCGTGGGCGAACTCCTCCATGAAGCGAGGATCGGTGGTCGTCGCCCCCACCACTCGCTCCCCGTCTTTAAACTTAAACAGCTGCTGCACTGGCACGCCGTGGCCCGCCGTCGCCGGGATCTCGTTGATCCGGCACACGTACGCGCTCCCGAGGCTCGAGAAGAACACCACGCACTCCCGCGTGCTCCCCGCGAGCAACGAGGAGACGGCGTCCCCCTCACGAATTCGAGTGGTGTCCGGATTGATCGAGCGCTGCCGCTTCACCCACCCGTCCCGCGTGACGAGGACGACCGCGTCTTCGTCAGGGATGAAGCTCTCCGCCGAGAAATCCTCGGTGATGTCCTCATCGCTGATCCGCGTGCGCCGCTTGTCGCCGAATTCTGCCTCGACCGCCTGAAGCTCCGACT
Source organism: Myxococcales bacterium (assembly GCA_014240065.1). Classification (GTDB taxonomy): domain Bacteria; phylum Myxococcota_A; class Polyangia; order Nannocystales; family Nannocystaceae; genus JAAZXR01. The sequence continues at coordinate 42,085 of JAAZXR010000029.1, forward strand.
TCACGGCCGCCCACTGCTTCGCCTCGCTCTTCAAGATCGCCCGAATCTTCTTGGCTTGCTTGCGCTTGTCCGCGAGCTCTTCACGGATCTTGAGGATCTCGAGCTTCGCGATCCTGTACAGCCGGGTGTCCAAGATCGCGTCCGCTTGGACCTCGGACAGCCCGAAGGTCTTTTGGAGTTTCTTCCCGGCGTCGGCCCGGCCCTCGGACCGCCGGATGATCCGGATCGCGCGATCGAGGTCATCGAAGATGATCTCGAACCCTTCCAGGATATGGATCCGCGCCTCAAGCTTGCGCAGATCGTGCTCGTAGCGGCGGCGCACCGTGAGGAGGCGAAAGTCCAAGAAGTGGCGCAGGATCGCCTTCAGGCCGAGCCTCGCGGGCGCGCCCACCTCGGGGTTATCCGTGGGAACGAGACAGGTGAAATCGATCTTCACCGTGGTCTGGAGCTTGGTGTGCTTAAACAGGTACGCCATCACCAGCTCGGGATCGATCTCTCCCTTGCCGGCGAGCTCGCACTCGACGCGGATATCGGTGGTGCTGAGGTCTTGGACCCCCACCAACACCGGCAGTTTCTTCTTGAGGATGATGTTCCCGATCTCCTCGACCAGGCTGCTCTTCTCGACCGCGTAGGGGACCTCGGTGATGACCAGCTTCTGGGTTCCCTTCTTGTCGACCTCGACCTTCCAGCTCCCTCGCAGCTTGAAAGAGCCCTTGCCGTCCTCGTAGGCCTTCCGGATCTCTGTCTTCGACGCCACCAGCTGACCGCCCGTGGGGAAGTCAGGCCCGCGTACGCTCCCCATGAGCTTGGCGACGGTCAGCTTCGGGTCGTCGATGAGTCGGATGCAAGCCTTCACCACCTCGGAGAGGTTGTGCGGGGGGATGCTCGTCGCCATGCCCACGGCGATCCCGGTCCCGCCATTCACGAGAATCTGGGGGAAGCGCGCCGGGAGCACGATGGGCTCTTTGCCCTGTCCGTCGTAGGTCGGGCGAAAATCGACGGTGTCGGAGCGGATCTCGGAGATCAGCTCGCTCGCGATCTTGGTGAGGCGAGCCTCCGTATATCGATACGCCGCGGCGGAATCACCGTCGATGGAGCCGAAGTTCCCTTGGCCGTCGACGAGCGGCGCTCGCATGGCGAAGTCTTGGGCCAGCCGCACCATCGCGTCATAGACCGCGGTGTCTCCGTGGGGATGATATTTTCCGATGACGTCGCCGACCACCTTCGCGCTCTTGCGATGGCGGGAATCGTAGGTCAGCCGCAGCTCCTCGAACATGGTGTAGATGATGCGTCGATGGACCGGCTTGAGGCCGTCTCGCACGTCGGGAATCGCCCGCGAGGTGATGACGCTCAGCGCATAGTTGAGGTACTTGCGCCGCGCGTGGTCGGCGAGGTCGCCGCGAACGATGCCGCCAGAGCCTCCCGCGCCACCTTCCGGCGTCGTGCTGCGGCGCGCGGACGCGACGTCCGTCGGCGTCGCGCCGACTGGTTCGATCAAGGAGAGCTTGAGTTGCATGGCTTTCGTCCACCCAGAGCGGGATGAGGCGTAGTCCGCGCGACCCCTGGGCTCGTGGCTCACGCTACCCCTCAACGGCTATTTCCTCAAAAACTCGGACCGGGGCGCCCCCCCAGGTGTCGCTCTCACCCCGCGACGACCCGCCAGCCACGGCCACGGGCCTGTCCGCAAAATTCGGCGTTCCAGACGCCTCAGGGGCCTGCAGCAGGATTTTCGGAGCCGTCAGATCCCTCGGCGAGCGCCCGACGGAGCGCCTGCTCGACCTCAATTTCCCGGGCCGGGTCGATCAGTTGAACGGTCACCGAGAGGCGCTGCGGACCACTCAAGGTGATCCCCGGCCGGTGTCGAATGGAGGCCCAGTGGTTGAGGAAGACGGTCCGCTGCACCAGCGCCATCGCCTGCCGCGGCGTGAGCCCCGGAGGGATCTCGGCCTGCAAGATCACCGCGCGGCCCCCCTCTTCGCTCCGGCTGCGATGCACCGACGCTCGCATAAGGCGGCTGTAGGGGACGACCACCTCCTCCGCCGACGCCGAGTGGATCGAGAATGAGCGCAGCCCCACGCCCGACACCACGCCCGCGGTGCTCTCCACCGCGAGATGATCTCCGAGCCTCACGAGCCCGCCCGCGCGACAGATAATCCCCGCGGAGACGTCGCGCACCGCCTGCCAGGAGAGCGCGAAGCCCAGCGCCACCACGCAAAGCAGCAGCAACGACAGGTACGAGCTCTGGGTGGTGAACACCATGTAGAGGGTGAAGATTGTGAAGGATCCCGCGAACACCACCCCCACGGAAGACAAGCCTCGGCTCATGCGCGTGGTGCGAAGGATCCTCCCCATGATCACAAACAGCACGTAGAGCCCGAGCCCTACCGCGACCAAGCCCAGCAGCGAGTCTGCGCCGGCCGCCAGCTCTTCGAGCCACGTGGAGAACTGCTCGCCGGTGGAGGGGACGCCGCTCAGCACACCAACCCCCTCGCGTGCAAGTAGCGCCAGATCGTCATGTAGGCGAACTTCGAGACCTCGAAGACCTCGGGGGAGGTCTCCTCCACCAAGCCGGAGCGCACCAACCCGCCGAGCACCTCTTCGACGGCGCGTGGATCCGCGTCAATGAGGCTCCCGATGCGCGCCTTCGTGAGCGCGCGATGCACCTCGAACGAGACCAGCATCGCCTCCTCCTCGGCCGAGAGCTTGCCGACCAAGGAGTGAGGGTTGCGCGCCGGAACGGTCAAGGAGAGGGCCTCGCCATCCACTCGGCTGATCGCCGCCACCCACGCGCGCAGCGCCTGCCCGATGTTGCCTCCGCTCCGCTCCTGAATGAGCGCGAACATCCGCGCCTTCGGCAAGGCTGAGAGCTCGGGGAGCGGCGTGCCGTCCACGTCGAGGGTCAGCCCCGCCGAGAGATGCCGCGCCAGGATGATCTCGCTGATCTCGTGCATGCCCACAGGCCTGCAGTCCATGACCGCGAGGGCCCGCGCGCGCAGACCGTACAGATGATCCATCAGCTCGAGCGCCGAGCGCCCTACCTCGACCACAAACACGAGCCGCCCCGCGTGGGCGTCGAAGGCGTCGAGGAGCCTGTGGATGGCCCCGTCATCACCACCGAGCCGCGTCCACCACAGCTCAAAGTCCTTGAGCACGAGCGCCGACTGCTCCGGGAGCGCGCGGAGCTGGTCCTCGAGGGTCCCGACGATCCCAGTCTCCGACTCGAAGACCCGGTCAAGGACCGCCGGATCCGAGCTGCCAGACCGCCGCGGGAAGATGCGGTAGATCTTCCGATTATTGAGCGGCCCCGACGTCATCCATTGGACGAACGCCGACTTCCCAGATCCGCGCGTCCCGGTGACCAACAACACCCCAGGAATCCCACGCTTGTGATTCGCGAGCCCTCGCCGCGCCTGGGTCTGCAGCTCGGGCCTCGCGATCCAGAACGCCTCGTCCGTCGAGCTTTGCCCGATGAACAGCTGCCGGTAGTAGTACGGCAGGGATTTGAGGACCTCCGGGCGCGGCTGCAACGCCTGGATCCGCGAGAGCACCTCCTCCCGAGACAGCGGCTCCAACGAGGCCGTCCCCCCCACGCTGCGCGCGAAGGACAGCACCGACTGTCCCCCATAGATCGCCGTGATCGCGCGCTCAGAGACGGTGTTGACGAGCACGTCGATCCGCGCCCTGAGCCCCGTGTACGCCTGCAGACCCTGCGAGCGGCGCCGGTCTTGAAGCAGCCGACCCGCCTCCCGAATCAGCTCACGCAGCTGGGTCCGCTCCATCGCGCGATCGAGCTCGCCGTCCACTGACGCTCCGAGGCTCGACGCGAAGTGCTCAAGTTTCTCCACCTCTTCGCCCACCCGGCGCTGGGCTGTTTGGACCACCGGCTCCATGTGCGCGACGAAGGACCCCGCGTCATCCCCCTCCTCCGACAAGGTGTCCCACTCCTTGCGATGAAACCGAACCATCCGCACGACGTCGAGGCCGACCGTCCGCCCGCGCTGCTCTTCGGCCAACATGGCGCCGCCGAGGAGCCCCTGGAGGCTCGACATGAGCTCGTTTTCGATCAGGTAGCTCACGAGGCGCCGGAGCGGAAGCTCGATGGAATTCACGGACTCTTCGTTCCCCTCGAGCAGCTTCGAGTAGCTCGCCTCGTCGAGCACGCGCACCGTCTCGGGGAGGTCCTCGAGCACCGAGGGGAGCTCTCGCTGCAGGCTCTCTACAGACTCGCGCCGCGGGGCTCGGTCGCGATTGCGGAAGTCGAAGCGCCCCTTGAGCTCTGGCTGCTCCTCGTCTCCTAGCGCCTCCGCGAAGGTGTCGAGGCTCGCTTGAAGTTGGACGAGGTCATCGAGGCGTCCGTTGCGAAGCTCGATATATTTGGACTCCCGAATCCGAAGCACCATCCCGGCGATGCGATGCTGGACGTCGGCGATGGACAGCCCAAGCTGCGCCTGCTCCACGATCTGTCCGCGGTGCATCACGGACACGACCAGCGCCTCAAGCTCGTCGGCGCCGAGCTTCTCGAGCACCACCTTGGGGCGACGGTCGCGCCGGGTGAGCCGCGTGACGTCGATCCGCGACAGGTCGTCGGCGAAGGCCTGGGCCACCGTCCGCGCGCCGGACCAGAGCAGCTCCCTCGTTCGTTGATGGTGTTCGCGATGCCGATGCAGGCACTCCTTGGCCGTGTCGAGCGCCCGCTGCTTCGCCTCGGACACATACTCCTCCACGCTCGCGGTCCCCGACAAACCACGCACGAGCGCCATGGAGGTCTGGGCGCTCTGGAGCAGCTGACCGAGCTCGCTGACGATGCTGTGCCCGTCCGCGCGGATGGTCTGCAGCACCCGCGCGACCACCTCGGTCACGAACCGCTCCCGATGCCAGGCCTGAAGCCGCGCCAGGTCCACCGCGTAGGAGGGCGCGCCCCGCTGAATCGACCCCAGCAAGCGGCGGCGGCGCTTGAAGCGTCGCGTCCAACGATCGTCCTCGGGATCCGCGGCGAATTCGTCCAACGAGCGCGTCACCACCAGCGGCACCCCGAGCTGCACGAGCGCGGGCACCTCCAAGATCTCGCGCAGCCGATTGTCGAGGGTGCTCTCTTGGCGCGGGACCTCATCCTCCCAAAAGTCGATGAGGAGCTGCTTGGCGGCCTTGAGCAGCGAGCTGTTGGCGCGATTCGTCGCGCGCCTCAGTCGCCGCGCGTGGCTCCCGGTCACGCCTTTTTCGAGCAGGTTAAAATGCCGCTCCAGGGTCTCGTGTACCCGCTCGATGAGCTCGACCTCTGACTCGTACACCCGCTGAATCGCGCGCTTGTCGAAGGTCGACACCATCCCCGCCAAGCGCCGGCCGAAGTGGCTCGACGGCGGGTAGATGTCGGGGTGCCGATCGATGTCCAGGTCAAATTCGATCTCCGGCGTGTCTTCGGTCGCCGGCATCGCGGTCGCGGTCGTCCCCACGCGACGAACGGTGAGCACCGGCTCGAACGACGAGGCCGCGCGGTAGACGAGGGCGGTCCCCAGCGGAGCCAAGTCCCTCTCAAGCCGCGCGGAGGCGCCCTCACGAGCCAACCCAGCCCCCATCACCACGAGGTCCGCCCCCTTCGACTGGGCCTCGAGCAGCGCCGAAAACGACGCCTCCTCGGGTGTCACATTCACCGCCCGGATCGTCGATTCGATCCGCATCTCCGTCACGAGACGACTCGCCCGCGCGAGCAGATGCTCGTTGTCCGCCACATCCTCCGAGAAAATGAGCACCCGAATCTCCACGCCGGGCCACTCGTTGGAGGAGGTGATGAAACGCAGCAGCGAGAGCGCGAAGGGGAGGTTGCCGCCCTCGCTCGTCCACCACACGTCGATCCGGCGCCGCGCTCCAAAGCCACGCACCGGGTCGTATCGAAACAACATCAAGCTCAGGTCCTGCTCAACGATCGAGCGGAACATCTCTGAGAAGGCCGCGGTCTCGTCGGACGTCGGGCCACCGGCGAGCGGGCGAAAGTCCGACCAGTCGAGCAGCACCGCGTTGGGTCGCAGCCCTATCACCCCGTGATAGCGGCACATGTTCCGTACGGTCGCCGCGTCTTCGTCACTCGGGAGCACGTGATGGAACATGCCCACCGGCAGCGCCTCGGTGTCACCGACGGGGGCGCTTCGTTCCTCGTGCTCTTTGAGCTTCGGTGGGACCAGCACGATGTCGGTGAACAGGCCTCGCCCTCGCACCATCGTCTGCCCAAACTTGAGCAGGTATGGCCGGGTCCCCGTCGTCCGGGCCATGCGACTGAAGGCGAGGATATTGGGCCGCCAGTTCCGCGCTTGAGGCGCCCCTTGGCTGAGCCGATAGAGCCCCGATCGCACCACCGTCGCCCACACCCCCTCCCACGTGTCACCCGCCTCAAGCCGCAGCTCGCGGCGCTGCAACAGGACGTAGATGCCGATCAAGATCGCGCCGGACAGCAACATCGCGATGATGTCCAGCTGCACCATCACGACGAAGCTGGTGAGCGCGCCGATCAGGGGAAACGCCCGCGGGATCTTGAACGTGGGCCGAAAATCTGGGCTCGCCCAGGTCTCGATGGCCGCGATGAGGTTCAAGAACCCGTAGAGCGCCAAGAACACCATCGACACGATGCGAGCGATGACGTCCAATTCCGCGATGAGGATCCCGGCCTCACCGATCAAGAAGGCCAACACGAGGGCGTTACGCGGCTCGTTGGTCTTGCCCGTGCCCTTGGCGAACCACGCGGGCGTGATGCGATCCGCCGACACCGCCTGCAAGATCCTCGGTGCCCCGAGGATCGAGCCAAGCGCTGAGGACAAGGTCGCCCCCCACACGCCCGCGACCACCAAAATCGGCACGGCCGCGATGGCCACGAGGATGTTGGGGTCTTCGCGGAGGAGCCTGGCGTCGACGCGAACGGCCAAGAACGCCGCGAGCGCCATATAGACCAGGAATCCAACGATGATCGCCGCCATCGATCCCACAGGAATCGACTTGCGAGCGTCGCGCAAGTCGCCCGACATGTTGACGCCGGCCGTGAAGCCCGTCACCGCAGGAAAGAAGATCCCGAACAGGAGAGATGGCTCGATCCCTTCGGCGGGACGCGACCAATGCAGCTGCGCGGGCGCCTCAGGGCTCCCCGCGAAGATCGAGATGATGCTCAGCCCGATCAGCGCCAAGATCACATACTGGAGTTTGATCGCGAGGGCGGTGCTGATGAAGGTGAGCACGGTCAACGCCACCAACGTCGCCGTGCCGCAGATCCGAATGGTCCGGGCGTCCGCGGAGATCTCCAGGTACGACAGCAGGCTCTCCGAAAAGCCGATGATGTACAGCGAGATGCTGAACGAGAGCCCCAAGAACAGCGCGATGCCGATGGTCCCACCGAGGGGGAGACCGAGGCTGCGCGAGATGATGTAGTAGGGGCCTCCCGCCCCCACCGCCTTGTCCGTGGCGATGGAGGAGATGCTCAACCCCGTGCTCACCGAGATCACGTGGGCCACCATGATGATGATCGCCGTGGTCTGCAGCCCTCCGTTGCCCACCACCCACGGCAAGCGCAGGTACATGATCACCCCGAGGATCGTGAGGATGGACGGCGTGAAGACGCCGCCGAAAGTTCCAAACTTGCCGTCCTTGGCCATACGAGGGGCCGCCGCGCGGAGCCGCGCTAGCACCCGTACTATAGGCAGCAATCGCTCACGCCGTCGAAAAACGACGCGGACACAGTGAACCGCCACGACACAAGTTAGAGAAATAATGAAGGAAAACGGTGATCGCGCGCCGTCTGGCGCTCGTCTTTGAGCGCCTGCCGCCTGAACGGGCTCACGCGGATTCCCCGCTCATCCAATGCGGCGACCCCGCAAGGAACTTGATATGCTCCCGGCTGCATGAGCGACGTCGCGATCACGATGTGGAGCCGCGTTCGCGGCGCCGGCCTACTCCTTTGGATCGTCGCTTGCGACCTCGTTACCAAATGCACGGCGCGCCTCGGCGGCTGCCCCGACGATCCCGCGATCAACGCCGACTTTTTGGGTGGCATGCTGGCGCCGCCCGCCGGGTGCGAGGGGACCGAGCTCGCGGGCCCCGCCCTGCGACTCGTCCCGGGGCTCCATGACGGCGCCCTGTTCGGGCTTGGCGCCGGTCAATTTGGCGGCTTCACGGGCCAAGTATACGCGCTCGGCCTGCTGTTTTTCGCCGTCGCGCTCACGATCCTCATTCGTCGATGGAAGCATCAAGCCGGCGCCGACTCCAGGGTGCTGGGCTTGGTGTGGGCGGGCGCCCTGCTCTCGGCGATCCCCCGACTCGCCGGCGCGGGGCTCGGCTGGTACGAGGTCGACGCCTTCGGTCTGCTCACCGGCATCGGCGAATTGTCCCTCGTCCTCGGAGTCACCTGGGCGCTGTGGCGATTCGTGGCCGAGCTCATCGGCTGACGCGGCATCGACGTCAGCGCCGGCGCTTGCTATGTTGTGCACGTGGGCACGCGCGCGACGGTTATTCTTGAGGCATGTTCTGAGTACGATCCCGAGCGCATCCGTCGAATCGTCCGGGGCGGCCTCGAGCTCCTCGAGCTCGCGCCCCACGGCCGCACGCTCGTCAAGCCCAACTGCGTCGCCTCCGGCCAGCACTTCCCCCACGCCTACACGCGGCCCGAGTTCTTGGAGGGCGTCTTGCTCGCGCTCAAAGACCGCTCGAACGCTCCGCTCGACGACTTCGCGGTCGGAGAACGCTGCGGGATCACCGTCCCAACCCGCTATGCGTTCAAGGAGGCCGGCTACTACCCCATGCTCCGGAGGGTCGGCGCCCGCGCCCACCACTTCGACGAGGTGACACAGGTCGAGATTCCCCTCGAACATGACGGGCGCCTCCGCGACAGCTTGTTCACGCCGGCCCCGGTCGCCGCCGCAGACTTCTTCGTGAACTGCCCCAAGTTCAAGGCCCACCCGTGGACCACCGTGACGTTCTCGATCAAGAACTATATCGGGATCCAAGACGACCGACACCGGCTCATCGACCACGACCACCGCCTCGACGAGAAGATCGCCGATCTTCAGTATATCGCGCAGCCGCAGTTCATCGCCATCGACGCCATCACCGCCGGAGAGGGGCGCATGTTGACGCCGATCCCCTTCGACATGGGCTTGGTGCTCATGGGGAACAACCAGGTCGCGTTTGACACCGTGTGCTGTCACATCATCGGCGTCGACCCGCGCTCGGTCCCCCACATCCGCTTGGCCTACGAGCGCGGCTTTGGCCCCATCGACCTCGACGACATCGACGTCGTGGGGAGCGTGTCACTCGAGGAGGCGAAGGCCCGCGCCGCCGGCTTCCGTGTGGGGCTCATCCCAGTGGACGAGTACTTCAAGGGCTCAAGCATCCGCGCCTACGGGGGCCGCCCACCCCAGCCCACAGACACCGACTACTGCTGGGGCGGATGCCCGGGGGCGCTCGAAGAAGCCATCGAGATCCTGCGGCAATTCGACGCGGGCACCGACGAGAAGATTCCCCCGACCCACATCGTCTTCGGCGCGTGGGACAAGCCCCTCGACGTCAACCCGGGGGAGAAAGTGATCTTCATGGGGGACTGCGCCACCTATCGCGGGCCGGTGGCGGGGCGCGACGTGGTCATCGAGAACGTCTACCAAGATCGGTCGAACAAGCGCCCCCTCGACGCCAAGGACGTCGACATTTTCGGCAAGATGATCGGCACCACCCTCGCGTGGCAGTCCATGCGAAGCAAGGATGTGCTCGAAATTCGAGGGTGCCCGGTCAGCGTGGCCGAGCAGGTGCTTTTGCTGGTCAAACTCGGGAAGCTCAAGAACCCCTACATGGATCCCATCGTGGCCCTGCGCTTCACCAACGCCTATTTGGGGAAACGGGCCCGGAACGCCATGAATCGTCTGCTCGGGATCCCCTACAATCGACCGGGAGCAGCCCTCCGCGGCGCCGCGAGACCGCGCTTGCAGCTCCCCGTCGCCAACAACTAGCTGGGTCGAGCGCGCCCGGCTAGTTCGGCACGCACATGCCCATTTCGCAGACCATGTTGCCCATGCACTTGTTGTCGCACTCGCCGCAGTGCGCCTTCGTCGTCTGAAGGTCGACGCAGTCGCCGCCGCAATCGGTGAGCCCCGGGTCGCACATCACCCCCGTCGTCGAGGTCTCGGCGCCGCCCCCGGTCGTTGAGGCGTCCCCTTCACCTGTGGTGTCGGCGGTGCCGGTGGTCCCCGGATTGCCGCTCGTCCCGGGATTCCCGGTCATGCCTCCCCCCTCATCACCCGTCGTCTCCCCGCCAGAGGTACCCGAGGTCCCGGTGCCCTCGACCCCACCGCTCTCGGCGCTCGTCCCGTCTGTGCCCCCCGAGGTGTCGGAGGCCTGCGACGAAGAGCCACCCTTGAACTCAGGGTTGTCTTCGATGCAACCGAGCGCGAGCGCGCTGCAGGAGAGTAAAACCATGGAGACGAAGATGTTCTTATGCATGTCTAAAATCTCCCTGTCAGTCCGAGAAATCGTGGTCCAATGACGGCGCTCATGCGCTGCTCTTTCTTCCGGTCAAGGATCAGCAAGGTCGTCCCTGCCGCCACCAACGCCAAGCCACTCACCGTGAGTCCGACCCCCGCGCCGAGCGTGTTGTAGCGGAACTTGCATCCGCCATCCGCGTCGACGTTGGCACCTTCGCAGTCCCTCCGATACGGATTCTCATCGATCCCGAGCAGCACAAACCCCGACAGCATCGCCGCGCTCCCCGCTCCGATCGCCGACCAGGTCACGATGCGGGAGGTCCTCGGAGTCCACCAGCCGCTGCTCTCGGTCGGCTCGAGCGCCACCGTGACGGCCCGCGACTCCTTGGTCGTCACCTCCACAGTCTGACGGGCGGTCACGTAGCCCTCTTTGCGGACCTCGACCTCCCGCGTGCCCACCCCGATCGCCTCGTCGAGGGGCGTCAAGCCATACGACTCCCCGTCCACGAACACCTCTGCCCCTGGTGGTTCACTCTCCACCGCGAGCCACCCCTCAAAGGAGACCGGCGACGGTTCAGAGGACGGATCGGGCAGCTCGCCGGCCCCGGCGGCCGCGGCCTGGGCGAGCTCAATCGTCGCCTGTATCACCTCGTCGAACGAGCAGATTTCGCAGTCCCTCGACTCCGTGCCCACCACGGCGCCGTCTTGTGCGCCCCTGAGGGCCACCGAAATCACGTAGTCGTTGAGATTCTCTTCCACCCGGATGGTGATCGCGCCGGCGAGCGCCCCTGCGCGCGCCGAATCAACCACACAAGCGGCGTCGGAGCAGCCGAGGCCAATGGCGGTCACGTCCTGCCCTCCTTGCCGCAGCGCCTCGATCACCCCCGCGTCGATCTTCTGAACGAGCTCGGGCGTCGCCCCCTCCCCGCTGGGCACCGTCGGTCCTACGCCGAGCGGAGGACCTGCATTCGTGATTCCGAGCGCCAAAAAGACCGGCGTGAACGCAGACACTCCCATGGGGAGCATCCTAACAGGCGGCGGCGGCGACGTGAACTGCACCGTCGAGTTTCGATCCGATCAAGTTGTTGGCCCCTTGCACCCCACCCGGGCCAAATTTTGTATAAAATGGCGCCGTGGCAGAGGACACACCACCGGATTCCTCCAAGACCGACGACCCGCAGCCTGCGAGTGAGTCCGACGAGGCCGCCTCCAAGAAGCGGCCGACGTTGCCGCCCGCGCCGGTCGGAAGGTCACCGGGGAAGAAGACCACAGCGTTCTCCGATTTGATCCTCGGCAGCGGAAAACAAACCTCTAAAACGGACTCTGGGGGCACTAAGAAGCCTCCTGCCGGCAGTTCTGGCGCCACCGCCACCGGCTCCAAAACTGAAGGGACCGCGCCCGTGTCCTCGCTCGGTGCAGGGCTTGGCCTCAAGCTCGGGAGCTCGAGCGCCATGAAACGACCGGACATTTCACCGGACGGCGACGATTCGAGCGCGTCCATGACGGACCTCAGCTTGACCGAGATGGAGGTCGTCGAACTCGACGAAGACGACCCTACCCAAGCATCCCGACCTGCGGCGAGCGGGCCTCCCCAGCGCCGACCACCACCGCGCTCTCAGCGCACCCCCTCGGGAGGCCCGGCGGCCGCCCCCTCGGATGAAGAGCGCCGAGACGCTCCCCAAAGCGACCGCGACGCCGACTCGAGCGACGCGCCGACCGATGAACCATCCCCGACCACGGCGGAGGATGCCGAATCACCGCCCCCCGACGGCGAAATCGACGGCGAAATCGACGACGAAACCGACGGCGAAACCGACGGCGAAACCGACGCCGAAACCGACGCCGAAACCGACGCCGAAACCGACGAGGCGAGGCTCGCGCGAGCGGCTGGCCTCCTCCCTGAGCAGCCCTCGGATGGGGCCGACAGCGGAGATCGCCCGCAAATCGGTCCCGCCCAATATCCAACAGCGCACTGGGCCGGCGAGGTGAATGAACAAGCCGGCGGGGCGGAGGCCACGTGCCGGGTGTTGCACGTCGCGAAGGGAGCGAGGGCGGAACGTGGCGCGCTCGGCACTTTCAAGGCGGCGACGGGCGAAGCCAACACACAGCTCAGCGACCGCCATTGCGAGCTCCTCGCAGCCTCCATTGACGACGGCGCCGTCCACATCGGCTCCCGCGGCCACGGACTCCCTTCACTTCGAGAGGCGATGCTCACCGAGCCCCTGGTGCTCGACCGCGCGTGCGGCGTCCTCCGACAAGTCGCGGCCGCATGTGCGACGCTGGAGAAACACGGGATTGAACACGGGGCCCTCACGGCCGACGCGGTGCTCCTCGACGCCGATGATCTGATCCACCTGACCGACGTGGGCCTCGCGGGGCTCGTGGATCTTGAAGACGACGCCTTCGACAATGAGTTCGCGCCACACCTCCCGGAGACGGCTGTGGGTATGCCCGCCGAGCGCGCCGACATCTACGGCTTTGGGTGCGTGGCGTTCTTCGCCTTGACCGGTCGCCCGCTGTTTCGTGAGGGAGGCACCGCCGACCCCGGGCAACAGCGCAGACGGCACGCGATCGAAGAACCGGACCGACTCAAACGCGACGGCCGGCGACTCCACGAGCAGCTCGACACCTTCGTCCAATGCTGCCTCGAAAAGGATCCATCGGACCGCTACGAAGACTTCGGAAAGCTCGCCGCCGCCCTCGCACAAGCGCTGACCGCAGCGGGCGTCACCACCGAGTTCGACGAGCTCGGTGTCGAGGCAGGGGGACGGACGGTGGACTCCCGCGACGCGCCGAAGACCGCCGGTGCCATCGTCACCCGCAAGTCGAGCTCGGGCGAGGACATGGCGCCCGCCCAGCAGACCTCCATACGGGTCGCGGGAGCCTCCATGATCGCTCCGGTCGCAGAGGCGGTCGCGGCCACCTCCCCTGACGTCGCTGCCGGACCGGCGGCGGCGCCCTCACGTGACGAGAAGGGGCTCGATGAGTTCGAGCTCCAAAAGGCCCACATTGATTGGCCTACCAAGGCTCGCCGCCTGCGCCAGCTCGCAGCGGTCGGCGTGGTCCTCGTCGTCATCTTGCTGGCGTTGCGCGGACTCAGTGAGTACATGTCTGAGCGGGCCGCGGAGCGCGACGCCGAGGAGCGAGCCGCCCTCGCGCGCGGCGACCTCCCGGAGCGCTGGAAAGATCCCAACGCGCGCGCGTCCACCACCGGCACCCTCGAAGTGGTGTTTGCGGAGGGGACGCCCGCCCCCACACGAGGCGCCGCGACCACGGGGGACACAGAAACGGACGCAGTCGCAGGCACCTCGACCACCGGCGCAGACGACACCACCGGCGCAGACGACACCACCGGCGCAGACGACA
>JAAZXR010000002.1 GCA_014240065.1 Myxococcales bacterium
ATGGCGTCGCAGTGCTCGTGGGTGCCGCGGCCGGTCGTGCCGATAAAGCCGGTCGCGTGGCTGTCGTCCACCATGACCATGGCGCCGTACTTGTCGGCGAGGTCGCAGATCTCCGCGAGGGGGGCGATGGTGCCGTCCATGCTGAACACCCCGTCGGTGGCGATGAGGCGCATGCGGGCGTCCTGGGTCGCCTGCAGGTGCGCCTCGAGCTCTTGGAGGTCGCGGTTGGCGTAGCGCAGGCGCTTGGCCTTGCACAAGCGGATGCCGTCGATGATGGAGGCGTGGTTGAGGGCGTCGGAGATGATGGCGTCCTCGGGCCCGAGGAGGGTCTCGAACAGCCCGCCGTTGGCGTCGAAGCACGACGAGTACAAGATGGTGTCGTCGGTGCCGAGGTAGGTGGAGATGGCCTGCTCAAGCTCGCGGTGGCGGTCGAGGGTGCCGCAGATGAAGCGCACGCTGGACATGCCGAAGCCGCGATCTTGGAGGGCGTCACCGGCGGCGGCGACGACGTCGGGGTGGCTCGAGAGGCCGAGGTAGTTGTTGGCGCAAAAGTTCAAGACCTGCTCGCCGTGGACGTCGATGCTGGCCCCCTGGGCCGACGAGATCACGCGCTCGTGCTTGTAGAGGCCGGCCGCCTCGATCTCGGCGAGGGTGGTTTTGAAGTGGTCTCGGGCGTTGTCAAACATGGGGGGCTTGTTCCGTTTCGTTGTCGTCCGTCAGCATGGCGCGCAGTCGCGGCACGAGGTCGTTGGTCATGGACTCGAGGTCGAATTCGGGGCGCCAATTCCAGTCGCGCCGGGCGGCGTCGTCGATGAGCAGGTCGGGCCACGAGTCGAGGATGGCCTGGCGGATCGGGTCGGGATCAAAATCGATTTTTACGTCGGGGATCGCCGCGGTGACCGCGTCGGCGATGCGCGCGGCGGTGGGGCTGAAGGCGCCGACGTTGTACACGCAGCGGGTGAGCGCGGACCGGGGCGCGTTGGACAGCTCGAGGAGCGCGCGCAGTCCATCGGGCATGTACATCAGCGGGATCGTGGTGTCGGGGCGACAAAAGGCGGTGTAGCGGCCGCGCCGGACGCCGTCCACGTACATGAACAGCGCGTAGTCGGAGGTGCCGCCGCCCGGGACCGCCGCGGAGATCAAGCCGGGGTAGCGCACCGCGCGAAAGTCGATGCCGAAGCGTCGGCTGTAGTAGGCGCCGAGCATCTCGCCGGAGGCCTTGGTGACCCCGTACATGGTGGTTGGTTGCAAGGGCACGTCGTCGGCGACGGAGGGCGGGAGCCCCGGTCCGAACACGGCGATCGTGCTGGTGAACATCACCTGCGTGATGCCCTCGAGTCGCGCCGCTTCGAGCACGTTGTACAGGCCGCCTTGATTCACCTGGTAGGTGACGTCCGGCATGGACTCGCCACGCGCCGACAAAATGGCCGCGAGATGAAAGATCCGATCGGGTCGCACGCGCGCCACGAGGTTGCGCACCGCCTCCGGGTCGCACACGTCGAGCATGTGCCACGGCAGATCCCGCGCGTCGGGGGCGTCGTCGGGGCGGACGCGCACGTCGCTCGCGTGCACCTCGTGGCCTTGGGCCATGAGGGCGGCGATGAGGTCGAGGCCGACCTGTCCTCCTGCACCGGTAACGAGCGTACGCATCGGAGCCGCGATGATGCCGGTGAGGGTGTGTCCCCGCAACCTCGGACGCACGCGTGTCGTCGGGTGTCTGTGCGGGTCGTGGTGCGATCTCTCGTTCGCACGGGTGGCGCGGTGGCATGGTTGGCGCGACGTCGAGCGGCGCCGCGGTGCCAGCGTTTGCTGGACCGCTGGCAGAGGTCCGGAGGTGGGGTGATCAGGCCGTCACCATGAGCGCTTTCTCGCATCGGCCGGATCCCGACGCGGCTCTCGGGAGGTTGGGGGAGACATCCGGGTGGGCGCGCGCCTGCCGCCATTCACCGATCCGAGCGGGCGGGCCGACCCGGCGGCCACGGAGAGGCGCCGGTCCGTCGCGGTGGCTGCGCGTTGCGGCGGCATGGAGCAGGGCTGTCTGTCATCGGAGTTGGACGGGCGCGTGAGGAGATCTGCGTGGGGCGTCGCCGCAAAGTGACGAGCGTCGCGGCCATCAGGTGGCGGCGGTCGGATCGCGGTTGCAAACCGGCGCCGATCGCCTAACCTCCCCCCGGGCGAAATGCCCGGGAGTTTTTCATGCCGATGATCCAACAACCAGCACCTGAGTTTACCGCCACCGCCGTCATCGACGGGGAGTTCAAAGATGTGTCCCTCGCCGACTACAAGGGCAAGTGGGTCTACCTGTTCTTTTACCCCCTCGACTTCACCTTCGTGTGTCCCACGGAGATCATCGCTTTCTCTGAGGCGGAGTCCCGCTTCCGCGAGCTGAACACGCAAATCCTCGGCGTGTCCGTGGACAGCCACTTCACGCACCTGCGCTGGATCGAGACCCCCCGCAGCGACGGCGGCCTCGGCGGGCTCAACTACCCGCTCGTGTCGGATCTCTCCCGGGAGATCGCCACCAAGTACGACGTGCTGCTCGGCGGCGGCGTCGCGCTGCGCGGATCGTTCATCATCGATCCCAACGGCAAGATGCGCCAGGCCACCATCAACGACCTCCCTGTGGGGCGCAACGTGGACGAGGCCATCCGGCTTCTCAAGGCCTTCCAGTACACCGAAGAGCACGGCGAGGTCTGTCCCGCCGGCTGGGAAGAGGGCGCCGACACCATCAAGCCCAACGTGGAAGGCTCCAAAGAGTACTTCTCCAAGCAAGGCTAGAGCGTCTCGTCGAGACCAGAGAGGCGGGCTGCTTGAGCGGCCCGTCTTTTTTTGTGCGCGCCGGCGGCCGACGAGGAGCCACGGGTGATTCCGCTGGAGCACAAAATGTCATGGAGACGTCGCGCGCGGCGTGGTCCGTGTGGCATGTTGGACGTCGATGACCACCGAGGCTGAGATTCATAGCGCGCTGGTCGTGGCAGAGTTTGCGCTCGCGGCGATCACGTTCATCGCCCTGCGATTTGTGGTCGCGCCCTACGGTCGACACGAGCGCCCAGGGTGGGGGCCCACGATCCCCGCGCGCTTGGGGTGGATCGTGATGGAGGCGCCCTCGGCGGTGGGGTTCCTCTGGCTGTTTAGTCGCGGCGCGCACGCCGGCGCGTTGGTGCCGCTGGTGCTCATGTCGATGTGGGCGGCGCACTATCTGCACCGCACCTTCATCTTTCCATTCCGAATGAAGATGGGGGGCAAGCGCATGCCGTGCATGCTCGTGGGCATCGCTGTGGTCTTCAACGTGCTCAACAGCTACATCAACGCTCGCTGGATCTCGCACCTCGGGAGCTACGAGGACGCGTGGCTCATGAGCGCGCCCATGGTCGTCGGGGTGCTCGTGTTCGCGGTCGGCATGGTGATCAATCTTCGGGCGGACACGTACCTCGCGGGTCTACGAAAAGACTCCGACGGCGGCTATGTCCTCCCCAAGGGGGGGCTGTTCGAGTACGTGGTCCAGCCCAACTATTTTGGCGAGCTGCTGGAGTGGATCGGCTGGGCGATCGCGACGTGGTCGTGGGCTGGCGCGGCCTTTGCGGTCTACACCTTCGCGAATCTCGCCCCGCGCGCGCGTGACAACCGCGCCTGGTATCAAGCCCGCTTTAAGGACTTTCCGGCGCGCCGGCGGGCGATGATCCCGTGGGTGTGGTGAGCGTCACACGGCGTTGTGGACGGGGTGAACCCACGACCAGGCCCTCCCACGCGGTCCAGTCGAATCATTGAACGCGCGGCCGCTTTTAGGGTAGCGTTCGCGGTGTGCGATGCGACGCAGTGTTGTTAGAGGCTGACGCCTACCGAGATCTTGAGGTGCAGCTCCTCGAGCAACTGAAGACCGGGGAACGCAAGACCTTGCGGTACCTGCTGATGGACAATATCGGCACAGTCGAGTTGCTCAGCGGCGAGGCGCGCGTGATGTTCGAGGCGGCGGGTGACTTTTATCATCACGTAGACCTCAAGGAGCGACGCATGCGGCTCGCGGTGGCGCCCGAAGAGTTGTCAGAGTTTATGGGGCTGTTTTCAGGGGCCTCGAATGAGCAGCGCATCGCGCCTGTGTCGTTTAATTTACCCCGGCTTCGAGAGCTGGTGGCGGGTGCGAGCGGCGGCGCGGGCATCGTCTTCCTCGAGGAGGACGAAGATTGGATCTGGGTGGAGCACCCCAACGAGATCATCGCGGTGCGCGATGACGCGTGGATGCTCTTGCAGCCCTATCTCCATCAGCTCTTGAGCGTTGGGGATCACGAGCTCTTGGCGCGGGTCGCCGCCGATCACAGCGAGTCGGCCGTAGAGTTTACAGCGGGGCGGTGGGACACCTTCCAACAGCAACTTAAGGAGGCGGCGCCGGAGCTGCTCTCGATCGTGCAGCACTCGCTGAGTCAGCCCGGAGACTACGTCTCGATCCGTGAGCTCCTCGGCTTGGTCGCGACGCCCTCGGTGCAGCCGAGCTTGGACGCGTGGCTGCGAGTGACGGACCCTCGTGAGTCCTGCGGGCTGTACTTTCGCGACTCGTCGCGCGAGCCGATGGAGTAGCTGCGGGCTAGGCAGGAGCCCAAGAGATCTCCGTGAGTGGCTCGGCCGCGCGGAAGCGGCCGCGATCGTCACGTTCGACGCGGCTCGCCGCGACATGAGCGTCGTGCGTATAAAATAGCCAGTGGGACTGCTCGAGCGCGAGCGAGAGGTAGCGCTGTTTCTCGTCGATCAGCAGCTCCGGGTAGCGGTCGTAGCCCATGGTGATCGGGAGGTGGACCCACGGCGTGCCGGGGATCAAGTCTCCCATGAATGTGACGGGGCCTCGGGGCGTGGCGACCTGCGTGAGCATGAGCCCAGGGGTGTGGCCGTCGGATCGATGCATGGTGTAGCCGTCGCCCAACACCTCGCTGCGCTCCCCGCAGACCCGCTCGAGCCCTGCGCTCGCCTCGAGGAGGGCCGGCAGCGCCGGGATGAAGGACGCGCGATCCCTCGCGTGGGGGGCGAGGGCGCGCTGCCACGCCTCCTCCCCCACCACAAACCTGGCCTTGGGGAACGCGAGGGAGGGTGGCGCCCCATCGGCGTAGGGCTCGAGCACCCCGCCGGCGTGGTCAAAGTGCAGATGGGAGAGCACGATCACGTCCACGTCTTGCGGGGAGACGCCGCGCGCCGCGAGGGAGCTTATCAGCACGTGCTCACGCTCTTGGACCCCGTAGCGCTCGCGAAGTTTGGGCTCGAAGAAGGCGCCGATGCCCGCCTCGAACAGCACGACGCGCCCGCTGTCTTCGACGACGAGCATGGCGCGACAGGCCAAGGGGATCCGGTTGAGGTCATCGGGAGGGCACCAGCGGGACCACAGGGCGCGCGGACAGTTCCCGAACATCGCGCCGCCGTCGAGCTTTTGGGTGTTGCCTTCGATGGAGTACAGGCGCATGCCTAGGGAGTACCACCGACGAGGCCCCGCGTCACCGCTCGCCTCGCGCGCTAGCGTGTGGCGCTCGAGGCTTCAAGCTCGCTGTCGTCGGGGTGTGCGGGGAGCCGCACGTTGGGTCGCACGCCGCGATGGTCGCGCGCCTTGGATCCGGGCGTCGGGGAGGCGCTCTCGGCGAACACGCGCCATGGACCCGTGCTGCGGGAGATGGAGAGGAGCATGCCGACCGCGGCCAAGCTGATGAGCAAGGACGAGCCGCCGTAACTCACGAGCGGGAGGGTGATCCCCTTGGCGGGAATGACGTTGAAGATCACGCTCACGTTCACCAGCGCTTGCAGCCCGAACATGGTGCTTAGCCCCACCGCGAGGTAGGTCCCAAACGGATCCGCGGCGCGGCGGGCGATGACCAGACCACGCCAGGTGATCGTCATGAACAGGCACAACACCACGAAGATCCCCAGCAATCCGAGCTCTTCACCCACGGTCGCCAAGATAAAATCTGTGTGATTTTCGGGGAGGTGCCCGAGTTTTTGGCGACCTGCGCCGAGTCCCGCGCCCCAGATTCCGCCAGAGCCCACCGCGATGAGCCCCTGCTTGACCTGGTAGCCGCCTCCTGCTTGAAACTCCATGAGTCGCGCGTTGCGGAACGCCACGCCGACCACCTGGTACCAGGCGAGCGGCAACAGCAAGAGAATCGCGCCGAAGACATAGGAGGTCCTCGTGCCAGCGACGTAGAGCATGACGAGCGCGATGGTCCCGAGCAGGAGGGTGGTGCCCAGATCTTTCTCAAGCCCGACGAGCGCCATGGTCAAACTCGCGGCGATCATCGCGGGCATAAAGCCCTCCTTGAAGTTCTTCACCCGGGTCCCCTTGCGGGCCAAGGTGAAGGACAAGAAGATGATGAGCGCGATCTTGGCGACCTCCGAGGGCTGCATGCTGATCGGTCCAAAGGACAGCCAGCGCTTGGCGCCGTTGACCTCGCGGCCGAAGATCAAGACCATCACCAAGAGCATGAGGGCGCCGAGCATGGTGTGGACGGCGTAGCGACGCAGCAGACGATAGTCGACGCGGCTCACGGCGAGCATGACGACGACGCCCACGCCGAGAAAAATCGACTGGCGATGCAGGTAGTAGGTCCATGAGCCTGTGGTCTGGCGGGCCAGCCATCCGCTGGCGCTGTAGACCATCACGAGGCCGAGGCATGACAAGGCGAGGGACGCGAGGATGAGCACCGGATCCACCCCGCGCGCGATCTCCGAGGCGCGTCGGATGGCGGCGGGGGTCGACGGGCGCGCGGGGCTCGGCGCGGTGCTGGAGGATGCAGACATAAAGACGCCGTCGCGGCGGGGCGCCCCTCAAGACACCACCATTGGGGCGGTTTTGGAAAAAACTGGCCGAAATGAAGCGCCCGCGAGGCTCGGCAGCGCGGGTGGACGTGGCGGCTACCCGATCAATCGTTCACGTCGCGCGCGCTCACAGTCCTGGCTGCCTGGCTCCACCCGTCGACACGCGCGGGGGCGGACCTCGTAGATGGCGCAGGAGACGCGCTGGCCGAGGGCGCCGCGGAGCGCGGTGCAGCGGCCGCGGTCGTCCATGCGCAAGTGGGCCACCCCGTCGTCGTCGCGGTGGACGTGGCGCTGGGCGACCTTGCGGTGGCTCAAAATGCGCTCACGCTCGCCGATCTCCACCCACCACCGCGTGCCCTCTGCCGCGTTCTCGGAGGAGTTGCAGCAGCAGGCGCCGCAGGCTTGGCAGTCGTAGTCGGCGCGCGGGTCCATGGCGTTCTCAGCGCTCAGCAGTCCTCGCAAGAGCAGCGCAGGTGGCTCGGGGCGACATCTTGGCACACGTCGTAGGTGAGACCGCACAGGCTCTCGGCGCATTCGCAGTCCACGTCTGCGTCGCACCAGGAGGGGCGTGGTCGGCACGAGAAACGCAGGCCGCTGGGGGTGACGGTCTCGAGGCAGACCTCCGCGGGCCCGCACTGGTCGCAGGAGGGCACCACGTCGCAAAGGTGGGCGGGGACACACACGCCGGACCAGCAGCTTGACGCGACGCCGGGGAGGGTGCCGTCGAGGCAGTCGGGTGGGAGCCCGTCGCAGAACACCTCGAGCGGGTCGCAGGGGGCGCGGACGAAGTCGCAGACGCCGCCGGCGCAGGTCGCCGCGGTGACGCCGTAGCTCGCACAGAAAGTCTGCGCGCAAGGGATGGGAGAGCCGGGGGGCGACGGGTCGTCGACGTGGAGGGCGACGCAGAATTCGCAGTCGTCGAACAGCACGCAGTCCCCGTCCTCCGTGCAGTCGAGGACGGGATCGGTCCCGATATCACCCGCCTCACCGGCGTCGCTGTCGGATGCGCCGCTCTGGGAGGACGCGGTGCCGCCCGAGGTGACGCCCCCGCTCGTGCCGGCGTCATCGCTCGTGTCGGCGTCGTCGCTCGTGCCGGCGTCGTCGCTCGTGCCGGCGTCGTCGCTCGCGTCACCGCTCCCCACGGTCTGTCCGGCGCTGAGGGCCCGACCACCGCCACCGCAGCCGGCGGCGCAGGCCAAGAAGAGCGCTGTCGCGGAGAGGATGCGTCGGTGAGCGAGGATCCCGGGGCGCGCGCGCGCTTGCGCTGGACGTCTCATGGTGACGACCGTAGCACGACGGTCGGGCGACGGTCGGGCGCTAGTCCGTCGCCGGGTCGTGGGCGATGGTCTGCCGGACCGCGTCGCAAAACTCTCGGCCGCGGTGGGCGAAGCTCTCGTACATGTCCCAGCTCGCGCAGGCGGGGGAGAGCACGACGGCGTCGCCGGATCGCGCCATGGCGCGGGCGGCGAGCACGGCCTCGCGCATGGTGTCGACGCCCTCGGTGGGGACCACACCTCGCGCCATGTCGAGCATGGCCTGCTTGGCCTCGCCGAGGGCGATGAGGCCGCGACCTTGGGCGCCCAAGAGGGTGGCGAGGGGAGCGAGGTCGTCTCCTCGCTTGGCGCGACCGCCCGCGATGAGGACGACGGGTCGCTCAAACCCATCGAGCATGGCGACGACGCTCGCGACGTTGGTGGCCTTGGAGTCGTCGTAAAACGCGATCCCCTCAGATTCCGCCACGAGCTGCATGCGGTGCGGCAGGCCAGAGAATTCGCGCAGGCCCGCGTCGCAGGCGTCGACGCTCAGGCCGAGGTGACGCGCGGCGGCCAGGGCGAACAGGGCGTTGACGGCGTTGTGGCGACCGGCGAGCGGCAGCGCCTCTCGGGGGAGCACGAGGGTGTCGTCCACGCGCAGGCGCCCGCGCGGGTCGAGGCGTGGCCCATGGGGCGCTCCCACCGCGGTGTGGGACCCACCCCACGCCGCTGGGACGAGGCTGACGGTGCGTGGATCCGGTGCGTAGGTCAAGGCGAGCCCGCCGGGGCGCAGGCCACAAAAAATCCGTCCCTTGGTCCGCGCGTAGTGGTCGAGGTCGTCGTAGCGGTCGAGGTGATCGGGAGAGACATTGAGCACCATGGCGACGTCGACGGGGGTGGGCGACAGGGTCTCAAGCTGATAGCTCGAGCACTCGAGCACGAGGGCGCCAGGGCGAGCGCCGGTGCGCTCCATGAGCCGCGTCGACAGGGGGACGCCGAGGTTGCCCCCCACAAAGGGGCGCGCTCCCGCGTGTTCGAGCAGGTGGCCGAGCATGGCGGTGACCGTGCTCTTGCCGTTGGTCCCTGTGATGAGCACCGCGGGGGTGTCGGGCCACCGTCGGCGCGCGCGCGCGAGGGCGAGGTCGAGCTCGCCGGTGACTTTTGCGTCGGGGCTGTGGCTTCGGGCGAGCGCGCGATGGGGCGCTGGCGGGACGCCGGGGCTGAGGACCAAGAGGTCGAGTCCCTCGTAGGCGGCGGGGGGCGCGGTGGTCCCTCCGAGATGGCAGGCGGTGAGGGACTCGAGGGGGGAGGCGCTCGGGCGGCTGTCAAAGCCGCTGACCTCGTAGCCCTCCGCGAGCAGCAGCGCCGCGGCCGCGCGCCCGCTCGTTCCGAGTCCTATGACCAGCGCACGTCCGCCCACAGGGAGAATCTACCGCAGTTTCAAGGTGGCGAGGGCCACGAGGGCCAAGACGAAGCTGATGATCCAAAACCGCACGATCACCTTGGGCTCCGCCCACCCTTTCAGCTCAAAGTGATGGTGAATTGGGGCCATTCGAAACACCCGCTTGCCCGTGAGCTTGAAGCTGGCCACCTGCACCATGACGCTCACGGCCTCCAGGACAAACACGCCGCCCACCACGAGGAGGGTGAACTCATTTTTGGAGGCCACCGCCAAAAACCCGAGGGCGCCTCCGAGGGGCAAGGAGCCCACATCCCCCATAAACACGCTCGCGGGGTAGGTGTTGTACCAGAGGAAGCCGATCCCCGCGCCTGTGATCGCGCCGCAAAAGATCGCCAGCTCGCCGACGCCGCGGATGCTCGGGATGTTGAGGTAGCGGGCGATGTCAAACCCGGCGATGAGGGTGCCGGCGGCGTAGGTGAGAAACAAAAACGTGCCCGCGGAGATGATCACGGGGCCGATGGCGAGGCCGTCGAGGCCGTCGGTGAGGTTGACGGCGTTGGACGCACCGACGATCACGATGACGCTGAACGCCATGTAGACCGTCGGGTGGAGCACAAACTCGTACTCGTAGAAATCGAGGAAGGGCAGCGCGAGCCGGTAGCGGATGGGCTCTGGGATCGCGTCGGAGGCATACAGGGTCATGACCACCGCGACGGCGATGGCGAATTGAAACGCGAGCTTGAGCTTGCCCGACAGCCCCCCGGAGCTCTTGCGTTTCACTTTTAAGAAATCGTCGACGAATCCGATCACCGCGTAGCCGGCGGTGAGCAGGCTCGCGAGCAGCGTGAAGATATTGTTGGGGTCCGCCCACATCACCGTGGAGAGCACCACGGCGAAGATGATGAGGCTCCCGCCCATGGTGGGGGTGCCGCGTTTCGCCAGGTGGCTCTCCGGGCCGTCCTCTCGGACGACCTGGCCGAGCTGGATGCGCTGCAGCGTGCGGATAAACCACGGGTACAAGAACAACGTCAAGAACAGCGCCGTGAGCGTGGAGAGCAGGATGCGCGTGGAGGTGTAGCGCAGGACGTTGAGTCCAGACAGCCACGGGACCATTTCTCGAAGTCCGTATAGGAGGTGGTACAGCACCGCAGTTCAGCCTAAGCATGAAACGGAACCTGGACGCAAGATTCCGGCCTTGGAACCAGTGAACGCGGCGGCGAGGGCGGATATTCCGACCCGCGGCGCGGGGCTTTCGCCTCGCCCGATGGCGAAGCCTCGACCGTTCGCCCGAACGGAGCAGGACAGCCGGCGGTCAACTGTTGGACGTGGCGGACGCACCTGTCAGCCAATCTTGCCACACCTCCGGGACGCAGCGGATCCCTAATCGCGCGGTCGCGGGCAGCCAGGAGGGTTTGCGCGGCATCGAGCGCAGGGGCATCCGCGCCTCGTGGGGCGTACGATTTTTTTTCCTGCGATTGCAGCGCCCACACGCGGTCACCACGTTGTCCCACGTGGTTTTTCCGCCGTGCGCTCTCGGGACTACGTGGTCGAGGGTGAGGACGTGCTCTGAGAATTTCTCATCGCAGTATTGGCAGGTGTGCGCGTCTCGAAGATAGACGTGATGCCGTGAGAAGCGGATCGAGAGGGGAGCGTGTCGGTGGTGGTGCACGAGCCGCACGACGGCGGGCAGCGGGAAGACCTCGTCGACGGTGTGGATGAACTGTTCTGGGTGCGCCCGGATCAGCTCGACCTTGCGGAGGTAGCTCATGCAGATGGCGCGCTGCCACGAAACTACCTTCAGTGGCTGGTAGCCCTGGCTTAGCACCAACGTGTTCTCAGACACCATCCGACGCGATCATCGTAGCACGCTTCAAGGAAAATGGAGCTTGGGGCGTTGTTTTGCGCCCGAGTGCTAGGATGATATTCAGCAGGTCATGGAGTGGAGCCCGGGAGAGTTGGCGGTCGTGGCGCGAGGCGATCTCGTCCGAGATGGCGGCAGCAAGATTTCATCCGCGTTCATCGACAGCCGCGCGCCGATCGCCGGGGGCCTGTTCGTCCCGATCATCGCGGCGCGGGACGGCCATGATTTCGTCCCGGACGCCGTCGCTGGTGGCGCGCGCGCTGTGCTGATCGATCGCGCGCACGAAATCCCTGCGCTCGATGCCTCGGTGTCCGTGGTGCGGGTCGCCGACACGCAGCGGGCGCTCGACGACCTCGCCACCGCGGCGCGAGCGCGAGTTCGTGGGCCCGTCGTCGCGATCACCGGCAGCAACGGGAAGACGACGACCCGCGCCTACATCCAGGCGGTCCTCGAGTCCCATTACGACCAGGTGCTCTGCACGAGCGGCAACCTCAACAACCACCTCGGCGTCCCCTTGACCTTGCTCGGCACGCCCCACGCCCCCGACGCGATGGTGCTCGAGCTGGGGATGAGCGCCCCCGGCGAGAACGCTCACTTGTCCAAGATGGTCTCTCCGGATGTCGGGGTGATCACGTCGGTTGGCGTGGAGCACTTTGAGTTCTTCGAGAGCGTCGAGGCCATCGCAGACGCGGAGTTCGAGGTGGCCTCGTACATCCGTGAATCGGGCAGCTTGATCGTGCCGTGTGATGACGCGCTCCTCGCGATGAGGGCGCCGCGCCGCGCGTGCGCGGGGCTGATTCGCGTGGGCCCGTGTGAGGACGCGAACGTGCGAATCGAGCGCGCGTGGATCGACGAGCAGGCGTCGCCGCGCACGCAGGCGAGCGTTCTTCTCTCGGGGGGCCGCGCGCATCAAGTGGAGCTTCGCGCGTTCGGCCTGCACAACGCCCGGAACGCCGCCGCCGCCTTGGGGGTCGCGGAGGCGCTGGGAATCCCGCTCGAACCCGCGATCGAGCGGTTGGCCGCGGTCGAGCCGGTGGGCGATCGCGGGCGGGTGTTTCGCTGCGGTGGACACCTCGTGGTGGCCGATTGCTACAACGCCAACCCGAGCTCCATGGGCGCGGCGCTCTCGAGCTTCGTCGCCCTGCGCGGGTGCTGTGATGGACCCTTGGTCGCGGTGCTCGGCGACATGCTGGAGATGGGAGACGACGCCCCGCAGTTTCATCGAGCGCTCGGCGCGGAGGTGGCCGACCACGGCCTGGATGCGTTGGTGGGGGTAGGCAGCGAGGCCGGCCACGCCGTGTCCGAGGCGTCCGCGCGGGGCGTCCACGCGCGGGGTTTTGATCCCGCCGACGTCGAGGCGATCGTCGCGGCCACCGTGGAGGCGTTGAACGTTCGCGAGGGGGGCGCCGTCTTGTTTAAGGCGAGCCGAGGGATTCGGTTGGAGCGAGTGGTCGAGGGATTAACGCGGGCGCTCGACGGATGAGCTGGCAGGCCACCACTCGGTGACCGCGTTCCAGACGGCGCGCGAGTACATCAGCTGCTGATGTCCCGTGCGCTCGAACACCTCGAGATGCGCGTGGTCGAGGGAGCCGGAGGCGCTGTCGAGATCGACGAGCGCGTCCCCGAGGAGCTTGCGGACAGCGCCCACCTCGGGTTTGGGCGCGTCGCCGAGCAGGCCGGCGGCGACGAAGACCCGGGCGCGCGGAGGGACGACGATGGGGGTGTCGCGCACGCCGTTTGCGAGGTCGGTGATGCTCTCACCCCGCAGCTGAAACAGCACGGCCACGGTCTTGGACCATCCGGTGTCGAGCTCTTCTAGGAGGGATTCGGTGCGTGAGGCGGCGCGCGCGAGGGGGGCGCCGTGCTGTGGCACCCCGAGCAACACGAGCCTGCGCAGCTGTTGGGTCCAGGGGGCGTGGGCGCGGTTGATGGCCAAGAGCCCGATGAGGCCGCCCATGCTGTGGCACACCACGGACAGGGGGAGGTTCGCATCGAGCGCCGGCTCCAACTCCCTCATCCACGCGTCGAGGCGTCGCGCGTTGCTGTGCAGGTCGAGCCCCGAATTGTAACGAAGATACACGGGCAGCTCGCCGCGGTGTTGTTGGAGGTGTCCCCCGAGATCCTCGCGGTCATCCTTTCGCCACGTGAGGTCGTCGCCCATGAGTCCGTGGACGTGCACGGTGCAGCCACGGAATGATCCGGCGTCGAGCTGGGCGAGGATCCGTTCGGCGGGCCACGGTGGGCCTCCGGGGTAGGCGTGCGCGCTCACGGGTCTGCCGATCCCCGCGGCGTCCATCTTGCTCCCGGCGGCCCCGCCAAAGATCGACAGGGCGCGCGTCGCGATGTCTCGAATTTTTTTGGGAGGCATGGGAGGATCTCAGGGGGAGTGTGTGCGCTTTAACGCGGCGCGGGCTTCGACGCGGTCGTCGAACGGCAGCACCTCATCGCCGATGGTCTGCGTGGTCTCGTGGCCTTTGCCAGCGATGAGCACGACGTCGTCGGAGTCCGCGTGGGCGATGGCGTGGGCGATGGCCTCGCGGCGCTCGACGATGCGCGTGACCCGGCTGTCCTGGCAGCCCGCGAGCATGTCGTCGAGGATCGCGTCGGGGGATTCGTGGCGTGGGTTGTCGGAGGTCGCCACCAGACGGTCCGCGCCGCGCAGGGCCGCGGCTGTCATCTGCGGTCGCTTGCCACGGTCCCGGTCGCCGCCGCAGCCCGCGACGATCCACAGGGTCTTTCGCGTGGTGGGCCGAAGGACCGTGAGGGCGCGGGCGATGGCGTCCGGAGAGTGCGCGTAGTCCACGTACACCCGAGGGCCGCCGGCGTCGCTGGTGACAGGCTCGAGCCTCCCGGGGACCACCGCGCGGCTCAGCCCCGCTTCGATCGCGGGGGGGTCGACGCCGTTCGCGAGGGCCATCCCCGCCGCGATCATGGCGTTGTCGAGGTTAAACCCGCCGGGGAGTCGCGGCTCAAATTGGATCCTCCCGGCCGGGGTCTGCATCGTCGTAGCGGGACCATGGTTGGCGCCGCCGCTCGCCTCGACGAAGAAGTCGCCGCGCGGCGTGTGGGGCGGGGCCTCCTCGGCGGGGGTGAAGGTCCATCGTCGCGCGCCAGCCTCTCGCGCCGTCTCAAGGAAGGCCGCGTCGTGGGCCCCGGGTCGCGTGCTCGCCATGGCGAGCCCTCCCGCGGCGAGGTGCGTGGACGCCAGCAGCAGCTTGGCGCGCAGGTAGTCGTCCATGTCGTCGTGAAAGTCCAGGTGGTCTTGACTGAAGCTCGTGAGGGCGACCGCGTCGAACGACAGCGGGGCGACGCGGCCTTGGGCGAGCGCGTGGGAGGAGACCTCCATGACGAGGTCTGTGGCGCCGGCGTCTTTTCCGCGCGCCAGCAGCTGTTGAAGCTCGACCGGGAAGGGGGTGGTGAAGGCGCTGGACTCGAGCGTGTCGGCGATCCAGTTGCCGGTGGTCCCGAGTCGGACGTGGCGGCGGTTGGCGGCGGTGTAGATCGCCGAGATCATATGGGCGACCGTGGTCTTGCCGTTCGTGCCGGTGATTCCGACGGTTTGAAGCGCCTCGCCGGGCCAACGAGCGGCGTTGGCGGCGATCAGCGGCAACACCGCGTCGGGGTCCGAGACCTCCACCCTCCGCACATCGCCGACGGCCGCGCCCGCGCGCACGATGGAGATGCCGCCCGCGCTCGCGACGGCGCCCACGAATTGATGCCCGTCGCTTCGCGCCCCTGCGCACGCGATGAAGACGTCGCCAGGCGCGATCTCCCGCGAGTCGGCTCGCAGCCGCCGCGCCGGCGTCGACGGCTCACATCCGACATAGACCGGCTCGGCCGTCGGCGGCAGTCCCTGCAGCAAAGTCGCGAGCGTCGTGGTCACGATGTGCAGTGTATCTCCAAAACGCGTCGCGCGTGGCGAGAACGCAGGCGACGTGGACGGGGTGTGTCGCGGTCATCGACCGTGGCATCATCGCGGCGATGGATCCCGAGGAGCTACGGCGCGAAGGTGTTCGCTTCATTGAATGGTTGGCCGACTTTCACGAGCGCGTGGAGTCGCTCCCCGTCCGCAGTCAAAATCGTCCCGGAGATGTCCGGGCGCAGCTGCCTCCGTCGGCGCCGCAAGAGCCAGAGTCCTACGCTGAGATCCTCTCAGACGTAGCGCGGATCATCGAGCCTGGGCTCACGCATTGGCAGTCACCGAATTTTTTCGCCTATTTCCCCGCGAATATCTCAGCGGCGTCGGTCTTCGGAGAGCTGATGAGCGCGGGGTTTGGTGTTCAGGGGATGCTGTGGACCACGAGCCCGGCGTGTACGGAGTTGGAGACACACATGCTCGATTGGATGCGGGATGCGTTGGGGCTCCCGGCGCACTTTGATTCCGCGGGCGAAGGCGGCGGCGTCATTCAAGATTCGGCGAGCAGCGCCACGCTCTGCGCGATGCTGGCCGCCCGTGAGCGCGCCACGGAGGGGGAGAGCAACACCCGCGGGCTGTTTGGCGGGGCCCCCCTGGTGGCCTACGGCACCGAGCACGCGCACTCTTCGCTCGAGAAGGCGGCGCGTATTTGCGGGGTAGGGAGCTCGCAGCTTCATCTCATCGAGGTGGACGACCAGCTCGCCATGCGGCCCGAGGAGCTGGACCGAAGAATTCGCGAGGACATCGAGGCCGGCCTGCGACCGTTCTTTGTGAACGCGGTGGTCGGGACCACGTCCACCAACGCCATCGACCCGCTCCCTGGCGTGGCGCAGGTGTGCCGAGCGCACGGGGTCTGGCTCCACGTGGACGCCGCCATGAGCGGCATCGCCGCCCTGTGTCCGGAGTTTCGGAAGTTCCACGACGGGGTCGAGGGCGCCGACAGCTACACCGTGAACGCCCACAAATGGATGCTGACCAATTTTGACTGCAACCTGTTTTGGGTGCGGTCGCGGGCGGCGCTGACGGGGGCGCTCGGCTTGTTGCCGGAGTACCTCAACAACCGGGCCAGCGCGAGCGGCGAGGTCATCGACTACCGGGACTGGCAGATCCCCCTCGGGCGCAGATTTCGGGCGCTCAAGCTGTGGTTCGTCTTGCGGCGGTTCGGACTTCAAGGCTTGCAAGCCATGGTGCGCGGTCACGTGGCGCTGGCCAGGGAGTTTGCGGGCTGGGTGGCCGACCACCCCGATTTCGAGGTGAGCTTCGAGGCGCCTCTCAACCTCGTCTGCTTTCGACACGTCGGCTCCGATGAGGTTAACCAGCGCTTGCTCGAGACCGTCAACGACAGCGGGCAGCTGTATCTCACGCACACGAAGATCGACGGGGTGATGATCCTGCGGATGTCGATCGGCGGGGCTGCGACGACGCGCGCGCACGTTGAGCGCGCTTGGTCTGTCCTTTTGGCGACCGCTTCACAAGTGCAGGCCACCCACGAGGGCGCGTGAGCGTGCGGCCCGACTAGTTGCGGTCGAGGCGGGCCCAGGCCGGCTTGCGCAGGGAGTTGAGCGCGGCGTCGAGCTGCGGGGCGGAGCGTTCTATCAACGTCAACATGGCCTGGGCGAGGGTCGCCGGGTCGACGTCGTTGGGTCGGATGGCGAGGCGGCCACGATTTTTTGACCAGGTTGGATCCCACAGCACCGTGGCGGCTGGGAAGATGTCCGACAGCTCCTTCGTCATGGGGATCAACACGTTCGCCAGCGGGCGCACGAAGTCGTTCTCAAGATTGATCGCGAGGGCGTTCGTCCCGTTGTCCTCTACGAAGGCGTAGTGCAGATGCCTGGGCCAGCCGTCGCGCGCGAGGCAGGCGCATCGCCCGTCGTCGAAGACACGGAGCTGCTCGGGCTTGCGCTCCAGCACGGCGGCGAGGGCGGCGAGGGTCCGTTGGTGTATCTGGTGCGCGGCGTCGTCCGACGCGGGAGCGTCCGCTGGGGACGGGGGCGCGGGCGAGGCAGGGGCGGCGGCATCGTCTGTCGTCGTCACGCGCGCGGCTCGGGCGTAGCGACTCGGTGGTGGGGGCGGCGTGTCCCGCGGGGCTGGATCTGGCGGGGCGGCGGAGGTCTGTTCGGGAGCGAGCCCTCTCAGGATGACTCTCGGCACGATCACGTGCGTGTCGTCGTCGTCAAAGAACCTCGCGACCTCTACGAGTTGGATGCGGAGCGGGGCGACTTCATCGAGGAAGCGGAGGCTGTTGACGAGGGCGTCGGAGCACTCATCCATCGCCACCACAAAGTCGATCGCTCGATCCTCGAGGGCTTGTGAACACTCCGCGCGCAGCTGTGTGGACGTCCGTTGGTCCTCCTTCGCTTGTTGATCGAGCGCGCGAAACAGCTGGCCATCGGCGAGGTGGTCGAGATCCGAGATGCTGCACGAGGACAGGGCGGCGCTCGACGCGACAATTTGACCAGACAGCGTATGCGAGGACTGTTCG
This sequence comes from Myxococcales bacterium, assembly GCA_014240065.1. Classification (GTDB taxonomy): domain Bacteria; phylum Myxococcota_A; class Polyangia; order Nannocystales; family Nannocystaceae; genus JAAZXR01. Next base: position 17,704 of record JAAZXR010000002.1, read on the forward strand.
CGGGCGAGCGCGCTCAAGATGAAGGTGAGGCGTCCGTCGCTTGAGAGGGCGAGGGCGCCAAGCGAGCCCACGCCCGGCAAGACGAAGATCTTTTTGACGACGCGGAACGCGGCCTCACCCTCCGCGAAGACGGTGTCTGGATACCCGAGGCAACAGTCTCCGAGCTCGACCGCCGTCTGAAATCGCGCGGGCCGAAGCCGCTGAATTCGAGCTGCATGTCCGAGGTTCCCCACGTGGAGCCATCCTACGAATTGGCTCAAGATCCCTCGACTTTCTCACGATTTTTTCAATTGATGACGTCGTAATATGCCTGTTGGCCGATCGTGATCCTCTGGGTGTCTCATTTTGGTTCACGACGTCGAAGAAATCGAAATCGAGGTCGGCGAGAGCGTGGCGGCCGTGGAGCGCGGCCGGCCACCCAGAGCCCGAGCCCGGTAACCGCGAGGCTCATGGCGCCACAAATGGTGCCCCACATCCAGTACGGCCCGAGGAGGGCGTCGGCGATGACCGCCACGTCGGAGGGCATCGTTCCCGATCCGGTCTGGGCGACGTCGGTGAACAGGTAGTCGGCGCGGGAGAGCACCGACAAGGCGAGCTGGGTCGCGAAGAAAGCCGTAAGCGCCTGCGCTTGCGACGGCGTGGCCTTGCGGATGATCCACGCCGCGAGGGCGAAGACCATCGTGGCAAACACGAAGGTCGTGAGCCCGCGGAGCACGGTCACCGCCAGCACGAGCAGCGTCAGGGCGAGGATGCCCCACGCCGCGCGCGACCACGAGCCCTTGCGCGCCGCTAAGAACCCCACGGCGGCGCCGAATGAAGGTCCGACCAACCCACCCATGGCGATGGCGGCCTGGGCGAGGCGACCGGGCGCGCCTGCGTGTTGCGCGACGCCGGAGGCGTCCGGGAAGACCTGCAAGCTGTTAAAGTCTGCGCCGACGAGCATGGCGACCACGCCGTGTCCGAGCTCGTGAACAAAGGAGCTGAGCAGCACCAGCGGCCACGCGAGGAGGCGCCCAAACGGGAGCATATACAGCAGCACCGTCGCGAAGGCGCTCCACGCGAGCCATCGGCGGACCTCGCGGTGTGGCGCGCTGCGTTGGCCAACGTCGGTCATCGGGTACAGCTTGAACCCCCGCGAGGGCGCGCGCATTCCCGCGGACCTCTCGCGCCCCGGGAGTCAATTGGGGCGCTGATTTCGAGGGGTGGGGCGAGCGCCGGGAGTGGGGGCGCCGAGAGCGCGGCGCGGTTGGATCGCGCGGGAGGAGCGTGGTAAGTCCGCGTCACCAAGGAACCGAGCATGGCCAATCCTACCGCAGTATTTGAAACCTCCGAGGGCACGTTCAAGGCCGAGATTTTCTTGTCCGAGATGCCCATCACCGCCAACAACTTTGTGGAGCTCGTCAAGCGAGGATTCTACGATGGTTTGCATTTTCACCGCATCATCCCGGGTTTTATGTGCCAGTTCGGATGTGAGCACGCCAAAGAGCCCAACCACCCGCGGGCTGGTACCGGAGGCTCGCCTCTTGGTCGCGTGCAAGATGAGCACCTCGACAACGCCAAGTTCTCGAATGAGCCGGGGACGTTCTCCATGGCGAACACTGGGGCGCCCAACAGCGGCGGCGCGCAGTTCTTTATCAACACCGCGCATAATGACTTCCTCGACTGGTGGACGCCCGGCCAGTCCAAGCACCCGGTCTTCGGCAAGATCACCGAAGGCATGGAGGTCATTTCCGGCATCGAGAAACTCGGATCTCGCAGCGGCGACGTGTCCAAGCCCGTGCAGATGAAGTCCGTGGTGATCGAAGACTAGCCTCGGGACGGACGGAGCATTGGGGGCGAACGCGGCGAACGTCGCGTCGCCCCTTTTTTGTGCGTCGCCCGCGAACCCATCACCTAGGGTCAGTACGCCGGTTCAAAATGGACGTGGACGTTGGTGCCCTCGTCGACGTCGCCTGGCGGTATGCTCTGTCCAACGGCGAGGCCGCTGCCCGTGGCGATGAGCTTCACGTGGCTCTTTTCAGCGGCGCTGAGCGACTGTGAAATTGTGAGCCCGGTGAAATCGGGGAGCCCGGTGGTGAACGGGGCGGGTCGCTGCCCGGGGAGTCGAGGCTCGACGTCGACGTCGGCGAAGAACCCATCGCTCAGCCGAGGATCCGCGCGGTCTAGCGCGACGCTGTTGGGCACGAGCGTGAGCTTGTCTTGGTCAGCGACGCCGAGGTGATTCATGATGGCAGCGCCCAAGCGACGAAACGCCGGCGCGGCGACCTGGTTGCCGTAGTGACCGCCTTCTGGATTGTCCACGGACACGAGGATCACGACCTCGGGATTCTCCGCGGGCAAGGCGCCGACAAAGCTGGCGTAGTACTGATCTTCGAAGTAACCGCCGAGCGGATTGGCTTTTTGGGCGGTGGAGGTCTTCCCAGCGACGCGAAAGCCCTCGATGCGTGCGTTTTTACCGGTGCCTTTTTTCGTGTGCACGACCGCGGTGAGCATATCGAGGGTGGTGCGCGCGGTGCTCTCGCTCACGATGCGTTCGCGCTCGGGTTTGTGGGTCCAGACCGGTTCGCCGGTGGCGTTGGTGATCTGCGTGACGAGGGTGGGCTCGTTGTACAGTCCGCCGTTCGCGAGCGTGGCGAAGGCCGCAGCCACTTGCAGCGGGCTGGCGCTCATCCCTTGCCCGAAGGAGATATTGGCGGCCTGGATGTCCGACCACTTCTCCCAATCGGCGAGGAGCCCCTTCGCGGCGCCCGGAAGCTGCACATTCGGTCGCCGCCCGAAGTGGAATTTCTTCGCCCAGCGGTGCAGCGCCTCTTTACCGAGTCGCTCGTAGATCTTCGTGGTGCAGATATTGCTCGAGGTCGCGAGCACCTCGGTCACGGTGAGGTACTCCGAGCGCTTCGTGTCGCGGATGGAGTGCTGCGGCGTGTATTGCCAGCGGCCGTTGTGGCAAAAGAAAGTCTCGTCCTTGCGAATGACGCCCTGTTCGAGCGCGGCGGCGACGGTGATCGCCTTAAGCGTAGACCCGGGTTCGTAGGCCGATTGAACGGCGAGGTTTCTAGTTTGGTTGACGCTCGCGATCTTGTGGTTTGGATCGAAGGTGGGCCGATTGGTGAGCGCGAGGATCTCTCCGGTCTTGGGCTCGAGCACGATGATGCTCGCGCCCACCGGGCGCCACTTCGCGACCAAGGCGTTGAGCTCGCGTTCCGCCATCGATTGGATCGCGGTGTCGATGGTGAGCACCACGTCGTTGCCGCGTGACAGGGCCGGATCGGGATGACCCTCCACCAGCAGCTGTTTCCCTCGCCCCCGATGAGCGGCGTAGAAGGCCGGGCTCGTGGTGTCTCGCCCCTTGAGCGCCTCGTTGGTCGCCAGCTCCACGCCGAGGTTGCCGATGCCCCGGTTGTTGACTCGCCCGAGGAGGTGCGCGGCCAGGTGGCCGCGGGGGTAGATGCGCTCTGGTTTTTGTTCCAGCCGAATGCCTGGGAGCTTGAGGTCGCGCAGCTGACGAGCTTCCTCGGGCGCGACCTTCAGTCGCAGCATTCGGTAGGCCTTGTCGCGCGAGAGTTCGTCTCGCACATAGTCGGGTTCGAGATCTGGGAAGATGCTCAGGAGATTGGAGAGCACCTCGGCCTCGCGCCGCTGTCCCCGAATTAGTCGGGGATTGAGCACCACCCGAAAACTCTGATTATTGACCGCGAGGGACACGTAGTTGCGATCCAAGATGTCTCCACGGCCCGCGCGGAGGCGGAAGGTGCGGAGCTGCTGGCGGTTCCCTTGTTGGAGATATTCGTCGTGCTTGAGCACCGCGACGTCGAAGGCTCGCCATCCAAGCCCGAGCATCGCGATGCACAGCGCCCCCGCGACGACGCGGGTGCGCCGACGGACGGCGTGGCCCGAGGTTCGCATCGGGCGCAGGGCCTCTCTCGCGGCCTCTCGTGTGCGCTCCCAGAGCGGAACTTTGCGATTCATGGGGTCTCGCGTCCCTTTGGATCGAGTCTAATTTTCTGACGCCGGCTCGGATCGAGGGGCACCATGCCGAGCAGCGAGTGCGCTTGCTCTTTGATTCGCTCTGGTCGTCGGAGGTAGGCGCGCTCGGTCTTGAGCCGTCGGAGTCGTTGGAGGAGTTGGCTGCGCTGATCGGACAGCTGCTTGATCTCCTCTCCGATCTCCAGCACCCGGGTTTGCGACTCGACCCGCGCGAGTCCGACCCAGGTCATGGTCGCGATCAAGGCGACGAAGGCGAATGTCGCCCCGGCGCCCATGAAAGGGTGAGAGGTTCGCGGCGCAGATGCCGATGATGGATCGAGGTCGGTCATGCTTCTACTCGCTCAAGAACACGAAGCCTCGCGGAGCGCGAGCGAGGATTCGACGCGCGCTCTTCGTCGGTCGCCATCCGCCCCTTGCGGAAGGTCTTCGCGATTCTAAATGGCGCCTTCGGGCGCTCCTGGTCGGGGATCGGCACGCCATGAGGGAGCGCGGGGTTCTCACACAGAGATCGAAAGGCCCGCTTCACGCGTCGATCTTCAAGGGAGTGAAAGCTGATGATCGCGAGGCGTCCGCCCACCTGCAGCCGCGCTGGTGCGTCGTGGAGCATGGTGTCGAGCTCGTCGAGTTCGCCGTTCACCATGATGCGTAGCGCCTGGAAGGTCTTTGTGGCGGGGTGGATACGCGCGCCGAGGTGACGCCGTTGACGCGCCGACATCGCCTCAGTGACGACGGCGGCGAGCTCAGCGGTGTCGCCGGGCTGTTGCGCCACGATCGCGCTGGCGATCCTGCGGGCATCGGGCTCCTCGCCGAACTCGCGGAGGACGCGGGAGAGCGCGTCTGCTGTGAGCCCGGCCAACCACGAGGAGAGGGGCTGCCCGCGGCTTGGATCCATGCGCATGTCCAAGGGTCCGTTGCTGCGAAAAGAGAACCCGCGCTCTCCGGTGTCGAGCTGATGCGAGGACACGCCGAGATCCGCCAAGATGGCGTCCACGTGCTGAATGCCGATGGCGTCGAGCTCGCGGTGCATCTCGGAGAACGGCGCGTGCACAAAGATGACGTCGCATGGCGCGTCCTGCAGACGTTCGCGCGCCGCCGCGAGCGCGCTCGCGTCACGATCGAAGGCGACGACGGTCTTGGGCTGAAGCACCCGCAAGAGCGCCCGCGTGTGGCCGGCGCCGCCGCAGGTGAGATCGAGCAATATGCCGGGGCTCGAGCGCGAGCCCTCCACATCCAGCGGAGCTGAGAGCGCCTCGCACACGGCGTCCACCAACACCGGGCTGTGGGAGAACGTCGACACCCTTCGTCAGTGCCAGCCGAAGCCTGATTCGTCAAAAAAGCCGCGAGGTTGCGGTCCTCAGTCCCGCCGACAGCGACACCTCGCGGACCTGCGCAAAAGGCGCGAATATACATGTGTAATTTCAAGTACTTAAGTCATATTATATTGACCCCTCAGGACTCGATGGGTAGGTTGCGCCCCCGGACGCGTCCTGCGGCGCGCTGGGCTCCAAATTTCGATGCCTATCGTCCCGTATCAAGATCTTCACGACGCCTCGGAGCTCCTTTGGGAGAAGCTTCAGATGCTGTCGCCTAGTCAACAGCAGCTCTTTCAAGAGCACCTCATGATGTCGTGGATTTTCCACGACTTCGCGCTGGAGGGCTCTGTGTTGACCATCGCGGAGATTAAGGCCGCCATCGACGACGAAATCATCAGCGCGCCCTCGCTGATCCCCTCGTATCACCACATCATCGCGCTGCGGGATGGGATCCGTAGGATCGTCGAGGCGCGGGGGAAAAAACAATTCCCGCTCAACCTCGATTGGCTCAAGAAACTCCACCAGATCTTGTTGCCGGCGGATCGCAAGGATCAAACCCAGTACCGGAAAGACAACCCGATCCATCGATTGTATTTCCACGATTTGGCGCAGGCCGACAAGATCAGCTACCAGATGAGAAAGCTGACGGATTGGTTCCGCACAGACGAGTGCAAATATGCCAGCCCCATCGAGATCGGCTGCAAGGTCCATCGCGATGTCATCCGCATCTTCCCGTGGCCCGATATCAGCGGCCGAGTGGCGCGTTTGGCCATGAACCACGTGCTCATCAACCACGGGTTTTGGCCCGCCTTGATCCACCACGTGGATCGGCAGCGCTACTACGAGGCGCTCAAGTCCGAACAAAACGAGATCGAGACGCTCGTGGCTGGGGGCGTTGAAGGCGGTTTGAAGGCGGCCAACAAGCTCTACCAAGGCATCGTGGACGCCACGCGCCGCTTCTGAGGCCGAACAACAACTCGTCGGCTATAGTCCAGGGGAGCCTGCGCGCGAGCTCGTGGAGCGGGCTCGCGACTGGAGCGGAATTCTTGATGGAACCCCTCGAACAGATCCAGCGCCGGTGGCCCGAAATCGCGACCCAGCTCGCGAGCGCGCGACCCGGGCGGACCTGGGGCCTGACCCAGACGCGGGTGCCGACGCTGCGGGTGGGAGAGATCAACATCACCAGCTGTTACGATCGTGAGCGCGAGGCGGCGTTGCAGGCTTCGAGGGTTCCCGAGGGTGCCGAAGAGGTGTGGGTGTATGGGGTCGCCCTCGGCGATATTCAACGAGCGCTGCTCTCCCGGCCTGAACTCAAGCGGCTGCAGGTCGTGATCATGAGCCTCGCAGTGGTCCGCAAGGCCCTCGAGGTCACCGCGCATGCGTGGCTCGAAGATCCACGGGTGACCCTGCATCATGGCGCTGGTGTCGACGTGCATGAACCATTCGCGTGCGCTCCGGCGTCTGTCTGGACCGCCGAGAGGGCCTGCCAGTCCTTGCGCGACCGCTTGCTGACGGCCCTCGCGGCGCCCATGATCGAGGCCTTTGAAGCGCAGCAGGCGGAGGCGATCACGCGCGCGCTCGCGATGAACGCGGAGCGGCTCGCGACCGACAGCGACGTGGAGACGCTGAAGGGTCGGCACGCGGGTAGCGATTGCTACGTGATCGCGGCGGGCCCCACCTTCGATGAGGTGGTGGAGTGGCTCCGCCCACGGGCCGCGGAGGGGGTTGTGGTCGCGGTCAACACCGCCGTGGCGCCGCTGCTGCGGCAGGGGATTGTTCCGAACTATGTGGTCGCGGTCGATCCTGCGGAGGCGCTGGTGGCGCATTTCCAAGGGCTCTCGAGGCCGGGTGCCCTCGCGGATGTCCCGCTGGTGTACCCGCCGGGGCTGCACCCGCGCGTATTGGCGGCGTGGCCCGGCACCTTCGTAAAGGCGAACCTCGCGGTCCCTGTATATCGGGAGCTGTGTCCAGACGATCCGAAAGGAGTGCTCTTCGCGTCTGGGACCGTCACCCACGCCGCCGTCGATCTCGGCGTGTGGATGGGAGCGCGACGGGTGTGCTTGGTCGCCGCTGACTTTTGTTTTCCACACACGAGGAGCCACGCCCTCGGCGTCACCACCTCCACGCCCGTGTCTGGCCCCAAGATTTTCATCACGGATGGGGGCGGGCGATCAGTCCCGAGCACGCTCAACCTCGTGGGATATCGCGACGAATTGGTCCGCTACGTGGGGCGTACGGGCGGGGTGGAGTTTGTCCGCGTGGGTCGCCGAGGCGCGGCGATGGAGGGTGTTGAATTTGTCGAGGGCGCACCATGAGCGCGCGGCTCCTCGGACAGATTGGGGCGGCCGCGACGCATTTTCGGCTCGGAGAGGTGTCGATGGCGTCGGAGGTGATGATCTCCGTGGTCGACAGCATCCAGGAGTATTTGGCCGCCGACTCCGACGAGGACACAGCCCAGGAGTTCATGCCTGCGCTGCAGATGATCGTCGCTGCGCAAGAGCGCGGAGACTTCTTGCTCGTCGCGGATGTCCTTGAATACGAGGTGGCAGGCCTCGTGAGGGCGACGAGCGGCACCTAAGATTCAAAGAGCGCGCAAAGATCGAGCTCACCTCGGGGCGTTCGGCATCGGGTCTTCCGGCTGACGCGGGCGATGAGCCGCTCCTCGACCCCCGCGTAGAGCGCGACGGCCTCGCTCGAAAGCTGAGGGAGCGCCGCGGCGGACTCCCTCAGCTCGTCCGTGTGCTCGGTGGCGAGATATCGGCCGATCGCGGTCAAGGCGGCGCCGCGCTTGTCGATCGCGCTGCGGAGGATCTTGAGCCGCTGACGCGAGGCTTCGAATTCGTCGGGCGTGTCGTCCGCGGCTCGAAGGTGTATCTCCGGGAGGCGCGCGAGGCGGAATCCGAGCGCTGATTTCATGGGAAGCAACTCGAAATCGAGCTGTGTTTCGTCGATCCACAGCGGGTCTCCCGGATCAGTGGACGCCTCGGGATCGAGGGCGCCCGCGAGCGAGGCGAACTCCGAAGATAACAACTCCATGAGTCCACCGCGGTCGTGGGTGAGGACCGAGAGGATCAGCTCAAGTTCGCTCAACGGGGGCATGGGACGCGGGCAAAGGGCGCTAGGGGAGCGACGGGTCGAGAGATACTTGGGAGGCTCGGATGCCTTGGAATTCGATCTCCTCGAAGACACCGGAGGCGCGGATGGAGGAGGTGAAACGCCTCGCGGTCACGTGTACGGGGAGCGAGGACGGCAAGTTCAGTCCCTCGAGGTCTCGAAGCGGCAAGGTCAGCATCGACCTATCTTCGATCACACACACGACGCTGAGGTGTCCACCGTCCGAGTCGATAAACTGGATCTCGAACTCCATCGGGTCTGGAGAGGCGCCCTCCCATTGGGCGTGCAGGGTGTTCTGCTCCTCATCAAGTTCGACCGACAGCGCGATGGCGGGCGGGAAGACGACAGGTTCAAAGATCGCGTTGAGGTCGCTGTCCGACAGCGCGTCGATATGAATGAGTCCCATGAACGAGCCGTCGGGGGAGGGGGTGCCGACGCTCAGCGACGTCTCTCGCTGCCGATAGGAGACGCCGGCGAATACCGGGGGAAGGTCAGGGACGAGCACGAGGTCGAACGGGAGCTTATGTTCGTTGGCCTCGAGATAGATATTTCCCACGTCGAGGAGCATGACCTCGGTGGGGGTGGCGACGAGATCATTGGATGTGAACGGTCGGGTCAGTGAATCGACACGCACGCAGGTCCCCGGGGAGAACCGTTGCGCGGCTCGCTGCGGGATCCCGCTGAGCATGCGCACGTGCTGCTCGTTGCCGCCGGCGTACTCAACGAAGGTCCCGAGAGAGGCGACGTGCGCGTCGCCTCGGCCCGACGACTCGAGCGCACCCGTCGGATCGTCGGTCAGCGTCACGGAGACCAGCGCCAAATATTCGGGGGTGGGGGGTTCCACGACCATGTCTGCGTCGCTCCACGCGCCGGGCCGCGGCGCCTCCTGGCACGACATGACCATCATCGAGAGCATCGCGAATCCGCGCGAAAGCCGTCTACGGCGGGGGAACATGATGCTCTCGTGGTACCGCTTTCGCCCGTTCTTGTCACCAAAACAGCCGAAAACGCGCAAAAATGGCCCCGCGAGCGCGATGGGGGCGGAAAGCGCGCCGGCCTCGCAGCAGCATGGACCGCGGGCCTGCCTGGGATTAGAGTCACGACCCGATGGCCACGGTGACCCCTGAAGAAATTCGCGAGCTCGCGACCCTCGCTCGGTTATCTCTCGACGACGGCGAGGTCGAACAGTTTCGTGCTCAGCTCACGGACATCCTCGGGTATATCGGGACGCTGCGCGAGGTCGACGTGTCCGGTGTGCCGGAGTTCTTGAGCGAGAGACAAGAAGATTCTTCGTTGCGAGAGGACGCTCCTGGTCCGCAATTTTCGAGTGAGACCGCGCTCTCGAGCGCGCCCAACACACGCGGGCGGCTCGTCGTCGTTCCCAAGTTCAAGGAAGATTAGGCGGAGATGTCTTCGATATTAGACTGGACAGCGCTGGAACTCTCAGCGGCGGTTCGCGCCGGTGACGTCACCGCGGCCGACGCGACCGACGCTTATCTCCGCCGTATCCAAGCGGTGGAGCCGAAGATTAACGCGTACCTGCGTGTCGCCGAAGATGAGGCGCGCGCGGTCGCCGAGTCGGTGGACAAGAGGCGTCAGGCGGGCGAGACGTTGGGCCCACTCGCGGGGGTTCCGCTGGCGCTCAAGGACATCTTCATCACGGAGGGGATCGAGACCACCTGCGGGTCCAAAATTTTGGAGGGGTGGACACCACCCTACGACGGCACTCACGCGAGCCGGCTCCGCGGCGCCGACAGCGTGATGCTGGGCAAGGTCAGCATGGACGAATTCGCGATGGGCTCGTCCAACGAGAACAGCCCACACCCACCCGTGCGAAACCCATGGAACACGGACTTTGTCCCCGGCGGATCGTCAGGGGGATCGGTGGCAGCGGTCGCCGCACGCACCGCGCTTTGTACCTTGGGCACGGACACGGGGGGGTCCATTCGCCAACCGGCGAGTCTGTGCAACGTCGTCGGGCTCAAGCCGACCTACGGGAGGGTGTCTCGCCACGGCATGATCGCGTTCGCGTCGAGCCTCGACCAAGCCGGACCCGTGACGAGGACGGTGCGGGACGCGGCCCTCGTGTTGGGGGTGATCGCGGGGCAGGACGAGATGGACGCCACGACCCTCGATGCGCCCGTCGAGGACTATCTCGCCGCCTGCGACGAGGGCGTCGCGGGGCTCCGTATCGGCGTCCATCGCAACGCGATGGAGCTCGAGGGACTCGATGAGGATGTTCGGGTCGCGTTCACGCGCTCGCTTGAGCAGCTCGAGGAGCTCGGGGCCACGCTCGTGGACGTTGAACTCCCACACTTCGCTCACGCCGTCGCCACCTACTATATCCTCTGCACCGCGGAGGCCTCGAGTAACCTCGCGCGCTACGATGGCGTCCGTTACGGCGCGCGCGTCGAAGAACCGTCGCTGCTGAAGATGTACAAGGCGACGCGCGAGGCGGGGTTCGGCGCGGAGGTCAAGCGGCGGATCATGTTGGGTACGTTCGTCTTGAGGGCGTCTTCGTACGAGGAGTACTACGGCCGCGCGATGAAGGTGAGGACCCTCATCAAGCGCGACTACGAGGCCGCGTTCAGCCAGTGCGATCTCATCGCGAGTCCCACGTCGCCGGTGCCGGGATTTCGGATTGGAGAGCGGATCGCTGACCCGCTCTCCATGTACCTGTCCGACGTGTTCACGATCGGCGCGAACCTGGCGGGGCTGCCTGGCATCTCCATCCCAGGGGGATTCTCCAGCGCCGCGACGCCGCTGCCCATCGGCCTGCAGCTCGTGGGGCCGAGGTTGGCCGAGAGTCGCTTGTTCTCGGCAGCGGCGGCCTACGAGGCCCACACCACCTGGCACAGCAGGGTGGCTGAGATCTAGAGGAGATTTGTGATGCCCATCCAAGATTGGAAACCAGTGATCGGTCTTGAGATCCACTGCCAGCTCAAGACCAAGACCAAAATGTTCACCAGCTGCGGCTACAAGGCCGGAGAAGATCCGAACACGCAGACCGACGCCTACACCTTGGGGCTGCCCGGGACGTTGCCACGGCCGAATCAGACAGCGATAGAATATGGGCTCCGCCTCGGACTCGCGCTCGAGTCCGAGCTCCACGAAGAGAGCCGCTTTGCGCGCAAGCACTACTTTTATCCGGACTTGCCCAAGGGCTATCAGATCACGCAGTCCGATCACCCCTACGCCACGGGAGGCACGGTGCGCTTCCCCGATCCGACAGACCACGGCGAGGCGTTGACGGTGCGGCTCGTTCGCATTCACTTCGAAGAAGACGCGGGGAAGAACCTGCACTTGGTGGGGGATGACGTCAGCTTGGTCGACTACAACCGCGCCGGGGCGCCGCTGCTGGAGATCGTCAGTGAGCCCGACCTTCGCTCGGCGGCCGAGGCGTCCGCGTATATGCGGGAGCTACGAACGGTCATCCGCTACCTCGATATTTCCGACGCCAATATGGAGGAGGGCACCATGCGCTGCGACGCCAACGTCTCGATTCGACGGGATGATGACGCCCCGTACGGGACCCGGTGCGAGATCAAGAACCTCAACTCGTTCAAGTTTCTTGAGCAGGCGATCAACGCGGAGATTCGCCGCCAGGTCGATCTCATCGAGGGCGGGGGCGAGGTCATCCAGTCCACGATGAGCTACGACCCGGGGCGCGACCAAACCAAGGTCATGCGCACCAAGGAGGAGGCGGCCGACTACCGCTACTTCCCCGAGCCCGACATGCCCCCGCTGGAGATCAGCGAGGCGTGGATTGACAGCGTCCGCGCCACGTTGCCCGAGCTCCCGCACGCGCGGCGAGAGCGCTACGGCGCGCTTGGCCTCTCGATTTACGACGCCGGCGTGCTCACGGCGGAGGGCGCCCTCGCCGATTTCTTTGACGCGGTGTTGGCGGCCAAGGCGCCCGCCAAGAAGGCGTGCAACTGGGTCACGGTGGAGCTCTTGGGGCGATTGAACGGTGACCAGCGAGGCATCGAAGACAGCCCGGTGAGCCCCGAACATGTCGCAGAGCTTATCGCGCTCATCGACGGGGGGACGATCTCGGGTCGCTCCGCCAAGGAGGTCTTCGACAAGGTGTACGCCGAGTCAACCTCTCCGCAGGCGATCGTGGAGCGCGACGGCTACGCGCAGGTCTCGGACGCGGGGGCGCTCGATGCTGCGATCGACGAAGTGCTGGCCGCGCATCCTAAGCAGCTCGCCCAATACGCCGGCGGGAAGGTGGCGCTCAAGGGTTTCTTTGTCGGGCAGGTGATGAAGAAGACGCGCGGGCAGGCGAACCCGCAGATGGTGCAAGAGCTGCTGGCGGCGAAGCTCCCGCAGGTGAGCGAGAGCTAGGAGAAAATTGGTGGGTACGGAGACGCGTGAAGTCAGGGCGCTCGAACAAGGAGAGGGAGGCCGGGTCCTTCGTCTCCTCGATCAGCGCCGTCTCCCGGGTGAGGAGATTTGGCGTGAGTTGCGGGAGATCGAGCCGCTCGCGGAGGCCATCGAGACCCTCACCGTGAGGGGGGCGCCCGCCATCGGCTGCGCGGCGGCGGCGGGGCTGGCGGCGGCGAGCTTTGGATTTGCGGCGGAGCGGGACAAATTTGATGCGCAGGTTCGAGAGGCGCTCGAGCGGCTGGCGCGGACGCGGCCGACCGCCGTGAACTTGTTCGTCGCGCTCGATGAGCTCCGCGCTGTCCTCGATGGGGCGGAGCCGGCGTGTCCGGTGGAGGAGCTTCAGCGGAGATTTGTGGACGCGGCGCGCGTTCATATCGAGAAAGACGTCGCGATGAATCGCGCGATGGGTGCCCACGGAGCGGCGCTGTTGCCGACCGGCGGCGTGCTCACACACTGCAACACCGGCGCGCTCGCGACGGGTGGTGTCGGTACCGCGCTCGGGGTGATTCGAGCGGCCCACGAGCGTGGCACGGCGCTCCGCGTCTTCGTGGATGAGACGCGGCCGCTGCTTCAGGGCGCCCGGCTCACGGCGTGGGAGCTGATCCAAGAGGGGATCCCCGCCACCTTGATCGCAGACAACATGGCGGGCGCGATGATGGCCCAAGGGAAGATCGCGGCGGCCATCGTTGGGGCTGACAGGATCACCCGTCGCGGTGACGTGGCCAACAAGATAGGCACCTACAGCGTGGCGGTGCTTTGTCACCATCACAAGATTCCATTCTTTGTTGCGGCGCCGTGGACGACCGTCGATCTCTCCCTCGAGGACGGCGCGGACATCCCCATCGAGCAGCGCCCGGCCGACGAGGTGCGCGTTCACGGCGGCACGCTGATGACGCCGGCCAGTGTCGACGTGGAGAACCCCGCCTTCGATGTCACGCCCGCCGAGCTGATCACGGCGATCATCACGGATCGCGGCGCCGTCGCGCCGCGTCGGCTGCTCGAGCTGGGATCCACATAGAGCCGCTCGCTCATGGCCTCGCGTCGCATCCCAGGGGCGTCGGGCGAGCGCGATGTTTCTGCCTTTTTGTCCTGCGGACCGGCTCCCCGCGATGCAGGGGGCGTCGGACGCGGCGTTTGATCGAGTCGCAGCCCTGATACGGGGCGAGCGTGGACCTCCTATTCGGAGTGGACACCCGCCGGCCCGGGCGGCTAGCATCGGCGCATGCGGACGGTTAACGGCGTGGTTCAATTTGGCTTGTGCGTGCTGCTCGGCGCGACGCTCGCGTGCGGCGAGGACGACGAAGGTCTTGAGGCTGACAAGCTCGGCGTGGGCGGCGCGTGTGCGCTGGTCGAAGACTGCCCGGTCGTCGAACAGACGAACATGGACGGAGAAACTGAGGAGGTCCAGTTGCAGTGCCTCGACTCGTTCAAGGGAGGGTACTGCGGCATCGCCGACTGTGGGGCGGACGCCGACTGTCCCGACGGCGCTCGTTGTGTCGCGCACACCGACGGGACGAACTATTGCTTTCGCGTCTGCGTAGACAAGTCCGAGTGCAATGCAAACCGGGGCCTTGACGTAGAGGCGAACTGCTCCGCGAACATTGTCTTCGTCGACAGCGGTGGCGGAAAGGCCTGCGTGCCGCCGGCCGCCTAGCCGACGCTCATGGGGAGGACGCAGGGTTGGTGAGGGCGGCGCGCCCGGGGCGGAGAGCGGCGAGTAAAGGTTGAATGTGAAGTCGAGGATGCTGTCGAGGTGAGCCACATACCGAGGCTAGACTTCATCGGGCGCCCGACCTCGTATCGGTTCGCGGTGCGGGGCGCGGAGGTTGTCAGCGGACTGCTCGGCGTGGCCAGCCGAACGGTCCGCGGGCAGCGCGTTGAGCTCCTCCGCGATCTTCCGTACGTGTCGACGGGTCACCCGCAGCAGCGGCTCGATGTCTTCGTGCCCGAGGCGGCGTCGCGCGGTGTCCGTGGGGCCGTCGTCTACTTTCATGGCGGCGCGTTTCAGTACTTGTCTCGGCGAACCCACACTCACATCGCGACTCGCTTCGCCCTTGAAGGGCACGTGGTTTTTAACGTGGAGTATCGGCTCGCTCCCATGAACGCCTATCCAGCGTGCATGGAGGACGCGAGCGCTGCGCTGATGTGGATCGCACGACACGCGGATCGATTTGGAGTTGATCCTCGCCGGCTCCTCGTCGCAGGGGAATCGGCGGGCGCGAACATCGCTGTGGGTGTGGCCGTCGCAGGGTGCGTGGAGCAGCGTTCGCCGTGGGCGAGACGCCTCTTTGCGGAGGGTCCACGGCTGCGGGGATGCATCGCCGCGTGCGGCGTTTTTTGTGTCGATGAGCTCGACTGGAGAAACTCAGAGCTCGCGCGCCACCCTAGGGTTCGGAAGACCTTTCATGGGATGCAGGCACGATACGAGAACCCTTGGAATTATTCCGACCTCTCGGTTTCTCCGGATCGCGGCGTGGTTCGATGTCTTGAGTCCCCGGCATTGCACGGGCGACAGCTTCCCGAATTATTTGCATTTGCTGGATCTGGTGATCCGGTGGCGGAGGACACGCGAAGAATGGTTGCAGCGTACAGGTCTCGTGGTGCGCAGGTCATCGCGCGCGTCTATCCTGGCCAGCGCCACGCTTTCCATGTGATTTTTCCGGGATCTGCCTCACGGGATGTTTGGCGTCGCCAGCTTGCATTTGCTGCGCGCCGCCTCCGCTGAAGGCGCAGCGACCGCGAGCGCAACCGCCCACTGGGGGCGGGCCGTTGTTCTCGCGCCACAACTTGCTAACGTGGCGCTCTATGGTCGTCGGGTTTACGCAGTTTGTGGACGTGTCGGAGGAATCGTGGTGAGAGAGGGTTCTGCGATCATGAAGCTGGAGCAAAAGAGAATGGACATCGAGGTGAGTGATGAAGAATTCGGTGAGACGCTCCGCAGGCTCTGCTTGTCGATGGATCCTCGGCAGGCGGTTGTCGACTCCTTCGCGTCGATGCTCCCGTCGATCAGGGCCCGGCTGTATTGCTTCGAAGCTACTGGCCGTTCAGGCCACTGGTTTTGGTCGAGGAATGTCGAAGGGCACGGATCCGCCAGCATCCTGACCGACGCGACGCTGCAAGCGCTGCGAAACCGGGTCGGACAAGGTCCAGCAATCGTTGACCTTGGCGCGGTTGGTCGACCTCGCGATGAGGTCGCCGCGCTGTCTCGCTTGTGCGCGAACGCGAAGCTCCGAGAGGCGACGCACCTGGCGATGTTGATCCCGGGCGACGTGACCTGCTGGCTGAGCTTGGACGGTGATGATCGATCGAGCTTTGATGAAGCCTGCGCGCTGTTGCGTCGATGCGCGCAGGAGATTCAGCACTGCTTGTCGAGTCAGGCGGCGTTCGCTGCGAGTTTTCGGAGCAGCCTCGGCGCCTCGGGCTTGCTCGAGGCGATCTCGGAGCCAGCCTTCCTGGTGACGCGCCAGGGTATTCCGCTCGCGTGCAACGCCCCGGCCAAGGAGACCTTTGAGCGCTGGCCCGGCTGGCTGAGCGCCTCAGTTAACGGCGATTCCATGCCGAGTGGGGTCAACGTAATTCCGATGAAGCTTGGAGAGGTCGACATGGATCTTGTCCTCGCGAAGGCGCTGGAGAATGCCGACAGCGAGCCAGGCCGGCGCGAGGGCCTGAACGGAGAGTGGAGCGCCAACATCGGGCTTACTCCGAGCCTACAGCGGGTCGCGAATCTCATGGTCGAGGGGCTGAGCGACAGGCTCATCGCGGAGCAGCTTGGGCTCACCTTCAATTCGGTGCGCACCTACGCCCGCCGTATCTACGCCACTACCGGCGTAAAGAATCGCGTTGAGCTCACGAGGCTCGCGCTCCACGAGCAACGTCGTTAGTTCGCGCCAGCTCGTTTGTCGGTTGTGGGGCTCGGCGGGCGCCGCGAGGTGCTCGCGGGGGGAGACTCACTCGGGACGGCACGGCGTAGCAGCCACTCGGCGCCGTAGCGAAACTGGATGCGGCGCCACCGGTGCGCGATCCACATGGAGCCGACCAGCGTGCCGAGCAGGATAGCGCTCGCTGTGGTCACGTCGCAGGCTTGCCACAGCCCCAGCGGCCGCACAAGCTCGCGAAAAACGACGACGTGGACAATCAGAGCCGACAGCGAGCAGCGGCCCAGAGAGCACAGCGGGCCCGCCCATCGCAGGCCAGCTTTTCTTTCTCGCGCGAGCAGCGCCGCCATCACGACCGCGAGGGCTCCTCCCATGAGGAGGATGAACGCCGGCGTGCACGGGAAGAACGGGATATTGAGTTTGAAGATGCGAGGGTGGGAGAGCGCGAGCGGCAATCGCAGGACGTGGTAGCTCACGACCATCGCGCCGCCGACGAGCGCGAGGACCCCACCCCACACCGCGAGCCGTCGAGGCGCTCTCGTTTGGGGAACGACCGCGCCGCAGATAGCGCCCCAACCAAAGATCGCGAACCACGGGAGGATCGGAAATTGACCCTCGGCGAGCGCGAGTCTCAGGTGGCCGCCTCGGAGGACGCCACCGGTGGTGCTCATGGGATCGGCGCCGGTCATTCGGAGGTTCGTCAGGTGCGCCGGGGTTCCTAGGAGCCCTTGGACCCAAGGCGTGGCGGCGAGGACCGCCACGCAGACCGTCGCGAGCAAGACACCTCGTCTTCCAAACAGCGCGATTACGAGCTGCGAGAGACCGATGAGATGGAGGACGTACCAGGATCGCAGCGTGAACCAACTCGGCGTCAAGAGGCTCAACAGATATCCGAACAGTAGAATTGTAACTCCTCGAGTCCCGAGGACGCGTCTCGCTGCGCGAAGAGAGGAGCGCTCCGCGCGACCCAGAAAAAGGGCGGCGCCGACACCGGCGAGCATTAAGAAGGCCGGCGCCGCACCGCCACCGAGGATGTTGATTCCAAGCAGGACCGGGTAGTCGGTGATCCGATGGCCGGGCGCTGGACCCCGCCACAACCACACGCCGAGGTGCTGCTCCATCATGAGCAATACGGCGACGCCGCGCAGGAGATCGAAGCTGTCGATCCTGCGCGCGGTGGTCGGCGACTCATCTCGATTGGTCACGGCCTTGATCCTCGATGAGGCTGTGGTTCTCGATCCGAAGCACGCGAGGCGCGATCTTGGCGAACCACTTGGGGTGGTGGGACACGATGATATGCGGTCCATCCCGCTTTTGAAGCCCCCTCACGATCGCGTCCACGAGCGCGGACCTCGACGCCTCGGCCACGTGCGCGAGGGGTTCGTCCAACGCCAAGTGGCGCGGAGCCGAAGCGAAGGCGCGCGCCAAGCTCGTCCGGGAAGCCTCCCCGCCCGAGAGCTTCGCCGCGGGTCTACTGCGCAGCGGAGCGAGCCCGAAGTCTTCGATCCACTCCGCGCAGACATCCTCGCGCGGGCTGGAAGCCAGACCCCGGAAGACCGCCCCTAGCGCGACATTCTCGACCACGCTCTGGCCGGGGAAGAGCGTGGGATCTTGAGGGACGTAGCCGAAGCAGCGGGCCTCGCTGGGAACGAGGAGCTCTGGACCGCTGGACCACACCGCGGCGTCCCAGCGCACCTCTCCGCCCAGAGGGGCGACGAGGCCGAGGAGCGCGCGGAGCAACGTTGTCTTGCCGCTCCCATTGGGTCCCGTCACGAGGAGAACATCGCCTCGTGACGCCGCGAACTCAGCGTACAGGGGTGTGTCTCCTCCTACGAACAGCTCAAGATCAACGCGCAACGTCATGAGGATCGGAGCACCCTTCCGCTGAGGATCATGATGAGAAACGAGACGACGATGAGAGACACGGACAGCGCGACGGCGCTGTCTTGGTCTCGTTGCAAGATCTGATAGACCGCGAGCGGGACCGTCCGCGTGCGACCGGGGAAGCTCCCCGCGAAGGTGATGGTGGCTCCAAACTCTCCGAGGGCACGCCCGAAACAAAGCGCCGTGGCGGCGAAGAGGGGGCGGCGCAGCTGGGGGATGACGATGTGGCGCAAGCGGACATAGGCGCTGGCACCGAGGGTTCGGGCGACGTCATCATGTGCGCTCGAGAGCCCTCGGAACGCGGCCTCGGCCGACAAAATGATCAGCGGCATCGACACGAACGCGGCGGCGAGGATCGCGGCCAGGCCGGTGAATGAGATCGACAGCCCGATGGCTTCAAGTTGCGTCCCCAAGATTCCCTTGCGCCCGAAGGTGAGGAGGAGGCCGGTCCCCGCGACCACCGGTGGCATCACCAAGGGGGTCATGGCGAGTCCCCGCACCAGCCGCGCCCCGAATTGGGGGTCCCGAGACAGCCACCACGCGATGGGGAGGCCCAGCACCGCGCAGAGCAGGGTGGCGGCGCTCGCGACGCCCAACGACACTCGAATCGCCTGTAACGAGGCCGGGCGCCAGAGGGCCTGCATGGCCTCGCTGGACACACCTAGCCAGATCAGCGCGCAGATCGGGAGGGCGATAAACATCAGCCCAGGGACGCTGGTCAGCAGCGGCAGCCATCGTCCCCATCGTCTCGGCGAGGGTCTCGTGCTCAGCGTCGTCGTCATCGCGGAGCCTCCGCTCGGAGGCTCGGTAGCGCCGCCTCCACCTCGCGGACAAACTCGAGGGCGAGCTCCCGGTGCGCGCTCGACTCGTTCACAGCGCTCACGTAGAAAATCGGCGTGGTGTCGACCGGAAGACAGTGGAAGCGCCGCGGGAGCGACGCGCATTGTTGGGTGTAGACGATGGCGAGGTCGACTTCGCCAGCGGTGAGGCGACGCGCTACGGCGAGGGCGCTGGCTTCAAATGATCGAACCCGGCGCAGAACCTCGGTGATCTCGCCCGATTCGGAGAGCCACCGCTGGGTATATTGCCCGAGCGGAACCGAAGGATCGGCGACGGCGATGGTCGTCGCGCGCGCGACGAGCGATGGCAGGCGCGGCTGATCGTCGCCGCGCCGCGTCTGTGGGTACGCCAGGGCGAGGCCTGTCGCCGTGATGATGACAGGCTCGCTGGTGATCGCGGAACGATGCAGCGCCTCACCAAGATCGACGCGCGCGGACACAAAGACGTCGTACGGAGCACCGTCGACGAGCTGGCGAGCCAGGCGACTTGAACTGTCGCCGATGATTTCCACGCGGACGCCGGGGTGGCTGTCCTCAAAGGCCCGCCCCCGCGCCTCGAGGGTGGACTGCATGGAGGACGCTGCGCCAACGAAGAGGGTGGCTGACGGAGTGGGCGCGCAGCCGCCCATAAGCCCTACGGACACCAGGGAGGCGAGGACGCCGGGTGGCGAGACACCGCGGCGCCGTCGGAGCATCCGCGACGGCATGACGACAGCCTACCAGACGCGAGCGCCGCGAGATATGCTCTGCGTGGCGTTTCGAGCAGCTATGAGCAAGGTCATCCTCCATGTGGACATGGACGCTTTCTACGCGTCTGTGGAGGTGTTGGATCGACCGGAATATCGCGGTCTGCCTCTGCTCGTCGGTGGCGCGGGCGCACGGGGAGTGGTGGCGGCCGCGAGCTATGAGGCGCGGACGTTCGGCTGTCACTCGGCGCAGCCCATGGCGGTCGCGCTCAGACGTTGCCCTCACGCGACGGTGGTGTCGCCACGGATGGCCCGTTACCGGGACATTTCGAGGTCCGTGTTCAAGATTTTTGAATCCTATACACCCGTGATTGAGCCGCTCTCTATCGACGAGGCGTTTTTGGACGTGACCGAGTCTCAGGCGTTGTTTGGAGCCGGAGAGACGATCGCCGCGAAGATTCGGGCTGATGTCCGTGAGCGCGTAGGGATCACGTGTTCTATCGGAGTGTCGGGCGTGAAGTTCGTGGCGAAGCTCGCGAGCGCTTATGAGAAACCAGACGGACTCACGGTGGTAGGGGTCGGGGACGAACAAGAATTTCTCGACCCGCTCCCGGTCAACAAACTGTGGGGGGTCGGCCCGAAGACGCACGCCAAGCTGCGAGAGATTAATGTGCACACAATACGGGCGCTGCGTGAGGTGGAGGTCGAGCGGCTCGAACAGTTGTTTGGCGACCCCGGTCGACAACTCGGTCGCCTCGCACGCGGCGTCGATCTTCGTGAGGTGACCCCTGGCCGAGTCGCGGTGCAGGTGTCGCGGGAAGACACCTACCCGACAGACTTGACCACCCGCGACCAGGTCTACGCCTGCCTCCTCTCCCAGGCGACGAGCGTCGCTGATCGGCTGACAAGGTCCGGTCGTCGGGCGCGGCAGGTGTTCATCAAGATCCGCGGCGGTGACTTTCACACCGTGACGCGACAGCGGACGTTCGAGCACCTCACAGCGGAGGCGAGCACGATCTACGACGCGGCGAAGGAGCTGTTTGACGCCCTTGGTTGGGAACCTCTCGCCATCCGTCTCACCGGCGTCGGGGTCGCAGGCTTTGAAGGAGCGACCGAGGACCCGCAGCTAGAGCTGTTCGGCGAGGAGGCGGCGCTCGGAGCCGGGCCCGCGTCGGAGGACAGGGCTCGGCGACGGGTGGTTCAAGAGACGATGACGGCCGTGCGATCGCGGTTTGGCGCGGAGAAATTGGCACCGGCGGGGGGGCGCTCGTCTACGCCTTCACTCGGCGGACGGGCCACGTCACGAAATCAAGACGAGGATGATTAGGCGTCGCTCGGCGCGCGAAATACTCGGTCCTTGTAGTAGGCGAGCTCCGCGATCGACTCGCAGATGTCGCCGAGGGCGCGATGCTGCTCTCGTTTTGGATAAGGTGCCAACGCGGGGTACCAACGGGTCGCCATCACCTTGAACGAGGTCACGTCCACGCTGCGGTAGTGGAGGAAGTTCGCGAGCGCCGGCATGTATCGCACGATGAATCGGCGATCTTGCCCGATGCTGTTGCCGCACAGGGGCGACGCGCCCGCCTCGCAGTGCTTCGCGAGGAACTCAAGCGTCCGCCGCTCGGCGTCCTCCACCGAGATTTTGGACGCCTTGACGGCCGCGGTGAGACCGCTCGATCCGTGGTGCGTCGTATTCCATTCGTCCATACGATCGAGGACCTCATCGGGCTGATACACGATCAGCTCCGGCCCTTTCTCGAGGATGTTGAGGGCGCCGTCTGTGACGATGGTGGCGATCTCAAGAACGTGACATGTCTCGGGATCGAGCCCGGACATCTCCATGTCGATCCAGATGAGCGGCGGGTGCTGCGTGTTCACGCGTCGAAGATAGCAGCATGATGGGGGTTCGTCGCGCGGCCGCGGGATCCCTCGGGCGTGAGGGCGGAGTCCCCGTCACGGGACGCCCCAACCCCTCTGTGGTAGCTTCCGGCGATGCCTCGCTCGCAGTACCTCGGGTGCCTTTCGATCGGAATTTTGCTCGCCCTCACGAGCTGTCGAGGGGGATCAACGGCGACGCCCACCAGCGCGGATTCACGCGCGGCCTCGGGCGCCGCCTCCGCCGACGCGACGGCGGCATCTGAGCCGGTCTCGAGCGTGTCCGCGAGGTTTGAGAAGCGCGAGGTCGAGATACCGATGCGGGACGGGGTCACGCTCTTCACGACGATCTACGCGCCGAAGGCCCGCGAGGCGGCGCTCCCCATGCTCATGATCCGCACCCCTTACTCCGTCGCCCCCTACGGCGAGGATGAGTTTCCAGATCGGCTTGGTCCGAGCGACGCGATGATGGAGGACGGATATATCTACGTCTACCAAGATGTCCGAGGGCGGTTCATGTCTGGTGGGGAGTTCGTGAACATGACCCCTCACGAAGGCCCACTCGAGACGAGCGAGAGCACGGACACCTATGACACCGTCGATTGGCTGCTCGACAACGTCGACGGGCACAACGGCCGGGTCGGACAATGGGGGATCTCGTATCCGGGGTTCTACGCGGCCGCGGGCATGATCTCTCATCACCCCGCGCTCGTCGCCGTCTCGCCACAAGCCCCCATCGCGGACTGGTGGTACGACGACTTTCATCATCACGGCGCGTTCTTTCTGCCCCATGCGTTTAATTTCCTGGCGGTCTTTGGGCGGCCGCGGACGGGGCCCACGAAGGAGTGGGGGCCGCGCTTTGATCACGGGACCGAGGATGGCTTTCAGTTTTTCATGGAGCTTGGGCCGCTTGAGAACGCGCGCGGGCGGTACCTGGGCCAACACAACGCCTTCTGGAACGCGATCGTCGCACACCCCAACTACGACGAGTTCTGGCGCTCGCGCGACATTTTGCCGCACTTGTCCGACGTGGCGCCCGCGGTGATGACCGTGGGCGGATGGTTCGATGCCGAGGACCTCTACGGACCGTTGAAGATCTACGAGGCGGTGGAACGCAACAACCCTGACGTGTTCAATATGCTCGTGATGGGTCCGTGGCGTCACGGCGGCTGGTCGAGGAGCGCGGGAGATCACCTCGGTGATGTCGCCTTCGGAGCGAAGACCTCGCGCTTTTATCAAGAAGAGGTAGAGCGCCGGTTCTTCGGTCATTTCCTGCGAGGGGAGGGGGCACTCGATCTCCCAGAGGCGTTGGTGTTTGAGACTGGCAGCAACCAGTGGCGGTCATTTGATGAGTGGCCGCCGTCTACCTCGACCTCGGGGGCGTTGTTTCTCGGCGGGGGCGGCAGCTTGGGGCAGGTGGCGCCGAACGACCGGAGCGCGAGAGATCGCTTCGTGAGCGACCCGGAGCATCCCGTGCCCTTCACCGAGGACGTCGCCACAGGGATGACGCGCGAATATATGACCGACGACCAACGATTCGCGTCGCGGCGGCCGGACGTTCTGACGTATCAGACCGCGCCCCTCGACGCGGGGGTGAGCCTCGCCGGCCCGATCGAAGCTGAGCTTTGGGTGACCACCGATCATCAGGACGCCGACTGGATCGTTAAGTTGATCGATGTGTTCCCGAATGATGCGAAGGACCACGAGTTCCTCAGCGAAGGCCAGCACATGAGCGGCTACCAGATGATGGTGCGCAGCGAGGTGCTCCGGGGTCGGTTTCGAAATTCTCCCGAGCGGCCGGAGCCGTTTGCTTCAGGGGAGCCAACGCGGATCACGGTGCAGCTGCAGGACGTGCTGCACCGCTTTGAGCCTGGGCATCGGATCATGGTGCAGATTCAGAGCACGTGGTTCCCGCTCGTGGATCGGAACCCGCAACGCTGGGTGGACAACATCTTCCTCGCGACGGAAGCGGACTTTGAGGCGGCGACCCATGAGGTGCTGCGGGAACGCGAACACCCCAGCGCGCTCCGATTCTCGACGGTCCCGCCGCAGAACACGACGGCGCCATGACCGCGGAACCCAGCGGCGCTCCGCGCGCGGGTCGCATCGGGCTCGCTCTTGTCGTGGCGGTCTTCGCGGTGTCATGCGCGGCGATCTTCTTTCGCCTCGCGGCGCCGACACACCCAGTGGTGATGGCGGGGACCCGCCTGACGATCGCGGCGCTCGTGTTCGCGGTCCCGACGTTGCGTTCGATTCGCAGCGGGAGACTGCCACCTGCGCAGGTGCGGGCGGCGGTCATCGGAGGCCTGTGGTACGCGCTGCACTTCGGGACGTGGGTGACCTCCTTGACGCTCACTTCCGTCGCCGCGTCTGTGTCGTTGGTGACGGCCACGCCCTTGATCTTAGGGATCGTCGCCCTGAAGACCGGCAAAGATCGACCGACGGGGCGGATGTGGGTGAGCTTGGGGGTGGTGCTCGCGGGGTTGGTCGTGTTGGGCGTGGAGCACGGCGGCGGGGACTCCGGCGGCGGTCAGCTCCTCGGGGACGGGCTCGCGCTCGCGGGCGCCGCGGCGATGGCCGGCTATATGCTCCTCGTGCGGGCGCAGGGAGAGCACCTCGACACCATCGCATTCTCCGGAGTCGCGCTCGCGGTGGGCGCGACGGCGCTGTTGCTGTGGTCCTTGGTGCTGGGGATTCCACTTGAGATCCCCACCCCGCAGGCGGGTTTTTGGATCTTGATGGCCGCGCTCGTGCCTCAGTTGATCGGTCACACGACGCTCACGTGGACCCTGAAGTATCTGCCACCAACAGGGGTCGCGATCGCGGCGGTCTCCGAGCCGGTGGTGTCCACCTTGCTCGGGGTGGTCGTCCTCCATGAGGGGGTGGGGGCGGTCGCCGCCGTCGGCTGCGGGTTGACCTTGGTCGGCGTCGCGATCGCGGCGACCCGGCGGCGATGAGTGGCTCGCGGGACGCTCGCGCAGCGGACAGACACCTACGAGTGGCGCGCGGCTCACTCCCCGAACATTCGGGTGAGCGCGCGTCGGACCCACGCCTTGTGGTCGTAGCTCGCGGGGTCGCTCGTGCTTCGGGGCGCCACGATCTGCGCGACGACGTGATCTTGGGGATCGGAGGGGAGGGGCGGTCGCTCGACGAGATGAAGCTCTAGCGTCTCTGGACACCCGTCACATCGCCGCAGGTCCCGCGGCGTGTCTTCGTAGGCTTGTTGGATGTCGCGCCAGTGAACCGTGAGGAGGTCCTCAACTTCGAGGGCGAATCCTTTCCGGTCGACCTCGGCTGTTTTGACGAGGACGAAGGCGAGCCCGTAGAGGAGATCGGTCGCCTGTTGCAAGACGTAGGGGTCTAGCGGGAGGCCGGTGAGCTCGAGGTCGACGGCGCCGAACCGTCGCATGCCGCGCGTCGTCATCCGAACTGAACGCGTCCCGCCCGCTCCCTCCTGAAATGGAACCACGGTCACCTGCGACGCGACAGAGGCGGTCGCGGATCGAAGCCGCGCCTGTGAAAAGGACCGCTCGTCTCGGACCTCCAAGGTGTCAGGGTCCAGGATTAACGCGTCGAGTCTTCGAGACGCGATCCGGACCAAGGTCTGGAGCAAGCGGAGCCCACGGAACGCCTCGCGAGAGCGGTAGTCGGCGCGAAGCAAGACGGCGTATCGGCGAGCGGGCAGGCTGGCGCGATCTTCCTCGGACAGCGCGCGAGACAAGATGGGGTCTTGGAGGACCGATGCGGGCGCGACCTTCTCGGTCTCGAGGATCGCCGTGTGGAGGCCGATCAGGTCCAACACCTTGACCTGACGGCGCATGGCGGCCGCGTCGGAAGGATCGACTTGCAGCGTCGAGAGGGGGGCGATGGCCGCGGGAGCCTCGGCGTCGGTCTCGATGAGCTTGCGGAGGAGGCTGACCTCGTCGACGCCGGAGTGACCCGCGAACGTCTCGTCGACCCAGGTACCCAGCGTCGCCCGCGACGGCGCGGTCGGGACACCTCCATCGGGGCGATCCGGGAGCAAGAGGAGGTAGCCTTGGCTGCTTCGGTCGGCGAACACGACGCGGTGTTGCGTCGCGTCCCGGGCTCCCCATGTCGACCGTGTCTTCGCCGCGGGAGGCGACTCCTGCGTGGCCGACTCGTCGGACCTGGCGCCGGGGGGCTGGTCGCCGCCGGTGGTGGTCTTCGAAGTCGCGGTGCGGTCCGCCTGAAGCGGGCTGCGACCACAGCTCATGGACAAGCTCGCTGCGATCACGAGGGTCGGGAAGATGTGGCACCGCGACCACGCGGGGGGCCTCATCCTGACGCGCTCCAACGCTCCCCGTGCTGCGCGATGAGGGAGGAGACCAAAGAGACGTCCACGTTGCCGCCGGTGAGCATGACGCCGACCCGCCGTGGCGTGCCGGGGAGTCTCCTCTTGAGGGCGACCGCGAGCCCCGCGGCACCCGAGGGTTCCACCAGGAGCTTGTGGCGCAGCAAGAGCCCGACGAGCGCGTGTCCCATGTCGTCGTCGTCCACCAGAACACCGGAGTCCGCGCGCCCCTTGGCGATCGCAAAGTTCCGCTCTCCAACCATGACTGGCTTGAGTCCATCTCCCAGCGTGGGGCCGGGTTGGACCGCGACCCGTTCGCCCCGGCTGAGGGAGCGAGTCATGGCGTCGCAGCCGTGAGGTTCGACCGTGTAGATCGGGAAGTCCTCGTCGGCCGCGGCGAGGCACGCGCCCGCGAGCACCCCCCCGCCGCCGGTGGGGACGAGCAGCGCGTCGAGCTTGACGCCGAGGGCTCGTGTGTCCTCAAGCAATTCGAGGGTCGCGGTCCCTTGCCCGGCGATGACGTGGTCGTCATCGAAGGGCTGGATGATCGTCGCGCCAGTCTCCGCGGCGATCTCGTGCGCCCGCTGCTTCCGATCGTCGGAGGTCGTACCCGCGATCACAATGGTCGCGCCCTCTCGCCTGACCCCCGCGACTTTGACGGCTGGGGCGTCTTCTGGCATGGCGATGGTCGCCGCAATATTGAACCGCCTCGCGGCCATCGCGACGGCCTGGGCGTGGTTGCCGGAGCTGTAGGTGATCACGCCTCTCGCCCGCGCCTCCTCGGAGAGCCGACCGACGGCGTGCAGCGCTCCGCGGGCCTTGAACGCGCCGATGTGCTGCAGGTTCTCGGCCTTTAGATAGAGTTCGCATCCAGCCTCACCCTCGAGAAGATTCGCGCGAATGGTGGGTGTACGGACAATTTGGCCGGCCAGGCGCCGCGCCGCCTCAAGGACGTCGCTGCGGCCGAGCGAGCAGATCGTGGAGGGGTTTTGAGAGCCGTGCACGTTCCGGTATCTTTCACGGGTTGGGCGAGACGATCAAGCTTCGAATGCCGAGATTTGGGAAAGTCTCGTGGCCTGTAGTGGCGTGGCTTGTCATCGTCGCCATTTATCTGACGTCGGTGAGCGCGTGCGGGCTTTGGGACCCATGGGAGACCCACTACGGGGAGGTGGCGCGCAATATCTTGGTGCGCGGTGATCCGCTCGACCTGTGGTGGCGGGCGGGCTACGGCCCGAGCGGTCGGGCGGAGAATGTGTTTTATTCGAAGCACGCGCTCCCGTTTTGGTGCATGGCGGTTTCACTGCGGACCTTCGGTGTGGGGACATCAGCGGATCCCGCCGAGATGGTCGGCGGGCTCTGGCCCGAGCTGGCGTTGCGGACGCCGAGCATGATCTTCGGACTCGGGGCCGCGTTGTTCTTGTCCTATGTCATCGGTCGTTGTGTGTCACGGCGGGCGGGCCTGCTCGCCGGGTTGGTGCTCGCGACCATGCCGCAGTACGCCTTGGCGTCACGCCAGGCGATCACCGATATTTACTTTGTGGCGCCGGTGGTGATGGCGATGGGATCGTGGGCCATGGCCATGCTGCACGGCGGAGCTCCGCTTCGCCGTGGGCAGGTCTTGGGGAGAGGACACTGCGCGAGGGATCCGCGTTGGCGGGGCTTCGCGCTGGTGTTCACGCTCGCGGCGGTGGTCCCGCTCGCCGTCCTCCATCTGCACGTCAACTCGGCGGCGACAGTGACCCGCGTGGCTCGCTTCGCGAAGGGCCCGTTCCTCCCGACCGTCGATACGCTGGCACAGATTTCCAATACGCTCTGGCTGTACTGGGGGCTCGCGTCGGTGGTGGTGTTGGCGAGCCTGCGTTGGCGCAGCACCCGTGACGTCTGGATGGGCCTCGTCTACGTCGGGGGGGGGCTGTCTCTCATGGGGAAGGGGTTTTTAGGGCCAGGGCTCATCGGGGTTTTGATCTTGACCGACATGCTGGTGAGCGGTCGCATTCGACAGCTCCATCGCGTCGGCTTGCCTCTCGGGGTCGTCATCTTTGCGCTCACGTGTCTCCCGTGGCACCACTCGATGTGGCTCTATCGAGGGGAGCGGTGGTTTCACGAGCTGATCATTCAAAATAACCTCTCGCGGTTCGTGACCGGCGAGCAGGACCAAGCGGTCGGTGACGTCGGATTCTATATTCGGACGCTTGGCATCGCGGCGTTCCCGTGGTCGGCGATCTTGCCGTTGGCGATTCTGGGCGCGATCCGAGCGCTCCGGTCGGATGGTGGCGAGTCGCGGGCGGGCAGCGACCCAGCCGAGGCACCCGCCCCGGGCGAGGGCCTCCCTCGCGCTGTCGATTGCGTCCGCCTCCTCTGCGTGTGGGCGGTGGTGACCCTGGGCGTCTTGAGCTACAGCGTCACCAAGTATTACCACTACCTCATCCCGTTGCTGCCGCCTGCGGCGGGCTTGGTCGGCGTGTGGCTCGACCGATGTTGGAGTGAACGAGGTGGTGCCGGGGCGGATGATGGGCTGGTTCAGGGGCGCACGAGCGTGCGCGTGGTGTTGGCGGTGGGGTGTGCAGGCATCGCGGGCTTGGTCCTCGCGGCGAGCATCGCGGAGCCCGCCTGGATCGCCCACCTCACGACCTATCTATATACTGGGATGTGGCGAGAGGGCGCGCCGATACCGACGAGGCTCGTGTGGTGTGCGCTGCCGCTGGCGGTGGGCTTGATCGCCTACGTGATTGATCGCTCGCGGGTCACGGCGAAAGCGACGCTGCTGTCTGCCTACTTGGTGACGTTCTACGTCGTCGACGATTATTTGCCGGCGACGTCGGAGAGCTGGTCGCAGCGCTCTGCGTTCCAGACCTACTTTGGTCGGCGCGCACCGACCGATCGGATCCTCTCGTGGTGGTTTTACTACCGCGGAGAGACGCTGTTCTCGAAGTCGAGGATTTGGGTGTCGATGAATCCCAAGCGGAAGAAACTCCAGGAGTTTATCGAGAAGCACCGAGAGGACACCGAGGCGTTGTGGTTCATCACGATCGATTCGCACGCGCGGCGCTTGGCGAGTTACCTGCCCCGTGATTTGGGAGACCGCGTCGAGGTGGCGTACGAGAACCATCACTATGTGCTGCTGCGAGTGCCACTCACCGAAGAGTGAGCGCCCCTCGTGGAGGTCGATCAAGGGGAGGCGACGTCTGCAGCGCGACGGAGCCGATCCATCAGGGCGAGCCCAATGCCCGCGACAGGCACCTCCTCGCAGACGAGCAGCGCTGCGCCGGCGTCGTCGGCGTGTCTCATAAACTCAAAGAGCTCGTGGGCGTAGTGCTCGGCGGAGGCGCACACTCGGACCAGACAAAACGGCTCCTCCTTCGAAGGAGAGGAGAGCCCGATGTACGCCGAGGTCTCGTAGCGTGCGCCCGGGGGGAGCCCGCGGGCCTCCGAGCTCACGAGGTGCACCCGACAGGTCGGCGCGTAGTGACGATGTCTGGTACCAGGGCTGCGAGCCAAGGCCTCGCCATCGGCGACCACCTCGAGGGTTGGTACGACCTCCCGCAGCGCTTCGACGAAGACGGCGCCGGCGCGCAGGAGCGTGGGGACGTCGCCCGTGCAATCGACCACAGTGGATTCCAGACCAATCTCGCCACGCGGGCCGTCGAGCACCAGCGGGATCTTCCCTTCGAGGCTGGCGAGGACCCCGTCGCGGGTGGTCGGGCTTGGGCGACCCGAGACGTTCGCCGAGGGCGCGGCGACGGGGGCGTTCACCGCGCGTAACAAGGCCTGCGCCACGTGGTGGGAGGGGATTCGCAGCCCGACGGTCTCAAGCCCCGCGCTCACGTCTGCGGGGAGCGAAGGGGGACGAGGGATCACAACTGTGATGGGACCGGGCGCGAACGCTCGCAGGATCGCCTCCGCGGCGGCGCGGCCGGGCCATTCAAGAAACAGGGTGAGGGCGGCGCCCACGTCCGCCACGTGCACAATGAGGGGGTTGTCGCGAGGTCTCCCTTTCGCCGCGTAGGTCTTCGCGATCGCGGAGGGATCTGTCGCGAGCGCACCGAGCCCCCACACGGTCTCGGTGGGGAACGCGACGAGCTCGCCAGCGAGCAGGGCGCGCGCGGCGGTCGCCACATCGGTCGTGACCTCGGTGTCCGTCGCAGATGTCACCTAGCTCCCGAGGGCGCCGCGCGAGGACGCGGGGGCGAGGGCCGCGGGGACCGGGGCGCGCTTGATGGCGCTCCAATTCTTTTTGAACGCGGCCTTCTGGGTGCTCTCGAGGTGGCGGGAGATCGACCATTTCCCCACGCCGCGCGCGCGCGCGTCCACGGCCAGCGCGTGGCCCACCTCTGGCACACTTAACCCCGCGCGCAGCGACCGGAGGTCTACCCCGCAGCCGCCCCCGCAACATCCGTTCTCGAACATCACCGCGCCGTTGGCGATCCAGATTCCAAGGCCAAGACTGATCGCCGCGAGCTCGGATTCCGATTCGGGATCGTGTTCGAACTCGTCGTCGGTCGTGAAGAGGGCGCCGCCGGATCGGTGGAGGGCGAAGCGCCCGAGCTCACGCGCGACGCTCGCGTACAACACAGGGAGGACGCGAAATGCCGCGTCGCTGAAGAGCGTGAGGTAGGTGTCCTCTTTTTCGCTGAAGAAACTGTGCATGAGCTGACCCGTCGGATCGCCGAGGGGCTCAAAGCTGGGGTCGACGTTGGCCTGCTGATCGTGAGCGAGGAGGGTGAACTCCAGGTCTTCTTGTCCGACCTGTGCCTGGAGCTCGCAGATGAGATCAAACAGGGAGTCGAGGTTTCGGGGCGCCTCGAGGATGGACGGGGAGGTGATCAGCTTGGATTCGCTCGCGGTGGCGCCGAGGCGGTCGCGCACGCGCGCGAGCGCCGAGTGAATCCATCCTTGGGACGCCTCCTCGGGCAAGAAATTGGGAGAGGCGGAGGCCTGCGCATCACCGAACGCGAACATGGACGTGAAGATAGCACCGCAGCGCATGTGGGGCGTTGTCGGATGTATCGACACGGTTCCTCCGCGCCACGACCCGCAGCCAAATTGATCGATTATGAGCCACCAAGGGGATCCTACTGGCGATTCACCGAAAAACATCCAGCATTACCTCTCAAAAAAAAGTTAATTTGGACGACGAAAATTTGTATGGGGGAAGTGCTGCAGCACCGCGTGGATCCGCGTGCTCGCGCAAAGCGCGCGATGTTGTTGGCGATCGCGTGGAAGCTGCTCGTGCTGTGTGGGTGGGCGCTCTCAGCCTGCACAGCGATTCAAGCGGACGTCGCGCCCCCCTGGGACATGCGTGAGGTTGAGGTGCCCTTGTTCGTGCATGTCGCGACGACGAAGGACGGTCCCGTCGTCGACATGGCCCGTGTTGAAGCGGATGTGGCGCGGACCAACGTGGAGCTCCAACTCCAGGGGATTCACTTTGTCGTCGCCCGCGTCGAAGAGCTTGAGATCGGACACGCGGTCCTCCAGGCTCGCGAACAACGGGCGGACTTCGCACGGCGCATCGAGGATCACGGGGCGCTCCATGTTTTCTATGTGAGGAAGTGTTCGGTGCCTCGCAAGGGGAACGTCGACCAAAACGTGAGCGGTCTGCACTGGATCTATCGCGGCGTGCGTCAGGATCTCCGTCACCGCATGTACCTCGTCGTCGCTCACGATGCGCCTGCGACCACGCTCGCGCACGAGATCGGGCACGCGTTCGGGCTCAAGCACGAACAAAAAGATCGCGCCAACATCATGTGTTCATGTGAGCGGCGCCAGGACGCCCACTTTTCCAACTCGCAGGCCGTGGCGCTTCGCCAGGCGGCCGCTCGCTTTGAGCGTCGCGAGGCGGTCGTCGCGAGTCGATAGTGATCCCGTCGTGCGAGCGGTGTCCTAGGCCGTCGCTGCCCGGGTCAATACGATCTTTGTGATCTCGGAGGCGGCTCCGGCGCGGATCGGCGGACCCCAGTAGCCGCAGCCCCGGCTCACGTACAGCTGCATGCGGTCCGACACCCGATGAAGGCCAGCGAGATATGGTTGGGCGAGCCACACCATCAGCTGGAACGGGACATATTGGCCGCCGTGGGTGTGCCCCGAGAGCTGCAGATCGTACGCGCCCGTCTCGGACGCCTCCGGAGCGGAGCGTGGCTGATGAGCGAGCAGGATACGGAGGCCTTCCGGAGCACCGTGAGCTGCCCGCGCCGGGTCGCTCACATGCGAGGGGATATGGCGCGCCGCGTGGAGGTCGTGGACCCCCGCGAGGGTGAAGCGCGCGTTATTTCGCTGAAGCACGCGGTGGTCGTTTCCTAGCACCGTCATCTTCAGCCGCGCGAAATATTCGATCCACTCCTCGCCTCGCCAATAGTATTCGTGGTTGCCGGTGACGACGAAGGTGCCGAGCCGCGAGTTCAAATCTGCGAGCGGGGCGAGCTCTGGCCCCAGCTTCGAGACGAAGCCGTCCACGAGGTCTCCAGTGATCGCGACCAGATCGGCGTCCAGCGAGTTGACCGAGTCGACGAGCCCTTGGACGTACGGCCGGCGGATCGTCGGGCCCACATGGATATCACTGAGTTGAGCGATGACCATCCCCTCCAAGGCGGGATCGAGATTCGGGATGGAGATCTTCACGGACCGCACCTCCGGGATCTTCGCAGCGGAGTGGACGCCCACCGCGGTTACGCCCGCAGCAGAGGACAGCACCCCGGCGTTGATCGCCTTGCCAAAGAACCGTCGCCGATCGAGATCGGGGGGTGACGCGCTGGCCGGAGTCCCGTGAGGCCTCACCCGCTGTCGGAGGGCGCGAGCGGCCCTCATCGACGCCTCGGCGCACGACGCCGCGACGCGCAGCGCGATGACGACGCTCGCGAATCCGAACGCGGTCATGCCCGAGAACATGAGCCCGAACTCCGCGGGGTGACCCGGCGAGATTCGCGTGAAGCTCATCGCTGCCACCGGGTAGACCGCGAGCACGATCACGGCGCACCACACCACGAATCGCCAGCGTCGCGACCACGTGAGGGGGGCCATGAGCGTCCGCGCGGTCCACAGGTGCAGACCGAGCCAGATCAACAGGGGCGGGAGATATCGCAGCAATCCGACGGCGGCCGTCATCCGCTGGAGTGTAGCGCCAGATGCTAGAGAAGCGAGCCGCGCGCGGACGCGCTTTGATGGCCTCGCCCTCGGGGCTGCGCTAGGCTCGTCTCATGGTCGAGGCTGCAGTCGCGCTCGCGCTCTTGATAGGAGGGCTCGCGCTCGCCGCGCTCCCGTCTCACGTGGGGATGTGGGGGGCGGCCATCATGACCGCGCTCGCCCTCATCACTGGAATTGTCGCGAGCATAATCTATCACGCGCGCCTCCGCGCGGCCCTCCGCCCGCGCCATCTGTTGCCGCGGCGTTGGTGGGTGCATCCGCTCCCGCTCCACGGGCACCTCGAGGAGCTCCCGCTGGAGCGAGATCGTGTGTTGACGCCTTTTTACGTCGGGGTCGCGTGCGCGGTGGTGTGCCTCTCAGGGACGGTCATCGGGAGCGTCTTCGCGGTGCGCGCTGTCTTCTTCTAGCTCGCCTGCGCCGCGCCGGTCCTCGGGGCTTCGCTCAGGCGGTCGGGTCATCCTCGCGACCGCGCGTCAACCATCGCGAGGAACTCCACCTCACCGATGATCTGGATGGCGGCGCCTTTGTCGTTCAGGTCCTCCGCCTTCGCTTGCTTGCTGGACTTCGCGCCCCTCCCGGCGCCCACGACGAGAAAATCGAGCGCGCCGTTGACGGTCCGGGCCGCGACCCCACCGACGGTCGCCACCTTGGCCTGCGCGCTCTTGCGGTCGCATTGTGTGAGCGTGCCCGTAAATAAGACGCTCTTGCCGGCGAGCGGATGCTCGGGATCGGTCGGCGCGGTGTCCGGGGGAGGTTCGTATGCGGTGACCTCGACATGGGCGCGGAGGTTGTCGATGGTCGCGGAGAGCCCGTCAAATCCGGAGCGCAGGGACTCTGCCACCAAGTCGCTCACTCCGCGCAGCTCGATCAAGGCCTCCCGAGACGCGGCGAGCACCGGCTCAAGTCGAAGGAATCGCTCCGCGAGCAGCTCCGCGTATTGTCGGCCGAGATGGTTGATCCCCAGGGCTTGTAAGAACGTGGGGAGGTCGAGCTTGACGCGCGCGGCGATGGCCTCGATCAGGTTGCGGGCGCTCTTGTCGCCGAGCCGTTCGAGGGTGCGAAGCTGCTCGTGCTTGAGCACGTAGAAGTCGGCGGGCTCGCGCAGCAGCCCTCGCTCCACGCACTGCTCGATCACCTTGGGACCGAACCCTTGGATATCGATCACCTTGGCGAAGTGCTCGAGGGAGCTGATCCGCGCCTGCTGGCATTGGGAGGGCAGCGCGCACATCAAAAACTCCGCCTCGCGTTCAGCCCGAACGATGACGTCCCCGCCGCACGCGGGACACGAGGTGGGGATCGCGAAGGGATCGGCAGCGTCGAGGCGCTCGACGACGCGCTCCACCATGGGGATCACGCCCCCGCGCCGCGTCACCTCCACGGTGCAGTCGCGGGAGAGCTGAAGCTCGTGGAACCGGCTCAAGTTATGCAGGCTCGCCCGGCCGATGCTCGCGCCGCTGAGGGTGATGGGCGTGAGCAAGGCGACCGGCGTGATCGTCCCCGTACGACTCACAGACCACAAGACATCATCGAGCACGGTCTGGCCCGACTCGCCTTGAAATTTGTATGCGATGGCCCACTTCGGGTGGTGCCCCGTCTCGCCGAGCCGCGCCTGCTCTCGTCGGAGGCTCGCACGGTACACGACGCCATCGATCTCGTAGTCGAGGGAGGCCCGCCGCCGCCCAAAGTCTGCGAAGTTGGCCGGGAGCGCTTCGGCGGCGACAAACTCGACAGCGTGCCCTTCGTGCCGAAAGCCGAGCGCCGCGAGCCGCTCGAACTTGGCGCGCTCATCGATCAGGGGCGGGCCGATGAGATCGTAGGCGAAGAAACTCAGGAGCTCACATCGTCCGGGATCGCCGTCTTTTTGTTTGAGGGTGCCGGCGGTGAGGTTCCGGGGGTTGGCGTACTCCGACGCGAACTGCTCGAAGGTCGACAAGCGCATGTACACCTCGCCGCGGACCTCCGTCGCCTCCCCCGCGTCGCCGATCTGATGGGGGATGTCTTGGATGCGCAAGATGTTCTTGGTGACGTCTTCGCCTACGCGACCATCGCCGCGCGTGGCGCCGACCGTGAGCTTGCCGTGGGTGTCGTAGCGCAGGCTGAGGGCGACGCCGTCCATCTTCGGCATGGCGAGGACCTCACCCTCGAACTCGGAGGACCACTTGTTGAGCGTGTCGTCGTCGTAGCATTTCTCGAGGGAACGCATCGCCCGGTGATGCGTCACGGGGGCGCCGAAGCGAGCCGCGGGCGCCTCGGTGACGAGCCCTTCGGTGCGCGTGGGGGCTCCGCTTGGCGCGGGCGCTCCGAGGTCTTGGAGGACGGGCGCGTCGGGGTGGAGGCTCCGCAGGCGCTCCACGAGCAGGTCGTAGAGCGTGTCTGGCATCGAGGGCCGGTGGTCTCGCCAGTACTCACGGTTACCACGACGGACAAGCGTGACAAGCTCGTCCACGGAGAACGCGTCGAGGCCCCCCGCGATCGCGGTCGCGTCGAGACCCAAAAGCTCGATGTCCGTGAGACCTGCCACCTCCCGACCATGCGACGGAATGCCGACGTTGCCAAGGCAAATCAGCGGCTTCGGGCGCGGTCACGTGGGGCGTCTCAGGGCCTCTCCAGCGATCAGAGCGGCGCGTTTTTGTTGGCGTTCAAGAACGCCTCCGCGTCCTTGACGGCGTCTGACTTCTCTCGGGTCTTCCGCATGGCGCTGGTGGAGATCTCGTTCTCGAATCGGGCCATCATCTGGAAGAAGGCGAGGCGACTTGAGGGCGCCGGCCCTTCGATGTTCTTCGGATCATCCTCAGCGGGATTCGCGATATCGGGGCTGCACCGGTCGATGATGCACTCGTGCGCCTTCTTCAGGCGCTTGTCCCCCGAGGCGAGCGATTCTTTCATGCCGCCGAGGAGGCTGAACTTCCCGTTGTAGCCGGCGACCAAGGCGTCGACCGCGGCTTCGCTCCCGCAGCGGGCGTATTCGCCGTCGTACTTGTCGGGCACGATGCCTCCGTCAAAATCTGTGCCGGCGGTGGCGAGCATTTGGTAGTCATTGAACATGTGCCGGTAGATGTGGGACTTGAGGTAGGCGCGCTTGCGTTGGGAGTCCTTGGATTTCTTCGGGAACACGAAGACGAACTCGTTGTAGCCCATGCCGAGGTCGTCTCTGTAGACGCCGAAGCCCATGTCCTCGTCGATCTTGACCTTGCTCGCCTTGGCCGGGATGCGCTCGGAGCCTTCGATGAGCCAGAGGGCGTGCGTGTCGTTGCGAAATTCCTCTTGATCGCGCAGCTCCGTGAGGTTCGTGAGGAGCTTCATGAGGCCCTCTTCTTTGTCGACGGCGTCGCCCCAAGGGGACAACTCAGGGTCGTGCGCGCTCGCGAAGGCGATGGGCTCTGGCTCGGCGCGCCCAAGATCTTTCCGGATGCTCTTGAGCACGGGGCGAAATGGCTGATCAGACGCGACCTCGCGGCGGGCCATCATCTTCACGCCCATCCACTTGTTCCAGATGGCCTCCGACTGCCCTTTGTACTCCTTGGAGAGCGCGACGACGCCCGGCTTGACGTCCGCGGGGAGCTTCTCCATCAGGGCGTCCGTCTCGGAGTTGGAGAAGAACTCGAGCAGCTTGAGGTCGGCGTAGATCGCGAGAACTTGGTCGCGGGTTTTCTCGTCAAAGCTGAGCTTGAGCTTGTTGATGTGCTCTGCGTAGTCCTTCCGGGCGTTCTTCCGGAAGACCCAGGCGTCTGCCTCGGCGGTGGCGAGGACGATGGCGCGCGCGCGCGCGTCTTTTTTCCCGCGTTGGAGCTCGAAGGGGAGGCGTATCTGCGCGAGGACCCCGGCGGTGAGCTGATAAGGTCGCTTTGGATCGGCCACGATCATCTCGGCGTCGAGTACATCGGGCAGCGTCGTGCCTGAGTACAGCGCCTCGAGCACCGGGCGCAGGCTCTCACGCATGGGATCTGCCGGGACGGCCTTGACCTCTGCCGATGAATCGGCTTTTTGTTTGTCGCCGTACTGGTAGGCGAGCTGACGGGCGAGCTTTTCTTGGCGGCTCTCGCAGCCGAGTGAGGAGATGGATGCGATGGTGATCAGGGCGAGCCCAAGTCGTGAAAAATGTCGTTTCATCGGAGACAATCGCGGCCCGCGGACCGTGCGAAACCTCAGGTGCCATGCGGCCGAGGAGGGTTGGTTCCCGTGCCGCACAATGCGCCAAGCGGGAGAGTGCGACGGTAGGCGCCGGTCCCACATCTGTCAATGCGACGCCACCTCGGGGGCGAGGCCCTTGAGATTGCAACGGCGGGCGCCTCGCCGTTTTCTCCGCCAATCACCCCCAAACTGCCGTGTGCGTCAACGCGCGCGCCCGCGGCCACTCGAACCGTTGCGTGGCCGCCCGCGACGAATCATGATAAGGATAACCGTGAACCCCGCGAGCAGCCGTCATGAGTGAGCAACCGTCATCCACAAGCATTGATCCGTCAACCAGCGAACAGCCTGTCGATCCATCGATGGCCGGGGCCGTGCTCCTCACCTCCATCGCCGCCGAGAAAGTGGCGGAGATTCGGGACGCCGAGGAGATCGAGTCCGGCTACGCGCTGCGGGTGAAGGTGCTGGGTGGGGGATGTTCTGGGTTCCAATACGACCTGTTCTTTGACGAGCCCGAAGAAGCAGACATGCGCTTCGAGAGTCACGGGGTCGACCTCGTCTCGGACCAGATGAGCTTCATGTACCTCATGGGCACCGAGATCGACTACGTGGATGGCCTCCAGGGCGCGGGCTTTAAATTCAGCAACCCGAACACCACCGGCAGCTGCGGCTGCGGTAGTTCGTTCTCCGTCTAGTCGGTGGACATGGCGTCTGTCTCGCGCGGGATTTTTCGGGCGAAGTAGAGCGCGCTGAGGAGGAATCCAACGATGCCGGCGATGGCGGTGGCGACGGCGGCGTCTTGATAGAAGTCGAGCCAAGATCGCTCGCCGGCGAAGAAGTTCTTGTAGAGGAGAATACCGACGGAGCCGAGATATCCCATCGCGTCGGTCACGTAGATCATGAACACCGACGTCGCGACCACTTGGGTGGCGGCGATGATGCGATCGAAGAGGACGCAGCCGTAGGGGACGTAGGCGAGGTACAGGCCCCCGCCCACGCAGCTCATCCACGCGAGACCAGAGATCGCGCCGCGCTGCCAC
Source organism: Myxococcales bacterium (assembly GCA_014240065.1). Lineage (GTDB taxonomy): Bacteria > Myxococcota_A > Polyangia > Nannocystales > Nannocystaceae > JAAZXR01. Next base: position 56,283 of record JAAZXR010000002.1, read on the forward strand.
GCCAGCGTAGATCCGAGCAGCAAGAGCATGCCGGCGAGCATGACGCCGTGGATCAAAAACACCGCGCGGCGGTTGCCGCGGATGGCGTAGATCGCGGCCAAGACCACGAGCACCGCGAACGCAGAGATGGTCTCCGTTTGCGCGAACGCGGACGCCTCTCGGATGCCCAACTCATCGAAGAGCTGCCGCTGGAAGTTGTCGCGAAAGTCACGGAAGGCCGTCAGAAATACGTAGAGCGCCGTCAGGGGGATGAGCCCCGGCGCGAACGACCGAAAGAAGCTCCGCCGCGCGTCGGCGTCCATCGGGGCCCTGCGCGTGCGCGATCGAATATCAGCCTCGCTCGGGGCGGGCAGCGCCGAGAGCAACCACACGCAGAGCGCAAAGAGCGGGAGGAACAACAGCCCGGTGGTCGCCGGCATCCACGCCTCCGACACCCCCGCGTCGTCGGTGAGCGCACGACCGACGGTCTTCACGACGCCGCTGGCGACGATATAGGAGGTGCTCAGGCCCGCGCCGAGGAGCTCCGAGCTTCGACGCCCTTCGAGATGGGCGAACACCAAGCCCCACACCATGCCGAGCGGCAAGCCGTTGCAGAACATCGCCGCGGGCTTGAGTGAATCTGGAGCGAGCGCGAAGCCGACGAGCGCGAGCTCTGCGAGCCCGACCAACGCGAGCAGCGACGCCGCCCGGTGACGCGCGGACACCTCGGGCACGATCTTGATGCCGATGAGCTTGCTCAGCGCGTAGCCGAGCACCTGAGAGATCACCAAGATGATCTTGAGGTTCACACCCCAAAGCTCACCCTCGTAGTCGCCGGCGGCGAAGGGCTTGCGCACGGCGTACATGCAAAAGTAGGCGCCGAACGCCGCTGGGATCGCGTAGGAGGCCAACGCGACCGGCCCGCTGCGTCGGAGCCACGAGGTGACATGTGCGCGCAAGCTCACGGGCTCAGCCTACGCTATCTGATTGGGGAGACAAGCCTCCCGCCCGCGATGCCGCACGCAGCGCGCGGGTCTCGATGCGGACGCCTTCAAGTGAAGTGTGCGGGCTGTCGGCGTTGGTCCAGATCCAGCGCACCTGCCCCGCGTGCTCGTGGGCGCGGGGGAAGCCCCAGTCGCGGCCGATTCCGATCTCGTGCACGTGGATCGGCGGACCCATCTCCCCCGTAGGAGAGACGAGGCGGCTGAGCAGTCGCCCTCGCCCGGGCCGGTCTGCGTCGCGTTCGATCCACGTCACGACGAGGTCTCCTCCTTCGAGGGCGATGAGGTCCACCCTCCCGACAGGGTCGTTGAGATCTACGCGCCGCGCCTGCTCGAAGGCGGGCGCCCCGGCGTCGCTGCGGGCGATGGAGACGCGGGGCTCGCCGTTCGCCGCCGAAAACCACGCCACGAAGAGGTGGTCGCGGCTGCGCGTGAGGGCCGGACCATTCACCGGGCATCCGGGCATCACCCACCCGTCGCGGTGGACATCGAGAGACGCGGTGATGGCCAAGGGCGAACTCTCGCTCCCTGCGGGGCCAAGCGCCGCGCGCATCGACACCGCGCGGATATCCCGTCGCTCATCGGTGTCGCGATCGCGGTAGACGACCCATGGTCCCTTCGAGCCCATCGCCCCGTCGAGCTTGCAGCACTCGCAGGTGCGGTGATCGACGACGGTAGAAGTCCCTCGTGGGCGCCCTTGCTCGTCGATCCGGAGCGCGCGCAGCGTCATGTCGCCGTCGCCGTGAGCCCCGTGCGCAGCCGCTTTTGAGGGCCCGGAGCGCTCGTCGGCTGGCGGGCGCGAATCGGCGTCGCGGGGCGGCATCTGTCGCCCGTCGAGCCACAGGAGGGTCGCGCCCTGCGCGTCGCCGACGATGTCGACAAAGCCGGTCTCTGGTCCTTGGGCGACGTCGTCAGGGATCCACTCCCCGATCGGTCGGAGGTCTCGATCGAAGCGCGCCACCACGAGCCCGTAATCACGCCCACCTTCGCGACGATGTTGAGGATAGGCGAGGACCCACTGGCCGGAGGGCAGCCGGTGTGCGGCCGGGACGTCGGCCCAGTTGGTGAGGATGCGCGGGTCTGTCACCATCGGTCGGGGCGAGCTCCATCCGCGCTCCGAATGCTGAGAGAGCATGACTGTGACGCTAGCGTCTGCGGCCGACTCTTCGAGCCAGGTGAGCGTTGGCGCGCCGGCGCCGGTGGCGAAGCGAGGACCGAGGGCGGCGGCGGACGACGGCAGCTCGAGCGGCGTGAGCGTCGGCGTAATGATCCGCGCCGCGGCGTCAGGGGGTGGCGCGCGTGTCGTCGGTGCGGGCGCAGCCGCGGCCTCACGCGCGGCGAGGCCTTCGACCTCGCGGTTGGGGGTCTTTGAGCACGCGCCGAGACAAAGCCCCAAGACTGGCGGGGCGACCCGCAACCACGCGGCGGTCAGTCGAGCGCGACGCTCGGTCAAGACTTGCGCGCGCGCGACGGTGGGCCGGCGCATCGCGCCCGATCTTACGAATCTCGAAAAGCTCTTCCGAACGGCCATAGGGCGAGGGAAGCGAGCTTAACATGTTGCACCGCGAACGGGATTCCGATGATCGTGATGGCGCAGAGCAAGGCGAACACCAGGTGCGTACAAGCGATCTCGATGCCCACGCACACCAACCAGATCGCGTTGATGACGATGGTGAACGGTCCCAGGCTGCGTTCAAAGGGCTCGAGGGTCCGACCGAAGGGAGCGAAGCTCAAGGCGGCGAGCTTGAAGCTTTGAAGTCCGAGGGGGATTCCGATGATCGTGATGCAAAGGCAGAGCCCGACCAGCGCGTAGGCGAGGCTGACAATGATGCCGCCGGTGACGAGCCACAGCAGGTTCCCGAGGAAGGACATGTCCTTGTATACCCCCCGGCGGGGCGCGGCATTCCGGCGCTCGCACCGCGAGAGCGGAGTTCGCGCCTTTCTCGTCGCGGTGACTCGAGGGGCCGAAAAAACGGTGGGTTCGGGGGAGGAGGATGGCGGTACCCTCCACAATTCTAACGATGGACAGACCTCAAGGACATCGGTCATCGCGGGCCCTGGCCGTGACGTTGTGCGTCATCGTCGCGTTCGTCGCGTTCGTCGTGGTCGCGTGCTCCGCGAAGACATCGCCGAGCGAGGCGCAGCCGTCAACGCCTCGGCTGGTGAGCCTCTCCCCCGGGGTCACCGCGACGATCGTCGCCTTGGGCGGCGCGCCCGCCCTGGTGGCGGTGAGCGACTATTGCGTGCTGCCAGACGGGTTCGCGAAGGTCCCCCGCGTCGGCACGGCGCTCACGGTGAATTTTGAGCAGCTCGCCTCGTTGAAGCGAGGGGGTGCGCTGACGGTGGTCGGCCCGAAGATGCAGCTGCAGTGGTCCGACTCGCTCAAGAAGCTCGCTTCGGTTCGGGTGCTCCCGTGGAGCGCGCCCGGAGAGCTCGCCGCGAGCACCCGCGTCCTGGGGTCACTGCTCGACGAGCGCGCCGCGGCGGAGACGCTCGCCAAGCAGCTTGAGACCGCGCTGCCGGAGGTCGCGCCCGCTGACGGTGCTCGCGTCGCGCTGCTCCTCGACGCTGGAGAGGCGTTCGATGGGACGTTTTGGTTCGTGAAACCCAACTCGATCCACGGCGCGGCGTTGCATGGCGCCGGGTACCGGAACGCGTTCCCGGACGCTGTGACCGGCCCGCCGCAAGTGAGCGCTGAGCAGCTGATCGCGGCCGACCCAGACGTCATCCTCCTCGTGGCGAATCGACCGCTTGGCGAACGAAGGCGGCGACGCGTCCTCGATCGCATCGAGGCGCTCACGCCGCTCAAGGCCGCGCGCGCGGGCGCTATCGGTGTCCTCGGATACGAAGGAGCGCTCGTAGAGGGACCCGGCGTAGTGTCGTTCGCGCGCCGCCTCCAACGATCCCTGGATGAGCTCGGGGCGGGGGCCGACAGGGAGCGCAAATGACCGAACCAATCATCCTCACCGACCTTGAGCTCGCGGGCCGCGAGCGAGCGCGCGTGCGTGTCGCGGGGCTCCGGCTGGAATCGTCTCGGTTGATCGCGTTGGTGGGTCCGAACGGGAGCGGCAAGACCTCGCTGCTCCGCTCCATTCTCGGCCTCGAGTCTAAACTATCGGGAGCGATCACCTGCGGAGGAGTGGACCTGCTGAAGGTGTCACCGAAGCGGCGGGCGGCGAGCGTGGGTTGGCTCCCACAGCACGAGCCGCGCGGCGAAGGGCTCAGCGTCGTTGAGTTCCTCCACGGGGCGTGTTTTCGTTACGGCGCTTCGCGAGAGGAGATCGACCGCCGCGTCCTCGAGCGTCTCGGGGCGATGGCGCTTGGGCACTTGGCCTACGCCAGCCTCACGCAGCTCTCGGGCGGTGAATTGCAGCGTCTCGGCTTGGCGGCGCTCACGCTCCAAAACGCCGCTTGGTGGCTCTGCGACGAGCCCGCCAACCACCTTGATCCGAAGCAACAGCTGTTGACGTATCGCGCGCTCGGGGCGGCCTGGAGCGAGGGGCAAGCGCTCGTCTGCGTGACCCATGACGTGAACCTGCTGTGGCACTCGGTCCAGGAGGAGCGCTGGGACGAGGTGCGAATTGTGGGCATGGATCGCGGAGAGGTCGTCGTAGACGAGTCGCTGCTGTCGCCGCGGCTGGCAGAGGGGCTGAGCGAGATCTACCGACTCCGCGTGCGCCTCGCGAGAGAGGCCGACGCGCCTCGGTTCGCGATGACGTTGCCAAGGGGGCGCGGGTGAGCAAGCACCGCGCGCTGCTCACTGCGCTCGTGTGCGTGCTCGTGGTGGTCGCAGCGCCGTGGGTCGGCGCGCCGATGGACGACGGCGCCCGCGATTTTATCTTGACGCAGCTTCGCATCCCCCGGGTGTGCATGGGGGCGCTCGTCGGCGCGGTCTTGGGGGTTACGGGCGCCGCGTACCAGACGATTTTTACGAATCCCCTGGCCACGCCCAGCACTGTGGGCACGAGCGCTGGGGCGACCCTCGGGGCGCTGAGCGTCTTGGTGTTGGCGCAAGGCGGCCAGGTCGTCGGGCTCCCGATCCTCGTGGTGGCCGCGTTCGTCGGGGCGACGGTGGCGAGCCTCCTGGCGATCGGCGTGGCGGCCTCGGGGCGCGCGTCCTCAGAGGACATCATCCTCGCGGGGATCGCCGTCACGTTGGCCGCGAGCGCCCTCGCGCTGGGGTTGCAGTTCCAAGCGGACATCAACACCACCTTCGCGGCGGTGCGGTGGTCCTTGGGGAGCCTAATGGTCGTCGGGTTTGATCGTGTCCTCGTGTTCGCGCCGCTCGCCGGCGTATGTGTGCTGCTGATGCTCGGCCAAATGCGCGCGCTCGGAGCCCTCGCGTCGGGGGCGGAGCGCGCCCGCACGCAGGGCGTCGATGTCGCCCGTGTGCGGACATTGTGTCTGCTCGGCGGCGCGCTCGGGGTCGGCGCCGCCGTCGCCTTGTGCGGCCCGATCGCGTTCGTGGGGTTGATCGTGCCTCACCTGGTTCGCCGCAGCGTGGGCGCCTCGCAGCGGATTTTGTTGCCGTGTTCGGTGGTGGTGGGGGCGGCGTTGCTGGTGGTCTGCGATGTGCTCGCGCGCACGGCGTGGCCGGGTCGCGAGATCCCGGTGGGCGTGTTGACCGCGGCCCTCGGGGCTCCCGCGCTCTTGGTGCTGCTGTTTGGCCGGCGGACGGGCGCCTAACGGGCAGCGGAGGGCGGCCTCGCGCGGGCGGATGGGGCCGCTTGCGTTCACGAGGAGCGCGCCGAGAAGAAAAAATACTCGCGGGTACGCTTGTCTCGTCCGAGGTGGCTCGCTACACATCTCCCACGGGATGGCGACCGAGGCGCATACAAAAATTTGGGAGCAGCACGAGCTCGCGTGTTCGCGGGGGGAGGCGACGTACCGCGATCCGGCGACGGGCTATCAGGTGATGACGCGGGTCGGCTTGGTCAGCCGCGGGCAGTGTTGCGGTTCCGGTTGCCGACACTGTCCGTTCGAGCACGCCGAGGTGCCGTCGGAGCGACGGCCCCCCGAGGCGCGCTGGCTCCACGAGGCGGAGCTGTCGGCCGCCCCGGCGGACGGGATCGATGTGCTGTTTTGGAGCGGAGGCAAGGACAGCTACGCGGCGTATCTCGATTTGCAACAAGAGCGCGCGCGTCCGTGCGTCCTCTTGACGACCTATGACGGCGTGGCAGGGCGGGTGGCGCACCAAGAGCTGAGCTTGGAGGTCATCCGACGCCAAGCCCGCGCGCTCGACGTCCCCTCGCTGGCGGTTCCGCTCGCGAGGGGGGGCGCGTACGTCGAGCAGGTGGAGCGTGGCCTGCAAAAGATCATCGCGCGGGGTCGAGTGTCGAGGCTGGTGTTTGGGGATCTCCACCTCGCGGAGATTCGCCGATGGCGCGAGGCGATGCTGGGATCGGTGGCGGCGGCGGCGGGCGCGACCCTGCATTTTCCGCTGTGGGGTGTGGACTACGGCGTGTTGAGGCGCCGTCTCAAGGCGTCGGGCGCGACCTTTCGTGTGTGCGCCTCCCAGATCCCAGGTGCGCTGTCCGTGGGCAGCAGCTGGAGTCCAGCGCCCTCCGCCGAGCTCCCCGACTCGGTCGATCCGTTCGGAGAGTGGGGAGAATTCCACACCGAAGTTGTCTTCCCGACGTCGTAGCGGGCGCGCTGGTGGGCGCGGTCACGCGCGCCTCTACTGTGAGACGTAGGTGGAAGCACGCTTGAGGTTCGTCGCGATCTCTGCGCGAATCGCCTCACCGGAGGCCTCGTACATCGCGAGGCTGCGGTCTTCGAGCGTCCCCGTGAGTCGAACGGAGACGATGGATAAGAGGTCGCCTTCGAGCGCCTCGGGGAGGTTCATGGCGACGCGCATGCCGTCGGTGTCCCCTCGCACGGTGGCGATCACGGGCAGCTCGTAGGTGTCCTCGTCCGTTGTCACGATCGCGACCGCGGAGGTGCTCCACTCGCGCTCATCCACGACGCCGTTGGCCGTGTGCCAGTGGGTGTCGCCGCTCGCGTCCAACAGGCCGACGAGGATTTGATGTGACGCTTCGTCCTCGCTCGGGGTGCCCGAGTCTGCCGTGGGGCTTTGACCCTCCGGGGCGCCCCAGCCGCTGATGGTGGTGATGTACCCGAGGACCTGGTTGTACACGTAGGGCGAGACGCTCGTGGGGTCACAGTAGCCCATGTAGTCGTAGGCGCCGTCGGGCGGGAAGAACTCGTTGGCGCGACCCTCGATGAACTTCCAGCTGTAGCCCCCGATGATGCCACCGGGGTAGGGGTAGGCCGGGTCGGGGCCGCCGGCGTCGCCGCAGGGCGAATGTCGGCGGCCTTGGGTGTGCCCCACCTCGTGCACGAAGGTCTCGGCGGCGTAGTTGCCGATGGTCGTGTCGTCCTCGCCGGCGCTGATCTCACTCCAGAGCCCCACGCTCACCCGAGAGGTGTCGTTGAACATGCTCGGGGGCCCGGGGATGTCGATGGCTTCGCCGCCCACGCCGCTCGGGCCGTCGTCGCACGGATCGATGATTCCGAACACGTAGTCTCCAGGGGCGATGCTCAGCTGCTCACGTAGCTGCGCGAGGTAGCTGAGGACGGGCGAGAAGGTGAACAGGTCTTCAAGGGGCTCGTCCCACACGACAGGCTCAAGGACGTTCATGTACACCGCGTTGACGGGGTTTTGAGCCTTGAGCCAGTTGGCCATGTCGGAGATGGCTCGCTCCGAGGGTTGCGGCGCGTCGGCACATCCCGCGCCGATGTCGTGTTTGATGGGGATGACGTTCACGGCGATGAAGCGGTTGAGTCCTTCGATGCCGACGAACTCGGGCGTCGCAGGTGACACCGTGGGGCCGATGGACGGGGGCGGTGTCGCGTAGGGATCGTTCTCGAGCAACGAGACTTGGAACTTCATGCCGGTCTTGATGAATTCGCCGGGCAGGGGGATGTTGATCGTGGAGCTGAGGTTCGTCTCGAGGGAGGACTTGGAGATCGTGGTGGTGACCGTGTCCGAGAGGACCTCTCCGTCGTCGTACTCGAGGACGAAGTCGAGATCGATGTCGCGCGGTTCCCAGTCTTCCGCGACGTCCACGAGGACACGAATCATCGTGGTGCGGTCGTAGGCGAGCACCGTGGGTCGTCCACTCGCGCCGACCCACGCGTCGCCCTCGGCGATGGGGACCTGCACCCCCTGGTTGGCGTAGATCTTCCGGATGGCGATGCCACCGGCCGCGGGCCGGGGCGGGAGCTGCATGCCGTCATCTTCGGTGCCGCCAGTGCCACCGTCGTCCTCGTTCGCGGCGGAGGTGCCGTCTTTGTCGGAGCCGCAAGCGGCGAGAGACACGGACAAGGAGAGGACCGATAACCACGAAATTGCGCGTAACACGCTCGCACGGTACTCGCGATTCGTTAGTTTTTCAATGGATCCGCGAAAAGGAGGTCTGCAAGTACTCTGAGGCTATATTTGCCGCTGTCGCGGGCCTGGAGCCCCAAAGTTGGCATCTGGTGTCCTCCCCGCTCAATTCAATTTATGCAATCCTAATTACATAATAGAACAATCGTCAAGGAAGGTGATCGATTGGGCTTCCGCGGGCACTTCACCCGTGAAAGGCACTCGATTTCCATGAAGAAGATCCACATTTCATTTTCTCTCACGCTCTGCAGCGCCGTCGCCCTCGGCAGCGGCTGCGTCTCCGACGGCGACATGTCCGGGGACAGCGGCGTCAACGATGGCGCAGCAGACGGCGCCGACGAATCCGGCGCGGGCACGGACGGCGACTGGGGCACGGAGGGTGGCTGGACAGGCGGCGATTCGGATGCGACGTCGGGCTCGTCGGGCTCGTCGGGCTCTTCCGGCACCGATGGCGATCCCAGCGGCTCGGGCTCCGGCGGAGACGGAGGCGGAGACGGAGACGGAGACGGAGACAGTGACAGCTCGACCTCCGGCGGAGACGGAGACGGTGACGGCTCGAACTCCGGCGGAGACGGAGACGGAGACAGCTCGACCTCCGGCGGAGACGGAGACGGAGACGGAGACGGAGACGGAGACGGAGACGGAGACGGAGACGGAGACTGCACGTGCGCACCCAATGCAGATTTGGTCTATGTGATCTCCGACAGCGCGGATCTGTACTCGTTCGATCCGCTCTCGCTGAACTTTACGCTCATCGCGAACCTAGGGACCGTCTGTCCCGAGTCGAGCACCTTCTCCATGAGCGTCGATCGAAACGCCCGCGCGTGGGTCTTGATGCAGTCGGGGAACCTCTACCAAGTGGACATCAACAACCCCTCGTCGTGCACCAACAGCGGCTGGGTCTCGGGGACCTCTGGTTGGAATTTGTTTGGGATGGGGTTTGTGAGCAACAGCCTCTTCGACCCCTGCGACAACCTCTACATGCACAGCTGGAGCGGGCAAGGCGGATTTGGCGAGGGAGCGAACGCGGGCACCCTCGGGAAGATGTCGCCGACCACCTTGGGAGTAGCCACCCAAGGCAGCGTCAATTATGACGGAGGCGAGCTTACGGGGAACGCCTCCGGGCAGCTGTTCGCGTTCGCGGGTTCGAATCCAGCGAAGCTGGTGCAGTACGACAAGGATACGGCAGCGGCGGTGGCGACGACGCCGATGAACGGGCTCGATTTGACCAACGCGTTCGCGTTCGCGACATGGCAGGGGAAGTTCTACTTCTTCACCGAGTCGAGCACGCCATCGCTCTCCAAGGTCACCCGCTACGACCCCACGACAATGGCGTTGGATCAGATCGTCTCGACCGCGCCCATGCGAGTCGTGGGGGCGGGGGTGTCGACCTGCGCTCCGCCACCGCAGTGATCGGGAGCGGTCTCGTCGCTCTTCGTGATGCTCCTTGGAGGTTGATTCGCAGCCTCCGAGGCGCGCCGCTTGGCTCACCGTTTTGTCGCGAGCGCGACCACGCTGGTATCGAGGATCCAAATATGCGACCCTGACCACATGAAATTACGTCATCTTTGGATTATTACGGCGCTGTCACTGAGCGCGTTGGTGGAGGTTGGTTGTTCTTCGAATGAGGTCGACTCGGCCACCTCTGATGACTCCGGGACGGGGGGGGAGACTACGATGGGCGGAGACGGGGGCGGAGACGGGGACGGCGATGGCGACGGGGACGGCGACGGGGACGGCGACGGGGACGGGGACGGAGATGGGGACGGGGACGGGGACGGGGACGGGGACGGAGACGGGGACGGAGACGGGGACGGGGACGGGGACGGAGACGGGGACGGGGACGGCGACGCGTGCACGGCGAACGCAGGGTGCACCATGGACGAATACTGCGCCGTCGATGTTGGGATCTGTGGAGGCCCCGGAATCTGCGAGATGATGCCCCAAGGCTGCCCGGACATCTGGCTCCCGGTGTGTGGCTGCGACGACGTCACCTACGGTAACGAGTGTGAGGCGGCCGCCGTTGGGATCAACGTGTCCTACTCTGGAGAGTGCGGAGACGGTGATGGGGATGGTGATGGGGATGGTGACGGTTGCGGATCAAACGCGGACTGTGCGGCCGACCAGTGGTGCTCGTTTCCCAATATGATGTGCGGCGGCCAAGGGACCTGCGCGCTCATTCCCAACACTCCGTGCCCTCCAAATTTTGACCCGGTGTGTGGGTGCGACGGGACCACCTACAACAACCTGTGCGAGGCCACGAGCGCCGGCGTCAACGTGGAGTTCGACGGGATGTGCCAGATGACGGGCGGATTTTGCGGAGGCTTCGCGGGTATCCCATGCCCACCTGACGAGTACTGCAATTATGGCGTGGGCATGTGCATGGTGGCCGACGCGTCAGGTGTCTGCGATCCGATGCCGGAGATCTGCCCGAGCGTATTCGACCCGGTCTGCGGTTGCGACGGAGTGACCTACAGCAACGGCTGTGAGGCCGCCGGCGCCGGCATGAACGTAGACTACTCGGCAGAGTGCACGTCGCCGTGAGCGCGAACGTGGGGCCGTGAGCGGTCGCGCAGGTTCGCGAGAGGCGGGGGTCGTGCGGTCGCAAAAAAGACGCGCCGGATTGACCCGGTTCGAGACCGCCGTGTGGACGCGCGCGACTCAGCGTGGTCTCGGCGCTCGGGGGTTGCGGGCAAAAAAAAGGAGCGCCGAAGCGCCCCCTTCTTGTGTGTCAATGCGGCGTTGATTATCCGCAGTCGTGGCCTTGGATGTTTCCAGCCCACCCTGTGTCGCCGTTAAAGTACCCAGCGTAGACGCCGTCGTAGAGGTATACGAAGGCGTTGTCGAGGGTGTTGCCGCCGCCCTCGCCGTCGTCACGCAGGCAGACGAGCCCGGTGCCGCCGCCTGGAACCGCTGGGTTTGTTGAGTTGTAGTTGAAGAACACCTCATACTCGCCGTCGAAACAGAACGAGCAGATCTCGATCAGGCCGTTGTTCTCCACAAACTCGTCGGGGCTACAGAACCCGGCATCGAGGACGGTGCCGTTGGCTTTGACGCCCACGCTCTTGTCGTGGAAGTTAACGTGGCCAAACGCAGGCATGCTCTCGTCACATTGATCGGCGTTGAATCCAAGGTTGGCGCGGCCACCGGCGGCGCCATCCATAAATCCTCCACCTGTGACTTTGCCAGGGACTTCACACCCTACCGTCAGCATCAGCGTTGCAGCTCCAAATATTGTCATTACGTGTGTCGTTTTCATCATCTTCTCCATCTTCTACAGTGTGTCATTCAGGCGTCGGTACAAACCCAACGTCCATACACGTGACGTTAGAGCGTCACGTGTGATCTGCTCAACGGCCTCCTTGTCGTTCGGGCGATTGTCATGCGTCGAAATGAGACGCAAAGAACCGACCGGCACGATGGCTGTTTTGAAAGGACACAGTGAGCCGGCCAACGTGCTTGGTACTCTGCCTTTCGTTATCAAGAACGGCCGATAAATGTCCATTCTCGAACACCCACGGCCGCGTTTTGTCGGCCGGCCCACAGCTCTTTGGAGTTGTTTTCGGCTGTGAATCCGGAAGCGGATGCAGCGCCGCTTGGAGTCAGTAGAAAATTGTAGGAATATACGAAAACCGTAGCTTGACTGATCCATTCTCGACCGCTGGAACTGCACAAGTACGCCGGTCGGAATTGCTTAGGGTTGCTGTGCGGTCGGGGCGCGGACCATTTTTAAGACCGGGACAGAAATTCCCGCGTAGGCCGCGAATTGGCCGGTTAAGCGCCCGAATCGCCGTTCGGCGATGTGCTCACTTTTTCGGAAGATATCCTCACCGTTGAGCTTGAGCTCGCTTTTACATTCGCCAAACAGTCGACTAACAGACAGCGGTGTTGGGTGGATCGTAGACTCGATTCCATGGCAGGGAACAGGCAACAAATTATCCTAGGGGCCGCGGTGGTTGTGCTTGGCGTAGGTACTTGGTGGCTCACTCAGTCGCCCGACATCGCGGATCATCAAGGCGAGACACGGGACGCCGTATCGGATAACGGAGACCGGGCTCCCGGGCCCGGAATAAGGCCCATGAGTCAGCGGCGCGGCGCCGGGGACGAATCGGAGACGTCGGGCGCTGATAAAGCGCGGCCGCCCGGATTTCGAAAACCGGATCGCGAAGGCATGGAGGCGCTCACGGGGGTGCTCGGTGGTGGCTTCGGTTTTGATGGAGAGGCCGCCGAACGAGACGAGGAAACCTATCCGCGGCCTGCGACGATTGAAGAGGCCAGGGAGATGTTCGCGGACGCCCGGGCTGCGGTCGAGAAAGAGCTGACGACGGATGGAGAGATCGCCGAGAATCGCAAGCGAGAGTTGAGACACCGCTCGAACCTCGCGTTGTCCGATCTACAAGATCATCTCGATCTCGAGTCGCCAGAGGGCAAGACAGAACTGAACGCGGCCCGCCGCTCGACCAGGACCTCGATGATAGACCTAGGACCGGTGAGTCTTGATCGGCGCGGAGGCGCAGCCGGAGCTCGTGGCGCACCAGCGACCGAAGGCTAGCTTGTTGGTAGCTCCGTAGACTCCGTATCTGGCGAGGACTCGACCGTGGCAGGCAAGGCGCGTGGATCTACGACGTCCAGCTCCTTAATCGCGTACAGGTTGATCACCTCATCGAAGCGATGGCCCATTCGCAGCACGAACTTGAGCGGCACGGCGGCGCGCTTCGAAGGGAGGATGAGTCCGAGCATCGCGGCAGCGATGGAGAGCGGCGCGAGAAAGAGATCCTTCGCGCCCTCGAGCGCGAGCTTGAGGTTAAACCTCAACGTCGCCTTTAGAATCTGTCCGCGCGAGAGGCTGTGATTCGTGTCCTCTTCTACCGGTTCATCTGTGAGCCGGTCTGGTTGGGTTGTGGGGAGAAGGCTCGATGGTTTGCCCATACAGATGTTCCACGGTGGCGCGCTCTTAGCCAGAGCATCGCAGTGCGTTGAGTGTTGTCGTGCGACCGCCTAGTTCTTGGCCGAGAAGCTACATCCCGACGAGAAACTTGAGGGGAGTCCGTCGCTGTACGGAGAGTCCACGGTCCCGCGGGGATGATCGCGGAAGAACTCGATGAATGTGGTGGGCCCCATGGATGACGGGACCGTGTGACCCCCCGCGTGTTCACAAATGATCGCGTCGTGTCCCTTGTTGTTCAAGAAGGCGAGGTCCGAGATGGCGTAGGCGGAGAAGTCGAGCTCCACCACTCCCGCGATCCCGTAGGTGTCCGCAGGGCCGCCGTGGACGAACAGCTGCGCGTATTTATTGTCGGTCAGATGGAGCGGCCAGATGGCGACGCTGCCGATCAGTCCGGCGACATTTTCTGGGTTGCTCCAGTATCCACCCGAATAGGTGGCGATGGAGGCGACTTGATCTCCGCGCATGGTACCGAGCATGTCGCTGAGGATGGAGCCGAGCGAGAAGCCCATGGTGTGGATCCGGTCCTCATCGACACCGTATTGCTGTTCGAGGCAGGCGAGCACGCCGTCAAAGAGGTCGGCCTCGATGCTGCCGCCGGCGACATCGAACACGTCCCAATCAAAATTCTGCGAACCGAGCAGGGGGACCTCCAAGAACAGGTCTGTGTCTTCCGGGGTCACGCCGATGAATGGATAGCTCGGGTCGTTGACGTAGGGGGCCACGAGCCCCCGCATATTCGCGGCGGTGTCCCCGAGACCATGCCAATTGAACACGACCGGCCAAGGGCCATCGGAAGCTGCGTTGCTTGGGAGGTCGAGATAGAACTGCCGGGTGGTGCCGTCGATGACCAGGGTGCTCAACCCTTCGGTCACTTGGGAGCAGTCGTAGTTGATGTCGCCGTCGCCGTCGCCGTCGCCGTCGCCGTCGCCGTCGCCGTCACCGTCGCCGTCGCCGTCGCCGTCGCCGCTCGCGGACATCTCCGTGCCGCCGTCGTCACTCTCGGCAGGGTCATCATCGGCGCAGCCAGGCAGGGACAGCCCGAGCAGGAGCGCGAACGCGAGGGCAGAAGTGGGGAGGCAGCGTTGGAGGGGGTCCCGATACATGCGTGGACGCTAACACAGACTCGCGAGCCCTCGCGTCACTCGTAGGCTTCACCGATCAGGTCTGCGGTGGTTCGGGGGTCGTTGCCCAGTGAGGAGGCTGTCGACGGTCTTTTTGCACAACCCTGCCGCGTTCGGGAGTGTCGCAGGCAAGACGCAAAAAGCGAGGGCGTTATCAGGGAGCGCCGCGCCGATTGCGGTGACGAGGCTGTTGAGGCTGCGCGACTTCATCTCGAGGTGGACGTAGGACGTCGTTGTTGTTGAGGACGCGACCTGGCGCGTCGCGGGGAGAGGTCTTTTGATCATCTCCCACTCTTCACTCCGATACACGGTGGCGAGCGTGCCGCTCGCGAGGTCCGCGAACGGTCGCGAGCCCTCGAGCTGCGGTGAGGCGTCTGGCCGGAAGATAAACAAGCCCCGAGGGCGGCACTGCCACTGCGTATAGCGGTCGTTCGCACGGAACACGGTGCAGTCGTCAAATCGAATTGGATCTACCTTCGACGAGGTCCTCTTCAGAGGCAGATTCTTCGGCGGCGGGGAGGAGGTGTTGACCAGCGGAGGATCGGTCGGGGCGACGTGTTCCCCACCCGATGAAGCGGGGGGAGACTTGGAACACGCGCCCACAGACAACAAGACGCAAAGGCATACGAGCCGTCGTTGACCGCCCCGCCTCGCGCGGCGGAGCGTGCTCATTGACGGCGGAGGAGAGGGTGGAATGGTGATCATGCGCTCAAGAAAAAACGGAGGCCGACGACAATCTGTTCGTCGACCTCCGGTATAAATACCTCAGAGGTCGCTAGGGTGTGCAGGCGCTGAAGTCGAAGGTGCAGTCGGCGGCGCAGGTCACCGTGCCGGTGCCTTCTCCGTAGTCGGCGCAGTCCGTGTCTTTGGTGCCGTCCATATCGTTGTCGGGGAACTGCGCGAGGTCGCACTCTTCTCCAGGCTCGAGCGCGTTGTTGCCACAGCTCGCGGTGCATCCAGAGACGTCGTAGGTGCAGTCGCCCGCGCACGCCAACGTGCCCGCGTCCAAGTAGCCCAGGTCGCGGCAGTCGACGACGCCGTCGGGGAGCGCGGTGTTGCCCTTGATGTCGTTGCCGATGGTCGCGCCGAGGTCCGTACCGTCACAGAACTCGACCCCGTCGGGCTCCGCGACCCCGTTGCCGCACACCGAGAGGCAGCCGCTGGTGTCAAACTGACACTCGTCCGCAGCCGCGGGAGCGCCACAAGCGAGCGCGCCGTCGTCCGTGTCGTCTGCGGGGTCGGCGCCCGCGAAGCCGAGGCTCCCGCAGTCTTCGCCGTTGAAGTCCGTGCCTTCACACTGCTCGCCGGTCGTGATGTTGCCGTTGCCGCAGGTGGACGCGCAGCTGGAGGTGTCGAGCTGACACATGTCGCAGGTGGTCGTCCCTGAGTCGTAGCCCAGGTCTTCGCAGGTCTGCATCATGCCCATCTCGCAGCTCTCGTCGAAGTTGATGATGCCATCGCCGCATTCTTCGATCCAGAGGCACATGTCATAGCTGCCGCCGAACCCACCGCAGGTCATCCCGTCGGGGCAGTCGTTCATCGCGTCACACTCGAGGACGCAGGTGCCGATGGGATCCATATTGTTGTCGATCAGCCAGTCGGTGACACAGCTCCCTTGTCGGGCAGTGTTGGGTTCAATGGCGCATTCACAGCTGCTCTCGCAAAATGCGGTGTCGAGACACAGGGCATAGTTGGAGCCCTGGACGCACCAGTCACCACCCGCGGAGGTGCAAGCGTTGGTCCCTTGACCATCGGTGGCATCTGCGGAGCAGTCGGCGGTGAGCGCAGCACCGGAGCTGTCCGGGGTGATTCCGGTGCAATCGTCACCGTCACCGTCACCGTCGCCGTCGCCGTCGCCGTCGCCGTCGCCGTCGCCGTCGCCGTCGCCGTCGCCGTCGCCGTCGCCGTCGCCAGAGGTCGAGGAGGTTGTGTCGTCTGCGTTGGTCGTGGAATCGTCACCGGAGTCGGATTCACACGCGTTCAGGGAGAGCAGAAGCAGGCTTGTACAAGTCAGGGAGGATAAGAATCGGATATTCATCGTGTTCACCTTTGCAGTCTGGTGGTGCAGAGCGCCCAAAGCATGCACGGATCTTTGGGGGTCGTCAAACATGCACCGCTCCGTCGACGCCTCCGTCGCGCGGAGGTCTGGAGCCAGCGCGGCGTGGACGTCTCTACGTGCGGAATTTCAGGGCGAGGTGGCATACCCAGACGGCGATGGAATTCGAGTAGGATGGGGTAGGGTGGATCCGGAGAGGACAGCGATGGTTCGGGCGCGGAAGACGATGGACCAGTCTGTGAGCGCGTCATCGCTCGTCGTGCTGCGGGTTTGCTTTGGCATCGCCTTGAGCGTTGAGGCGCTTCGCTATGTGTTGAACGACTGGGTGCAGTCGCACCTTGTGGGTCCGACGTTTCACTTTGCGTACCCGGGGCTCGGGTGGGTGACTCCATCTTCGCTCACCGCGATGAGCACGATCATCGGGTTCCTCGTCGTGCTGGGCGCACTGCTCGCGGTCGGGTGGCGCACGCGGTGGGTCGCGGCGATCAGCCTGCTCTGCTGGGGCTACGTCATCGCGATCGATCGCGCGCTGTATCTCAATCACCACTACCTGGTGCTGAATCTGCTGGTGATTTGGTGCCTGATGCCGCAGGTTCGACGGCGCGGCACGGTCCGCTTCGTGTGGGTCGGAGGCGTCCGCGCGCTGTTGTTGGTGGTGTACGTGTGGGCCGGGGTGTCAAAGCTCGACGCGGATTGGGCGGCTGGCATTCCGATGGCCATGGGGACGGGGGGGTTGCGTGCGGTCCCTTGGATCGGTCCTTTCTTGGTCTCGCAGCCGTTCGTTGTGAGCACTTCGTGGGCGCTCATCGTCATCGAGATTGGCGCGCCCGTGTGGCTTGGCCTCCGTCGGACGCGCCCGTGGGCGATGGCGGCGTTCGCCTCGTTTCATGTGGCCACCGCCTTCTTTTATGACATCGGAATCTTCCCGTGGGTTTCGTTGGCGTTGCTGAGCGCGTGGTTCTCACCCTCGTGGGCGGATCGTCGACGAGGGATCGACAGCGATGGGCAGGGCGTTCAGGATTCGGTGGCCGTGAGCGCGGGGGAAGGGGACACGGTCTGGCGTCGACGAGCCCTGCTCGCGTTCACCGTCTTTCACATGGTCGCCCCCGCACGGGCCCTGTTGGTCGGTGGGAATCTCGCGTGGAATGGAGGCGCTCAGCTCGCGAGCTGGCGGCTCCTCACCGCTCAGAAGACAGGGTGGTGCCGCTTCGAAATCCTGGAAGTGGAGACAGGGGAGCGATCGCAGGTGAGTCCGCTCTACGAACTCACGGTTTGGCAGGCGGGGAAGCTCGCGCGCAATCCCGACATGATCGTGACCTACGCGCGTCACCTCGCGGAGCGGGCGCGAGCGGCGGGGGCAGGACCCGTGAAGGTATTTGTTCGCAGCGGAGTCTCTCTCAACGGTCGCGTGCCTTCTCCTGTCTTTGACTCAGAGTTGAACTTGGTGCCCGAGTTCACCGAACCCGAGAGCCCGCCTCTTGGCGCGACGGCGCATGTGCTCCCGCTGGAGGCCGGACTCGCGTTGGATTCGGTGAAGCTCTCCGACGGCTGGTGGGAGGCGAATATGTGGGGCGCGGCCGCGATTCTTCAACAAGTAGGGAGGGCGGACGAGGCGGGAGATGAAGCTGCGGCGCGGCAGATGACGACGTTGCTCCCGCTGGTCGAGGAGATGTCATTGCTTGACGCGACCGGTTCGACGTTGGCCCTGCTTCGGTTTGGCTTCCGCGCGGAGGCGAGTCAGATGCTCGAGCGGCCGGCGGGGTCTCGCGAGTCTGTGTGTCTCGTGATGCTGCGGGTGGATGACGCGCTCCACAAACTAGGAGAGCACGCGCTCAGCGATCGCGCGCTGCGGCGCTGTGTCGCCGACGTCCGACACCCGATCGCGCTCGGCCGGTTGGCAGATCGGGCCATCGCAGCGGGCGATATCCCCGGCGCGCAGCGCTGGCTCGAGCTGCTGGTGATCGAAGACCCTGGCGCGCTCGAGCCCAGCCTTAAGTTGGCGGAACTGTACGCGAAATATTTGAACCGTCGAAACGAGGCGCGGCGATTGCTCGACGCGGTCGCGCTTCGTCAGCCCACGCACCCACGGGTGGTGGAGGTCCGGCGAGTGCTCGATCGCCTGACGACGACGCCCTAGGGCGCTTCGTGACCCATGAAAAACGCGACGAAGAGGTGGTCTTCGCCGCGTTGGCCTCACAAGTTGAGGAGGTCACACTAGAGGTCTAGTTGTCCAAGCGCATGCGGGGTCGGCACCTCGCCCGTGGGTGGCGTGGGGTTGGCCGACGCCTCGACCAACGCTGCAGGAGGGACCAACCCGGGCGCGTCACCACCCGCCTCACTCATCTCCTCCGCGGCGTCGTGGCGGTGCGCGTCCGCGAGCAGCACTTGGGCTTGTCTATCGAGCGCGGCGCGACGCTCGTGATGGGCGAGGGCGACCCGCTCGAGCTGCACGGTGAGCGCGGATGGCGTGGAGATGTCACCATCGCCGAATATCCGCCGCACGCCCTGGCCAGCGACCCCGGCGATCGCCGGGTCGCCGTCGTCGCGAAGCACCACGAGCCTCGCCGCGCTGCGTGGATCGATGGCGTTACGCGCGATGTGAGAGATCGCGAGGGCTCGCACGTTGGTCGCCTCGCCGCGCGCCGTGAACGGCAGCAACGCCACCATGCGCTCGGTGTCAGCGAGCGCGCTCTTGTCGATGGCTTCCAGGGTCGCGACTACCATTTGCTGCGAGAGCTCGACATCCTCTAGTACGCGATACAGTCGGCTCGTGGCCTCCTGCGAGCGCAGGTCGCCGAGCGCCGCGACGGCGCCGGCGCGGACCTCGGGGGACTCGAGAGACTTGGACACAAGCTCGCCGAGAGCGTCGACGGCGTCGGCGCCCTCAAGCTGACGGGCTCGCTCAAGATCTCCCAGCGCGATCACTGCGGCGGCCTTGATGCCAAACTGGGGAGGCCCCGAGGCGAGCGTGGTGAGCGCTCCCCGAAGGACGGGAAGATCGACCGCAGATCTCCGAAGGACCCGCCTCGCGACCGCGAGCGTGACGAAGATATGCTCCAGCCCACAGTGCCCCGTCGCGCCGAGTTTCTCGACGAGCAGCGGCTCCACGCTTTGCGGCGGGAATGAAGCGAGCGCTTCGAGCCCCCGGGTGCAGACGCGGGTGTCCGTCTCCGTTTGCAGCAACTGAGTGACCGCAGCGAGGGCATCTGGCGAGGATGGGTACAAGGCGAGTGCGGCCGCCGCTCGTCTTCGCATGTACACCTCCGGATCTTGCAGCGCCGAGAGAGCGAGCTCAAGGCCACCCGGGACAGCCCATCGTTGAAGCGCTGACATCCCCGCTTTTCGCGTGGGTTTGTCGCTGGCGTGGATGGCCGCGCTGATTCTCGAGGTCGCGGATGGATCACCGAGCTTCGCGAAGATGGCGAGCCCGAGGCCGTAGGAGACCGGAGTGGTCGGTCGTTCCACCATCGATGTCGCGATGCCGAGGAGCGCGTCGGCCTGCGGCTGCAATTCGACGAGATCCTCGGCGAGCAGCACGCGCAGCGCAGCGTCGCGCGTAACGCTGGGACTGTCCGCCAAATTCGCGACGACGGCCGCGACCGTCGCCCCCGCGTCGAGCGAGATCGCGGCGAGGAGTAGGCGTTGTGCGCGCTTCGCATCCACACGCATCGCCTCCGTCGCGAACTCCAGCGCGGACGAGGTCCGCTGCTCACCCCTGAGCTGGATCAACGACCGCTGCGCCAATTTACGCTCGGCCCATCGAGTGCTCGCGATCCGAGTGTGGAGAGGTGCGAGTTCGGTGGGGACGAACGAGGGGGTCGAGGGCCCCTCACGAGGAGGGGCCATTCGCTGCTGGTGTTCCGTGGTGGGGACGTCGCCGTCCCGAACGCCAACCTCATCGGTCGTCGTGTTTTGACATGCGGGACACAGGAGCATCGCGCTCGTGAGCGCGATGCATGTCCCAAGTTTTTTTCGATACTGCATGGTGTGCCTTTTCTGGGTGCTCAGGTCGGGTTATCGAACGTAGGCACAATTGAAGCGAATGCGGTCGATGAGTCCTCCCCATTCGTCCGCATCAAATCCGCGCGCGACCCGGTTGCTCGGGCAGTCCCTGCTCCCGTCGTCGTCCCAGGAGGTGACCGCGCCCCAGTAGAGGTTGGTGTGGACACCGTAGGCATATCCGGTGCTATGAATGTAGCCGGACAGCACCTGGACGCTGGCGGAGACGTAGTTGGTGTACACGTCCCACGCGTTGTAGATGACCCTCCCATTCATGTTGAGATCTGTGGTCGCGACGTGGTTGCCGAGGTTGTCCGAACCGCCGATACCCGACAAGTTCACGGAGTTTCCGCTGGAGATCGCGAGGGTCGTCCCCGACAAGGACAAGCTCTGGAGCTCGTTGGAGGGGTTGCTGTCCGCGTCGTTGACGTTGTCGACGCCGTCCACGAAGCCCGCGGGGATCCCAGGGAGGGTGGACCAGCTTTGCAGCTCATTGGTGGAGCTCAAGTCGCCGTCCGCCGCGATGTGGCCGTTGATGAGGCCGGCATTCGCAGAGATGCCGCTCGCGTTCGCGGCGATGTCGGCGTCGTTGGAGGCGATGGCCGCGGCGTTGGTCGCGACGCCGGTCGCGTTGGCCGCGATGTCGGTGTCGTTGGAGGCGATGGCCGCGGCGTTGGTCGCGATGCCCGAGGTGTTGGCCGCGATGTCGGCGTCGTTGGAGGCGATGTCCGCCGAGTTGGTCGCGATGTCCGAAGCATTCGCGGCGATGTCCGCATCGTTGGAGGCGATGTCCGCCGAGTTGGTCGCGATGCCCGCGGCGTTGTCTGAGATATCGGAGGCGTTATTCGCGATGTCCGAGGTGTTATTCGCGATGTCCGAGGTGTTGGTCGCGATGTCCGAGGTGTTGGTCGCGATGTCCGCGGCGTTGTCCGAGATATCGGAGGCGTTGTTGGCGATGTCGGAGGTGTTGTTGGCGATGTCGGCGGAGTTGGTCGCGATGCCCGCCGCGTTGTCCGAGATATCGGAGGCGTTGTTGGCGATGTCGGAGGTGTTGTTGGCGATGTCGGTCGCGTTGGTCGCGATGTCTGCGGAGTTGGTCGCGATGCCCGCGGCGTTGTCCGAGATATCGGAGGCGTTGTTCGCGATGTCCGAGGTGTTGTTCGCGATGTCGGCGGAGTTGGTCGCGATGTCGGCGGAGTTGGTCGCGATGCCAGCAGTGTTGTTGGCGATGTCCGCGTCATTCGAAGCGATGTCCGCGGAGTTGGTTGCGATGTCGGCTGCGTTGGTTGCGATGTCGGCCGCGTTGGCTGCGATGTCGGCAGACTCTTCGAGGCTGCTCAGGTCCGCGGAGAGGGTGCCCCCTGCGTCGGTGATGGAGATTGTGGTTCCTGCGTAGGTGAAGGCAGTGTTGAGCTCGTTGGTCGGGTCGGTGTCACCGTCGGTGGAGCCAAATTGAAAGCGCATGCCGACCAGGTTGAGGTGCTTGCTGCTACCGTTGGGGGGGGTGATGGAGACGGCGACGTAATCTGCGCCTGCGAGATAGGCGAGGTCGAGTGCCGCGGACAAATCAATGTCGGAGAGCACACCTTCGCTGACCGTGATCGTTTGCTGCGTCACGTAGGTGGCGGCGCTGCTGCTGTCACCACTCGAGGCCACGGAGACACCAATCTCAATATCAAAGGTCTGGGTCCCACCACCTCCGAGTCCGGAGCCGATGGCGAGGACCGAGGCGCCCAGGAACTCGTCAAAGTCGTCGGGAATGGCGACTGTGAAGTAGGTCGCGCCTCCGCGAGTCACGGCCCAGTCACCGACATCTGTGAAGGGGCCACCCGAGGCGCTGGGACTCGACCAGACTTCTTCGGCGTTCGCCGCGGTGGAGGTCATGGTGACGAGCGCGAGCAAGGATGCTGCGCTGAGAGTTGAGAGTAGGTTCTTGATTTTCATGGCTGTGTCTCCGTAAAAGTTGGTCCGTGAGCGACGGGGATGTTGCAGACGGTTGGTGTGTGTCTCTGGCAAAATTCTGGGTGTGTCGTAGCGAAGAGCGGGTTGACTGAAGATTCCATCTTCGTCGAGGTCAATGAGGAGGGATCGTGCGACCGGTCCCGACCATATTTTTCGTTTTCATCCAAGGTAGAAGATGAGGTGATAACCACCGATACATTTTTTTCAATCAACGACGCTCAAGTGCCTGCACAACTTACCGATACCTTGATGGCAGGATCAAAACGGGTTGAGCGAGAGGACTTTTCAAAGACCAATCCGCCGCGCCGGTTTCCTGAAAGTGGAGCGTTGTGTGAAAAATCATCGTGAGGTGATTTTTGCACCAACGAAGTCAAAGAGCATTTTAGAGGTGTGGACGTATCGCATTGAGACTGACCGTTCGAACGAACGCTAAAAATGCGCGGGATGGCCGAACACCGCGGGTCGTGGAAGGGAACCAATAAATTCTTCGTGGCCGAAAGCGTGTTGGGTATTTTTTTTCCGATCTCATTGAACTGAATCGTCGCGCGCGCGAGCTCCTGGCTGGAGCGCTAGTTCGAAGCGATGAGGGCGGGGTGATTCGTGTCGAGCTGCTTCTTCCGGATCGTGACCCGCGGACCTCGGCTATCGAGGTTTCTTGCGTTGTCGTCGGTCGTCGATTTTGATCGTTGGACCCTGCATTTTCGATCACATAAGGGGTGTCAGGCTGTGCGACGCAGCTCGAACGTCGCGCCCGTTCACCGGCCGCGCTCGCACACCGGCGGCGCTCGTTCGCTCGCCGCGCTCGCACACCGGCGGCGCTTCGATCGAGTCCGATGACGGAGTCTTGAGCGTGCTGGGGAGACGAACTCCGCCCACAGTGCGTGCATGGCGCTTCACGCGCTGGTGGTGCATATGAAGCCGGGAGCGCCTGTTACGCTCGAGACTTGACCTCGTGGCCGTGGTGGGCGACACAGCACGTCAGCGTCGCGACTCACCGTGATCCGGGGTCGGGGCGCAGCTCGATCGACGAGTCAGGGACGACACCATGCTCAGCACCATCCACGGTATTCAAGGACTTATGACGCGCGTTGTCGGAGCGTGGAGCGGCTTCCATCCCGGGCATCCGGGGATCGAATCGGAGCTTGGCCATGGCGTGGCACACCTCGCCATCCTCTGTGCGGTGCTCGGTCCCATGGCGCTCATGACCGGCGCGTGGCTCCGCGGGCGTGCTCGTAGCGGGCGATAAACGGTACGCGAGCGCCACAGGGGCGTCGTTGAGCGTTTCCTTGTACACTGGGTGTATTGGAGTGCTGCGCTGCAGGTGATCGCGTGTGGGGAGGGGCTGAAGAGTGATCCCTCACTACGTTGACATTCCCGGGTTCGAGATCGTGGTGATCGGCGGTGGAGGCGATCTCGCGACACGCAAGATCTTGCCGGCCCTCTTCGCGCATCACGTGAGCGGTCACCTCTCCGCCGGCGCGCGCGTGATCGCGGTCAGCCGTCGCGCCATCGCGGATCCAGACCCTGAGCATATGTGGAGACAGATCTCCCCGTACGTGCGGCACAGCGACGCGGCCGATCAGTTCGCCTCCTTCTTTGAGCGGATCTCATTCGTGCAGGCTGATGCGACGACCGCCGACGGATCGAAGCGCATCGTCGCCGCCCTCGATCCAAGTGAACAGGTTCGCCGCGTGTTCTATCTCGCGACCGCGCCCGCTATTTTTGGGCCCGTGTGCGCGGCGTTGTCGGGCGCTGGAGGCGTGCACGCCAACGCGGCGGTGGTGCTCGAGAAACCGCTGGGGCACGACCTGGAGTCGTCGCGGGCGATCAACGACGCTGTGGGCGAGGTCTTCGCAGAAGAGCAGATCTTCCGCATCGATCATTATCTCGGGAAAGAGACAGTCCAAAACCTCATGGTCCTGCGCTTCGCAAACGCGATCTTCGAGCGGATTTGGCGGGCCGACGACATTGATCACGTGCAGATCACCGCGGCGGAGACGATCGGGGTTGGAACCCGTGGTCAGTACTATGACCACGCGGGGGCGCTGCGGGATATGGTCCAAAACCACCTGCTGCAGCTGTTGTGCTTGGTGGCGATGGAGCCGCCCTCCTCGCTCGAACCCGACGCCGTGCGAGATGAAAAGCTGAAGGTGCTGCGGAGTCTGCGGCCGATCACTGGCGGCGACGTGGACTCGCACACGGTCCGCGGGCGATACGAACAGGGGGCTGTCCAAGGGGAGGTGGTGCCCGGCTATCATGAGGAGGCGGGCGTAGATCCCGCTCGGGACACGGAGACCTTCGTGTCAATTCGCGCCCACGTCGACAACTGGAGGTGGTCGGGGGTGCCGTTTTTCTTGCGCACGGGGAAGCGTCTTTGGGAGCGCCGTACCGAGATCGTGATTCAGTTCAAGCGGGTCCCCCACAACCTGTTTCGCGACGGCGCGGGGCCGCAGGTGGGCAACCGACTGGTGATTCGGGTTCAGCCAGACGAGGGGATCGAGCTGCACATGCTGACAAAGATCCCGGGACCTGGAGGCATGAAGCATCGGCGCGCGCCGCTTAACTTGAGCTTCGCCTCGACCTTCGGTGAGGACCTCCCAGACGCCTATGAGCGCCTGTTGATGGACCTGGTGCGCGGGAAGTCCACGCTGTTCATGCGCCGCGATGAAGTGGAGGCGGCGTGGTCGTGGTGTGAGCCGATCTCGCAGCGCTGGGCGCAGACCGGCCAGCCCGCGAAGTCCTATGTCGCCGGCACGAGTGGACCTGTCGCGTCGGCGGACCTGGTCAACGAAGTCGGCCGTGTCTGGAACGAGGATGATGAGTGACGCAGTCGCGCTCGTGTGGCGCGCACACGACGACGTCGACGCGTGCGCGCGGGCGTTGGGGGAGGCGGTGGCGCAGGACCTGCGGGCGGCGCTCGAGGGCGGGGCGACCGGGACGTTGGCGTTGTCGGGTGGGTCCACGCCGCGCCCCTTTCTTGAGCACCTGACGACGCAAGATCTCGACTGGAGCCGGGTCGAGATCTACTTGGTCGACGAGCGATGGTGCGATCACGGCGACGCCCGCAGCAACCACGGCATGATCGGGCGTGCGCTTTCGGGGGGTGGCGCACGCGAGGCGAGGCTGATGCCGCTGTGGCGTCCTGGACACACCCTCGCGGAGGGTGGAGCGCTGGCCGCCGCCGAAGTCGCGCGGGTCGCTCCCCTCGATGTCCTGGTCCTCGGGATGGGCGAGGACGGCCACACCGCCTCGTGGATCCCGGGCGCCGAGGGGCTCGATGTGGCCTTGGATGATGCCATCGCCGCGGTGGTCCCGGTTGTGCCCACGGACGGCAGAGAGCCGCGCTTGACCATGTCGAGGTCCGTGGTGACCGGCGCCAAGAGTCGCTATCTTCACCTCACCGGCGCGGCGAAGCGGCGCGTTCTTGAGCAGGCGATCACGCCCGGTCCGTGGGAGGAGCTGCCGATTCGCGCGGCCTTGTCAGGGGCCCCGCTGCATGTCTACTGGAGCCCGGGGGTCGCGAGGTGACGGTGAAACTACACCCAACGATCGAGGCCGTGACCGACGCCATCGAGCGCCGGAGCGCCCACACGCGGCAGCAGTGGCTGGCGGGGATCGCCGGTCCGAGCGCGGGCAAAGGTCGCCACGGCCTGTCCCCGTCGAACTTTGCCCACGGCATCGCGGCGCTAGATTCCGCGGGCAAGGTGCGGCTGCGGCAGGTGGATCCGGTGAACGTGGGGATCGTGACCGCGTACAACGACATGCTGTCGGCGCACCAGCCCTATGAGGGGTATCCGTCGATCATCCGCGATGCCGTTGCGACGCATGGGGGTGTTGCCCAGGTCGCTGGGGGGGTGCCCGCCATGTGCGACGGCATCACCCAGGGTCGGGCGGGGATGGAGTTGTCGCTCATGAGCCGCGATGTGATCGCGATGGGGACCTCGGTGGCGCTCTCCCACGAGATGTTTGACGCGGTGCTCTGCCTTGGGATCTGCGACAAGATCGTCCCGGGCTTGCTTATGGGGGCCCTCGCGTTCGCCGAGCTACCCTGCGTGTTCATCCCGGCGGGTCCGATGCGCTCGGGCATCTCCAACCACGAGAAACGACGCGTGCGACAGGCGTTCGCGGTGGGAGAGGCCACCGCGGAGGAGCTGCGCGACGCCGAGTCGGCGGCCTACCACGGCGCCGGCACCTGCACCTTCTATGGAACAGCCAACAGCAACCAGATGCTCATGGAGTTCATGGGGCTCCATCTCCCCGGCGCGTCCTTCGTCAACCCCGACGACCCGCGAAGGGAGGCGCTGACTCGGGGGGCGGCGGCCCAGGCGGTCGCGCTGGCGCGACGAGGCGAGGGCGCGCTCAAAGACGTGGTGACCGCCAAGTCCCTCGTGAACGCCGTGGTTGGGCTGCACGCCACGGGGGGATCGACGAATCACACCTTGCACCTCGTGGCCATCGCCCGCGCGTGCGGCTTGCGGATCGTTTGGGATGACTTCCAGGCGCTCTCCGAGGTGGTGCCGCTGTTGTGTCGCGTCTATCCCAACGGGGACGCCGACGTGAACGCGCTCGCGAGGCTCGGGGGGATCCCCTTCGTGATTCGAGAGCTGCTCGCCGCGGGCCTGCTCCACGAAGACGTACAGACGGTCATGGGCCATGGGCTGTCCGCGCACGCTCGGATGCCTGTGCTTCGGGACGGAGCGCTCGCCTACGTGGATCCACCGCGACAAAGCGCGGACGACTCCGTGTTGCGGGGGGTGTCGGCACCGTTTGAGCGGACCGGGGGCCTGCGGGTGCTCCACGGGAACATGGGGCGGGCGGTGATCAAGGTGTCGGCGGTCGCCAAGGAGCATCGGGTCGTCGAGGCCCCCGCGCGGGTGTTCTCGAGTCAGGCGGCGGTGAGGGCGGCGTTTGAGTCCGGCGAGTTCGACCACGACGTGGTGCTCGTGGTGCGCTTCCAAGGTCCCGTCGCCAACGGCATGCCTGAGCTTCACAAGCTCACGCCGATTCTTGGTGAGTTGCAAGATCGAGGTCACGCGGTCGCGCTGGTCACGGACGGCCGCATGTCCGGGGCCTCGGGCAAGGTCTGCGCTGCGATTCATGTGACACCGGAGGCGGCGAAGGGCGGGCTGCTCGGGAGGCTGCGTGACGGGGACCTTGTGCGCGTGGACGCGTCCGCCGGCGTGTTGTCGTGTCTTGGAGATCTCAAGGAGATTGAGGGTCGGCCCATGGCCTCCACCCCGAGCGGCAACGATCGCGGGACGGGGCGCGAGCTGTTCGCCTCGTTGCGACGTCAGATTTCTTCCGCAGAATCCGGCGCGACGATGCTGTTCGACGCGGATTGTGGGGACACCGTGGGCGCAGCGGGATCGGGAGAGGAGCCCGATGACGACGGGTAACGACGCCTGCGCGTTCGTAGCCGATGTGGGGGGAACGAGCGCACGATTCTTGTGCGCGCCGATCTCACGGCCCTTAACAGAGCCCCTCGAGCCGCTCGTTTTGCGGTGCGCAGACTATGGGAGCTTCGACGCGCTGCTGACAGACGCGCTCGAACAGCTTGAGCTTCGTTGTGAGGTGTCGGCGGGGGTCTTCGCCGTAGCGGGACCTGTCACAGGCGGAACGATTCCCATGGTGAACGTGCCGTGGGTGGTCGAGCAGGGGCGGTGCGCGGAGGCCCTTGGTACGCCCCGATGCGTCCTCGTGAACGATTTCGAGGCCATCGCTCATCTCGTGGCGAGCGCTCTCGAGGGTCACCTCGAGGCTGTCGGCGGCGGCGCTGCGGTCGCGGGCGGGACACGGGTGGTCCTCGGGCCGGGCACCGGGCTCGGGGTCGCGGCCGTGACGTATGCGGCGTCTGGGGGGGCGGCCCACGTCATCTCGGGCGAGGGCGGCAACGTCGGGTTCGCCCCTGGAGACGCCCTGGAGAGCGACCTCGCAGCCACGCTGAGGAGGCGGAGCGGCCGCGTCTTCCTGGAGCAGGTCCTGTCTGGGAGTGGGTTTCAGACGCTGTACGCATGGGTGCGAACGGGGAGGCTCGTGGGCGCGGGCGAGGGACCGTCCTCCGCCGAAATTGTGGCGCGTGCGCGGGAGGGAGAGGCGGACGCGCGCGCGACGGTGGATCGATTTTTGGGCTGCCTCGGTGCGCACGCGGGAGATCTGGCGTTGACGTTCGGTGCTCGGGGAGGCGTGATGCTCACCGGTGGTCTTTGTGACGCGCTCCGCTGGCGGCTCAATGACAGCCCCTTCCGCGAGCGCTTTGAGGCGAAGGGACGTCATCGGTCGTTTGTCTCTTTGATTCCGACCTCATGGATCTCGTGCTCGTATCCGGGATTGCGCGGGGCGTTCGCGCACGCGGTCGCCATGACAGGAGGGTCCACCTCCACATGACCCCTCAAGCTCCCCTGCCAGCGCTGCTATCCACGGTCCCGGTGATCCCGGTGCTGCGAATCGACGATCCGCAGCGTGGGGTGGGGGCGGGGGCGCTGCTCGCCGGCGGGTTGTCGGTGCTCGAGGTGACGCTGCGGACGCCGCGGGCGCTGGAGGTGGTGCGCGCGATCCGAGGCGCGCACCCTGAGGCGGTGGTCGCCGCGGGGACGATCCTCGACAAGACCGATGTTCGCCGCGCGGTGGAAGCGGGGGCGCAGCTTTTATTTTCTCCAGTTGCGGAGGAGGCCCTCTCGGCGGCGGCATCCTCGATGGATTGTCCGCTCGTGCCGGGGGTGTGTACGCCGACGGAGATGGCGTCGGCGTGGGCGCGCGGGCATCGACTGCTCAAGTTCTTCCCGGCGGCGGCCAGCGGAGGCCCAGACGTTCTGACCGCGGTGCGAGGGCCGCTCCCCCAGCTTCGGTTCTGTCCGACCGGCGGGATCAGCCTGGCGTCGATGGCGTCGTATCTCGCGCTGGACAACGTCCGCTGCGTGGGAGGCTCATGGCTCGTACGCGCGGCGGATCTTGAGGCTCAAGATTGGGCGGGCATCGAGGCGAAGGCCGCGGCGGCGATCGAGGCGGCGGTGGCTGCGGGGTGGCGCCCAACCGCGGACGAGGCGGTCACCTGAGCGACGCGGCTAACACCATTGGACGGCGTCACTACGCTCGCCGAGGACCTCGCGCACCCGCTCACGCTCACTGGCGTTCTCCACGAGCACTGTCACCAGGACCTTGCCGTCGCGCAAGGCTGTGGCGGCCTCTTCGATGGCGGCCTTCGGTTCGCGGGACCCCGCCATGGACGCACACAAAAACCCGACGATGGCACCGGCGATGGTCCCGGCGACAGGGAAGGTGAAGCCGCCGAGCCCGGGCAGCTCGGGCAAGGCGATCGCGGCGGTGAATCCCGACACGAGCCCGAGCAGCAGCCCACCGGTGATGTACAGGTAGGTGTTGCGCCGCAGCACCGTGGCGGCGTCGGGCAGCGTGAGCGGGTCGAGCCGCTCCACGTGGGTCTGCAACGAGAACGGCCCCATCCCTTGGCTCCTCGTGAGCAAGATGGCGCTGGTGTCGTCTGCCGTCGAGCGGTCGGGGTAGGTGGCGTAGACCACGTTGGCCATGGGGTCATCATGCAGCGCGCGGGCCCTGGGCACAAGAACCCCCCGTGAGCACAGGTGGGTCGGGCTCGGTCGCGTTCGGCGCCGAGGCTCAGTCAAAATCCCGAAGATGGCGCCGGGACCCGCGCCGCGCGCCGTCCTCCTCGCCGCCCTCTTGGCAGGCGAGACATCGGTCCGCCCACGGCACGACCTCAAGCCTGCGCGGGGCG
Source organism: Myxococcales bacterium (assembly GCA_014240065.1). Lineage (GTDB taxonomy): Bacteria > Myxococcota_A > Polyangia > Nannocystales > Nannocystaceae > JAAZXR01. Next base: position 86,486 of record JAAZXR010000002.1, read on the forward strand.
ATGGGCTCTTCGCAGGTGACGCAGTGGCCGTACATCTCGGGGTCTTCTCGGACGCGGACCATGGCCCGCTCAATGGCCTGCAGCTTCACGGTGCGCTCTTTGTTGCGGCGGCTCGCGATCACTTGGGTCATCTCCGACAAGGGCGCGGCGTCGTCGTCGACTTTTTCGATGGAATCGGCGCCGTGCGAGGGGCGGAGATCCTCGTCGCCCTGCTCCATGAGCGCGCGTTTTTGGGCATCGAGGAGCGCGAGGATCTCTGCGGGGTCGCGGGACGCCATCGCCTGATCTTGCCAAATATTGGGTCATGCGCAAGCGCGGACCTCGGGCGAGGGATGGTGGCGCGAGCGCGTCTTCGGCGAATGCGGTCGTCTACGGGGTGAGCGGCGCTTCTCCGGTTTCTGCCGGCGGCGCGCTCCCGCGGCGTAGCGCCTCCTCCATGTCTCGCAGGTGCACAATGACGCGCTCAAGGTGGCGGGCTTGTCGGGCCAGCTTCCACTTCCAATCCGCCGCGTCGAGCCATGAGACGATCCGGCAGCGACTCCACGCTCTCGCCTTTGTGCTTACGCTGGAGCTCCGCGTGGAGGTTCTCGAGCGTCGTGAGGACCATGGTCGTCTCGTGGGTTGTGGGGTTGTCTGAAGCCCGAGCGCGCTCGCCGGTATTCCACGCGACCGAGTCGTCTTGACGACTCCTCAGTGGGAGATCGTTATTCCCTCGTCTTCTGGGTGCTTCCTATTTTACAGTTGATGCGCTACATCGGGGGCGTGTCGCGAGCCGTTTTGAGAACCCAGTGTCCGGACGCGCCTGGTCTGATCGCGACGGTGACAGGGGCGTGTATGCGCGCTGGGTTCAACATCGTCTCCAACGCCGAGCATGTCGATCGCGAACGCGGTGAATTTTGCATGCGGACGGTTCTCGAGGGAGACGGGGACATTCGAAGCTTCGAGACCCTCGTCCGCGGGGCGTTGCCCTCGGGGGCGGCGGTGACCTGCGCGGTGCCCCGTCCCCTGCGAATCGTGATCATGGTGACCCGGGAAGCCCACTGCCTCGGCGACCTGCTCGTGCGATGGTTCGAGGGCGCGGTGCCCGTCGACATCACGGGCGTCGTGGGCAATCATGACGACCTGCGAGATCTCGTGGAGCGCTTCGACCTCCCCTTTCATCACGTCTCCCATGAGGGGGTGTCACGACGAGAGCACGAGCGAGAGGTGGCCAAGATCGTCGACGGTTACGCGCCCGATCTTGTGGTGCTCGCCAAGTATATGCGGGTGCTCTCGCCGGAGTTTGTGGCGCGCTATCCGGAGCGGATGCTCAATATTCACCACAGCTTCTTGCCCGCGTTTGTGGGCGCGCGGCCGTACGCGCAGGCGTTCGCGCGCGGGGTGAAGATCATCGGCGCCACCGCGCATTTCGTGACCGATGACCTCGACGAGGGCCCCATCGTGACCCAAGATGTGATCCCGGTGGGGCAAGACTGGAGCGCGAAGGAGATGGCGCTCGGGGGCCGGGATGTGGAGAAGATCGTGCTCGCGCGCGCCATCGGCCTGGTGGCGCAGGGTCGTGTGTTCGTGACCGGCAACCGCACGGTTGTGCTCTAAAGGGCCGTTTACCGCGGGCGGCGAGGCTTCTTGCCCTACGCTCGCGTCGCTCCCGCGTCGAGGGCTCGTGACTCAAAAATTCATTGTTGGCCGGGTTGAATTGAATCTATCCTCCACACGTCCGTCAAAGGTCCGATATGGCTCAACGCGCTCTACGAAATATTCTTGTTCTCATCGGTGTGATGGCGGCTTCTGCTTGCACCGTTCACGTCTCCGGATCCGCGACCAGCTCGCCGCACAGCTCGTCGAACGGCGGTCAAGCGACCAAGGGCAAGACTCGCGCCGATCCACAGGGACGCTCCAACGGTTCCAATTCAAGCAACGGGGCGAAGACAGGCGACGGCGGCTCCAACGCGGGTTCCGGCTCCGGGGAGTCGAACGGGAACGACGAGTCCTCTTCACAACCGCCGCCACGACGGCCACAACCGGAGCCGGGCGACAACGGCCAGGGGCCTGGTCGCAAGCCGGCGACCCCGCCCTCAGACGACGGCAAGGGCCCCGACTGCATCCCGGGGGAGGCGAAGGGCCATGACAAGAACAAGGCGAAGGGCCAGGCGAAGGGCCACGATCTTCCGAAGTGCGAGGAGACGGAGCTGAGCGAGGCCCCCGGACGAAAGGGCACCGCGTCGCCAGCGAACACAGAGGTTCGGCCGCAGTTGTCGCCAGGAAATAGCGGAAAATCCGTCGCGAAACCTGCGAAGAAGCGGACTCCGCCACCCAAAGATGACAAGTCAAAAGTGATGAAGTCTCCGAAGCCGTGACCGCAGTCCGGAACGAGAGCGAGCGTCATACCGTGATTATGGGCACGTAATGCGCGGCGCCTAAGCCTGGAACGGCTCGAACGAGGGCTTCTTTGGTGTCTCATTCTGCGTCGGTGAGAGGAGAGAATGGCTCCGATCGAGGACATTTCATAAGGCGTCCGAGCTGTCAGTACCCCTGTCACTTGTCAGCACGTCGTTGTCTGTGAGATCGTCCGCGGGTGGCTGACAGCGTGACTATTTAGGAGAACTCTCATGACTTTCGATCCCAAGACTGGCTCCTTTGTGAATTTCCGTTCGAGAGGCTTCACGTTGATCGAGTTGATGATCGTCGTGGCGATCATTGGCATCCTCGCGGCGATCGCTATTCCAGCGCTTACCAAGTTTATTCGTAAATCAAAGAGCTCGGAGGCGCGTGCATCGATCGCAAAAATATACGACGCGGCTGTTGGATTTTACCAGACTGAGTCTGTAGAGCGTGGCGCAGTGGAGCTACTTTCAGGTGGGTCGGCCCCGGCGGGAGCACAGGCGCATGCGTGCCCTTTTGATCCACAGTCGCCAACTGCCGGTGACGCGCCGAAGACTCCAGTGAGCGCGCTCTGTGCGTCGGGTCCGAATGGCCGGTGCATTCCGAACGGGTCGGGCGGTGGATCGTATTCCCTCACGGAATGGGATACGGGAGTGTGGAACAGCCTGTCTTTTTTCCAGACGCAGGGGCACTATTTTCATTACGACTTCGTCTACGCGAATGACATGACCGGCTACGGGACGTGTCAGGCGACCGCGCAAGCTTTCGGAGACCTAGACGGGGATCTCACATTTTCGACCTTCGAGCGGTCCCTGTCTTGCGAGTTCATTGGATGCGCGGGTGCCCTCGGGCTGTTCATTCACAACGACGGAGCGTAATGCGCGTGTAGGGTCCGCCGCAGCCCGCTCGGGACGACGAACATTCAGCGACGAGCGATCATCTGCCGCCACGCGATCATGCCGCCGTGAAGATTCGCGACCTCCATCCCTCGAGTGGATTGCAGAACCTTGACCGCGAGGCCTGATCGGCGCCCGGAGCGACAGACGATGACCACGGGGCGGTCGTTCGGGAGAGTCTCCACCTTATCCCTGAACTGATCGAGTGGGACATGGATAATGTCGTCGAGCGCTCCGAGCTCGCCGGTGAGCTCATCAGACTCTCGCACGTCGACCACGTGTACGCGGTGTCGATTGGCCGCCACCCATTGGGACGTGATCTCGGGGATCCCCGCGTAGGTGATCGTCAGCGGCGCCCACGCTCCGAGCGTGGGGTAAACGCCGTCGGGCGGACGTCCAGACTGAAGATTGGCCGGCACCGCCGCGTCGATGTGTTTGGGATGTGGCAGGTCTAGATTTTCGAGATGGCCGACGAAGTCTGTCGCGCTGGCTCCCCCACCGATACGAGGATTAAAGGCCCGCTCTTCCGCGATGGTAGAGGTCGCTCGACCGACGTAATCATGGCCGGGGAACACCACGCAGTCCTCGGACAACGAGAAAAGTTGGGTTTGGATCGACTCGTAAAGTCCCGCCGGGCTCCCTTGCTGGAAGTCGGTGCGCCCTGTGCCGCGAATCATCAACGCGTCGCCGGTGAAGACGAATCGAGCCTTTTCGTCGACGAAGGAGAGGCAGCCGTTCGTGTGCCCAGGAGTGGCGCGCACGTGGAGTCGCTGCTGTCCATAGGAGACGACATCGCCGTCGCACAGATGAAGATCGACCCGCGCTCCCTCGGCGATTTTCGCGAGGCCGATGCGACAGCCGGTGGCTTCCCGCGCGAGCCAGGCGCCCGTGATGTGATCGGCGTGGACGTGGGTGTCGAGTACGGTCACCAGCGTGAGCCCCAGCTCGCGAAGCAGCGCCATGTCTCGCTGGTGATGTGCGAAGACCGGGTCGATCAGCACCGCGTCTCGAGTTTGCGCGCATCCGAGGACGTAGGTGTACGTGCACGAGGTGCGATCAAAGAGCTGGCGGAAGATGAGCGTGTCGTCTCGAAGCATCAGACGGAGACTATACGGGCAGCGAGTTCGAGTTCCCACTGGCGAGGTGTGACCTCGGAGACATCAGGGGCGGGTCGATCACGGGGTGTCCGGCGCCACCGGAGCGGGCGTTCCAGCTGGAAGGAACCCTCCAACCTCGTGGACCGGGGAATTCACACATGTCTGGCATGTGCCGTCGGCGCGGGGGATCGCGTGGCCTTTCGCCGGCACGGTGGAAATTCGCGAGCTTTGGGGCACCGGAAGGTCTCACAAGGAACCGAGGGTGGCGCGCGCCAAGCGGATGTTTGGGCGAGCGCCAGTGGTGAGCGCGGTGAAAATCGGGTAGCGTCCTGCCATGAAGTTTCGTAGCTCACTGGCCTTGCTTTCTGTTTTGGGGCTCGTCCTCTCGGTGACCGCCTGTGAAGGTGACTCGGATACCTCCTCCGATTCCGACACCTCGACCTCCGGGAACTCTGGAGACGGAGACGGAGATGGGGACGGAGACGGGGACGGAGACGGCGACGGGGACGGAGACGGAGACGGCGATGGCGATGGTGATGGAGACGGCGACGTCCCGGCTGGCTGCGAAAACCTTCCGGTGGCAGGCGCGGGTCCGACGCCGCAGATTGGAGACAAGGCAGCGAGCTTTGAGGGCATCGACGTCAACGGCGAGGCGCTCGATGTCGCCTCCGCGTGTGGCAAGCCAATTTTGCTGGTGCTGAGCGCCGGCTGGTGCGGACCTTGTCAAGACATGGCCAACGGCATGGCCGGAAACAGCCACAGCTACGGGGCAGACCTGGACACCGTCCGAGCCAAGGTTGCCGCAGATGAGCTTGAGTTCGTGGAGGTGATGCTCGATCCCGCCGCCGACTGGGGCCCCGTGGACGCCAGCTTCCTTCAGACTTGGAAGGCGTCCTACCCCAACGATGACATCATCTTGATCGGCGACACGACACCCGGCGAGAACGCCCAAGAGCCATTTTGGCTGTTGCTGGCGGATCACCACCAGGGTGGGGTGCCGTTCGGTGCGTTCATTGACGCTGCGTACACCTGGCAGAGCTTTGGCACGACCGCCGCGATCTCCGCGGCCGCGCAGCAGTAGCGGTCGACGCCTCGGCGTTTCCGGGTCATGGACGCCTGCCCGCTCTTCGAGCGCGGTGGGCGTCGTCGTTTAAGATATTCGACTTGGGGTATCCTCCCCCCATGTCCAGGCGAGCTCGATTGACAAAGGTGGCGGGAGCCATGCACCCATGGGGTGTGGTCGCCATGATCGCGTTCGCGCTCGCGTGCGGGGAAGAAGAGCCCGCTGTTGATAACGCGGAATCCTCGTCGCAGGGTGAGGCGGGTGAGGCAGACGCGGGGGGCGAAGCGGAGACGGGCCCATCCGGCGATGGAGATGGGGACGGCGGCGACGGTGACGGGGACGGCGACGGGGATGCGCCCGTGGATCCTTGCGACGAGACCCCCGGGAACACGCCGCTCTCGATCGGGGAGCGGGTCCGCGACGTGGGCGGGCAAGGCCCTGACGGTGAGATCTTTCGCGTGTGTTCCTGGGCGGGGATTCCGTTTGTGATGGACATCAGCGCCCTATGGTGCGCGCCGTGCCACGACGTGGCGGCCTTCTTGAGCGGAAATGGGGGCACGGGCGCGCTCGAGCCCTACGGCGCAGACATCAAGTCGCTGCTCGACGCCGGACAGATCCGATGGTTGACGGTGGTCAGCGAGGGAGAGGTGTTCAACGGCGGCGTGAGCCTCGACGACGCCCAGTGGTGGGAGCAGGCCTACCCCCATCCTCACGTGGAGGTCATCATGGACGAGGATCGAAAGTGGGCGAACTATATGCAGGCCGCGTATCTACCCACCATCCACAGCGTAGACGGAGACATGGCGCTGCTCGGTCTTCAAGGTGACGACGCCAACCATCCTCTCGGCACGATCGTCGCGTTGTTCCCCTAGCGCCCACGGATCGCGCGGGCGCATCTCGCCGCTCACTTGGGGGCGGGAGCTGGCGCCGCGGGTTTCGGACCAGGCCGCGACGAGATCGGTGGCGCTTGGGCGCCGCCCTTAACGGCGGCGGTCCTCGCAGGCCCCGGTCGGGCGCGACCTCGGCTGGCGTCACGGAACGCTTGAGCGGTCTCGAGGGCGGGGCTCTCGACGCCGTAGCGCTCCTCGAGCGCGGCCCGCAGGCTCGCCCGCGCCTCGCGATACTTGGACGACTCAATCTCTCGCTTAAGGTCGGGGCGCACCGCCTCGAGCGGGAGCGGACCAGGTGCGTAGCGCCCGAACAGCCGGATGACGTAGTAGCCCTTGGAGGAGCGGACCGGCGCGCTCACCTCTCCTACCTTCATGGAGAAGGCGGCCTCCGCGTACTCACGCACCATCTGTTTTTTCGGGAAGATGCCCATGTCGCCCCCACGGAAGGCGCCGGGCCCCTCCGAATATTTCTTGGCGAACTCGTTGAAGTCGACGCCTGGCTTGAGCACCTGGGCCCGCATGGCCTCGGCGCGGGCGAGTGACGCGGCGTCCCACGCCGCGAGCTCCTCTTTGGATGCCGCGTCTCGCGCTGGCTTGGGTGCGGGCAAGATGCGCTCGCCCTCCGCGCGCGGTCCAAAGGCGAAGAGCAGGTGGGAGGCGCGCGCGACCTCTTCCCGCGCGACGAAGCGCTCCTTGTTGGCCTCGTAGGCCGCCTGGTACTCCGCGTCGGTCGGAGCGAGGGGCCCGGACGCGGCCTCAAGCAGCACCCGCTCGCGAAGATAATTGATGTTCATGTCGCGACGGGTCTTTGGCGTCTGGCCGAGCGCGTCCAGACGCGCGTCCCAGTCCTTGACGTCGGTCCGCTCGTCGCGCTCCATCTGCGCGAGCGTGGCGGGGTCGTAGTCCTTGCCGAGTCGCGCCGCCTCAAGCTCGAGCAGCTTGGACCAGATGAGCTGTTCCAAGATCTTGCCGCGTTGAGAGGCTTGATAGGCGTCAGGCACGATGCCATCCCCCCGACGCTTCATCAGCCGCTGGGCGCCTGGCTCGTAGAGCGCGTCAAAGTCCGCCCGCGAGATCGTCTGGCCGCCGACGGTGGCGACGAGATCGGTGGGCATGGGCGCGAGGGCGGCTTTTTTCTTTGGCGTCGGTCGCTTGTTGGTGTTGGCCGGCGCGCTGGCGCTGCTCGGGCCATCATCCGCCTCAGATTTTGGGGCTTGCTCGGCGGTGTTCTTTGGCGTGCAAGCGAGCATGAGGGCGCTCGCCATTGCCAGGAGGATGAGGCTTCCTCGCGCGTTTCCGCGGTCGTTCATGGGATGAGGGAGGGCAGGCGTCGACATCGGAGCGAATGTATCGCGCCGTCGGTCAAACGAGAAGAGAGGAAGCCACGACGGTGACTCCCTCTCCCTGCGTACGCGCACGCGCGCAGCGTCTAAAAGTCGTACGCGTCGATGATCGACAGCGTCTCGTAGCCGGATTCATTCGCTGCCGGGAAGTACTCAAGCAACATGTCGGGTCCCACGATAAAGAAGTGAGGAATCGCGCCAACTCCGTACGCCGCAGGGGTGTGTTGCTCCTCGTCAGCCAACACGGGCACGTAGGCGTCGGGGTGCTGGGCGGCCCATTCTTGCGAGTCGGTCACCGAGGGAGGGGCGTAGTTGCCGTCCTCGATGAGGTAGGTCAGCCAAAACACGCGCCCCTCGTGAACCTTCGCACGAATCGTGGGATAGTCTGCTTCGAGGCCTGGGTTGTTGCCCTTCGCGATCCAGTCAGCCACCGTATGGCAGGGTCCGCACCAGACCGCCGAGAGGTCGATGATCATGTACGTTCCCTCAGGCTTGGTTTCGCTTGGGTACTCCGAGAAGTCGTAGTTGTCGACCCACTCCCCGTGCTGGTCGAGGAACTGATCTCGGGGGAACCGTGTGCCGTTCCACTTGCCGATCACGTTCCAATCGCCGGGGTCCATCTCGTCCTTGTTGGGATTGTAGGGCCAATAGCCGGTGTAGATCCGGCTCTCCGGGTCGAGGGGATCGGTGCCCTCGGTGACCTCCCACGAATCCCAATACTGATCGCCGTCGGTGTCCTTCTTGGTGGGGTCGGTGCCGAGCTCGGCCTCTTCCTCGTCCGTGAGCCCGTCTTCGTCGGTATCCGCGGGCTCGCCGTCGCCGTCGCCGTCGCCGTCGCCGGTCTCGCCGCTATCGTTGCTGTCGGCGCCGGTGTCCGCGTTTGTATCCTTGTCCGCCTCGCATGCCGTGGTCGCGAGCGCGAAACCCAGCGCTAAAAGTAGTGATCTTTGTTGCATCTCTTCGTGACTCCATGTGGCAGCCGGGTAGCCAAGCGTCGTTTGACCTCGGCCCAAGCCGTGGCGCAGACCGTAGCACGGACATACATTCATGCCGGTCATTCCTCGAAAAACTGACGTTTCACCGGAGTTTGGAGCAGTCCAGTGAGTCGTCGCCATGTGCGCATCGATGTTTGCCCCTCCGTGTGGCCTTCAGCATCGTGCGCAAACACACGAATTTATGAGCGGATGGTTCTCGCCACCCGTGATTGAAGCGCCATGACGAGCGCCGCCAAACCTTTTATTCCTGCCGTAGATCCGCTACTAAAGGCGTGCCCGAAGAGGCTCCCTCGTCATGCCACCGTCTCGTTCATCGATGTTTTCCTGCACCCCGCCGGCGCGCGTCGCGTGGATGGCCGGAGTGGCTGTCGTGACGAGCTCTTTGATGCTCGGATGTATTCCGTCCTACCCGCCGTGCACGTGTGGAAATGGGGACGACGGGGCCGGACCGTACCCCGATTTTGACTTCCTCGATCGCTCGGCGCCCTGCGCGAATATTCCGCTCCCCGTGGGAGACGGAGACGGGGACGGGGACGGAGACGGAGACGGGGACGGAGACGGGGACGGAGACGGGGACGGAGACGGAGACGGGGCCGCGGAGTGCGGCTACCCGGCGGGCCCCTACGCGTCCGACGAGGGGCAGGTCTTCGAGAACCTCGAGCTGTTTAATTGTCTCGGTGAGGCGGTGCAGATCGCCCAGTATCTGCCACAGGTGGGGCTCCCCTCGGTGAAGACCCGCGGTGTCGTTTTTGGCGTGGGTGCCGGATGGTGTGCCCCGTGCGCGGAGGAGGCGAAGGAGTGGTCCTCCCTGTTCGTCGATGAGTACGCGCCCCAAGGCATCCAGTTCTTGCAAGCGCTCGACGACGGCGCGTTGTCGGGATCGGCGGCGACCATGGAGCTATGCGCAGGATGGAGCGCGGCCAACGCCGAGGACAAGTTCCCGATCCTGTTTACGCCCGAAGTGATGTCCTTGCAGTCGAAGCTCGACGGCCAGTCTGGCGCGCCGATCCCCTACACGTTCCTATTTAACGCCAACGCGCAAATCATCTTCAAGAAGACCGGAGGCATCGTGGACTCCGGCATCTTGCAGGTACAACTCGACAAGCTGATCAACGATCCCTATGGCAACTAGCAGCAACACCATCAGTTGGAGCCTCGCGTTCGCGTTGGGTTTCGCCCCTATTCTCGGATGTGACCAACCAGCGGGGGAGACGACGTCTCCGGACGCTGGCGCCAAGGCGGGGGAGACGACGTCTCCGGACGCTGGCGCCAAGACGGCCACCAGTGCATCCGGTCCCTACGCAGAGCTGGACATCACCCTCCCAAACCTGGAGGACGACGACATCACGATCACGAGTGATAGCGCCGACAGCGTCCATATCCTGGCGTTCTGGGCCATCTGGTGTGTCCCTTGCACAGCGGAGCTGGCGAAGATGAAGGGCATGTACGACCGCCTCCAGCCTCGCGGCCTCGAGATCTACGCTGTGAGTATCGATGGCCCCGACACCATGTCGCGGGTCCCAGGGTTCGCCGCCCAAGAAGGCTGGCGCTTCCCAGTGCTCTACGATTCCGACACAGAGATCCTCGCTCGCTACAATCCCAAGGGTGATATTCCGTTCTATGCGGTCCTCGATGCGAAGGGGAATATCATCAAGACGCACCAGGGCTACGTGAAAGGTGACGTCATCGAGCTTGAGCAGTTCCTCGATCAACGATTGCCAGCGGCTGCAGAGTAGAGAGCGAACGTGCGGGGTCGCATCATGGCAGGGGCCTCGCGCTCTCTCATTAAAAGTGCGTCCGCGACGCGGCCGATGATGTTGTCCGCGCGCCTAGGGGTCGCGCTCGCCGTGGCGTGCGCGATGAATCCCGCCATCGCCTTCGGCGCGATGGGCCTCGAGCCGGCACAAGAGGTCGCGGCAGCGGACGAGGCGGCAGCGGACGAGGCGGCAGCGGACGAGGCGGCGGCAGCGGACGAGGCGGCGGCAGCGGACGAGGCGGCGGCGGACGAGGCGGCGCCAGCACAAGAGGCGGCGGCGGACGAGGCGGCGCCAGCACAAGAGGTCGCGGCAGCGGACGAGGCGGCGCCAGCACAAGAGGCGGCGCTCGACCCGACCACGTTGGATGACGCAGAGCACTCGAAGATGCCGAACGTGATGGCGGAGGAGCTCGAAGATGGGAGCGCCGAAGAGCCCACGGCTCCGACGTCGAACGAGGCATCGTCCACCGCCGACTCGCACAAGAAAAAGTCCGCGCATCTGCCTAACCCCAAGATCCCTCCGGTGAAGAACACCCAGGCGTGGGTTCGCACGACCTCGTTCTTCGACTACTTCGGCGACAACTACAACGCGGTCAGCAACGATGACAGTTTCATGGCCTTGGTCAACTACATCAACTTTGGCTCCGACACGCGCCTCAAGAAATGGAGGATCTCTACGTCGATGCGGGTGGACACCCACAACGTGTTCAACGCAAAGCCACAAGCGTTATGTGACTTTGATGATGATGGGGTCGTCTCTGACAACGAGGCCGCTCAGTGCCGCTACGGGAGCGACTATCGCATCGAGCGATTTCAGCTGCGGGTGAACAGCCGCAAGTTCAAGGCGACCATCGGCGACTTCAACGTGAATTATGGTCGCGGGATCGCGCTGTCAATCCGCAAGATCGCGGACATCGGTGTCGACGCGACGATCAAGGGCACCCGGCTTGACCTGAACCTCAAAAAGTTCTCGCTGTCCGCCATCGGCGGCGTGGCGAATCGCCAACAGACCGACTTCGCGACGCGGACGCTCTTCACAGATCCCGGCTATCCGCACGAGCTTTGCGCGCAGACCCCGGGGCTCGCGCGCAACAAGTATGGGAATCGGCTTTGGACCATGTGCTCCGACATCATCGCCGGGAGCCGCGTCGAGGGGAAACTCCCGGGGAAGGTGCGCGTGGGCGGGCACTATGTGTTCATGTGGTTCGGAGAGCTCCTCGGCGACCAGTACGAGGGGCTGCACCTGGTGGGCGGGGACATCGGGCGCAAGCGGATCGCCAAGCACTGGGACATCTTCGCGGGGGTCACGGGGCTGCTGCGCAACTACCACCACCGGGAGAACTACCCCTCCTACGTGGACAACGGGATCGCCGCCTATTTGTCGAATGTGCTGACCTTCGGCGACACCTCGGTGCTCATTGAGGGCAAGTACTACGACAACTACATCGTGGCGAAAGAGCCGTCGGCGACCACGATTCAATACGCGGAGGCGCCGACGCTCGAGCGCGCGGATCAGATCATCCCCGCGGCCGGGAACACGGCGGGCGGGCGGATCTTGGTGGATCACACGCTGAAAAAATCGCGGGTCACCTTGTACGCCAACTATTTGGGCTACGTGTTCGGCACCACCAACGAACAAAAGATGCTCGATCCCAACGAGGGAGAGGTGGCGCACCACGGCTACGTCGGCATGCGCTGGCGGGAACCGGAGACCGGCAGCGAGGTCCAGGCCAGCGCCGGCTATCGCTGGGAGGGATATCAGCGAGCGCCAGCCCCGGGCGTCAAGCCCTACCTGCGCAAGCTCCCGCACGCGGAGCTGTACATCAATCAGGTCGTGGGGCGGACGCGGGGGATGTCTCACTCCTTGTCGTTGCGGGTCGATTGGCGCTTCGAGCACGTCCAAAAGGGCCGCGCGAAGACCTTTCACCGTGGAAACGCGGTGTTCGGCTACGGGCTCTCGCCATTCTTCACGCTCGCGTTTATCGGGGGCTTCTCCAGTGAGTTCGCGCCCCTGCTTGACGAACCGAAGCTGCATGAGCAGCCGTGTGACGACGAGGCCAACTGCAACCGCAAGCCTCACCTGTGGCCTGGGATGGAGGCGCGCATCAACTTCCTCGCCTCCTCCTTCATTCGCGTCTTCGCGGGCCGTCAGGTGGGCGGGCTGTTGTGCGTGAACGGCTCGTGCCGAATGCTCCCCGATTTCCAGGGTGTGCGCACCGATTTGGTGTTGAGTTTCTAGGACATAGGCTCATTTTGCGAGCCGTGACACTGGCGCGTCGATGTGTGAGTTCTCCGTGATTTGTGGGGGTTTGACGCGTGGACGACCCGACGCACGCGGGCTAGACTCTGCCGCATGAAGCGACTTTTATTGGTCTCCATGGCGCTCCCCCTCGTGGTCGGATGTACCACCTCACCTGCCGACGACGGCACATCCGATGCGGCGGAGACGACGGCGGACGGGGGAGATGGAGACGGAGACGGAGACGGAGACGGAGACGGAGACGGCGGCGCTCCCGTCATCGCAAATATTGACGGCGTCGTGACGGATCTCAACGGAGACGCCTTGCCGATGCCGAGAGTCGAGTTTTGTGGACCCATCAGCATGGATGGGTTCGTGATGTCGTGCATCCCGTTCCCGGTGGATCCGGAGACCGGCGTGTTCGAAATTGAGGTGAAGACCGCGGGGCTATGGAATATCAAGGTGCTCGGCGGCGTGGCCGAAGGTCGCTATCCGACGGGGCAGGCCTTCCAGCAGCAAGTGGCTGAAGAGGATGACATCTCCTTGTCTCCGCCCTCCATCGTGGTGCCCGAGGTCGCGGCAGTGGTCGATTTGACTGACGTCTCTGGAGAGACGACCGTCGATCTTGATGGCACGATCTCGTTGACCTTCGATCCCGCGCTGACGCAGCTTGGGCTCGTGGCGACGCCGGCCACCGAGGTCGGCGGGTCCGAGGTGCCGCAAAGTGGCTGGTGGCTCTCGGAGGTGCCGGAGTCCGGGCCGATCATCGCGGCGTGGACGTTCTATCCCTTCGGAGCCAAGATCACGGAGGGGAGCTTTGGGCTCGAGGTGAATTCCGGGTTTGGCCTCGCCGCAGGGGAGACGGTCAACGTCTTCGAAATCGAAAAAGACAACGCGGCGATCCATCAGGTGGCCACCGGGGTCGTGAGCGCGGACGCGTCGAGTCTGGAGCTGACGCAGGTGGGCGAAGGGCTCCATGAGCTCACCTGGCTGTTGTTCACCCAGTGAAGACATGGCGTTGGCGAGGGGGCGCGAATCTCCTCGCCGGCGACGCGGGATCGCGCCAGGCTAGGTTTCGGACGCGTGTGGCGCGGTGTGCGCTTCCTCGACGCCGTCGGCCACGGGGGCGCGCGCCTCAATTTTGTCGTCGCGGCGCAGGTTCACTTGAGAATTGCCACGGATGAATGCCGCGCCGTAGGCTAACGTCCATCAGCCGCCCACCGGTCGGGGGCTCCAGGTTTGTCATGCGTTCCAAGCTCGTTTCCATCAGTGCACTCGCCTTGTCCTTCGGCTTCGCGGCCCAGCTCCTCGCGCCTCAGGTGTCCCATGGCGCCGCCGCAGAATCGAAGCAAGATGATCGCTACACCCTCACCTACAGCGCGGCGGCGGCGAAAAAAGGCGAGTCGGCCTCGGCCACCGTGACGGTGACGCCCAAGGGCGAATGGCACCTCAATCGAGAATTCCCGACCTCGCTGAGCGTGACTCCATCCACTGGAGTCGTGGTCACCAAGACCAAGCTCAAGCTGCAGGACGCGAAGCGTTTCGACGAGCACAAGGGGCTCGAGTTCCAGGTCGCCTACGAAGCGAAGGCGGCTGGCAAAGAGAAGCTCGACAGCAAGCTCAAGTTCGCCATTTGCATTGAGACCTCGTGCTCGCCAGTGACGGAGACTTTCTCCATCGCGATCAACGTCGAGTAGCGCGCCCGACGACTCGAGGCCGGCTAGCTTCGGTCGTACCGGGCGAGTCGGTCATGGCCGGTGATCAGCCGCCCTAAGGTCGTGGAGAGCGCGGTGTGGGCGAAGGGCTTGTGTAAAAACGCGGTCTCGGCGGAGATTGACTCTGGCACCCGCTCGTTCGTATAGCCCGAGATGAAGAGGAACGGGATCTCTGGGTACATGTCGTTCAACCTCCGGGCCATCTCCGGGCCACCCATCCGTGGCATCAGCATGTCGCTCACGATCGCGCTCACTGGTTGATTTTGTTCGTGGTAGTGCGTGACAAGATCGCAGCCTTCTTGTCCGTCTCGCGCCGAAAGCACGCGGTATCCCTCGCGTTCAAGGCAGCGCCGGACATATTTTCGAACGGAGTCCTCGTCGTCCACCACCACCACGAGATGGTTCCTGTTGGTCTCAACGCAGGCCTCCTCTGGTTCCGGGACGTTCTCCGCCGTCACAGTCGAGCAGGGGAGCTGAAACGTGATGGTGGTGCCGGTGGACTCGGAATTGGTCACGGCGATAGAGCCGTTGACGGACTCGACGAACTCCTTGGCGGTGTCGAGCCCAAGCCCTGCGCTCATGCCGTGCGGTCGCGTGGTGAAGAACTTGTCGAAGACACGTGGCAAATCGTCTGGAGAGATCCCGTGTCCAGTGTCACTGATGCTGATCTTCGCGAGGTCGTTCTCCTCGTTCGGTCGCTTTTGAACGGAGACATCGACGAGGATCGCGCCCCCGTCGGGCATCGCCTCGCACGCGTTGGACACCAGAATTTCGATGATCTGATCGAAGCGAAGGCGATCCATCTCGATGGATGCGTTCGCGGTGTCGAGCACAGCGGACATGGAGTGCTTTGAGGAGATGGAGTGGCGGAGGTCTTTGACGCAGCGATCGATTCGCTCAGAGATTTGGATGGTCTCGGTTCGGCTTGAGTCTCTGCCGGAGAGGGAGAGCAGGCGGTGCGACATGCTCTTGGCGCGCGCAGTGGCCGTTTCGATTTCGTCGGCGATTTCGTGAACCGTGTGCGGGTCATCCGCGTATTCGCGCAGCTCTTCGAAGGAGGCGACGAGCACCGTGAGCACATTGTTGAGCTCGTGGGCGATGCCCCCTGCGAATCGTTGCATCGTCAGATCCTCTGCCGGCGATGTGTTGGAGTTGGCGTTGGCGCGGGGCGAGGTGTCATGGAACGTCCGCAGATACACTGAGATCCCCCCGACAGAGATCTTCTGGAGGTCGACTCTCGAGACAAAACAGCGCCCGTCCGGCAACAATATCGTGTTTGTTTGCCGGCGCGTGACACCAAAGGCGCTCTTCAGAGTGTCGCAGTCGCTTCGCTCGGCGACCAGGTCGCAGTAGCTCGCGCCGAGGATCGCGTTTCGGTGCCTCGCAAATACGTTGAGCGCGGCGTTTGTCGCTTGTACGACGACGCCGTCAGCGAGGTGAACGAGCATGCAAGCATCTTCACTCGCGGGGTCGCTCATGAAGGAAACGAGGGACCGAACGTCGGCAGCCAGCTGCGGATCCGAATCGAATTCATATACCAGGATGAGGTCGAGGCTGGAATCTTCTAGCGGTATGGAATGAAAGACAACCTGGCGAGACCCGCCGCCCTCGGGGGCTTGTATCTCGCAGACTGCGGGGGACGCGTCGACCGTGCCAGAGTCGATCTCAGGCGCCGCATTGGGGAGCGCCCGAAACGGCGTCCCCACCGTGAGCGTGTCGAAGCACAGGTCGTTGACGGCGGTCGAGGCGTATCGAATGTGGCCGAGCGTATCTACCACGAGAATCCCGATCTCTGCCGGAGTGCCGCGGCCATCTGCTGCGCACAAACCACCCTTCATCGGTTCCCGATTGTTTCGTATCAACCCCAACATTTAGAACCTACGACGAAAGTATTATGGTTCCATTGTTCCGCACTTTTTTCGTCACGGTCCAAAGTTGATTGGCAATTTTGATGCCTGTCGCAATATGGACTGAATCAAAATGAGTCGTGCAGCGGGGAGGACCAGCCGGACTCCGCTGCCGCGCCGCATCACGATTTCGACCTCGCCCAAGCGTTGGCGAGCGCGCGCACGAGGCTCTTAGGTTCGCTATGGAGGGGCCACGATGGGGTCTGAGGGCATTTCTCTCCTAAGTGGGGAGTCGCCGCGTTTGTACGGACCGGTCGGCTGTGTGCAGCGATCGCCGGCAGCGCGGTGAGTTTCGACATCGACTGTCTCAAGACGAGACAGCGGTGGACATGCATGGGGGGGAGCGCGTGGGCTACGGGTCCATGGTGCCTTTTGCGGCATCGGTCGGTAGCGGCGCTCCGCGTCAAGTTGATTTGGACGCGAGCGCGGCGGTCGGGCAGCGCGGTGAGCTCATTGACGCTCGAATACGCCGGAGCGCCTAGGATCACCCGCACCCGAAACGGCGCCCGACGGGCTCCGGACGACGCCGTGCACACCGCCGAAGAAAAACGCGCGGCGATCAAATCCGATCAACGCGCCGTAGGTCGCGCGCAAGGCGGCCTCGACTCGCTTCGTCGATTCCCAGTGGGACCGTTCGAGCCAGACGGTGTCGCCTTCTGCGTGAACTCGCGGCGCCATGATCGCGTCCGCGAGCGGGGCGCCGTGGATCATTCGAAGCAGCGTCGCGGACACCGCCGAGCGGATCCGGTTGGCCCCTCCGCTGCCGAGAACGACGAGTGAAGAATCGGGAGCGCGGGCGATGGTGGGTGCCATCATGGTCGGGAGCTGGGCGCCGCCGCCTTGCTTAAAGAACCCGCCGGGGTTGAGGTCTTCCTCACCGAGGAAGTTGTTCATGAAGATGCCGGTGTCGCCCAACACGTAGCCGCATCCTTCGCCGTTGCTCGTCGTCACGGACACCGCGAATCCCTCGTTATCGGTGACGCTTATCTGGGTAGTCGAGCCCCGTGTCTCCGGGAACTCGCGGAGCGACGGATCGGCGCTGGCGACGGCGCCGGCCAGCGCAGCCGCGAACGTGGGCTCGTCTTCTGGCGCGGCACGGCACGCGCTGAGGATGTCGGCCAGCGCGTGACCTCCGGGTTTTGGGGCCGTCCAAATCTGCCATTCGCCGTGACGGACTTCCCGGGGCGGCTCCGCCTCAAGCCGGGGCATCTTGAAGTCGTCGGCGCTCAAGACTCCGCCGGCTGCGTGGCCAAATTCCCGCAAGATGGACGCCTTGATCCGCGGGGGCGGCCGTCCGCTGTCGGCGAATTCGCGGAGCAGCTGGGCGAAGTTCGGATTTCGGAGCACCTCGTCGGGGGTCGGAGGTGCGCCGTTCGTGAGCGTCTCTATCGTGTCGGAATGGAGACTCACGATGGGCCACAACAGCCGAAAGACCTCCGCGCCGCTCGCCCCGATCGGATGACCCTGCTCGGCGAGGCGGATCGCCGGCGCGAGCACAGCGGGCAGCGGGAGTCTGCCCCAGCGCTGGTGCGCAGAGGCCAACACCTCAAAGGTGGTCGGGGCGGCGACGGAGGCCTTGCCGATATAAAAGCGCTGCGTGGTCTCTCCAAAGTCGATATCGACGGCATGGAAATCGCGCGGGGTACCGGTCACGGGCGAGCCCAGATGTAGCGGGGCACGCGGAAAAAAATCGACGAAGGAAGGGGCCTCGCCCACGGGCTTGAGGAGCATCAGTCCGCCGCCGCCTGCGCTGGAGAGCAAGGGCTCGCACACGTAGGATGCGAACACGGCCGCGATGGCTGCGTCGATGGCGTTCCCACCTGCGCGCAGCGTGGCGATGCCCGCGTTGCACGTCCCGTCATTTCCCGCTGCGATCGCTCCTGGCAAGGGTCGACGAGCATAACTGCTCCCTCGGCATAGTCTATCTTTTTCGTCCCTCCCGCATGAACTGGTGCGCGCGGAGGTGGGGGCGTTGAACACCCCAGCGCTCGCGATGTCAGCGGGGTGTGGGGCTGCGCACGCGCCCGGGAAGGCGACGGGCGTCGAGCGGGCCTGGGCGCGCGCCGTGCAGCATCAGCGCTACGAGGCGCTCGGCGGCCACGAACGCCCAACCCATCCCATGACCCGAGTGAGCGCCGATGAAGAAGCAGCCGGGGTGGTCGGGGAGCTCGCCCACGATCGGCAAGGCGTCGGGCGCGTAGCCCAACGCGCCGCTCCACCGCCGGAGCACCCGCGGAGCCTCGTCGAACAAGTCGCCGCAGTGGCGCGCCAAGAAGGCGTCGAGCGCGGCATGAACCCGCGGGTGCAGGAGGTCTTCGGTGCCAACCTCCTCGTCGGCGGCGAGCGGCCGGAAGCCCCCGAGGATGATCCGACCCTGGACGTCTTGTCGAAGGTATGCCCAGTCGTCGAGCGCGTACACGGGCGCTCGGAGGGGACGTGAGGCGGGAGCGGTCACCAGCGCCTGCGCGCGGACGGGCCGCACCCACGGGCCGAGTTCAGGGAGCCACTCCGGCGCGTAGGCGTTGGTCGCGACGATGACGGTCGTCGCTTCGTAGGTGCCCCCATCGGTCTCCACCGCGACGCCATCCTCGGTCGGCCGGATCGCCCGGACGTTCGTCCCTTGGTGCCATGAGACGTTGGAGGCCTCGCGCAGGACCTCGAGCAGGCGGATGGGATCAAGCTGGGCATCCCCCTCATACCAATAGCCCCCGGCGAAGTCGGGCAGCGGAGCGTCGCCGGCCGAGACGTGGCGCACCTTGGCGCCGTGCGTGCGCAGCAGGTCGGCTGCCTCGCGGAGCGACTCGACTCGCTCCGGCGCGCGCGTGAGCGAGAAAGCGCCGGTCTTCGCGTAGTCACACGCCGAATTAAGCAGGCCCTCGGCGGCGAGGAGGTGATGATTTTCTGTGGTCATCGACCACAGCTCGAGCGCGGTCTCGAGGCCAAGGTTCGTGCGCTGTCGGTCGAAGTGGGCGATGGATCCGCAGGTCATGAAGCCCGCGTTCCTTCCGGATGCGCCGCTCCCGATCTCGCCGCGTTCGAACCCCGCGATGCGTTTGCTCGGCGCGCGCTTTTGGAGCCAGTACGCGGCGGACAGGCCTGAGATTCCTCCACCGATGATCGCGACGTCGAGTCGTCGGTCTTGGCAGCGCCGCTGATGCCAGATGGAGTAGGTCATGGCGATGTCGCGGTGAGGTCGAGCACCATCTCGAGCGCGGTGCAGCGGCAGGGGACACCGCAGCGGTGACAGCGGTAGGGGATCTGCGACCAATAGTTCTCGTGCTCGGCGACGACCGTAAAGCCGAGTCCCGTGAGGGCACGTCGAGAGCTGTCGTGTGGCGACTCTTTCCAGGAGTGTGCGACCGCGCCCAAGGCGCCGAGCTGCCGGAGGCGACGGATGGCCTCGGTGGAGAGGGCGCGGCCGATCCCTCGCCCGGTGTGGTCCGCGTCCACAAAGCACGACTGGAAATAGCCGAGGCGTGAGATGTCTGCGGGCCACGCGGCCGAGGAGTGACCGTGGCCGCGGCCGCGTTCCCAGTTGCCCGGGGGGAGGGTGAGGCGAAAGCCTAGGAGTCGTCGGTCGTCACTCCACGCCGCGAGCGCGCACGAGATCCCGTCGCGCGCGCAGCGGCGGCGATAGGTCGCGAGGAGCTCTTCGGTGTAGTAATCGTCTCCACCGACCCGATTCGCGATGGGGAGCGCCTGCACAAGGTCGCGCTCGCGTAGGTCCCGGACGTCGAAGTTCACGAGACCACGCTAGCGACCGAGGGCGGAGATTACAAGTCGAGGAGCGCCGCGGGTGGGCGGGAGAGCCTCGCGAACCGACGGAGTTCCCGTTCGTGAGGTCGCGCTATTGGGGGGTCAAGAGGCTCCAGGCGAATCCCGCGCATCCCATGTTGAGGTCGTCACGATCGGACTCACATGCGAGCGCATCTTCTGGGGTGAGGGCGTCGTAGATGCACTGGCAAAAATGCAGCGAACCCTCGGCGTCGAACACCCAGTCCATCCGGCTAAAGAGCCCGCCTGAGTAGTCGTTCTCGGCGCTGTTTTGGGCGATGATGAACGAGCTGTCTTCGTCCACCGTCACGTACTCAAAGCTCGAAGAGTAGTCCATGGCGGACACCGTCCAGGTCGCCTCACCGATGACATGGGTCTGGCCATACGCGTCATCGTAGGTCCCCGCGATATCGAGCGCAGACGGGTCGTCGCCGGGATCATCGCTTTCGCATCCGACGACCGAGGCCGTGAAGGCGAGCGCGAGAAAAAGAGAGAGAGAGAGAGTGTTGGTGCTGTGCTTCATCATTTCGAGTGCGAAGAAACAGTGACCGGATGACCCCTCAGGCATACAGCTTCAGCGTGGTTGCTAGAGCGATCCTTGACGGGTATGGCGGAGGGGGGGGTGTTGGTCCTGTCTCCCTGATGCCTCCCCACGAGGCGGTTGGAGAAACTCTGTGCCGGATGGCGACAGAGATGTTCGGCAGGTCTTCGGACTCGTATGTCTCCCTTGGACCCTGCTTCCCAGCTTGCGCCAGTGCGTGATTGGGCCGTCGTCGATACTCACCGCTGCGGGGGCAGTTCCGGCCTCTCACCGGATTCCCTTTTTCACCATGCCGCCGAGACGGCATGGACCGAACACAAGGTGCGTATACTTGGTGAGGCTCTTGAGTGTCAAGTGGTGTGGGTGATCGAGAGAGCACGCGAAGCGCGGTTTCCCGACCCGGTCGGCGGTGTCGGCGGCGTCGGCGGCGTCGGCGGCGTTCTGGGAGTTCGCCAATGAGGTGAAACTACTTTTGCGTGCGGAGCTGAGCGACCTCAAGATTGTGCAGGCATCGCTTGGAGACCTCAGGGTACAGGGCGGCGTTCTCGAGCAGGCGGAGCCCGCGGTCGTAGTCGCGCTCGACGAGGGCGCGGTAGCCTCGGTAGCAGATTTCGTCGGCGCCGCGGTCGAGCGCCGCGACGCGGGGGCGGACGATGGGAGATGCGGCGAGCGCGATGCTCGCGGTGATCAGGACCAACAGACCGGCAGAGAGGAGGCGTTGCGCCCCGTGTGACACGAGGGTGGCCGCGCCCAATAGCCCGAGGGCCGCCCCTCCGAGGTGGGCGAAGTTCGCGACCTGCCACAGGTCGAGCATGGTGAGTCCCACGCACAAGATCGCCCATCCGACGAGGAAACGCAGCGTCCCGTCGTCGATGGCGTCCCTGAAGATCACCCGGCGACGCCCGGCGTACCAAAGACCGGCCGCGAGCGCGTAGACCATGCCCGACAGACCGATGGCGGGCCCTTGGATGGCATATTCGAGCAACGAGGCCGCCGCCGCAGGACCGGCGAAGGTCGAGAGCACGGCCAGATGCCCGACCTTGAGCTCGAGATAACCCCCGAGGCGCCAAATCCAAAAACAGTTGAACAGCAGGTGGAGGAAATCTCCGTGAACGAGCACCGTCGTCCAGATCCTCCACGCTTCCCCGTAGAACGCCAGCGCGGACATGTCGACGCGGCTAAGCTCGTACCCCAGCGCGTCCATCACCATCGTGACGCAGGAGATCAAGACGAGCCCGCTGGTGACGGGGAGTCGGGGAATATCGCGAAGTTGGGGGTGGGACATGAACGGGCCGAGCGGGGTGGTGCGAGGTTGATCGCCTCCGTGTTGGTTCGAGCTGCGCGTTGGCGGACAGCCTACGATGGGGCAGACAATTCGACCACCGCGAGATGCTCATGACGCACCCAAATCGCGGCAACCTCGCGCGTGCCTTCGTCGAGCGAGCGGATGACGAGCACCGTCACGAGACCCTCCGTCGCCGAGGTCGTGGCCTCCGTCGCCGAGGCAGTGGCCTGAGCCACCGAGGTCGTGGGCGGAGCCACCGAGGCCGCGGCCTCCGCGAGCGGGGTCTATTCCGCTGCGGGGGCGAGGGGAGGAGCCCTCGTGCCGAGGTCGGCCCCCTCGGGCAGGCTGGAACATATGGGGCGCTCGTGCAGCACGCTGCAAAAGTAGATCTCCTCCGCGCAGGTGGCGGTCCACCACGAGGGCCCCTCGTGAGGCGCGTGGACATCGGAGATCGAAAAGCCGCTCGGATCCTCGCACGGCGCCACCTCTTGGGTCATGTCTGCGTACAGCGCGGTGCTGCAGCCCGCGCAGGCGACCGTCATCAGCGCCAAGCAATATCGCAGCCGCGTCGCCATCCATGCCACTAGATCACGAATCAACGTAGAAGGGAAGCGCTCGGTTGGCGGGAGGAGGCCGCGTCCGCAGGTTCGCAGCTCGGCGGTACGACGCGCGGGTGGGTCCACTGGGGAGGGTGGCGGTGGGGCAGGCGCCACCGCGGGGTTCACTCGGGCGTGGGAGGAGTGATCGACGCGGGGGTCTGTGGACCCGTCGCGGGGCGCGTGGTCATGGGAATTTTCCAGATCGGTTCTCCCACATACTCGCTGATCAAGAACAGCTGGGGCGGAGTCTCACGCGAGAGGGCGATGGACTCGCCTTGTTCTTGGCGAGGGAGTTTCGCGACGCAGGGCGGCTCGCGGAGGAGCGATTCGACGGTCATTGGGCGGACGCCTTCGAACACGAGCGCGTGTTTGTAGGTGCGCACGACGAAGAGCCCGTGCTCTTCCGAGAGATCACATCCCGTGACACGATCAGCTCGCGCGCTGCCCGAGAGCCTCAAAGGGATGGCGCCGGCGAGTCGCGCGGCGGCGGTGGTGTCTCGCTGCCACGACTCGACATGGTAGACGCTGGTGCTGAAGGCCAAGGTCTTGGTGAGCAGCACCAGGCCGCCATCTGGGAGCACAGAGAGACACTCGACGTCGCGCGACCCCTCGGGATATCGAATCCGCATCGTCTGGACGTCGTGGATCAGGCCGTTGGCGACGAGCGCTCGCGGCTCTTCGAACCGGTGCACCTCGACCTGGTCGCGGCGTCGTAGGTTGTCGCCGGTGTCCGCGATGTAGAGCATGGAGGGCTGCTCGCCGCGACCCGGTGAGAGGCTGATGTCTTCCCAGTCGATCGCTTCGATCCCCGCGAGCGCATAGTCGGCGACGGTCACGCCTGTGGCGAGCTCAATCGCGAACAGACGAGGACCGTCACCGGAATCGTTGTGGGTCCACCCGATCCCCGGGTGCGTCTGGCTGACGACGAGCCCCGAGGCCTCATCGATCGATGGGTCGTCCAAGGTCGCCTGTTGAGCTGGCGCGCCGAGGGTCGCGCAGCGAGGTCCGCTCGCGTTCGCGGGGGGCTTGGATGCGCAGTGGCATCCCGCCACGAGCGACGTGGAGGCCCAGAAGCTGCAGGCGATGGCGAACCTCATGACGAGGGGATCAAAGCCGCGCCGGTCGCTCCTGTCAATCTTAGAGGGCTCGCTTTACGAAGACATCGTCCTATGGTCCTCTCTCTTCGTGACCGACGAACAACCGAACAAGCCCTCGCTCGTTGGCCGGATGCTCGACCTCGTCGAGCGCGGGGGAAATCTCCTGCCACATCCTTTCTGGCTGTTTATCTGGCTCATCGTGATCGTGGGGGGGATCTCCGCGTTGTTGGCGTCGATGGGCGTGGAGGTCGCAGACAAGGAGGGGGTCGCGCGGCCCATCGTCTCCGCGTTTTCGGCGGAGGGCTTGCGATGGTTCGTCCTTCACATGGTCGAGAACTTCGGACACTTCGAACCGCTCGGGCTGGTGTTGGTGATGCTCATGGGCGTCGCGGTGGCCGAGGGGGCGGGGCTCATCGAGGCGGTCATGCGGGGGGTCGCGCTCTCGGTGCCGGCGCGCTTCATCGCGCCCGTGCTGTTCATCTTGGGGGCGTGCGGGAATATCGGCTCGGACGCCGGCGTGGTGGTGATCCCACCGCTCGCCGCGGCGATCTACAAGCAGCTTGGGCGCAACCCGATCACCGGGTTGTTGATCGGCTATGTCGGCGCCACCGCGGGCTTCACCGCGAACCTGCTCCCCGCGGGGACCGACGTGCTCGCCATGTCGTTGACGAACGCGGCCACCGGGGGTGACCCAGAGGTCAACGTGCTCGCGAACTGGTACTTCATGGTGGTCTCGGTGTTCTTCTTGGCGACCTTGGGGACCCTCGCCACCAAGTGGTTTGTGGAGCCGCGCCTCCCTCAGGTCGAGTCCTCAGGGGAATCGCTGGAGGCGCTCGGTGAGCGCGAGCGCGGCGCGGTGCGAAAGGCGACGGTCGCGATCTTGCTCGGTGCCGGGATTTGGCTGCTCACCTTGCTGGTGCCCGGAGGGCCGCTTCGACACCCCGATCCTGACCCGGCGCTGTTCTGGAGGTCGCCGTTCTTCCGCGGCTTGGTCCCGATCTTGTTCTCGCTCTTTGTCCTCGGCGGGGTCGTGTATGGGCGCGCCGTGGGTACGGTGAAGAAGGCCGATGATGTGCTGGAGTTCATGGCCGACGCCATGAAGCGCATGGGCCCATACATCGTCCTGGTGCTCGCGATCGCGCAGTTTACAGAGATTTTCCAGTTCACCCGCATCGATCGCCTGATCGCCGTGGAGGGGGCGAGGGGGCTCAAGAGCATCGGCTTTGAGTCGTTCCCGCTGGCGTTCTTTTTGGCGTTCATTGTGATCGTCGCGGTGGCGAATATCTTCATGGGGAGCGCGTCCGCGAAGTGGGCCATCTTCGCGCCCATCTTCGCGCCCATGTTCATCTCGCTCGGCTACCACCCCGGCTTCACCCAATTGCTGTATCGCCTCGGAGATTCGGTCACGAATTGTGTGAGCCCGCTGTACCCCTACTTCCCGCTGCTGCTCGGATGGATCGCGCAGCACGACAAATCGCGGGCGAAGGTGGGTACGGTCCTCTCCTACTTGGTGCCGTACGCGTTTGTCCTCTTGATTGGTTGGACCGTCATGCTCGGGATCTGGTACGCGTTGGGATTGCCGGTGGGGCCGGACACACCCATTGTCCTCCCCGTCGACTAGCCTCCCGCGGGTGAGGCGTGCGTCGCGACGAACACCATGTGTTCACTGGCTTCTGGATCGAAGGGGCGCTGATCGAATCCTCCCCACAAGGCGCTGGGCTCGAGTCCGGCGCGCATGCTGGCGAGCATGAGCTCTTCCGCCAGCACATAGCGCTGCGGGAGAGCGGCCTCGTAGACGCGCCCACCCGGACCCACGTACCGGTAATGGGCCTCGATTGTCTGCGCTTCCCGGTCCCACCGACTCCGCTCGTGCACCGTAAAGGCGGCGCCGTCGATCTCGACCGCGTCGAGTTCAGCCCACTCGTCGAGTTTGCCCATGTCCTCTTGGGAGGCGAGATGGTGAAACCCGTCCGCAGCGTAGGCGTCGAGGGCGAGGAGACCTCCTGGGGCGAGGTGGGCCGCGGCCGTGTCAAGACAGGCGAGAAGCTCCGCGGCGTCCGCGAGACAAAACAGGCCGCTGTAGGGGATCAAAACCCGATCAAATCGGCGACCGAGCGCGAGGGTGCGCATGTCCCCGCGCCGGTAGGAGAGCGCTGGCGCGGCGTCTGTACCCAAGGTCGGGGTGCGGGCGCGGGCCAGCGCCAACAGTCCCTCGTGCAGGTCCACGCCGACACCGGTCGCGCCCGATGGCACGACCGCCGAGAGGACTCTACCGCTGCCACACCCGAGCTCAAGGACGCTCTGGGCGCCGTCGCAGAGGGCGGCGTAGAATTCGACATCGCCGGCGCTGCCGCGGTGGGTGGCGTCGTAGAAGATTGCGTCGTACGGCTCGCTCATCGCTCCGGATCGGGCTTTCGCTTGAGCACCTGGAGGAGGTCTTTGATCGGGTAGGGTTTGCGGAGGATGTGGGAGAATCCGAGGGAGTCCAGGTCTTGCTCTTCGTATTCGTGGGTGTACCCCGTGCTCAAGACGACGTAGACGTCGGGGTCGACGGCCCTCATTTTCCTCAGCGTTTGCGCGCCGTCCATGACGGGCATGGCCAGGTCGAGGACGACGGCCGAGTAGTGCTTTGGATCCTCCACAAAGTGTTCGAGGGCCTCCGCGCCATTCTTCGCGGAGACGATCTCGTAGCCCGCGGCGCGCAGCGCGGCGCCGGTGGTTTCGAGCACCTCCTTCTCGTCGTCGGCGATGAGGATCGTCCGCCCGACGGGGCGAGCGCCGGAGACGTCGGAGCGCACGCGCTCTCGGCGTCTCGGCACATCCTCCGGGGGGAGGAGGCAGCGAAAGCGAGTGCCTTCATCGGGGATTGAGTTGACCTCCATGGCGCCGTGGTGGGAGCTGACGATCCCGATGCTTGACGCGAGACCGAGTCCGCGCCCGCGCTCCTTGGTGGTGAAGAAGGGATCGAAGATGCGGCTGAGTTCAGCGGGATCGATTCCCACACCGGAATCGGCCACCTCGACGAAGACGTAGAGCCCTGGCGCCCGGGCTTCCCCGAGGTAGGCCCGCGCGAGCATCTCCGCGTCTGCTCGAACGACCCCGGTGCGGACGACGAGATCCCCTCCGCGGTCGCTCATGGCGTCCGAGGCGTTCGTGAGGAGGTTCATGATGACCTGTTGAATTTGTCCCTCGTCGCCTGCGACCGAGGGGAGGTCGTCTTGCAGTCGTCGCTGAACCCGTACACGTTTCGGGATGGCCGGGCTGGCGAGGTCGATGACGTCGTTGGCCAGCTCAGAGAGGTTGACGCTCGTGAGTTCATTTTGACCGCGCCCGGCATAGGCGAGCATCTTCGCCACGAGGCTGGCGCCGCGCTGAGAGGCGATCGCTACCTTGTGCAGGCGATCCTCGATTCGTTTCTCCACCGAGCCGTGACTCAGCAACAGCTCGGTGTTGGCTAGGATCGCTTGCAGGATGTTGTTGAAGTCGTGGGCGATGCCGCCGGCGAGCAGGCCGATCGTCTCTAGCTTTTGCGCGTGCCGAATTTGCGCCTGCAAGCGGTCCCGCTCCCGATGTGCCCAGTTCCTCTCGGTGAGATCAAATGCCGCGAGGAGGGTGGCGGGTTCATTTCTCCAGTTGACGACCATGCTGGAAAATTCGACGATGCGCTCGACGTCATCCAGCGTTTGGATCCTGGTTTCTTTGTGGTCAATCCCTTTCAAGGTGATTGAAGATGTCGTGGAAACCTCCGACTCGCGCTCATCAAAGAGCTCCTCCGTCGTCTTCCCAATGACTTGGCCGACGGATTCAGCGCCAAGCAAGCGGAGCGCCATGGCGTTGAGATCGACGAGCACATCATCGCGGATGATGAACATTCCCACCGCCAGTCGATCAATGAGCTTTCGAAACCGCGCCTCGCTGCGTTCGAGCGCAGCTTCTTGAGAGCGAGTGCGGCGGATATTGACGGCGCCGACCCACGCGGAAGTGAGCGCGGCGCAGACGTGAGAGCCGACGACAATCGCGGGGGAGGAGGGGCTCCACGTCGTCAACACGCACGGGGTGGTGAGGTCGTTTGGCATCAACAAGAGGAGAGAGGCCACGGCCGCCGCCGGCACCGCGAAGACGAGCGCGAACAGCGGCGGGAGCTTGAAGGTTGCTCCGAACAAGATCGCGAAAACCCACGGGAGGACCGCGGTATTGAGGGACGGGATCATGACGCCGATCGCGCCGATAAATCCCAGCATCGAAAGATGCTGCCAGGCGTCTCGGGCCCCGCGAGACCACCCCGTGAGGCGCCAATAGCGGCCAGACAGCAGGGCGAGGGCCGCGGTCGCGGTGAGCACCTCTGCCGCGGGGGTTCGTTGCGCCCCGAAAATCGAGAATCCGACGGCGAGGGCGACGATGACAAGCGCCAAGCCAAGCCGGACCCGGTCGCCAGGGGGCATCCAGCGTTCCATGATCGCGCCGAGTCCCGTCGAGGGGCCGTGTAGGGTTTCGCGCGTGGACATGGTCGGGGTAGAAGTTGCGAAACTCGCTCGAACAAGCCGGGAAACCGGTCCGAAGAAACTCCGGGAGAACCTAAGGTAGGGAGCCTATCGCAGGGGGAGCCTATCGCATTCGCGGTGGGAAGGCGTCGAAACATCTGCGGCGGCGCGGCAGGCGGACGCTTGCGTGTGGCCGGTGTTTGTGCGAATGCCGACGGAATGGACGAGGAACGAACCGTGAGGGGATGGTTTGAACCATGGTGGGACGCGTACGTGGAGATCGCTCCGCACGCGGAGCGCGCGAGGGCGCTCTTGCGACCGAGTGGCGGAATCCTGGGCATGGACCACATCGCGGTCCGGACGTTCGCGACTCCTCGTCTTGGAATGAGGCGCTTGGCACCGAGACTTGAGGCGGCGGGATACCAGCAGACTGGGAGCTACGAATTCGGAGAGAAAAGACTCCGCGCGGTGAGCTACAGCCACCGATCCGCGCCGCTACCACGGATTTTCATCTCTGAATTGGTCCTCAGCGCGTTCACTCGGGAGTTTCGGGAGCTCGTCTCTCGATGCGACAGCCGGCAAGAGCACGACGCGCCAGACCTGCTCTGGAATCCGGAGTGCCCATGGCGGACGCTCTCATCCACGGAGTACGCGACGTTGCGCGCGGAGTCTGAATACGGCGCGTGGGTGGGCGCGTACGGGTTGCGGGTAAACCACTTCACGATCGGATTCCAACAGCTCTCGGGGTTTGAGTCGCTCGAGGAGGTCAACGATCACCTCCTCGCGAGTGGCTTCGAACTCAACGGCGGTACGCAGCCGATTCAAGGATCGAAGGAGCGACTTCTCGAACAGTCGTCGACGGTCGCCGAGTTGGTCGACTTGAAATTTTCGGATGGGAAGGTAGAGCGTGTGCGGAGCTGCTATGTGGAGTTCGCGCGCCGTTATCGAGATAATATGGGGAACCTATTCGATAGATTTGTGACTTCACAAGCGGATACTATTTTTGAATCGACCGATATGAACCGCTCTGTCGACCCAGGCTGAGTCGGAGCAGGAAGTGACACAGGTGGTTTCCCATCATCGACGTTGCTGACACAATTTTCAGACAGCACCGGAGCGACTGGGAGGCTCCCCGCTCCGCGTTGACAGCTTGACAAACAATGTTCAAGAGCCGTACCTTTCCATCGCGATGCAATCGACTACGAAACTTGAGCAGAGCTTTGAACGCGTGTTGGCTAGCCGAGAGAAAGAGCTATTTCTAGACACGTTGCTCGCTCACTCCGACATGACTCTGGTTCAACTCGCAACTCTGGCGAAGTCACGATGCAGAGATATGGCGAATAAAACCTCGGTGGAAGACTTGTTGGCGCACGCGGGCGGGCCTCGTGGGGGGGCGCCAAAGACTGCAGGAGGGTTCGGGACGGTGAGTACTCGCACCGCCGCGGACCGCCGTGATTTTGACGGGAAAGTTTTGGGGTTTGTTCAAGGGTGTTCGGCTCCGTGCACGGCGACTGAAGTTCGAGAGTCCCTCGGGGGCACGCCGCTGCAAATTCGGCGTGCGTTGAATCGCCTGATCGAGCGTGGCGAGCTGGATTATCTCGGGCAGGCTCGGGGTACCCGATACACGGCGAACTGAGGTTTCGTGTCATCCTTGACCCCTGAGGGCGTTCGACCGGCGGCGAAGAAGTGGTCCTGTTCGGCCGGTTGTGAGCGCTTCTGGGCGAATTTGGGGTGGCATGGAGACAAGGGCGCGGTGTCCTCGTAGCGTTGCCGCATGCTCGAGAGCGAGACCAAGAGATCGCGAGTGTGCTTGCTGTACGTGGGCGGCACGATCGGGATGCGCCGCGATCAACGGGGATCTTGGATTCCCGACCTTGAGACATTCGAGGAGGCGTTGCGACGCGCACCTGAGCTGTCGCATCCGAGCGTGCCCTCCTACGATCTTGTGTCGATGACACCTCTCTTGGATTCCGCGCAGTCGCGCCCCACCGATTGGGTGAGAATCGCAGCGGAGATCGAGGCGCGCTATGAGGCATACGACGGATTTGTGGTCATTCATGGCACGGACACCATGGCGTACTCGGCCTCCGCACTTAGTTTTCTGATTCAAGATCCTGGCAAGCCGATCATTTTTACTGGCGCGCAGCTCAGCCTCGCCGATCCCCGCTCCGACGGACGGCAGCACTTGGTCACGAGCCTCATGATGGCGGGGGAAGGCCGCGCGAACGAGGTCGGCCTGTATTTTGCGGACGCGTTGTTTCGAGGGAACCGAGCGCAGAAGTTTCACAATGAATCGTTCGTGGCGTTCTCAAGCGGAAATTTCCCCGCGCTCGCCCGCGCCGGCGTGAAGATCAACTACCGAAGACAGCTTATCCGGAGCTCGAGCGCCGCAGGCCCCGTCTTTTGGACGCTGAATTCAGATCCGGCCGTGGTCGCTGCGCGCGTGTATCCGGGGCTGCGTGGTCAGGCGCTCGAACTCTTGACGCAAGCGCCGGTGCGCGGCCTGGTATTGGAGAGCTATGGATCGGGGAACGTTCCCTCCGATGATGCCTCGTTCATGCGCGCCTTGGAGCGAGCTATCGAGGCCGGCATCGTGGTCGTGAACACGTCGCAGTGTCATCGAGGTCGCGTGCGGCAGGGTAGGTACGGGACGGGGGCGAGGCTCCGCGACATCGGCGTCGTGAGCGGCGGTGACATGACGCCCGAAGCGACGCTGACAAAGCTATACTGCCTTCTGGGTCGCGGCGACGACGCTCAGACGGTGCGAACGATGATGGCAGAGGACCTGGCTGGGGAGCGTTCCGAGGAGGATGACGATGACGATGATTAAGTGTTCGCGGTGCCTTGGAATGATGGCTCTTGGAATTTTGGTCGCGGGGTGCGGGCGATCTCCCGGCTCTGCTGGATCTGGAGGCGCTGGGGCCGTCGAACAGGAGCCGACCCAGGGCGCGCGCGAGGATATCTCGATGGTCGGCTACGACGTCCGTCGGCTACGGCCTGCAAAGGAACCCCTCGCGAAGAGCTTCGAGCGCATGCGTGCTGCGACGGCGCGCGACGGGAAGAAAGCGGCGGTGCTGTTCTCTGCGGATTGGTGCCAGCCGTGCCGCGACCTGGAGATCGAGCTCGGCAATTTGCACCCACAGGGGACGGTTGATGATGTGAGGATCATCGAGCTCCAAGAAGAGGAGTGGCAAAAGGCGGTGCGGATGGACGAGTTTAACGGGCTGCGCGCGCAGTGGGATCGTGTGCTCAATCGGTATCCGCTTTTCGTCGTCCTCGATGATCAAGGCGCGCGCGTCGACGAGATGCAGCGCGGGCGGGAGCGACTCGAGGAGGCCGGCGTCGCCGCCACCATCCCCAATTGGTTCGCGAGCCTTCGCGCGTTGAATTGGCGACCGCCTGAGGGTTGAGCTCCTCTTGCACGACGACGCGCGGGGCCACGCCTGCGCGTCAAACCTGCGCGGAACGTCCTCGCCGCCGAATTTGCCGGCGATGTGCGCTTTTGTCCGGAATCATCTATGTTCGTGGCGCGTTCACGCTGTGCGTCCCCCAATGCAGATTTCACCTCCACGCCTCTTCTTGTTCCTCGGCACCTTTGTGTGGCTGACTGGATGCCCGTCGTCTCCCGACGGGGCGGATGAGGCCCCCTCCACCCAAGCGTCGCCGTCGGCTGGAGAGGCGCTGGGAGCGGCGTCGAACCCTGCGGCGGAGACGACCGGGGTCGGGCCACAGGGTTCGGAATCATCCGGGGGGGATGCTTCGACCACCGGGGCGTCGGAGGCGTCGTCGAGCGACGGAGCGGAGGAGACCACGGGCACCACGGGTGAGGTCGAAGAGCCTTGGGCTCGACCGGAGGTGCCGGAGGGCTACGGTGGCCTGACCTTCAATTCTCCCGTGCCGACGGAGGGCGCGCTCACTCATCATGGACTGGCGGGCTATGAAGTCGTCGTCGTGTACGCAGCGCCGAAGATGGACGCGAAGAAACTCGGATTCTTGCGCTACGGCCAGCGGCTGCGAACGAGCGCCAGGATCTCCAAGGAAGGCTGCCGCAAGGGGTGGTATGCGCTGGAGGGTGGCGGCTTTGGATGCGCGAGCAAGGGCATCGTAGTCCAGGAGAAGCCGCCCTATATGCACAAGCCACCGCCGCCACCGCGCATGGACTCCGAGTCGCCTTACGCCTGGGCCTACGTCCGCAAGTGGAACGCGCCGATGTGGTGGCGGGTCCCGAGCGAGCAGGAGCACGCGCGGGCGGCGAGCCTCCGCGAGGGTCGAGAGTCGGAGCGCACGGGCGAACCGCTCCCTGGCCAGGACGAGCCGCCGCCGCCGGCACAACCGCAGGATGCCAAAGCGCCGCCGGCGGGCTCGGACGCGCCCGCGCCAGCGGCGAAGCCAGCCGACGCAGCCCAACCTGCGAACAGCGAGCAGCTGGCGCCTGCGGTGGTGGCGAAACTCCCGAGCGTAGATGATTCAGACAAGGACGCGGCGGACAAGAAGGACGCGGCGGACAAAAAGGACGCGGCGGACAAAAAAGACGCGGCGGACAAAAAAGACGCGGCGGACGAAAAGGACGCGGCGGACGAAAAAGACGCGGCGGACGAAAAAGACGCGGCGGACGAAAAGGACGCGGCGGACGAAAAGGACGCGGCGGACGAAAAGGACGCGGCGGCAGCAGAGCTCCCCGCGCCGAAGGTGTCCGATGAGGGCGAGGGCGGATCGCTCGCAGCCGAGGAAGAGAAAGAGGAGCTCCCGCCACTGCCGCTCGCCCGCCAGCATCCTTGGCTTGAGAAGGGTTTTTTCGTCTCGTTGGCTGAGTCTGTGAATGAGGGCGCGCGGTCGTATTGGTACACGGCGCGCGGCGCGTACGTCGAGCGCTCCGATGTGGCGAAATACGCCGCCAAGGACTTTCAGGGCGTCGCGCTCCCGGAGGGGCACGGGTTCCCCGTCGGTTTTGTGATGAAGCGTGGCGGGACAAAGCTCTGGGACATGGATGACGATGGCAAACTTCGCTCGCGGAAGATCTTGGAGAAGCGGACCTTTGTCGAGCTCGTCGAAGAGGCGGTGGTGAACGGCCGGGCGTATATGGTGACCACGGACGGACAGTTTGTCCGCAAATCGCATCTTCGGATCCCGACCTTGCAGCCGATCCCAGAGGGTCTCGAGGACTACGATCGCTGGATCGACGTCAGCCTCAAAGATCAAATCCTCGTGGCGTATGAGGGCAGCGTTCCTGTCTATGTGACGCTGGTCTCCACGGGCCGCAAGGGGAGCGAAGAGGAGCCGTTCGACACGCCCACCGGTCGTTGGCGGATCCGCAGCAAGATGGTCACCTCAAATATGGACGGGACGACCGGCACGGACGGCAACTACGCGATCCAAGATGTCCCGTGGGTCATGTACTTCGAGGGCTCTTATGCGCTGCATGGTGCGTTTTGGCACCGCAGCTTCGGGCACGTCCGCAGCCACGGGTGCGTGAACCTCGGACCGTCGGATGCGCGCTGGCTGTTTGGATGGACCACGCCGATCCTCCCGGAGGGATGGCACGGTGTCCACTCAAGTCGGGACAGCCCTGGCACGACGGTCGTCATCCGAGAGTGAACGACGCCTCACGAAGATTCCACGAGGTGCGCGTGCAGCTCGCGTGTCGCTCGATCCTGGTGAGACTCCGGGACGAACACCCGGACGACGGAGTGTTCATGCTCCAGCCGCAGCAGCGGGATCTCAAGACTCCGCAGCGCCGCTCCTAGGGCGGCCACAACCCCCCGCAATTCGCTCACGCCGGGTCCGACGATCGAGATGGACGCACACATCGTCGCCTCAATCTCCACGCGTGGATCACCGAGCTCCGCGGCGCTGGTGCGCAGCCCAGCGAGCGCATCGCTGGCGTCGTCGCGCTGGGTACGAGAGATCCAGCCGCTCAGTTCATCGCCGCTCCAGAGCAAATGCTGAAGATCGAAGGTGTCGAAGCAGTTCAAGAGTCTCGCGGTGGCTTCGGCGCCGCGCGTGGTGTCACGCTCACGCTCGCTGATCTTCGCCCGTACGAGGATGACGCGATCCGAGGCGACCGCGAGCGCGCGAGGCTCCGGCGCTTTCCCGTCGTGGATTCGTGTTTGGGTGGCGGCGCCGTGGGTCGCCCGCGCGTGGATGACCACCCCGAGCTCGGCGGCGAGCTCCACGGCGCTCGCGTGGAGCACCTTGGCCCCGGCCCGCGACAACGCACCCATGGTCCCGTAGTCGAGCTCCGGGAGGGGGGTGGCGGTGGCGACGACGCGTGGATCCGCGGAGAACACGCCGGCGACGTCGCTGTAGATTTCGCAGTCGGCCCCGAGCGCTGCGGCGAGCGCCACGGCGGTCGTATCAGAGCCGCCCCGTCCGAGGGTCGTCACCTCTCGCTTGTAGGACACCCCCTGGAATCCACCGATCACCACCACGCGGTGACCCGCGTCGAGCTCGTCGACGACTCGAAACGGCCGCACCTCAACGACGCGGGCGCGCCCGTGTTGGTGATCCGTGATGATCCCGACCTGCGAGCCGGTGAGGCTGATGGCCCCGACATCGCGCGCAGACACTGCCAGCGCGAGCATGGCCATGCTCTGTCGTTCGCCGGTGGAGAGCAGCATGTCTAGCTCTCTTGGGTTGGGGGTCTCGCAGAGAGATCGCGCCTGCTCAACGAGGGCATCGGTCGTCTTTCCCATGGCGGAGACGACCACGACGACGCGGTGCGTCTTCGCGCGCGACGCGACGAGATCGGCGACGCGCTCGAGATGCTCGACGCTCGCGAGGCTGCTCCCGCCAAATTTGATCACCACGATCGCGGCATGGGACGGAGGGTCGGTGGTCACGCGCCCTTTATACCAGCGCTGCGATGATGGTATGGTCAAGGAGGTGAAGGTCCGCGTAACGCACAGGGCGCTGGAGAAGGTCGCCGGTGATGTGGTCATCTCCGTGTGTCCCAGTGACGGGGACCGACGGCTGCCGAGGGTCCTCCGCGAGCACGCTCGGAAGAGAGCGTCGAGGCTCATCTATTGGGAAGAAGACGCGATTTCATGGCTGGAGACCCACGATATGAAGGTGCCGCGCCTCCTCTTGGCCTGCCGGGCCCCCGCCCGTGAGCGGATCGATTTCTTGGACGGCGGAGCGCTCGGCCCGTTCGAGGCGAGCGCGGCCTGGGCGCACGAAACGCGCGCGCTCGGGGCGGCCCTCGAGCGCGCATGTCACACCTCCGGGATTCGCCGCGCGGTCATCCCCGTCGATTGTGTCACCGGTGACGTCTGCGATCTCGTCGAGGGCATGATGCTGCGCGCCTATCGGGCCAAGGGCTTTCGCCCTGGGGTGCCGGCCTCGGAGCTCCAGGAAATCCATGTGATCTGTGGCCGCCCAGAGATCAAGGAGATCAAGGAGCGGCTCCACCATCGACTCGTGGTGACGCGCGCGATGAACCGCGCGAGGGCCCTGTGCGACCTCCCCTCGAATATCGCCGATCCCGATCGACTCGCCGATCTGCTGGTGGACTGGGGCGACGAGATCGGACTGGGCACCCGCATCATCGACGTCGAGGAGGCGCGGGCGATGGGGATGAATCTGTTTTGCGCCGTCTCCCGCGGAGGGTCGGTGGACGGACGAATCGTGGTGCTCGAGCACGACCCGCCGCGGTCCTCGGGCCAGCCCAGGCTGCCGCTCCTCGGACTCGTGGGCAAGGGGGTGACGCACGATCTCGGCGGGTACAACCTCAAGACCGGGCTCGCCCTCCACCGGCTCACTTATGACAAAGCCGGGGGGCTCGCCGTCGCGGGTGCGATGGCCGCGATCGCCGAACTTGAGGTGCAGGTCCACGTGATCGCGGCCATTCCCCTGGTCGAGAATTCCTTGGACCGCGCGGCGATCAAGCCGGGGGACATCGTCCGAGCGATGGACGAGACCTCGGTCTATATCGACAACACCGACGCGGAGGGCCGCTTGATCTTGGCCGATTGCCTCTGTTGGCTGGCCGAGTTCGAACCGGACGCGGTGATCGACATCGCGACCCTCACCGGGGGCGTGAGCGTCGCGTTGGGGGAGCCCTTCGCCGGGGTGTTCTCCAATCACGGCGGGCTGATGCGGATCTTGTATCGCAGCGGCATCGAGTCTGATGATCGCGTGTGGCCGCTCCCAATTCATGAACTTCACGAGCGCGAGCTCGGCCACTACAAGGCCGAAATTCGCAATTCAAATTCCGCGCACTCGCAGGGCGCCGCGAGCATCGCTGCCGCGTTTTTGAGGAGCTTCGTGACCTACCCTTGGGCCCACATCGACATGGGTGGAAAAGGATCGTGGGAGAGCCCCCGTGAGTACCTTGGAGAGGGGGCCACGGGCTTTGGCTGTCGCCTTATCGTCGAAGCGGCCGAGCGCATCGCCGCGGGGGACCTCCGCGCGAAGAGGCCCCCAACCGCGCTCGAGGAGCTCTAGCTGGTGGGGGCGAGCTTGTCGAGCGGGCGGCGCCCCGGCCGCCGCAGCTGGTCAGAGGATTGAGCATGTCGAAAGATTCCATCTTCATCTCAGACATCACCGTGGAGTGCGTCGTCGGTGTGTACCCCGATGAGCGCACGCGCACGCAGTCGTTGCACCTGGATTTGTCCCTCAGGCTCGACACCTCACTGGCGGGGCGGACGGGGCGGCTCGACGACGCCGTCGACTACGCGCGCGTCGCCGACGAGATCGCCGCGTTGCTGAAGTTTCGCGAGTATCGACTGTTGGAGACCGCAGCCGAGGAGCTATGCGCGATGCTGTTGTCCTTGCATCCCACCGTCGTGAACGTGCAGCTCGGGATCGAGAAGCCTGAGGCGCTCATCGGCCGAGCGCGATCTGCCGGCGTTCGCGTGAGTCGATCGAATGAAGACTATCCCCGACGATGGGAACGTCCCGAGTTCGGTGAGGTCGAGGTCGTCTACGAGTCGCTGGAGGCGGGCATCTACCTGCTGCACGTCGAGCCAGGGCGGCAGATCCCGCCACATCACCACGAGGTGATGCGGGAGCTGGAGTGGGTCGCATCCGGGGAGCTAAATCGCGACGGCGAGCTCGTGCAGGCGTTCTCGCCGGTGGCGTGGCCGATGGGGCGAACGCACCGTTACGAGAACAATTCGAGCGCGCGGGCGACCGTATTTTGTTGTGACACGCCGCCTTTTATCCCGCAAGATGAGATCGTCGACGGAGCCGTGTCGTGAAGCATGTCTTGATCACAGGTGTGAGCAGAGGGATCGGGGAAGCGGTCGCCCGGAGGATGAGCGCGGACGCGTGGGAGGTCACGGGTGTCTATCGGCGGCGCCATGATCGCGCCGAGAGACTGGAGCGAGAGCTCGGGGGAGCGCTCAAGACCGTCGCTTGCGACCTCGGGGACGGATCGAAGATGGAGGAGCTCGTGCGAGGGTTGGACTCGCGGTTTGATGGCGTGGTGCTCAACGCCGGGGTCGCGTATCGGACAGCGTTCGCGCAAGATGACGTGGACGGTGTCGATCCCTTGACGACGCAGCTAGAGCTCGACCTCCTCGCGCCGCTTCGGCTGCTGCGCGCGCTCTTGCGAGATCATAAAGTGGCGGAGGGTGGCTCCGTCGTCTTCGTGAGCTCCAACCTCGCGCGCCGTGGCCTCCCGGGAAAGGTGGCGTACGCGGCGGCGAAGGCGGGCTTAGAGGGCGCATGCCGCGGGCTCGCCCGCGAGCTCGGCCCCGCGGGAATTCGAGTGAACTGCGTGTCGCCGGGGCTGTTGGCCACGGACATGACCGCTGAGGTCGGCGCTGCGGGCTACGAATCGTACGCCAAGGAGGTGCCGCTCGGGCGCGTGGGCCACCCGCCCGACGTGGCGGGCGTCGTTCGGTTCCTCCTCGGCGAAGATGCGCGGTACGTCAGCGGCCAGGTGGTCGATGTGGACGGCGGCTGGTCGGCCTAGAATCTACGGTTTTTTGTTCTTCCGGCGAGGGCGCGGAGACGGTGGCGTCGCGCAGGTGGGGTCTTCTGGCCACGAGTGCTTTGGATATCTGCGCATCAACTGTCGCCGGAGCGCGGGGTAGTGGACCTCCCAGAAATTGGCGAGGTCCGTGGTCACCTGCACCGGACGCTGGTTCGGTGCCAACAGGCGCAGGACGACAGGAACGCGCCCTTCGAGGATGCGTGGTCCTTGCAGCATCCCAAAGAAGTCCTGCAGGCGAGACGCGACGTAGGGGGGCGCGCCCGGTTCAAACTTAAGCTTGAGTCGGCGACCGCTGGGCAGGGTCAGCGAGGAGGGCAGGCGCGACTCGATCCAGTGATGACTGATCTCGAGAGTGTTGAGCGCGTGCGATGTGAGCTCGGTTTTGCGCAGGTCGGCCAACGACCTCACCGAGGCGCACGCGAGACGGAGGCTCGCGCGGCGGGCGTCGTCGTCGAAGTCGGGCACCGATGGCATGTGCGCTCGCGCGACCTCAAGTCGTAGCTCCAGCTGTTTGAAGGCGCCACCCGGGTCGTAGAAGTCCTCGCCACGTTTCAGGGCCGACTCGATCAGCGCCTCCGCTCGTTGCTCCTGCGCGGGCTCGAAGCGCTCGCGTTCGACCACGAGGCTCTTGAGGGCGACGATCTTCCAACCGGTCACCCGATCATGCTGCTCGTCGTAGATCACTGACTCACGCTCGATCAAGTCGTCGAAGAGGTGCTCGAAGATCCAATCTGGCTCCACGACGACGGCGCTTTGGACCGTGGGGATCTGTTGGGCGCCGTGCCGCCGCTTGTCGATGGCGACAGCTGCGCAGAATTTCGCCCCCCACGCGACCGAGTCGCGGGAGAGGCTGGCGTACCCTCCCGCGGCGAACTGCACGCGGCGCGCGTGGTTGTCGTGCTCCACCACAGCGCCGACGCGGTCTTTGAACGCGAGGAAGACGCTCTCGGCCAGGGCGCGCTCCGCATCCTCGCCATGTCTCGTGTCCCGGCCCATGCCAGCCGAGAGCTGGCGGGAGACGTCGCGCAGCCGAGCGAGCGCTCGTCGGTCGTTGATCGCGCGGCACGCCTCAAACACCTCGAGAGCGTCGCAGAGTCCACCGGAGGCCCCCGGTCGTTGCCTCACACCTTCCTGGAGGGCGGCGATCGCGTTGGCGGCGAGGCGCCCCACGCCGCGGTCGTTGGCCTCGACCAGGGCCTTCCCGAAGCGCGGCGTCGCGGGGAGCTTGTGGATCGCGATTCCGACGCTGGTGATGCCCGCGTCGTCCGTGGCTCCGAGAGCGGTGAGGAGGGTGGTCGCGTGTTCGAGCGCCTCCGTCGGCGGCGGGTCGAGCCACGCCAGCCTCCCCGCGTCGAGTCGGGCAGCCGCGAGGTCGAGCGTGAGGCGAGAGAGATCGCTGCGCAAGATCTCCGGCACCTCTCGGACGGGGCGGCGATGAAACGCGTCTTCGCTGTACAGGCGGACGCAGGTCCCTGGACGTGTGCGGCCCGCTCGGCCGGCGCGTTGCACCGCCGAAGCCTGGCTGATCTCCCGCGTGCGAAGCTCAAGCGCACCCGTGCCGGAGTCGGTTCGAGCGAGTTTCGCGAGGCCGCTGTCGATGACGACCGTCACGCC
The DNA here is from genome assembly GCA_014240065.1 of Myxococcales bacterium. Lineage (GTDB taxonomy): Bacteria > Myxococcota_A > Polyangia > Nannocystales > Nannocystaceae > JAAZXR01. The sequence goes on from JAAZXR010000002.1 coordinate 126,097, forward strand.
GTCGATGGTCACCGAAGTCTCCGCGATATTCGTGGACAGCACCAGCTTTTGGGTCGAGGAAGGGGCGAGCGCTCGCTCTTGGATTTCGGGGCTCAGATCCCCATGAAGTCGATGAATCTCGATCCCGTGACCTCGACAAAATCCCTCGCAGCGCGCCGCGGTGGCGTTGATATCAAAGAGGCCTGGCAAGAACGCCAGGATGTGCCCGTCGCAGCCCGCGGCCACCAAGTCCTGGAGGCAGCGGAGAATCTGTCGATCCATGGGGCGCGCGCTGTCCGGGCGATACTGGAGGCTCACGGGGTGTTGCCGCCCCTCGATGTGCAGGACCTCCGCGTCGAGGAGGGCGGCGACCGGCGCGGGATCCATGGTCGCGGACATCGCGACCACGCGCAGCGACGGCATCGAGTTACGCTGGAGGTGGCGGACGCGTGCGAGGGCGTAGTCGGCGTCGAGGTGGCGCTCATGAATCTCGTCGAAGATGACGATGTCCACTGACTCGAGGCGGCGCGGATTCGCCAGAGCGCGGACAAAGAGCCCCTCGGTCATGAACGTGAGCCGCGTGGCTTCGCTCCGCGCGCGGTCGAACCGAACCTCGTAGCCGACCCGGCCGCCCACGGGTTCACCGAGCTGCCGCGAGATGTGGCGGGCGGCGACCCGCGCCGCGATTCGACGGGGCTCAAGCACGATCACGTCGCGGATCGGATGCGCGTCGCTGCCAAGTCCCGCCAGGTACACCGGGAGCCGCGTCGTCTTCCCCGCCCCCGGCTCGGCGACCACGACGAGGTTGCGTTCGGCGACCGTCGCCGCGCAAGCGTCGAGGTGGGTGTCGATGGGGAGCTGCGCCATGTGCGTAGCGACATGATGCCACCTTCGGGGTGGACACGGTGGGCGCCCTCGCCGAACTCGCCACTCGCATGGACAGCGGCCATGCTATCGGTTAGAGATCAAGGCGCTTGTCTGACCCCACCACAACCACCCTTGACCAGCTCCCGAGAGGAGCGGCGGGTAGGGTGCTCCGCGTGGAGGGTGAGGATGATGTGTGGCTGCGCATCTTGGAGATGGGGATCGTGCGCGGCACGCTCGTGACCATCGTGAAGTTCGCGCCGCTTGGGGATCCGCTGGAGCTTCGGCTGCGAGGACATCACCTGTCTCTTCGTCGCGCTGAGGCGTCTCGGATTCATGTGCGGCGAGCTGGGGGGGACGGATGACGCGAAGCGGCTGCGTGGTCGCGGTGGCCGGGAATCCCAACGTGGGGAAGACCAGCCTGTTCAATTCATTGACGGGGCTTCGTTACCAGGTCGGCAACTATCCCGGCGTCACGGTGGAGGTGCGCGAGGGGGCGTTGCGCGGCGGAGAAGCGGCGGGCCCATGCACGTTGCTCGACTTGCCAGGCACCTACAGCCTCACGCCACAGTCCGAGGATGAGCAGGTCGCCTACGACGTGTTGAGCGGGCGCAGCGCTTCCAAGGTCGACGCGATTTTGTTGGTCATCGACGCGACCAACCTCTCACGCAACCTCTATTTGATGACGCAGGTCCTCTCCTTGGAGATCCCCTGCGTCGTGGCCTTGAACATGGTGGATGCGGCTCGCGAGGCGGGGCTGGTGGTCGACGCCGCGGCCCTGTCGGAGGCGCTCGGGCTCCCGGTCTACGAGACCGTGGCGCGGACAGGCGCCGGCGTGCCGATCCTCGCCGACGCCCTGCGGTCGCACGGGGGCGGGGGCGTCGCCGAGCGCCCTGCGGCGCCGGCCCTCGAGCTCGAGGAGGACGCCGCCGCGGTGGTCGATGAGATCGGGGCCGGTGTGGGCGGTGCGGAGCGGGCGCGGTGGCTCCTCGGGGCCGACGTGATCGCTCCCGAGGGGCTGATCTCCGCGTCTGAACGGGCGGCGCTCGACGCGGTCTCGCTCGAACGACGCCGCGCCGCGATCGCGGCCGTGGTGCGGGCGAGGTATGCATGCGTCGAGAGATGGTTGGCGGCCGGGGCAGCTTCGGAGGCGGTGAGCGGCGCGGCCACACAGGCGGGGGCGCCCGCCATGCAGAGGGCGGCGCGAATCGATCGCGTGCTGACGCATCGTGTCTTCGGGCCGCTGAGCTTTCTGGTTGTGATGGCCTTGGTCTTCCAGTCGATCTTCTCTTGGTCGGAGCCGCTCATGGGCGCGATCGAGTGGTTGATGGCGAGGGCAGCCGCCGGGACTCGGGCGGCGTTGGGCGCCGGGCTCTTTACGGATCTTTTGACCGAAGGGTTGATCGCGGGAGTCGGGAACGTATTGGTCTTCGTGCCCCAGATCGTCGTGCTCTTTTTGAGCATCACCGTGCTGGAGGAGACCGGCTACATGGCGCGGGCGGCGTTCATCGTAGATCGGGTGATGAGCAAGGTCGGCCTGTCTGGCAAGTCATTCGTGCCGCTGCTCGGCGGCTACGCCTGCGCGATCCCAGCGATCATGAGCACGCGCAGCATCCCCCGATTTCGAGATCGGCTCGTCACGATCATGATGGTTCCGTTCATGAGCTGCAGCGCGCGGCTGCCGGTGTACGCGCTGATGATTGGGGCGCTGTTCGAGGCGAATACGCAGCTGCTGGGTCCCTTCACCCTCGGCGGTATATTGCTGCTGGCGATGTATCTGTTGTCGACGTTGGCGGCGCTCGGTGTTGGAGCGTTGTATCGGCGGACCGTACTGCGCGGACCCACGCCTGCGCTGGTGCTCGAGCTCCCGCCCTATCGGCTGCCACGATTCAAAGACACGCTCGCCCAGGTGTGGGATCGGACCCTCGATTTCATCCGCGACGCGGGCACGATCATCTTGACCTTCACCGTGATCTTGTGGGGTCTGTTCACGTTCCCGCGGGTCGATCCCTCGGACATCGCGCCCGAAAAGACCCCCATCGAATACTCGGTGGCGGGCCGACTCGGGCACGCGATCGAGCCTGCGCTCCGGCCTATCGGACAAGATTGGCGCACCGGGATCGGGCTGATCGGCAGCTTCGCGGCGCGGGAGGTGTTTGTCTCCACCATGGGGCTCGCCTACGGGATCGAGGGGGCGGATGACGACGACGCGCCGCTGCGAGCGCGCATTCAACAAGATCGAGACAAGGAGACGGGTGAGCGTCGACATACACCGCGCTCCGGTCTCGCGCTCATGGTGTTCTTCGTGTTTGCTTGTCAGTGCGTGTCCACGCTCGCGGTGGTGCGCCGAGAGACGCGCTCGTGGAAGTGGCCCATCGTGATGTTTGTGAGCATGACCGCGCTCGCGTACCTCATGGCGTTCCTCACCTATCAAGGCGGCGCCCTGCTCGGATTCGAGTGAGGCCGTCGCTCGGTGGAGCCGCGCGCTGTGGCGGCTTACAGCCGCTCGGAGGCGAGGCCGACCGAGGCGATGCCGGCTTCGCGAGCCGCAGACATCAGGGCGATCACCGTGCCGTAGGGGACCTTGGGGGCGGCACGGATCGCGAGACGACCATCGGCTTGTGCTTTCTTGTTGGCGCGGATCGCTTCGACGATCTCCGCGTGCGAAGTGGAGAGCTTCGTCTCGCCGAGCCGAGCGGAGCCGTCGTCTTCCACAGTGATCAGCAAGGTGGCCTGAGGATCGTCGGGTTGTTCGGTGATCGGATCATCGGGGATCGCGACCGGCTGCTGCTCGGAAGGTGGGGGCGGCGATGCGACCAAGAAGATGATCAACAAGCACAGCAGCACGTCGATCATCGGCGTCATGTTGATGTCCGCGGACATCGTCAGATTCGGTTCCTCTTGCTCAAGCACGCACCCCGAACGCTACCGAACGGACTCTGGCTAGGTCTAGCGCCCATGGAGCCGGTCCGCGCCACGGCGCGCGATTCACGCAGGGGCGAATAGACGCCCCAAAAGCGCCGTTAGCAGCGTGTTGTGATGCAGATCACCGCTCTCAGGCCCAGGCGTGCGTATTTTCCGGCGATGCATTACGCGAGATTCGCAACCACCTTGGCCTTGCTCCTTCCCCTCACGCTGACGTGGGCTTGCGGCGGAGATGAAGACGACAGCACCGGGGGGTCCGAGACCGGCAGCACCGGTGACACCAGCGGAGACGGAGACGGAGACGGAGACGGAGACGGAGACGGGGACGGAGACGGGGACGGGGACGGGGACGGGGACGGAGACGGGGACGGAGACGGAGACGGGGACGGGGACGGGGACGGAGACGGCGACTGCATGGCGTGGGCCGTGGAATACGAGCTGGACGGCTCTGTGTTCGAGGTGGACGCTTCGATCGATCTTGGGGACGCTTCGTTCGTCTGCGAGCAGCCCTACACCGACACGGACAAGATTGGCCCGGGGACCATCCGCTTGTTAATGTCGGACGTCGACGGGGCGCCCGGTGACGGTCTCGCGCTTTTGACCGACTACAACTTCACGATGAATTTTGCCGTGGACACCTTTGGGACGGTGGTCACGCAGACCCTCGAGGTCGAGGCGAGCGCGGCCTGCGGCGCCGCGGTCGGCTCCGTGGGAGGGACGACCCTCGCGTGGAGTCCCAACCAACTCAACGGGTACGGCACCACGGGCAACATCAATTGTTCCGGGAGTTTTTGCGGCACCGCCGGCGCTCCCGCCTCTGGAGACACGCCGGTCGACACCTCGGGTGACATCATGCCCTTCTCGGCCTTCACGTTCACGGGCACCGACTTCGGCGGCTTCAACGCGCCGGCGTTTACGACCTCTTCGGACAGTACCGCGACCACGACCATGACCCTCCGGGGCGCGCAGATCAGCCGCGAGCTGGTGGCGGCGCCGGCCTGCGCGTGTAACTGAGTCCGGCGCCTCCGCGTCGGCGAGCACCGGAAGGCGGCCACCCGTGGTCGCCTTCGTCCTTGGTGGCGGCGCGGGCCGCTATTCGCTCGGGGGAGGGCGCTCGACGGCGGCGACCGCGACGCAGGCGACGCCGTCCCGCGACCCCTCATTTTGCAGGGCGATGATCGGCTGTTCGCTCGCGAAGTCTTCCACGCGAACGCTGAGGCGAGAGAGTTTTTGCAGCGGGCGCCAGGTGTCATCGGTCGCGGAGGTGCGGACCTCGATGGAGGCGCGCCGCGGACCGGCGGGGATATTCGATCCCAGCACGATCAGGTCGGCGTCGCGCGGGAGCGCCGGGAGCTGGATCTCCGTCCAGCCGCGGGCCGGCACGCGGACGCGGACGCACCGGTACAGATAGGGGTTGGCGTAGAGCGTCGACAGATGTGGGCGCGCGCGCCGAGGGACGCACTCGGCCTGCGCATCTCTGGTCTTCATTCCATCGCAGACCGCGGTGACGCTCGATGAGACCGAGTAGCGCCCTTCGTCGATGAAATCTCGCGCGGACGGGGGTGGAGCGTCCGAGTGTTTGTCCCACGCTGGAGTCGCGGCGCGCCACGTCTCGAGGAGCTGTGGACCCTGGCGCAGGTACGCCAGCGCGCCGGCGACAACCACCGTCGCGCCGACGGCGTGGGCGGCCGCGCGGGGGCTCAACGTCGGCCACCGAGCGGTGAACGGGAGCGAGGGGAGCCTCGGACCGAGCGCGACACCGAGGAGGCACAACAGCGCGAAGATGGTGGAGATCGTGGAGAGCGCGCGCTCGGCGGGGGGTTCTTGGTAGCGCAGCAAAATAGGCGCGCTCGATTCGTTCGCGCGAATCTCCATGCCGGTGAGGCCGCGCTGAAAGCGAGCGGGAGAGATCTCAATTTCCGCGCCGTCTTGGGTCGCGATCCACTTTCGGTACGGAGCCACGGGGAGATGCACGAGGCGGTCGCGGCGCGAGACGGTGACCTCGAGGTTCCGAGCGTCGATCGTCTTAAGTCGCCCGTTTTGAGCGACGCGCTCTCCGTCGCTGTCGCGCAGCCTGGCGAGGGTATATTCGCCCTCTTCCATGATCGGATCGAGCTCGTTGAAGAGGCTCTTTGGCTCGGTGTCGAGCGGTCGATCGTAGAGGACGTGGGTCACGCCGAGGCTCCGCAGCAAGCCAGGACCTTGGCTGCGGACGCGGCGCTCAAAATTGATCGCCGGGACGTGCCCGTCGATGACGATGTCGGCGTCCACATCCGCGAGCGCGAACAGCGGGTAGGTCCCGCCGCTCATGTCGCGCCGCAAGAACGCCACCCGAAGGCCGACGTCGGGGGCGTCAGCGCGCGCGTCTTGCAGCGTCGCCTTGATGGCGGCGTCAACCTCCGCGTACCGTGACCGCTCAAGGGTGTGGAGGCCTCCCACCGGGCGGGAGATGACCTCCGTGATTCCGATGGCGCCGCCGGCGATCAAGGGGCCGAGGAGCGCGCAGAGCACGAGGCGCGACTCACGAGCGTTGCCCTGCCGTCGTGGCCACGTCGCGATCCCGCGGGCGGCCGCCACGACGCCGACACCGGCGAAGGCGTACCAGAGCGGCTTCACAAAGACCGACCAGCGCAAGAATTGGACGTTCTTCAGCGCGGGCACGACGAGGTCGAGTCGCAGCACGGTGAGGGCGTCGCGAGAGCCCACCAAGAAGATTCCTACGATCGTTGTGAGGGCGAAGACGCCGCACAGACTCCTGCGGCGAAGGACCAGGAGCACCCCAACCACCGCCGCCGCGCCGATCAGCGGATGCTGCGATTGGAACAGCTCGCCGCTCCACATGCGGGCCGCGAGGGTGGGGAGGTCTTTCCATGGGACCGGCCCACGACCCATGGATTCCTCGCTTTGGAGCAGAATGAAGATATTCCCCGCGGCGACGCCCGACGCCAAGACGAACACGCCAAGAGACGCCCAAAACCGCCGCGCGCGCGGGTGCTCGGGAGAGAGCGCAGACGCGACGGAGGGATCTTGGGCGATGATGATCGCGATCAACAGGGCAGGGACGGTCACGCAGGTCGCGAGCAACCCGAATGGGTGCGCGATGATCGAGAGGCCAAAGAGCGCCGCCGCGACGCACATTCGGCGGGCGGTGGGCCTCGCGTGGACGTCGAGGGCGGCGAGGAGGCCGAACACCCACAACGTGACGGAGAGCTGCTGCGGCCACACGCCGTGGAACATGAGATAATTCCAGCCCCCCTCGCGGCTCGATCCTGGATCGACGCACCACGCGAGCCCCGCGAGGCAGCCGGCCCAGGTCGCGAGCCGGGCGGTGTCGGGGCTGGTGTCTGGTTGGATGCTTCGGAGGATCCGCGCGCTGAGGAGGCCAGTGGCGGCCATGGAGCTGGCCCACAGCGCCGCCATGAACAGGGCATAGCTGACGCGGAGGGAGATGATCCCGGCGGACAAGATGTGCAAGAGCGCGGACAGGAAGTAGCCCAGCATCGGGTAGCTGTCACCGAGCGGGAGCCCATGGTTGATACGATCCGTCCATCCTCGCAGCCGCCCCTCCAAGAGCAGATCGTAGACGAAGGTGCGCGCTTGAAAGTAGTGGATCCCGTGGTCTCGCGAGGCGGGCGGATGGCCGAGCAGCAAGGGCCCGCACACGGCGACGAAGACGCCCCCGACGAGCAGCAGCGGGAGCCACGGAGTACGAAAGACGCCCGCCGACATGACGCGGGTCTCGAGGGCGACAAAACACAAGATCGCCGCGCATGCCCACAGCCCTAGCGTGCCCCCGAATGTGAGGGCGGCGAGGGCGAGGCCGGCGAGGGCCAGCTGGGCCCGGCGGGGAATAGGAGCGTCGCTCGTGGTCGGGCTCGGGGCGTCGCGGGGTGTCTCGGTCGAGGGACCGAGCGGCTCGCCGACGGGGGGGGGAGAATCATCCACTCGGGAAGAAGCTACCGCAGGTCATGCGTCCGTGGGAGATCTGGGATCCGGTCGGCGCGGATGGCTGCCTTTGTCACGCGCCCCGCTGAGCTAAAAAGGGGCCCCGGGGCGCGGTTTTGGTCGCCCTTCGCGCACGGAGCCGGGCAGCGCTAGACGAAACCGGCGATGACCTGCACACTCCGCGCGTGTCACGAGCTCACGCCCTGCTTCTGGAAAATGTTCACTCCTCCGCCTCCGAGGTGCTGGAAAATGCGGGTGTCAGCGTGACGAGGCACGGGGCGGGGCTCGACGAGCACGGGCTGATCGACGCGTTGCGCGGGCTCCCCGGGAGCGAGCCAGTCTTCTTGGGGATTCGGAGCAAGACGAGAGTGACGGCCGCGGTGATGGAGGCGGTGCCTCGCCTCGCGGGCGTCGGTGCGTTTTGCATCGGCACCGATCAGATCGACCTGGAGGCCGCGCGCGCTCGAGGGGTCGCCGCCTTCAACGCGCCGTTCTCAAGCACCCGCAGCGTCGCGGAGCTCGTGACCGGCTTGATCATCATGCTCGCGCGGAGGATCTTCCCGCGCGATCGAGCGGCCCAGCGCGGATTATGGGACAAGTCCGCGAAGGGGAACTACGAGGTCCGCGGCAAGACGCTCGGCATCGTAGGGTATGGGCATATCGGCAGTCAGGTCAGCGTGCTCGCGGAATCGTTGGGGATGCATGTGCGGTTCGTGGACGTCGTCCCGAAGCTCCCCATGGGGAACGCGAACGTGGTCGACGGCCTCGAACAGCTCCTGGCGCAGTCGGACTTCGTGAGCCTGCACGTACCTCGCAGCGAGTCAACTCGGGGCATGATCGGCGCGGCAGAGATCGCGAAGATGAAGGAGGGTGCGTACCTCATTAACTACTCTCGAGGAGACGTCGTCGATCTCGGCGCGCTGCGCTCAGCGATCGAATCAGGTCAGATCGCGGGTGCCGCGGTCGACGTGTATCCGACGGAGCCCGCCTCCGCGGGTGACGCGTTCTCCAGCGCCCTCCAAGGGCTCGACAACGTGATCCTGACCCCGCATATCGGGGGGTCTACGGCCGAAGCACAGGCAAATATCGGGCGCGAGGTCGGACAGAGCCTCGTGTCCTTCCTCGTCGACGGAGGGACGACCGGGAGCGTGAGCTTGCCTGAGGTGGACGTGCCGCAGCGCAAACAGCACAGCCGCCTGCTCAATATCCACCGCAACGTCCCCGGCGTGCTCTCGAAGATCAACCACGCCATCGCGGAATCCGGCGTCAACATCGTCGGACAGCGCCTGGCGACCAGCGACGACATCGGGGTCTTGGTGGTCGAGCTCGCTGGTGATGAGAACTCCGAGACCGTGACGGCCCTGAGCGACGCCATCGCGTCCTTGGACACCACCGTTCGTCACCGCCTTTTATAAAGATCGTTGATCTTTTGTAGAGACCGGGGTTCGATGTCGCTCATGGGCATGCGCGTTCATCTCTCGTTCATCTTCGCGTCGGTTTTTGCCGGGGGCTGCGCTCCACCGAATGCGGCGACGCCGTATCCGAGCGAAGCGCCCGCGGAGGGGGCGCCCGTGGTCACGGAGTCGCCCGCCGACGCGGTGTCGTTCCTCGACCGCGAGATTCGTCTCGCCCCGTTCCTGAGCGGATTTCCCTACAGCAATATCGACATCGATCTCGAACACGGCGTGATGTTTTTTATCGAACGTGGAGACGCCTACACACTGCGGGTGCAGACGCTACCGCCGTTGTCGGCGTCCGGTCCGCGCGAGCCCCTCTCCCTAGCGGCGGCGCCGGCGGTGAGCGACGTGGACTGGTCGAAGCGGAGCCTCTGGGGCGCCCGCTGGCACGCAGAATCCAACACGTTGTGGCTGCACGCGGACGAAAAAAATGACGAGCAGATGAATCTCTGGACCCTGTCGCTCGAGGATGGCGCGCTCGCGCAGGTGACCTCCGCGGACTACGTCTATTCGTTCGGATTCTCCGCCGATCAGACGACGATCGCCTACCTCCCGCGCAGCGGGACGCAAGCGCCGTACCGCACATGCCTTCGGATTTTGGATGTCGCTACGCGAGAAGATCGTGAGGTCCTTTGTGATGAAGACGCGCTGCGTTTCACGTGGAGTACCCTCGTGTTCAGCCCGGACAAATCCCACCTGTATTTCAACGCACAGGTCGATGGTGACCGCACCAAGGTTCAGCTCGTAGAGGTCGACTTGCGGGCAGCCAAGCCGCGCGTGGTCACGGTGACGGATCCCAAGGTGTCGCGCAGCAGCCCCACGGCGCTGCGAACCTGGAGTGAGGGGCGGCTGCTATTTTTGGCAAACGACGACGGCTACCGCAACCTCTATGCCTACGATCCAAAGGCTCGCCGTCGCAGGATCACACAGCTCACCTCGTATACCGAGGACATCGGCGGCGCGGTCGTCGTGGATGCGGGCGTCGCCCTCGTGCACGGGACTCCCCGCCAGAGCACGTTGGAGGTGGTCGCGGCCGAAGACGGGGAAGTGCAGGTCCGACGGGCTGTGAAGGGGAGCGTGGCGATCCTGGACGGGTATCAAGATGAGGTCGTGTGGAGACAGACCGCGCCAGACGTCGTGTTCGCGGCCTCGTCGACGCGCGTGTCGGCGACATCACCGGGTGCCGGCGATGACAAGCGCGAGGTGACGCTCGACGACGCGCAGGTCTTGGGTCTGTCACCAGCGCTCTCCAAAGCTGTCGTGGCGTGCCAGGCCCGACGCGTGGAGATCGACACCTTTGATACGGAGGCCAAGACCGGGGCGGCGCGGAAGCTGCACGCGTTTGTCCTCGAGCCGGTGGCGCCACTCTCTGAAGACGAGCGGTTGGTCATGGTGCGGAGCTTTTATGGCGGCGGGAACGTCTACAACGTCTACGACAATATCCTCTGCGCCGCAGGCGTCACCGTGGTGAGCGCGTCCGTTCGCGGCTCGAGTGGCTTCGGCAAGGAGTTTTACGGGCTCAACAACCGGGATCTTGGTGGCATGGAGATCGTGGATCTGTTTTGGGTCGCGCGCTGGGCCGAGGAGCGCTTGAACGTGCCCTCCTCAAGGGTCGGCGTCTACGGGCGCAGCCACGGCGGCTACGCCACCATGCGCGCCATGACCTTCCCGGACGTCCACGAGGGTCAAGCGCGCTACCCGTTCGGATTCGGCCTCGCAGAGGCGGGCTTCTCGGATATCGTCGCGTTCCACGACGCCACCAACATCCCCGACTGGGTCGTGCTTGAGGCGGGAGACCCGAACGACGAGGGCGACAGACAGCGGCTCATGGATCGCAGCCCGGCCTACGCGACCGAGCGGTTGCGAGCGCCGATCTTCTTGCTCCACGGAGCCAACGATTGGCGCGTGCCGGTGGACGGGAGCCGAAAATTTGCGGAGGCCGCGAGGGCGCAGAGCAAAGACGTGACCTACGTCGAGTTCGAAGGCCAAGGACACCGGGTCAAAGGCGTGTCGCGCAATGTGGAAGCCTGGCAGGAGCGGCTCGACTTTTTGTCGAAGGTGCTCGCGAAGCGCGGCGAGGCCGATCCCGTCGCCGATGAAACTGGTGTCGCCGGGGCGCCGTCCTCCGCGACGCAGGAGTGAGGGCTCCGCGGCTCTTCCAACCATTGTATTCGGGGAGACGCGGGGCGGACCAGGCGCGCTGGAGGCGACGGGGAATCCACCTGGTGGGGCGTGTGTCGGCGCACAGGGGGGTTCGCGCCGGCGCGCCTCAATCCCGCGGTGGGTCGGGTACCCTCTGCACAACGCGATGAGTCTACGCGCGGTTTGTCCTCAGCTTCTTTGAGGGTGGTCGTCTATCTCCTCATCGCATCTGCACGACATGTCCCCGGCTCTGCTCCTCGCGAAGACCAAGAAACCTGAGGTCATTATCGCAGCCAACGATCTGCAGATGACGACGGCGTCCTTGTGGCTGGTGGTCATCGGGCTGGTGGTGTTCTTTGTACTTCGTCCCGGGCTGTGGCGCCGGTTGGTGCTGAAGCGGGTCGATCCGCGGCCGGCGGCGCTCGTTCGCATCTTCCTCGGCATCACGATTTTTTGGACGGTGGCCGACCTCTTGATGTGGGGCAGGTTCTTGTTCACGGACGAGGGTCTGTACCTGACGGACATGGCGCGGGAGCGCTTTGGCGATCGCCTCCGCAGAGTGTGGGATCCCGAGCATGGTTTCGAGAGCTTGCCCATGATGTTCGGCGTCTTGGCGTCAAAGTGGACGGTGTTACATATGCGCAGCGACCCGCCCTTCGTGTGGGGGGTGTTCGCGGCGACGATGGCCGCGAACGTCGCCATGATCGTGGGGTGGAGGACCAGACTTACGACCCTGCTCACGTTCATCGGCGTGATGCAGATCTACAACTATTCGCCGATCTGGTACGCCGGAGGCGACACGGTCACACGCACCATGATCTTCCTCGGGCTGTTTTGTCGCTGGGGGGAGGCGTACTCCATCGACACGTGGCAGCGAAGAAAGCGCGCGATCATGGGTGGCGCCGCGTCGCTCCCGCCGCTACGCGCGATCCCAGTGTGGCCGCAGCGCATCATGCTGTTGCAGCTGGCGATCATCTATTGCTCGACCGGGCTGCTCAAGAGTGGCAGCACGTGGGGCGTCTATGGCAGCGCGATCTACTACGCGATGAATCTCGATCATTTTTATCGCATGCCCCTGACGGGGCTGACGACGCTGCTTCAGCGGAGCGGGGTTTTGATGGTCTCCACGTGGGTGGTTCATTGGTGGGAGTCATTATTCCCGCTGCTGTTGGTGGGGCTCGCGGTGCGAGACTACGAGAAGGCTCGCACCCTGGGAGATCCGGACGGGTGGCTGTGTGCCTCAAAGACGCGACGGCGGTTGTCGTGGCTGGTGTTGGCGATCTCCTGGATCGGCTTCGCGCTCGCGACCCGCATCGCGATCAAGTACTACTACGATCCGAAATACCTCCCCAAGCTGCTCGAGCTGGGGCCAGACGGGTTGGGATGGCTCATCTTCGCCGGGTTGCTCGCCATCCCTGTCGCTGTGATCGCCGGTTATCGCGCCCTGCGTCGCCGACGCCCAGGGGCGCACGCGGTCGCGCTCCAGTGGGTGTTTGGGAAGCGGATGTGGCTGACGCTTGGCGTGATGATGCACCTCGGCATCGAGGTCTCGATGAACGTCGGGACGTTCGTACAGGTGATGGTCGCGATGTATCCTGCGTTCTTGAGCGGTCGCGAGGTGGCGAACATCTGGCGCTATCTGGGCTCGTCGATCAGAGAGGAGGACAGCGGCGGCGTCCCGACGTTGGCCCAGCGTGTGAGGGCGTGGGCAGGCGCGCTCAAAGAGGGAGCGGCCCGCGGCGAGCGGCCTCGATGGATGTCCGTCATCCTCACGTCGTCATTCATCCACCGCGTCGCGCGATTGTTCGGGGCTGGCCCCCTGAGGTGGGGGAGCAACCTCGTTTCGCGACAGGCCGGCGCGCGGTGGACAGTGCTCCACGCGCCCGATGATCGGAGCGTTCGGGTGGCGGCGCTGTTGCGTTGTTGGGATGTGATGGAGTTGCTGACGTTTGAGTGTGTAGACGCAGCGACGCCGGGCGAGCTGTGGATTCGCGATGGCCGAGGCGTCGAGCTGCGAGGTTCGCTCGCGGCCGCACGCTTGGGCAGGATCTTCCCCGGCCTTTGGGGTCTATGCCTCCCAGGGGTGGTGGTGGAGCGTGTGTGCGGCCAAACACGCGGGGTGGCGCTGCGGCGCGTGGTGGGTCGCGTTCACCTACGCTTGCTCGGGCAGCGGTAAGCTAGGCTTGATGAGGCCGTAAGGCGCTCGCGACATGGAGGCCATCGAGGGCGGCGCTGATAATGCCTCCGGCGTAGCCTGCACCCTCGCCACACGGGTACAGACCCGCGAGCCCCCTCGATTCGAGGGTGTCGGGATCGCGGGTGAGTCGGACAGGCGAAGAGGTGCGGCTCTCGACACCGACCGCCACCGCTTCGTGAGAAACGAAGCCCGGCATCTTCGCGGAGAGGATCGCGAGGGCCTCTCGCAGCGGGGGCGCGAGGGGGCCAAGGACGTCCGACAGATCGACCGCGCGAAGGCCCCGGTGGTAGCTCGAGGCAGGGAGCGTGTGACCGGTGGTCCCCCCCACGAAGTCGCGGAGCGTCTGCGCGGGCGCGATGTAGTCGCCGCCACCCGCGGCGAAGGCTCGACGTTCGAGGCGCTCTTGAAATTGCAGGCCCGCGGTGAGGTCGTCGGGATCGAGCCCGGCCGCGCGAAGCTGGGAGGGGCCGACCTCCGTGACAAATCCGCTGTTGGCGAATCGGCCCTTGCGGCGCGCAGGGCTCCACCCGTTCACCACTTGTTGGCCCGGGACGGTCGAGGCCGGCACCATGACGCCCCCGGGACACATGCAAAACGAGAACACCCCCGCGCCGTCGATTTGTTCGACGAGGCGGTAGCTCGCGGCACCGAGCGCGCTGTGTCCCGCGAGGGCGCCGAACTGAACCTTGTCGATAAACCCCTGAGGGTGTTCGATGCGCACCCCCATGGCGAAGGGTTTGGAGGTGAGCTCCGCGCCCGCGTCGGCGGCGGCCCGGACGATCTCGCCGGCGGAGTGGCCCGGCGCCAACACCACGGCCGCCGCGGGGATCTGCTCACCGCTCGCGAGGGCGACGCCGCAGACACGTCCATCGGCGATTTCAAAGGCGTCGGCGCGGGTCTCGAAGCGCACACACACCCCGGCCTCTTCGAGGTGCTGCCGCATGGCGGAGACCACCTTGGGGAGGCGGTTGGTGCCGATGTGCGGGCGCGCGTTGACCAAGATGTCCTCCGGGGCGCCGTAGCGAACCAGCGTCTCCAAGATGTCTCGAATCTCGCCGCGTTTCTTCGACCGCGTGTAGAGTTTTCCGTCGGAGAAGGTGCCAGCCCCACCTTCGCCGAAGCAGTAGTTGCTCTCAGCGTCGAGCGCGCCACGCTGGGTGAGCGCGGCGAGGTCTCGTCGGCGCTCGCGGACAGGCTTCCCCCGCTCGAGCAGGATGCAGCGTTGTCCTCGGCGGGCGAGACCGAGGGCGCAGAACATCCCCGCGGGGCCGCCACCGACGATCACCACGGGCGCGCCCTCGGGCGAGGGGAGGGGCTCTGGCGACAAACGCGGTCTCGGAGGCAACGCCGCCCCAACGCCGAGCGCCACAGTCGCGCGGATTCGAGGCTTGCCTCGCCGGGCGTCGATGGCGCGACGGATCACCCGGTGTTCCACGATCTCCTCCGGAGAGATCTTGGCCGCGCGCGCGGCCGCCCGGCGAATCTCCTCGTCATCTCTAGCGACGTCTGGGTGCAGCACGACCTCGACCTCGATCGCCCTCGCGCGCGTGGAGGCGCTTCGAGCCTTGGAGCGACCCGTGCGGCGTCGGTTCATGGGTTGTCTTGTGAGGGAGGGTCGATGGTTTTGATGATGGTCTCGGGGTTGGTCCCCGGCAGCGCCGACACGATTCCGTCTCCGGTGGTGGGCGCGACGTAGGGCATGGAGCGCCCGTCCGCGGCGCGTCTCACCACGTCGAAGACGAGGGAGGCGATCGCGAGCATCCCGTCGGTATCGAGCTTGTCAATGTTGTCGGTGGCTCGGTGATAGTCGCCGTGCAACCCCGTGAAGAAAAACAGCACGGGGACACCCTCTGTATAAAAGTTCGCGTGGTCACTGCGTCCCGCGACCTCCGACTCGAACACCGTCTTCAGACCGAAGGACTGGATCTCGTCGAGGAGCGGCAGCCATGAGCCGCTCGACTTGATCCCGCCGACGGCGACGCCCCCGTCGCCTGCCCGGCCGACCATGTCGAGGTTGATCATGGCGACGACGTCACTGGTGGGGAAGTTCGGATCCTTCACGAGCTGACCCGATCCGAGGAGCCCGAGCTCTTCCCCCGAGAAGTGCGAGAAGATGATGGAGCGCGCGGGTTGAAGGCCGGTACGTTGGAAGGCCTCCGCGATCGCGATCACCACCGCAGAGCCGCTCGCGTTGTCGTCGGCGCCGTTGCAGATCTCGTCGGTGACCTCACGACGCGTGACGGGACGGCACATGCCGTACTCGTCACCGGCCACGCCGATATGGTCAAAATGACCTCCCACCACCACGTACTCGTCCTTGTGCGTGGTGCCGGGCAGGACGCCGACGACGTTGGGGATGGACTTGAACGCGGGCTCGATGGCGACGTTGATGGTGACTTCGCGGTTGGTCAACGCGCCCGAGTAGGGCTTGAGGTCGCGATCGATGGCGGCTTGAAGTCGAGACACTGTGCGCCGCTTGATTCTCCCGAGCTTGTCGGCGGCCTTCCACGACAGCTGAAGCACTGGGATCGGCGCGGGCTCACGGAAGCGGGACGTGATCTCGAGGCCGCTGAATTCGTCGTGAGCGTCGGGCTCGAGCAGCGACGCGGGTCCTCGGACGAGCAAGACCGCCACCGCGCCCCGCTCCGCCAAGGCTTCAATCTTGGCGCGCCGTGAAGCCTGGCGAAAATCAAAGCGTGGGCCGGGGAGGGATTGGAGCATTTGGAAGACAGGGAGGAGCCGCGTCCCAAGGTCGAGCGCACCCGGGGCTGTCTCGGGCGCTGTAAAGAAACCATCGGGGAGCGCCTCACCGCGCATGGCTCGCCGCACGATCGCGCCGATTTCTTCAATCGACGTCTGATGCAGTCGAAGCGCGCCGTCGTTGTCTCCTCCCTCCAACAGGGGAGCGACGTCTCTCGCGTAGGTTTTCGCGATCTCTTGTACGCGCTCCGACATGTCGTTCATGTCGGGGGTGGCCGGGAGCCCATCCAAGACCAGCGCAATTTTACCTTGGAGGTCAATCTCCGCGAAGTCATCGTAGATCACGGCGGCGGGGTCTTGGTCCTGCGCGTCATCATCGCCGTCGTCGTCGTTGGGTGCCGCCTCGGTTCCCTGCATCCCGTAGCCAACAAAGACGACCGGCGCGGTGACGGTTCCAGCCGAGCCCAGGGCGGACGGGGCGAGCAAGGCGGGATCGAAGGGCGCCCTGTTGTTCCCCCACACCAGCGTGGACGGGCCCGTCGCGGATGCACCCGTGGGCAGCTTGTAGGGCACGCTGAAGCGGTCGCCTGTGAGCGGGACCAGGCCCGCATCTTTGTATCGCGTCTCGAGATATGCGGCCGCCTCGAGGAGCGCCGGGCTCATGGTGTGCCGGCCCTTCAGCTCATCGGAGGCGAGGAAGTCGACGTCCTCGATCAGTGATTTCTCCGAGATCGGCGCGTCCACCACCAGCGGAATCATGGATTTTTTACCGGTTTTGGCCCCCTCGGAACCGTTGTTCGCCGCACATCCTTTCAGGCCGGTAAACATACTCAGGGGCAAGAGCATCAGCGGGAGCGTGTACCGAAAGGACGCGAGGCGCATGCGGACACTCTAACGAGCCTTCGAGGGCGCTAACAGGGGAGGGTCTTAGTTCGAGACACTGTGCGAGTGTGTTCGCGCACGCGATGGGGAAGCCGCGTGCGGTCTGATGTCCGGTGGCGGTGGGGAATGGCGGCGTCGTGCGCTGGTCGCAAACAGCGACGGTCCCACGACCCCCCGGGGTTTGATACACTTCCGCAACTCCACGCGACAGAGAACGATGAAATGATCGAATCCGTTGCGAACTAGAAAAGAATAGAGGCGAATATGAAGCGGCTGACAACGTTATTTTCATGGCAACGACTTGGACTTCAAGCGGGACTTTTGGCGGGACTTGGGGCGGCCTTCATGGCAGCCGAGGCGCCGGAAGCGACGGCGACCGGCGACCTGTGCCGAGGTGAAGGAGATTGCTCGTTCAAAAAACCGAACTTCTTGCTGGTGTTGGATTACTCCACCTCCATGAACAGCATGTTTGGTTCGAGCACCACGCAGACGCGGTGGGACGCAGCGGTCGACGCGATCAACCAACTTGTCACGTTCCAGAACGGATTTTTCGACGAAAACTCTCACGTCGCCATGTTGAGGTTCGGGCACGATCCGGATCCCTCCAACCCAGGGACGACGATCCCGCAGGATGTGGGCGCGTTGCCGCTCGTCGATGGATATCGAATCGACGTGCCTTGGTACGATCCTACGGACATCACCAACAACCCGTGGCTAGAGTGTAACGGCGCCGCGGTGACTGCGGCGCTGGCGTCGCTTCCGGCTGGTGGTCCCGCGGACGGCGGCGCCGGCATCGGAACCTGGACGAAAAATGCCCTCGATCAAGGGCAGATCATGGTTCAGACGGCGTCGGCCGATCACCCCACAGATGGCGGGATCGGGATCGGCACGGGTCGTTACTACGGGATTATCGTGATCACGGACGGCGCTTGGACCGGACCGGACGGTATCAATCAGCCTGGCAGCGAAGATCCCAACCAGACCGCGGACGACCTGTTCAATAACGATGGGGTCCCCACCTACGTCGTCGCTGTGGACCTCGCGGGCCAGGGCCTCGTGGAGGCCGACGAGCTGGCGGCAGCCGGTGGTACGACGGAGGCGGTCGAGGCGACCTCTCCTGCCGACCTCATCGCCGCGCTCCAACAGATCGTGGTGGACGTCCAAAATGCCGTGGTCATCCCCGAGTGCACGGCTGGCTTGCCCCGCGTCATGATCATCCTCGACGCGTCCTCGTCCATGCTCAACATCAACCAGGCGACCGTGAATCCGCCCTTGGGTGAGGCGGGCGGACCTGGCCAAACCGGTTGGGACCAGTCTCGAGAGGCGCTCGCCGGTGTCAACTCCATCTTCGACGCGGTGTTGCCGAGCGGCAACGCGGTCGAGGATCTCGTCCACTTGGGCCTGATCGTCTTCGGATCGGCAAATACGCCGCTGTATCCGCAACTCAGCGACGAGATGCGGGTGCTCGTCGATTACGGGCCATGCATGAAGGACAACTTCGGCTGGGCGCTCGATCCAGACACCTCCTGTGTGAGCCCGGGCTGCACCGATCCTTATGCTGGGCCGTCGATCACGTGGACCTTCCAGGACGGCACCGTCTCGCCAGGCTTCGACGCGCCGACCTTTAGTCACATGCCAAGTTGTGATGGCGCCGGCGCCGCGTGTACTGGCTCCGCGACCTTCACCAACACGGGGCTCGAGCTGACGGCCTCCAACCAGGCCGCCTACGCCGCGGCTGCGCAGATGCCCGGGGCACTGTACCCAGCGTCCGCGTCGACCGAGTACATCAACATCCTCATCACGGACGGCGACTACAGCACGTACTCGACGGATGCGGAGGTTGAGGCTGCGCTGACGGGCATGTACGCCAACGGTGTGTCGACCTACGTGGTCGCGTTTGGCGGCAACCTGGGCTCTGCGACGGCCATCAACAAGCTCACCGGGATGGCCTGTTGGGGCTCGGGTGGCACCGTCGATACGTCGACCTCGCCCTGGACCTGTACGGGCGGCGCCGCCGATTACTTCGACGCGGCGTCTGCGACGGATCTCCAGACGGCGCTGGTTTCGATCCTTCAAAATGTCAACTTCGATCCCTGCTGCGCGTTCAACGACTGCTCGAACGCGCCCGAGCCCACGACCGAGGAGCCTGATCCTGTCGCTGTCACTACCGCTGGAGACGGCGACGGAGACGGCGATGGAGACGGCGACGGAGACGGAGACGGAGACGGAGACGGAGACGGAGACGGAGACG
>JAAZXR010000030.1 GCA_014240065.1 Myxococcales bacterium
GGGTCCGCCGGGTCGTCGCGAAGTTCGACTCCAGGGTGGTCTGCTTGGTCGGTCGCCGGGTCCGCCGGGTCGTCGCGAAGTTCGACTCCAGGGTGGTCTGCTTGGTCGGTCGTCGGGATATCTTCTGCTCCCGATGCGGCGAGGTTGCTGTCCTCTGTCGGGGTGGACGGCGCCGGTTCGGGGTCGGGTTCAGGGTCTGAATGCGAGTCAACCGCCGGTTCGGGGTCGGGGTCGGGTTCCGGTTCGGCAGGATCGGCGACCGCGGGTTCGGGTTCGGAAGATGCGGCGACCGCGGGTTCAGGCTCGGGTTCGGGTTCCGGTTCGGGGTCGGCAGATTCCGCGACCGGGGGCTCTGGTTCGGAAGACTCGGCGACCGCGGGTTCAGATTCGGGGTCTGGGTTCGAGTCGGCCGGGGCCGGAAGCTCGTCAACGTCGGGTGAGTCCGTCGCATCATCCTCCCTCGGCTCAGCCTCATTTTCGACCTCTCCGTGACTGGAACTGTCGCCGTCGTCCGTCGTCATTTCGTGGGGCGTTTGTGGATCGCTGGACGCCTCGGCGCCGTCCTCGTTCTCCCCACCGTGCTCCTGCACACCAGACTCCTTCTTGGGTCCGTCATCGATCACGGCGCTGGCGCTGGATTCACCGCTTCCGATGCCGGCTCCGTTTGGGATCTCTCCGCTCGCCATGCTGAGCATGGTCAAGTCGCTCATCGAGTCTTCAGGGTAGACCGTATCGAGGAACGCCGGGATCTTGATGCTGCTCTTGCCCGCGAGCGACGCCAGCTCGGCCTCGGCCTTCGCGAGGTGTTGTTCCCGTCGGCGGAGCCTGTCGCGCCGCACCCGCGCGTGTTGGCGAATCTTGTACCATTTGCGTCCACTGCGAAGCCCGAGCCATGTCGCCGTGCCGAGCGTGAGCAGTCCAAAGGTGCCGGCGACCAAGATAGCGACCCAATAGCGGGTGAAGAACAGCTTCCTCGCTTGAGCATCCATCTCATCGGAGATCTCGGGGAGGTTGGTGCGCGCCTCCGCGATCAGCTTCTCACCTCGGTTGAATCGCCGACTGTCGATGGATCGCTCGATTCGGGTTTGAATCACCGAAGAATACAAAGACCGAATCGGCGGACGCTCCAACGCGGGATCGAACTCCAGCAACATGTCGAGGCCCTTCCGGAACTCGGTGGCGCTAAATGCATTTTTCGCGAGCACGAGGACGAGCGCTTCCTTGGCCTTGTCGGGGTTCGGGAACGGGAGGCTCTCAAGCATGGCCATCGCCTTCTTGCTCTCGGCGGGTGACTCAGAGCGCATCTTTGTCGCGAGCTCCGCGAGGATCCTGATGGTGTCATCCTCGCGGGCCACCACCCTCATCGGCGCGATCTCTACGAGTTTATCGACGGCGCGGATCCGGGCTGACTGCGAGACCTCCTCCTCGGTCTCGCCAAAGAACTGATCCTCAAGGTCCTTCGCGTAGCGATCGATCAGCTGTAACTCGCGGGCTTCGTAGGCTTCGAGGGCCTGCTGTATCGTGACATTCGCGGACAACATCACCCCGCTGGAACGGATGGTGGAGATGGCGACCTGGGCGGCCTCTTCGGTCGCAGAGAGGAGCAGCTGGCGCGCGATCGTCCGCTCACCTCTCCCGATGGGATCCATGTAAAATCGCAGCAGAGACGGGATGATCGCCGCTCCAAAGGAGTTCACCGCTTGGAATCCAACGGTCTCGACCTCGTCCGGATGTTCGATGACCCAACGAATTAACGGCTCGATGGCCCCGGAGCTCCTGATCGCGATGTAGAAGTCGAGGATCCCGCGCTGCACATCGAGGTTGTCTCGCGCGGCGTGGAGCATCCCTGCGGTTTTCTTGATGTCGAGTGGCTTGAGGACGCTCTTCGCCGCGTCGTGAAGGTCGGAACGCTTAAAGACGGTGCTCCGCTCGGGAAAGTCGAGGGGGTCGTAGGCGAACTCGAGCAGCTTGGGGAGCGCGTTACGTCGGATCTCTCGGAGCGCTCGCTTGTACGCGTCGATGAGTCGATTCCCAGACGGCAAGGTGCGCAGGCCGTGGATAGGGAGCTCGATGGTGTTCTCCTCTGTTTGGGCGGTCTCGTGGCTGAGCGCCGCGCTCATCAAGAGGATGGACATCGGACGGTCGAGGAGCAATAGCGTGCGGAGATCCTCGGGGCGTGCGAACTCAGTGATGATTCCGAGGAGCCCATGAATGCGGCGAAAGTCGCCTGGTCCAGGGGGAGCGCGGAGCCGCTTCAGCCTCAAGGCGATCTCCCGAATGAGCGTGCGGCGCTCCGCGGCGGTATACGGGAGACTCCTCGACGAACCCGACTCAAGCCACTCTGAGAGCGCGCGAAAGTCCGTGACGTTTCCATCCGCGACAATACGCCTGAGGTCGTTGAGGGTCGGGTTGACGAGCGTGTAGTCCGTCACCATGCCGATGTACACGGGGAGGACCGCTGTCGGCACGAGGATGTCCTCAAAGTCCTCGCTCGCGCTGACGCTGAACGTCACACCCGCGCGCGCTCGATCCGCGAGCGGTTGCTCAAATGTGAATGTAGGACGAGGCATGGGCTCGGCCAGCTCCTCATCAGAGAGGTCGAGAGGGCTCGCGACGACTCGACGCCAGGTCCGCTCAAGGTCTTTCGGTTGGATGAAGACGATCTTCGCTTGGATGTCGGTGACGTCTCCGTCGAAGCGATGGCTGAGATCTCCGTTCAGCACGAGGCTCGCGGGTCCCTCGTAGACGTCGCGGGCGGCGGAGATGCCATCGGCCTTGAGCCCGACGGTGAGATCGTTGAGCTGCAAGAGGCCGCTCACCCACTCGCCGTTCATTCGCCGCTCATCGACTTGCTCTTCGGTTTCTGAGAGAAATTCGAGCGAGGGTGGAGTGTCGCCGTAGGGGGCGATGCCGAGGTCTTCAGCGTCCGTCGGCGGGGCGACGACCGTGCTTAAGATGGCGAGGGCGAGGGAACTCCACACCCTCCATACATCGGCGTTTTCCTATGGGACTGTGGGGAGGCCCGCGTGGCTCTCGCGCCGATGCGGGCCGGGATGGGGTTGATGTGGGCCGCCTTGTGGGCGGGAGGCCGTGGAAGGGGTCGAGAGAGGCGCGGGTTTGCCCGTGGCGAGGAAAAGTTCATCGATTTCATGGATTTGGACTCTCATTGAGCGCACAAGCGGGGGCACCGGCGGTGAGGATTTTGGCGTTACAAAACGGAGCATGAAACGGGTAGGTTACGGGTCGTTGCGACCTTCTTCTTCAGACCTTCACCCGACCTCCGGCGGTCGATTTGTGTTCGAGCGCCAGGCCGATGCGGACCACCGTTATGACGTGGGGGTGTATCTACCGGGAGGGGTGGAGCTCCACGGCGTCCTGTCGGTCGCGGGGGAGGAGGAGGGCGTGCAGGTAGATACCGAAGATCGCTGGGTGCTCGATCAGATTGAGAAATTGAGTCGAGTCCTCCGTCGCACGAACCAGCGGCGGGTCGTGCGATGGCGCCCACGCGATTGACAGCGATCCAGGCGTCAGAAAGCAAAGAGGAGACCTCGGGTGGGTCTCCTCTTCATTCGCGTCGCAGCTCGAACTAGATAGGGCAGCCGTCGTCGCCAGAGTTGCAACAAAAGCAACCGGCGCCGTCGGTGTCCGTGGCGCACTCTCCGTATTCGAACGGACCGCCCATTTCATCCGTGGCCTGGCAAAAATCCATGCAGCCTACGGATGTCAGTTTCTCGTCCATGCAGCCAAGCAGGATGTCGGTGTCTTGACAGGTGCTCGGCTCTCCGTTGGTACACGCGGTCCCGGGACCGTCACCGCACTGGTTGACGACATCGACTCCATCGTCCACACAACCGAACGAAAAATCGAAGCCGTCAGCCATACAGTCTGCGTTCAGCGAATCGGTGGCTTCGACCCACGCGCCGCCCGTGCAGATGTAGTAGAGGCTCCCGCAGACCCCATCATCGACTGTGTTCGAGCAGAAGACGAAGCCCTCTGTCGTGTCGTCACAGGTGTCGTCGGCGGGCGCCGGAGCGGCGGGCTCGCACGCGTCGCCGTCGCCGTCACCGTCGCCGTCGCCGTCGCCGTCGCCGTCGCCGCCGGTTCCTCCGTCGGTTCCTCCGTCGGGACAGCAATCGAGGTCAGCCTCGTCAGTCGAGCACCATGTGTAGCCCGGCCGGCACTCACACTCACCGTCGATGAGCCAGTTGTTGTCACCCGAGGAGCAGTCTTCGAATGCATCGCCGAGAGACACCGAACATCCGATGGAGAACCCCGCGATCAGTGCGACGGTCGCGGCCGAAAAATAGAGGGTAGCTCGTGATTTAGTAGGGTATTCCATGGTGTAGTTTTCGTTGTGGATGGCCTCGAGAGTCGGACGCCGAGGCCACCGGTTCATTCTCTCTCAGCCCTCGAACTCGGTCGAGTCTCGTGTTGTGGGAGGCTGGCATCGCGCCCTTGCCGCCGCAAGGAGGCCGAAAAGCGATGTTCTTGAGTGTTTGGCTGAATCACGGCCGGGGTGCGTTCGCGCAAAATCCGCAGGTGGCCAGTCCAGAGGCGGAATTTGTTACTCCACGGTCCAGGTGTGGCCGGTGCGGAGGAGCGCGTCGACGCTATCAATCTTGGAGTTCGCCTTCGCGTGCTCGACCTGCGCATGCACCCCCCGATCATAGGGGTTCGAGCCGGGCTCGCAGTACAAGACGCCAAGCGCGATGGGGAAACGAGGTGGTTCGAGGTTCGCGAGCAGCAGCGCCATGGATTTGTTGGTCTCGTCATGAACGAGGACGTCGTCCTCGGTGACGCCGTGCTCCCCGATGGTCACCACCTCAAGCTCGATGGTCTTCGCGTTAAGTCGCAACCCCTTGTTGTCACCGAAGCGCATGGGCTGGCCATGCTCAAGGCGCAGCTGCGATTCGTCGGCGACCTCCTTGTCCTTGACGTGGGACCACGCGCCGTCGTTGAACACCGGACAGTTCTGCAGGATCTCGATGAAGCTCGCTCCCCGGTACTGATGGGCGCGCGTGAAGACAGGGCCGAGATGTTTCGCGTCTGTGTCGATGGTCCGCGCGATAAATCTCCCGCCCGAGCCCAACGCGAACGAAGCGGGGACGACGGGCGCGTCGACGGAGCCCATGGGGGTCGATGGTGTTCGAAGACCGACCAGAGACGTGGGGGAGTACTGACCTTTCGTGAGCCCGTAGATGCGATTATTGAACAGCATGATCTGCAGGTCGACGTTGCGCCGGAGCACGTGCAGCATGTGATTGCCGCCGATGCTGAGCCCGTCACCGTCTCCCGTAATCATCCAGATGTCCAACTCTGGGTTGGCGAGCTTGAGCCCGGTCGCGACGGCCGGAGCGCGGCCGTGGATCGTGTGGAACCCGTAGGTGTCCATATAGTAGGGGAAGCGGCTCGAGCAGCCGATGCCCGAGATGAAGACGGTGTTCTCGCGGGTGACCCCGAGGGCGGGGAGCGTCCGCTGGAGGGTCGCGAGGATGGCGTAGTCGCCACAACCAGGGCACCAGCGGATGTCCTGGTCCGAGGTGAAGTCTTTGCGAGTGAGCTTTTGCGTGGGCGCGTTCATGGCTTCGAGTCCTCTTCTTCTCAGCTGTTGGGGAGGTGGTCGTGGATGGCGGAGACGATCTCGGACACCTTGAAAGGCTGTCCGGAGATCTTATTGATGCCCTGGGCGTCGACGAGATATTCGCCGCGGAGAATCTTGACCAGCATGCCGTTGTTCATTTCTGGCACGATGACCCGCTTGAAGCTTCGGAGGAGCTCTCCGGTGTTCTTGGGCATCGGGTTGAGGTGGCGCAGATGGGCGTGGGACACTCGGTGGCCCTCTTTTCGCGCGCGGCGCACGGCTTGGCGAATCGCGCCGTGGGTCGAGCCCCAACCGACGATGAGGAGGTCGCCGCTCGCTTCGCCCTCTTCGATCCCGAGGTCCGGGATGTCGTTGGCGATGTTGGCGATCTTCTGCGCCCGCATCTTGGTCATGAGGTGATGGTTCTCAGGCTCGTACGAGATATTTCCCGACTCGCGGTCTTTCTCGATGCCCCCGATGCGGTGTTCGAGCCCAGGGGTGCCCGGTTTCGGCCAGATCCGGCTGAGGGTCGCCTCGTCGCGAATGTAGGGGTGAAAATCTGGAGTGTCGCTGCCCGCGAACTCGACCGGGAAAGGTGTCAAGTCGGCCATGCTCGGGATCTTCCAGGGCTCCGCGCCGTTGGCGAGGTAACCGTCGGTCAGCAGCATGACGGGGGTCATGTACTTGGTCGTGAGTCGGACAGCTTCAATGGCCTGAAAGAAACACTCCCCCGGGGTGCTCGCGGAGATCACGGGGAGCGGCGCGTCACCGTTCCTTCCGTAGATCGCCTGGAACAGATCGGATTGCTCGGTTTTGGTGGGGAGGCCGGTGCTGGGGCCGCCCCGCTGGATGTCGATGACGACCAAGGGAAGCTCCGTCATGATCGCGAGGCCGATGGCCTCGGCCTTGAGCGCGATGCCGGGGCCGGAGGTGGTGGTGACGCCGAGGGAGCCGCCGAAGGAGGCGCCGATCGCCGCGCAGACCGCCGCAATTTCATCCTCCGCTTGGAAGGTGACGACCCCGAAATTTTTGAGTCGAGACAGCGCGTGCAGCACCGTGGAGGCCGGCGTGATCGGGTAAGAGCCGAGCATAAGCTGCAACTCTGAGAGCTTCGACGCGGCGACGAGGCCCCACGCGAGCGCCTCGTTGCCGGTGACGTTGCGGTAGGTACCGGGGGACAGGGTCGCCTTGGGGACCTTGTAGATGTGGACGCCGGTGGGCATCTCGGCGGTCTCGCCGTACGCGTGCCCGGCCTTGAGCGCGGCGATGTTGGAGTCGCGCACGACCTCTTTTTTCGCAAACTTTTGCCCGAGCCAGTTCTCGGTGTTTTTTGTGTCGCGACCAAACAGCCACAGCACGAGGCCGAGGGTCCACATGTTTTTGGAACGCAGGGCCTCTTTGGTCCCGAGGTCGAAGGGTTCGACGGCGGCGAGGGTGTGTTTGGAGATGTCGAGTTTTACGAGGCGGTAGGCGGCGAGCGTGTCGTCGTCGAGCGGGTTTTGCTCATAGCCGGCTTTCTTCAGGTTGCCCTTGGTGAAGGCGCCCTCGTTGACGATGAGCAGGCCCCCGTCCACAAGATCCGCGACGTTGGTCTTCAGCGCCGCGGGGTTCATGGCGATCAGCACGTCAGGGGCGTCTCCCGGCGTCATGATGTCGTGGGAGGCGACGTGAATCTGGAATCCGGAGACGCCGTAGGTCGAGCCGGCCGGCGCTCGAATCTCCGCCGGAAAGTCCGGGAAGGTCGAGAGGTCGTTGCCGACCATGGCGGAGGAGTGGGTGAACTGCGCTCCGGTCAGCTGCATGCCGTCGCCGGAGTCGCCTGCGAAGCGGATTACGACCGAGTCGATTTCTTCACGTTCGATATTGTTGGGGGAAGCGCCGCCATCCATATTCATGTCCTCGTAGGCGTGTGTATCGCGCACCTGCGCGGTGTTTTGCCTGGTTGGAGTTTGGACCCGTTTGGGGCGCTTGTCACGAAAAGCGGGTGGAGGAAGACTCACAAAATCCACCGCTACGAGCTGAATTTCGCCCAATTTTGTCCGGTCTTGCGGCTGTTGGGAGGGAGATCGCGGGCTGCCTCGCTTCGCGGCATGTTCCGGGACACTGGGGGCGCATGAGACCCAGCCGCGCGCGCGCAGTCCCCCATGTGCGTGAAGCGATGGGGGGGCGGGGCGGGGAACAAAGCTTGGCGGGGCACCGCAGCGGCCGCTAGATCCCCCAGGCGCAAAAACCGAAGCCTCGACCAGGAGACGTAGGTCGAGGTTGCGGTGCCGACGCAGCTACCACATGCAAAGGCCGTAGCTCGTCGCTGATTCGCCCTCGCAAAATGAGCCGAGGGGACACTCGTTGTCCGCCAGGCAAAGCAAGGCGCATCGGTCCAGCGCGAGACACTCGCCCTGCGCAGTTTGACACTCCTCGTTTGGGCCGAGGCACTCCGCGTCGGTCGTGCAAGGAACACCCGTCAGCGTCCCGATCGCGCACTGGATCATGGCCGTCGCGGTCGGGTGGGATGGGCACTCTGAGGTGAGCCCGTTCGGACATCCCGGTGCGCAGTAGGATCCGTTGAATCCGCCGATGGTGGTCGTGGTCTCGCCGGTCAGACAGCCGACACCCGGGTCGCCGTAGGGATCTGTGTTCATGGTGGGGACGACGCAGATCCCTCCCTCACAGCTCAGCCCGGCGTCGCAGGTGTTGTTTCCGTAGCAGGCACATCCCTCGGTCCCCATGGGGCAGCTGCCGTCCGTGGTGCTCGAGGAGGTGGTGGACGTGGTGGGGTCGCCGGTGGTGGTGGGGTCGCCGGTGGTGGTGGGGTCGCCGGTGGTGGTGGGGTCGCCAGTGGTGGGGTCGCCGGTGGTGGGGTCGCCGGTGGTGGCGGTCCCCTCGCCGCTCTCGCTGTTGGAGTCAGAGGAGGTCGTGTATCCCGAGCCGGCGCTGGTGGGGCCCGAACTTGAGAACAAGGTGTCGTTGGCGGAATCGTCTTTCACCTCACACGCGGAGAGGGACAGGACGAGGGCGGCACTGAGACTAAAGTAGTGGCGAAGTTTCATGGCGAATACAACTCTCTAACGCCGCAAACGGTAGCAGATTTTTGGACGCGGGTCGTCCGTGGGCGCTCATCGAGCGTGGTTTTGCCATACGAAGACAATGCGCGACGGACCGACAGTGGCGCAATTCGCGGATTGGCTCAGATCGCACAGCCGAAGAAACGGCGGTATTCCACAAGACACATCATTCCGCCCATGAAGACGTCGGCACGATCGGCGTCCTCTCGTTCTCTTCAGCGTGAACGTCAGATGCGCGTTCATGCGCTCTTTGATCCGACGGAGCGAGGCGCGTCAGGGCTGTGGATCGTCGCCGTCACTGCCCGTGAAGGATCGCATCGTCTCGGCGTAGGGGACACGCCGGTGTGTCCCAAAGCCGAGGCGATTGTCGGTGAGTTTCGCCCATCCAATCTCGAGGACGTACAAAGATGGCGGCGAGGAGGATTCGAGAGCCGCACGCGCCACTGGGTGCGCGCGGAGATACAGTGACGTGAGGCGCGACGATTCGGTCGCGCCGAGCGAGCGCTGGCGCGAGACGTAGCCGCGAAGTTGTACGCCCCGAAGCTCCGCGACGTCTTTCGATTCGAGATAGACCGCCGCGCTCACGAGGGTCGGACCGTCGCCGAGCATCCGGCCGTGCTCGGTCTCAGGATCGCTCACGAACAGCAGGCGAGGGCCGCGTTCACCGGCCGCAGACCCGTCCGCGTCGACCGCGTAAAACAGGGGGGTGGTGTACGGACCCGCCGCGTTTGTCGTGCTCAACGCCAGCACCCATCGCTCTGAGAGGAGCCTCACGATATGCGCGTGGTCGTCGCTCACACTGTCTTTCTAGCCGAGTATGGGGATATTTGCACCTTGGGTGGCCGGGGGGCCGCACGCGCGGTGACGACGAGCCCTCAGACCCGTGGGAGCGCGTGATAGATTGCCGCGCATGTCGAATGAACTTACCGCCCTCGTGGAGCGAGGTATCGAGGCCATCAGCAACGATGATTTGGACAGCGCGATGTCGGCGCTCTCGGCAGCGCGCGAGGCTGGAGGAGACGGAGACGGACGCGTTTTACATCTCGCCGGCCTCGTGGGCTGGATCCAGGGCAACCTCGACGAAGCAGCGTCCAACTTGCTGCAAGCGGTGGAGGCGGCGCCGGCCAACGCGATGATTCAGCTGGACGCCGCCGAGTTCTTATTTGTCGAGGGGGAGCTCGAAGAGGCGGAGTCGATCTTGCGGGAGTTCTTGGACCAGGCCGGGGTGACCGAGGGTCAAGATGACGCCCGCATGTTGCTCGCGCAGCTTCGGCTCGAAGACGATGACGCCGAGGAAGCGCTCGAAGTGCTCGACACAGTGGAGACCTCCAAAGACCGCATCGAGTACCTGGTGTCGCGCGGCGGGGTGTTGTTCGCCCTCGGCCGGCACGATGAGTCCATCGACATCATGTCGAAGGCGACCGACAGTGAGCCCGAAGACGCGGATTTGCACTACCAGCTCGGGGTGGTCTTGCACGCGTCGGGTCGCGCAGACGAGGCCTGCGCGCGGATGGTGAAGGTGTTGGAGCTTGATGGGGCGCAGCGCGATTCCGGGAGCGAGCTGCCTGACAGTGACGTGCGACGGGATCTCACGGAGCGGTTCGAGGCGATCCTCGAGGAGGTGCCAGAGCCGATCATGAAGCGCTTGGCGGGCGCGCCCATCACGGTGGCGACCGCGCCCACGAAGGCGCAGGTGCAAGCGGGGCTCGATCCACGCAGCGCCGTGGCCTTTGTGGGCGACGCGGCCGGGCCGACCGAGGAGGGCACCCTCGCGCAGATCGTCATCATGAGAGACCTGCTCGTGGACGCCCTCGATGAGCGAGATGAGATGAGCGAAGAAGAGCAGATTGAAGAGATCCTCTTCGAGTCGACCCTCGTGGAGCTTCGCCGTTTCTTCGCGATGGAGGAGCTGGTCGTCGCGGGAGTGGGTGGATAAGATGACCGACGGGAGTACAGACAAGCTCATCTACGACTGGAACGAGCAAGAGCGTGAGGGCGCGCTGCTCACGAAGACCCCGCGGTTTGTGGACGAGAGCATCCGCGACGGGATCCAGTCGCCTTCGGTCCGCGATCCGAGCATCGACCAGAAGATGGAGATCGTGCGCCTCATGGATTCTCTCGGCATTCACGTGGTCAACCTCGGGTTGCCCGGGGCCGGGAAGCGGGCCCAAGACGACGTCGAGGCGCTGCTGAGGATGATCGTGGAGGAGAAGCTCTCCATTCGCCCGAATTGTGCGGCCCGGACCGTCGCCGCCGACATCCAGCCGATTATCGATATTTCTCAGCGCGTGGGGATGCCCATCGAGGTCACAGCGTTCATCGGCTCCAGCCCGATCCGGGCGTACACCGAGAACTGGGAGACAGCGCGGTTGGTGCGGCATACCCAGGAGGCCATGTCTCTCGTCGTTCGGCACGGATTGCCGGCGTCGTTCGTGACCGAGGACACCACGCGCTCGCACCCCGACACGCTCGATCGCTTGTTTCGCACGGCGATTGAAGCGGGAGCGACGCGGCTCGTGTTGTGCGACACCGTGGGCCACGCGACCCCCGATGGGTTGCGAAATCTCGTGCGGTTCACGCAGAGCGTCTTGTCCTCGATGAAGGTGGAAGACCGGGTCGAGCTCGATTGGCATGGTCACAATGATCGCGGGCTCGCCCTTCCGCTCGCGATCCTCGCCTTTGAATTGGGGGTTGATCGCGTCCACGGGTGTGCGCTCGGAATCGGGGAGCGCGTGGGGAATACGTCGATGGATCTGTTGCTGCTGAACCTCGACTTGCTCGGACAACTCGATCCCGAGCGGCATGATTTGTCACGACTTGTGGAGTACGTCTCGAAGGTCTCGGGGTACACCGGCGTGCCGATCCATCCGAGCTATCCGCTGTCTGGCGAGGATGCCTTTCGTACTGCCACGGGGGTCCACGCGGCGGCGATCATCAAGGCGCAGCGACGCGGAGATCGCGAGCTCGCTGATCGAGTCTACTCCTCCGTGCCAGCGCGCCGCTACGGACGGGCGCAGGTGATCGAGGTCGGACACTACAGCGGGCGCTCCAACGTCATCTGCTGGTTGTCCGAGCGAGGGATCGAGCCCGACGACGCCACGGTCGACGCGATCTTGGGGGTCGCAAAGACGAGCGATCATACGATGAGCGAAGCTGAAATCCGCGGCGTCATCGCGGGGCTCGTCTGACGTGATTTAGGCGCCTACCACAGCACCTTCATCGCTTTTCGGCACTCGCGCGCGAGCGCCTCAAACAGCACCTCGTCCTCCCAATTGCGGGGGAGCTTCGCCCGTTGGCCCGGGATGTCTCCGGGGACGCGTCTGATCGCGACCTGGAGCGGGAAAATGTCGGATCTCGACCACTGCTGCGCGCGGATCTCCGGGGTGGACAGCTCGATCCAACCGACCGACGGATCCTTCCCCCATGTCAAAAATTGGAGCCTCGGTGCGGGGAGGTCCGGGCGGGTGGTCCCGGGCCATACGACGAGGCCGGGGCGCGCGGTCCCTTCCTTGAGTCGAAACATCGCCGGCATCGCGATGGTGTCGGCTCCGAGGGGAGTCTGATCACCGAGCGCCGCGTACGGGCGGTCGCGGAGCGTGCCGCGTGGCGCCGTGAGCATGGTGTCGGCGACGTCGCTGAGGATGTCGTCGACCCGCAGCGTCGAGAGCGGGGGACCATCTATCTTTGTCCTGGTCGGCACAAAGGACGGGGCCTTGGGCTCGGGGGCGTCTTCATGTTCGACGCGCGGGCGAGCGCGCGTGCGAACGGGCGTCCACTCCATCGACTCGACGCTTCGTTTCCACAGGTGTCCAAGTTGGCCCTGGGCGCGCGGTCCGCCCAACACCAGCGCGGCGCTCCCGTCTGGTTGTTCGACGAGGCTCATGCACGACGCGCTCTTGTCCAGAGCGTGCTCCGAGGGCGGGTATTGCTCGATGGGAGCGGGCTCGCCGTCGTCCGTGGGCGGGGCGGCGTAGCAAAATCGCTGCACGAGCCCGTGCGCTCGCAACACGTAGATGAAGTGGGCGTCACCGGCGACCGCGAAGGGGGTCAGGGGGCCCCCGCTTGGGCGGGGAAACCACGTCTGAGCGATCCGCAGGTCCGGGTGCGTGATGGCGACCGCTCCGTCCCGCGCCGCGAGGACGACGCGACCGTTCGAGGTCAGCCCGACCCGGTCGATGACCTCCGCGTCTTGGTGGACCGGGCTGGTCTCCTTGATTTTGAGTTGCGCGTATCCAGAGGGATGATGAGGATCGATCACCCACGCGTTGGTGCCGCCGTTGGTGAAGATGGCGCGCTCGTCGGCGGTCGCGATGAGAGAGGTCACCTCTCCCTCGGATGCCTTGCGCCGGTGCGACTCGGCTCGGCCGTCTAGGTTCCACAGCAGCTGTCCGCTCGCGCCCGCCCCGCAGAGCAGGTCGGGTCGCAGCAGGCACACCTTGTCCACAAAGCCGGAGAGTTTTGAGCCGATCTTGGACAGCTGCTCTCCCCACGAGCTCCCCTCGTGGAGCAGATTTCCGCCGATCCACAGCTGACCAGAGAGGTTCTCGGCGACGCTCGGGCGGCTCGAGGGGACCGGGATTCTGCGCTGAATCGAGAGATCCTTCCGCTGAATAATGCACAGCTCGTGCGGGAGTACGACCAAGAGACGTTTGAGGTCCCGGCTGAGGTTGATCTCGAGCGGGCTGTCGTCAAGATCGAGCCCGTCGCGTCGTTGGCTCCCGACCACCGTTCGTCGGGCGCCGACTTTTCTCCGGGTGGTGGGTGTTCGCCTCGCCACCTGAAGAGCGTACCAGATCCGCAGAGATGATCGCTTCGATCTCGCCTAGAAAGCGGGCGCGGGGAGGTGCTCAAGGGGCCCGGATACCCGCGACAGCGGGGGCAGGCCGCGTCGCCCGCCGGGGCTGAGCGATCAGGCGCGAACGAGCGGTCGAATCTCGAGGAGCTCTGAGTCGGATAATTGCGGACACAGGCCTTGGAGCGGCTCAAACAACGATAGCGCGCGGGCGAGGAATCGGTCTTGAGCGTCCCACTCCTTGTCTTCGCCGCGGAACAGGGCGGCGAAGCGGTCGAACGCGTCAAGAACGCGCGCGCTGCATCCGTCCGGTGTCTCCGGGGTCGCCGCGAGCGAGCCGCGGAGGGCGTCGAGTCGCGCCTCGGCTTCGACCGCACGCAACTTGACCGCGGCCTCGACCCTCGTCGGGAAGGTGAGGCCGTGGCGCTCGTGAAACAGATGGGCGGCCGCGCCGAAATGAGCCGTGGCGAGGGGCCAACAATCGTCGACCACGGCCATGCCGCCAAGGACCACGTGCGCGCTGATCGGGCACCACCGCGCGGAGCAACGCTCGACGGCCTGATCGTGTTGCCGGATCCAGCGCACCGTGCTCGAGTTTCCTAAGCGGAGGACCACTGCGCCGAGCGCGGGGATGGTGTATCCCCGCTCATATTCGATCGCGGCGCCCAGCGCGTTGGCGAACAATACGCCAGGGGACTTGTCCATCGAAGGGGTCGCGGTGGAGGGGTCAGCGGAGCTCATCAGGGATCGGGGATCGGGGATCGGGGGTTCGGGTGGACGGTGCGCGTCTTATCGCCGTGAGGTCGCGAGGAGCGACTCAGCGATGGATCACTCGACCTCCGACGTCGAGTGCGGCCTCTTTGACGACCTCCGCCAAGGTGGGGTGGGCGTGGACGCTTCGGGCGATGTCCTCGGCGCTCGCCGAAAATTCGACGGCGACGGCCAGCTCCGCGATGAGGGCGCCAGCGCGGGGTCCGACAATCTGCGCCCCCAAAATCCGGTCCGTGGTTTCGTGGGCGATGATCTTGACGAGGCCTTCGGTCTCGCCCAAGGCCTTCGCGCGTCCGTTGGCGGCGAAGGGGAAGGTGCCAGTCTTGATCGGTACGCCGTCTCGTTCGCACTCCGCCGAGGTGCGGCCGAGGTTCGCGACCTCGGGGTGCGTGTAGATCACGCCCGGAATCGCGGCGTAGTTCACGTGCGGGGCGAGCCCGGTCATCGACTCGACCGCGGCGACGCCCTCCTCTTCAGCTTTGTGGGCCAGCATCGGGCCGGCGATGACGTCCCCGATGGCCCACACACGTGGGATGTTGGTCTTAAATCCACCGTCGACGCGAATCCGACCGCGCTCGTCAAGCTCGAGCCCGACGGTTTCACACCCGAGCCCGTCCGTATACGGGCGCCGTCCGACGGCCACGAGCACCTTGTCGGCGAGGAGCGTCTCCGCCTCGCCGTCGCGCTCCAACGACACCTCCACGGCATCCTCGCGGACCGTCGTTCCCGTCACCTTCACCCCGAATTGCATGTCGAGGCCTTGTTTTTTGAAAATCTTCGCGGCGGTCTTTGAGACGTCGGGGTCGAGGAAGGGGAGGAAGGTCGGGAGATATTCCAAGATCGTCACCTTCGCGCCGAGCCTCGCCCAGACCGAGCCCATCTCGAGCCCGATGACGCCCGCGCCGATGACGACGAGGTGGGCGGGCACCTCGTCAAAGCACAGGGCCTCGGTGCTGGTGACGACCTGCTCGCCGTCCAGCGTGACGCCTGGGACGGAGATCGGCGCCGAGCCGGTCGCGATGAGGATATTCTTGGTCTGGAGTGAGGCCGTGACCTCACCCGAGGCGTCGAGGACCTCGACGACGCCCGTCGCCGCGAGCCGGCCCAAGCCTTGAACTCGTTCGATCTTGTTTTTCTTGAACAAGAAGTCGACGCCGCCCGTGAGTTGTTTGACGATGCCGTCTTTGCGCTTCAGCATCTTCTTCAAATCGAGCTCCACACCCGACACGTTGACGCCGTGGGTGGAGAGTCCTCGCTTCGCCTCTGCGAATCGCTCGGAGGACTCGAGCAGGGCCTTGCTCGGGATACAGCCGACGTTGAGACAGGTGCCACCGAGGGTCGCGTCTTTCTCCACGCACGCGGTGCGCAGACCCAGCTGGGCCGCTCGGATCGCCGCGACGTATCCGCCAGGGCCGCTTCCAATGACAACGAGATCGTAGGGGTCAGCCATTTTTTAAACCTCCAACATCAGGCGACGAGGGTCTTCGATGGACGTCTTGATATCGACGAGGAACTGCACCGCCTCGCGACCATCGACAATTCGGTGGTCGTAGGACAGGGCGAGGTACATGATCGGGCGAATCTCCACGTTCCCGCGGACAGCCACAGGTCGCTCCACGATATTGTGCAGCCCCAGGATCCCGCTCTGCGGCGGGTTAAGGATCGGCGTGGAGAGCATGGAGCCGTAGATCCCTCCGTTGCTGATGGTGAAGGTGCCCCCGGTGAGGTCCGCGATGGTGAGCTTGTTCTTGGTGGCGAGCCCCGCGAGGCGACCGATCTCACGCTCGATGTCGGCGAATGAGCGCGCGTCCGCGTCCCGAACGACGGGGACCACGAGGCCCTTGCCTCCTCCAACGGCGACGCCGATGTCGTAGTGATCCTTGTAGATGAGCTCGTCCCCGTCGATCTCCGCGTTCACAGCGGGGCAGGACTGGAGCGCCTTCACGACGGCTTTCACGAAGAAGGACATGAAGCCCAGCTTGACCCCGTGCTTCTCGAGGAATTGATCTTTGTACGCTTTGCGGAGGGCCATGACCTCCGACATGTCACACTCGTTAAATGTGGTGAGGATCGCGGCCTCTTGCTGCGCACCCACGAGTCGCTCCGCGATTCTCTTGCGCAGCGGGGTCATGCGTACCCGCTCCTCGCGCGCTCCCGCGGTGACGGTGGCGCTCGGCGACGGCGTGGTGGTCGGCGCAGCGGGCGTGGTCGGCGCGCGCATCACGTCCTCTTTGAGCACGCGGCCGCCGCGGCCAGAACCTTCGACTGTCGCAGGATCTACGCCCCGACGTTGAGCCTCGGCACGCGCGGCTGGCATCACCGCAGACGCGCCGTTGGAGGCGCGCGGGGCCTCGCTCGGCGCGGTGGCGGCGGGAGCGGTGGCGGCGGGAGCGGTGGCGGTCGCAGGGGCCGCCGCGTCGGCGTCGATGGTGGCGATCAGGGTGCCCACGTTGACGGTGGCGCCCTCGTCTCCCATCCGCTCGACGAGGACGCCGGCAGCAGGCGCCGGGACCTCGACTGTGATCTTGTCGGTCTCCAACTCGACGATTGGATCGTCCGCGTTGACGTAGTCGCCGACGCTACGCAGCCACGTCGCGATGATCGCCTCGGTGATCGACTCTCCGAGCTCTGGAACTTTGACCTGATTTAGTTGGGGCATGATGTCCTTGATTTACGGTGCTTGTGTTTGGAACGCTTCCGACAAGAGCATGGTCCGCTCGAGTTGGTGGGAGTCGGGGGAGCCGGTCGCGGGCGAGGCGCTGCGTTCGCGCCCCGCGTAGCGCAGGGTTCGCGCTCCCAGGAGTTTGCGGAGTCGCGGCGCGATGAAGCTCCACGGGCCCATATTGGCCGGCTCTTCTTGGACCCACACGAAGTCTGAGGCGCCGCTGTAGCGCTCGAGCGTCGCCATGATCTCGGCCTTCGCGAACGGGTAAAGCTGCTCCACGCGGATGAGGGCGGTGTCGGTGACGCCGAGCTTGGAGCGCTCTTCACGGAGGTCGTAGAACACCTTCCCGGACGAGAAGATGACGCGCGTGACCTCTCCCGGAGTGACCTCGTCGTCGCCGATGACCCTCCGAAACTTCTGCTCCGTGAAATCTTCGATCGGCGAGAACGAGAAGCGGGCTCTCAAGAGGCTCTTTGGCGTCATGAGCACGAGCGGTTTCCGCCACGCGCCTACGACCTGCCGACGGAGGGCGTGGAACTCTTGGGCCGGCGTCGTGAGGTTACAGATGACCATGTTGTGCTCCGCGCACAGCTGCAAGAACCGCTCGAGCCGGGCGCTCGAGTGCTCGGGGCCTTGGCCTTCGTAGCCGTGGGGGAGCATGAGCGCGAGGCCAGAGATTCGATTCCACTTGTCTTCGGAGGACGAGAGGAACTGGTCGATGATGACCTGCCCGCCGTTCGCAAAATCACCGAACTGCGCCTCCCAGATCACGAGCGCGAAGGGCGAGGCGAGGCTGTAGCCAAACTCGAACCCGAGGACCGCGAACTCGCTCAGGGGGCTGTTGTAGCAGTGGAACGACGCCTGGTCCTCGTCGAGATGGGACAGCGGCGTGTAGTGATCGCCTCTGTTCGCGTCTACGATCACCGCGTGCCGATGACTGAACGTCCCGCGCCGGCAGTCTTGGCCGCTCAGTCGCACGGGGTGCCCCTCGACGAGGAGCGAGCCGTAGGCGAGGTGCTCGGCGGCGGCCCAGTTCACCGGGACCTCGCCGCGGTACATTTTGAGGTGTTCTTGGAGCACTCGCTCCACCTTGCGGTTGACGCTGAGCCCCTCGGGCCGGACCGCCAGCTTCGTGGCGAGGATCGCGGGGAGGGCGGCGTCGATGGAGGTGTCGGGCGTGTGCTCGGGTTCGTCTCCGCCGCTGTAGTCTTCCCACATCCCGTGCATGGGCGCGAGCGCTGCGGCGGGAGGTCCGTCTCGACGCACGCGGTCGAGGGCGGCGTTAAACTCCCCGTTGAATTCGTTCTCCATCTCCTGGCACGCCTCGAGGGTGGTGGTCCCTCGCTCAATGAGGAGCTCTTGGTAGCGATGTCGAACGCTGGAGTGCTCACGGATGAGCGTGTACATCTCGGGCTGCGTGAACGTGGGATCATCCCCCTCGTTGTGTCCAAAGCGTCGATAGCAGATGAGATCGATGATGACGTCGCGACGAAATCGTTGCCGGAAATCGACCGCGAGGCGGGCGACGTACGCGGCCGCCTCGGGATCATCTCCGTTGACGTGGAACACGGGGACCTGGATCCCCTTGCCGACGTCTGTGCAGTACATCCCGGAGCGTCCGTCGCTGGGATTGGTGGTGAATCCGACCTGGTTGTTGAGCACGACACGAATCATGCCGCCGGTGCGGTAGCCGTCGAGCTGTGACAGGTTGAGCGTCTCCGCCACGACCCCTTGACCAGAGAATGCGGCGTCCCCGTGCAGGGAGACGCCGAGGCTGGCGTCGAAGCCCATCGAGGGTTTCGCGTCTTGCTTCGCGCGGACTCGACCTTGGATGACCGGAGTGATGGCCTCGAGGTGACTAGGGTTGAAGGCGAGCGCGAGGTAGATGTCTTTCCCGTGGGAGGTGACGTGCTCGCGGTGGTACCCGAGGTGATATTTAACGTCGCCCGCGCCCAGGAGCTCGTTGGCGTCGAAGGAGCCTTTCTCAAATTCAGAGAACACCTCCGCCGGCGACTTGCCCATCACGTTCATCAGCACGTTGAGGCGACCGCGGTGCGCCATCCCGAAGATCACCTCGCCCACGCCTGCGTCGGCGGCGGTGTCGATGAGGCAGACGAGCGTGGTGATGACGCTCTCAGCGCCGGCCACCGAGAACCGCTTGGCGCCGAGGAACTTCGAGTGCAAGAATTGATCGACGACGTCGACGTTGACGAGCTTGCGGAGCATGCGATGTTGGTCGGCGGGCTCCGGCGTGACCTGGTTCTCGCAGGATTCCATGCGCTGACGCAGCCACTCGCGCTCCTCCGACGCGGGGAGTGACCAGTATTCGACGCCGATGTTGCGACAGTAGGTGTTTCGCAACTTCCTCAAGATCTCGCCCAAGGGCGCCGGCGCAGAGAGCAGCCCGCTCGAGTGGAAGTGGCGATCGAGGTGTGCCTCTCCGAGTCCGAAGTTGGACGGGTCGAGCATCGGCGCTCGCGTGTGCGGAGGCCGGCCGAGAGGATCGATGGTCGCCCCGAGGTGCCCGTGGATTCGGTAGGCCTCGATGAGATCCTTGACGCGGTTTTGAAGGAGCGTCTGCTCGGAGGACTCGTGCCCTGGGATCGCGGCGGTGGCGCGCGCGTCGTTGGAGCGGAGCGGCGCCGTGGGTGACGTCGGCGCCGTGGGTGACACGAATCTGGCGCCCGGGTCGAGCACCGGAATCCACTCCGGTGGCACAGACGTTGGGTCACGTTGATACGCCTCATAGAGGCCTTCGAGGAAAGCCAGATTGTAGACGGAGAGCGCTCGTTCGCGGTCCATAGCGAGGTCGGAGTTTAGCGGTCTCCTCAGCCGAACCCAAGCCGATCAACCCTCAAAATCGCGAATAATTGTCGATTTTAGCCTCGCGGCAAGAATCGGTGTGCGGCGTGCGTGAAGACGGCGGGGTGGGCCGCGCCCACGCGCCTCGCAGCCCGGGTGGGGCGGGGCGAAGACGGGAGCTTCCTCGCGTCGCGGGGGCGTGGAAGCGGGCAGGGCTCGCGTGCTACGGTCGCCCCCGTGACCGAAGATGCCATCCGAGAGAGCTTGAGCCAGCGTGTAGCGGATACCTTGCTCGGCGCGCGCGAGTCGTGGACGCGCCGGATGTTCGAGCTCGCCAACTCCATGCGCGCGGACGGAGGCGGCCCGGTCTACGACCTCTCGCTCGGCAACCCGAGTCTCGAACCTCCAGCGCGATGGAAAGAAGCCGTGCGAGCGCAGCTCGCGGACTCGGCGCCCGGCAGACATCGCTATATGACCAACGCGGGCTTCCCAGAGGTCCGCGCGTTTATCGCGGGCCGGGAGGCGGAGCGCTACGCGATCCCGCTCGAAGCGGAGGACGTCACCATGACCGTGGGCGCCGCGGGCGGGTTGAACGTGTTGTTTCGTGCGGTGCTCGATCCAGGGGATGAGGTGCTCGTACCCGCGCCGTACTTCTCGGAGTACGACCACTACGCGGCCAACGTGGGCGCCGTGTTGCGGCCGGTTGCCACGACCGCCGATTTCGAGCTCAACGTGGATGACCTCATCGGCGCGGTGACGGAGCGGACCCGAATCCTCTTGTTGAATTCACCCAACAACCCGACCGGCGCGGTCTACGGGGAGGCGAGCCTGCGCGCGTTGGCCGACGGACTGCGGGGTCTTCGCGACCGTGGTCGGCGGGTGCTGGTGGTGGAGGACACTCCGTACCGGGACGTGGTGCACGACGGGAGCCACGTGAGCTCGATGCTCGAGCATTATGAAGACACGGTGATGATCACGAGCCACTCCAAAGATCTAGGGCTGGCGGGGGAGCGGATCGGCTACCTGGTGATCTCGCCACGCGCCCACGCGCGCGTCCCGCTGCGGCGCGCGACGAGCTTTTGCAACCGCGTGCTCGGCTTCGTCAACGCGCCCGCCTTGATGCAGCGGGCGCTCCCGCACGTGCTCGGACATCCAGGCGGCAGCGTGGACGTGAGCATCTACGCGGACAACTGCAAGCGCATGGCGGACGGGGTGCGCGCGCTCGGGTTCTCGCTGCGTGATCCGAAGGCGGGCTTTTTCCTGTTCCCCGGGCTCCCGGAGGCGCTCCGCACGGACGACGGAGGTGACGTGGCGTTGACCGAGGGGCTGCGGGAGGCGCGGTGTGTCGTGGTCCCGGGAACCGCGTTTGGTCGGCCGAATTTCTTGCGTCTATCCATGTGCGTCAGCCCTGAAACCGTTGACGGCGCCATCGCGGCGTTTCAGCGGGTGTGTGCCTAGCGCTGCCTAGATCGTTCTAGGCGGCTTTTCCTGCCGCCGGCGTTGGAACGGGAATGCACGGGCGGGGTGGGTTGTTTGGGGCTCATGGTGTCCACGATTCGTCAATCCTCGCAGGATATGCCACCCTCCCCCATCATGGCCGGCCCGAAGATCAACCTCGATGTGCTCGACCGCCCCGCGACCTACTCAGGTGAGGGGATCTCGGTGAAGTCCTTGGAAGAGGACATTCACCAGGAACGCGAGGTCCAGAACACCAAGGTAGACGAGCTCAAGGTGCTGCGGGAGCGCAACGTCGAGATCAACCAGGCCATGGCCGATGAGCTCGCGAAGCTGCAAAAGTTCTCTGACTATCTCAACGGCACAGCCTACGAGGGGGGCGTGCTCGCGGGCCTCAAGAGCTTGCTGAGCAATATCCCTGGGCTCGGATCGTTGGCGATAAGCCAGCGCTCGATCGAGCAGCTTCTCAAGCAGCAGTATCATATCTCCGCGCGGCGGGTGAAGGAGTCGGCGGCCTACGTGGACACGTTAAAGGCGAGCGAGCAAGACCTCTACAAGGAGCTCGAGCGGATTAACGGGAAGATCGTAGAGATGGCGAAGAATGAGAAGGTGGCGTTGGACTACGTCATTGAGTTGCGTGATCTCGAGACCCAGCTGCGCGCGGAGATGGAGACGGTGGAGGCGGGCAGCGTGGAATATCGAGAGCTCGACAGCTCGGCGGACAAGGTGCGGGCGAAGCTGGCCGAGCACTCCTCGAACGTGCTGCTGTACGGCGCCGCCGAAGAGCGCTATGTGGCCCTCAAAGACAACACGAGGAAGCTGGCCGAGACGCTCCGTAACCTCGGCAACGACATCCAGCAATACACGACGGCGGCGTCGATCAAGCTCGACATGGCCTCCGCGCAGATCCAGGCGATCGGTCGGGCCGCGGACGCCTCCGCGGTGGTGCTGGAGATGAAGAAAAGCCTCGACGTGATGACCGAGTCGATGAACGTGACCACCCAATTTGTCAGCGACACCCAGATTTTCTTCCGCGAGAACCTCGACAGCCTCGTCCAAGAGCTCGACACCTTCGACGAAAAAACCACCGCCGTGCTCGACACGAACCTGGAGCGCTCCAAGGAGATCGAGACGGAGCGGATCAACGCGGCGATCGCCAAGGCCGAGTCCAAGCACGCCGACGACGCGTGAGGTGAGCAGGCCCCCGTGGCGAAGGTCGTCGGATACCACACGCAGGCGCTCGAGCCCTCCCAGGGGGTCGAGTGCCTCCAGCTGATGGCCAAGACGATCCGCGCGGCCCGCCTTCGCGACAGCTTCCCCTCGGCGGCGAGGCTGCGCGATTTGTTGTTGTCGTTGGAGCGCGGGCTCCAGCTCGGGCGCTACAAAGAGTATCTATTTGACGCGCGGACCGGGCTCCCCAACCTCGCGAGCGTGACGCGAGTCGCCACGGACGTCGAGATCATCGGATCGGGGGGCTTCCCGAGTGACCCTGCCTCGCGGCAGTACGCGCGGGCCTTGAGCGCGCTTCGGCCCATCCCGGTCGATGAGATCGAGACGGAGATCCGGCGCTTTGATCCGCGGGCGGGACGCGTGGAGGTTCGGGTGCGGGTCACGAAGCTCGACGGATCAGGCCGGTTCACGCGGATCACAGTGGACTTCTCCTCCACCCAGGTCAGCTGGATCCGACCGGTGTTGCGCCTCGACGACGAGGGGGTGCGGGTCGCGCTGACGGGGCCGGTAGAGACGATGATCTATCGCCACGCGGCGTTCGACGCGGAGATGCTGTTTGTTCGCCTCTCGGACCTCGACGGGGTGGATGTGGAGCGGGTGGAGCGGGGGCTCGTTGGGCCGGTCCTCTTCGCGCTCCCCGGCGGTGGCGGGCTTGAGACCTTGGCCGAGCCGTCAGGGGATGCGCTCGCCGACGGGTGGCGTCACGTGCTCCAGGCTCAGGCGCCGGAGCGTCCGGTGGCGCTGGGGGCGTTTCAATCGGACATCGCCGCGACCGATATCAAGGCGGAGAAGAGCAACGATCCACTCGCGCCGCTGCTGCGAGACCGACTCGCGGAGCGGCCGGCGCGAGACCACGCCTCGCAGCGTGAGGCGACCTTGTTCAAGGTGTACCGAGATTGCAAGTTCGTGACGTCGCGAGAGCTCAGGGCGGTCCCCGAGTCGCTGATGCGCTCAGCCGGAACTCGCAACCTCATCTACGAGCTTCGCTGAGCGGGGCCGCGGCCAGATCGGTGCCCGGCGACGGCGCTACCGCGGCGCGGGGGGCGGGTGCGCGATGATGTCCGCGGAGGAGGCGAGGACGCGGACGATGCCCGCGACGGCGTGAGCGTCGAGTGACTCGGCGAGCGCGGAGTAGCGGAGGAGGTAGCGTCCGTCCGCGAGCGCGAGCGCTGGAATGGCGAGGGTGAGATTCATCGCGAGGGCAGCGTCGAGGGAGAGCTGATCCGCGTGACACACGTCGCAGCGGAACTCGAGGAGGTGAAGACCGAGGGTGTGAAGGGGCGCGATGCTCACCGTCTTCGCGCTGCCGTCTTCAAAGCGCACGGCGACCTTCAAGGATCCGCGGGGCCCGGAGGAGGCAGGGAGCGCGTCGAGCACGGCCGCCCGGAGCGCGGGCCATCCTCGCCCCGCGGCGCCCACGACGCCCGCGACCTCGCGCGCATGATCCTCCCCTTCGTCGGCGTTCATTGGCCGCTCAGTCCAGGTATTCGAGCATGCGCTCGAGCACGCGCTTCATGGCCTTCGCGTTGTCAAAGCGCTGCGCGGGGGCCTTGGCGCACGCGACCTCGATGAAGTCATCGAAGAACTTCGCGAGGGGGGGCGGCGTGTTGGAGGGCATGTACAGGCTGGGTGGTGGGACGGGCTTGTCCTTGTGTGCGGCCAAGAGCGCGTGGGGCCCCTCCTCAATTTTTCGCTCAAATGGATGGAGGCGGCAGATGCACTCGTAGAGGGTCATGCCGAGGGCGTAGAGATCCACGCGATGATCGAATCGCGCGTTCGTGACCGCCTGCTCCGGCGGCATGTAGCGCGGATCCCCGCTGATCTGCTCGCTGACGTCGTCGTCGCGCTTGAAGTGTCGAGCGATACCGAAGTCGATGACCTT
Organism: Myxococcales bacterium; assembly: GCA_014240065.1. Taxonomy (GTDB): domain Bacteria; phylum Myxococcota_A; class Polyangia; order Nannocystales; family Nannocystaceae; genus JAAZXR01. The sequence goes on from JAAZXR010000030.1 coordinate 24,241, forward strand.
CGCGACCACCAGGCGTCGGTCGTAGGAGTCTCGCGTGATGAAAATATTCTCCGGCTTGATGTCGCAGTGGGCGATACCGCGGGCGTGGAGGTAGCTCAGCGCGTCCAGGGATTGACCGAAGATATCGACCAAGACCCGAAAGGAAATCATCTTGCGGTTGGTGATGATGTCCCCGACATCTCGCCCGCGCAGATACTCCATGGTGAGCCAGGCCATGTCTTGATGCTCGCCGACCTCGAGCACCCGCACCAGGTTGGGGTGAGAAAAGTTGGCTGCGATCAGCGCCTCACGGTGGAAGCGCGCCTGCTCGATCGGGTTCATGCCCGGCTTGAGCACCTTGAGCGCGACGTAGCGATCCATGGTGGGATCGTAGGCGCGGAACACTTGCCCCATGCCCCCCTCGCCGAGCGGTTCTACAATCTCGAGCGTCTTCGTGTGCGGGATCTGGCTCCCCGAAGAGAGCATCCGCGGTGTCGCGACCTCCGCGTAGTGCTCGGAGAGGCTCTCAGGGGTCGTGACGACGGTCGCGTAGGCGCTGACGGACTCGATCTGGTCCACGGCCATACTCTATCAGACCTGGTCGCCGTTCCTCAGAGAATGCAGCAGTTGCGCCATATCTGGGGGCGTTGGCGCGACGAAGTGCATCGGGCGACCATCGGACGGGTGCGTGAACCCGAGGCTGGCGGCGTGGAGCATGGTGCGTCGCGACGGGGCGGGGGCGTTTGGTGCGTTGCGGGCTCGGTAGATTCGATCACCGAAGAGCGGGTGTCCAAGCTCCGAGAGGTGGATGCGGATCTGGTGCTGGCGCCCGGTCTCGAGCCGGCACTCGACCAGCGCGGCGTCGTTGAACGCTTCCAAGACGCTGATATGTGTGATCGCGCGCCGAGCTTCTGGAGGCGGCTTCCCACCCCCACGCCACGATCCGCGCCTCCCGTCCCCGCGATTCGCGACCAGCTGAGTCTCGATGGACTGCTCGGTGGGGATCCCTCGGACGAGCGCGACGTAGCGTCGCGTAATGGCGTGGCGCCGGAATTGCCCCTGCAACGCCTTGCGCGCCGCGTGTGTGCGGGGGAACACCAGGACGCCGGAGGTCTCTTTGTCGAGGCGTTGGACGACTCCGAGCCCGCGCTGGACGGTCCCTCCACGTCGACGTTGGGTGTCGATGAGGCTCTGGAGCGTCATCGCGAGGAGGCTCGTGGTGTCGCGCTTGTTCTCGTCGTAGGGGACGGTCTCGACGCCGGGCGGTTTGATCACAACCGCGAGGTCATGATCGACGAAGATGAGCGCGTCCTGTGGGAGCGAGCGCGCTGATTTTCGCTTGCCAGTCTGGTCCGCGCGCACCTCACTCCCGGCGGAGACCCGCGCCGACGGATCGAAGATGACATCCCCATCCACCATGACCCTCCCGCTCGCGACGAGCGCTCGCGCCCGGCTCCACGAGAGCCCCTCGAACATCGCTCGCACGGCGGCCGCGACCGTCGTTTGGTCCGCGTCTTCCGGGACGATATGGGTTGTTTCGGCCATCGCCGGCGGTGCGGTCGTGGAGGATACAAAAGACGCGGCCGCTGGGTCGTCGCAGGGGACTTCGCAGCGCACCGCGTCGTGTTCGACGTGGAGAGATCAGCCGAGGATGGACTGCAATTTCATCGCGATGCCCATATTGTCCACCTTGAGCTTCCCGCTCATGAACGCGGTGGTCTGGTCGAGATCGCCGGACATGATCGCCTCAAAGTCATTGAGTGAGATGTCTACGGTGCACTCTGCGTCGCTGTCGGCGTTGGAGATGCCATTGGGCATTTTGGTCGCGTCGACGTAGATGACGCCGTCGTCACCAAAGTTGAATTTCAAGGTCGCGCCGAGACCACAGTCTTCACCAATTCGCTCACGGATAGCTTCTGTAGATGTTTCGAGACTCATCGTTGTTCCTTTACTGTCTCCGCCGACGAGGCGGAGCGCCTGAGAGTACACCCGGGAGGCGGGCGTGGGTCAAGAGACATGATGACGGTTCGGCGGGGAGGGGACGACTACTCGTCCACGAGCTGCTGGAAGTCCGCCGCAGACACGTCCTGGCGATGATCGGAAAGCTCGACGCGGAATTCGTCCCCTTGGGACTCCTGCACGAGGATCGAGGAGATCGCGCCGGACGCGGGGTCCAACGTGACAATGAGCGCCCGGAGTCGCACGCGGATGTCTCGCTTTTTGAGCGGGCGGATCTCAAGGGTTGGCACCCGACTTCGCGGCGCCCGAAGGCTCGCGGCGCGCTCGAGCGTCGCGCCATCGCCCGGCGCGAACAGTGCGAGCGTCTTGCTGAGCATCCAGCGCAACGCGGGCGAGTCGCGGTCGGCGTCCAAGACCACCTCATGGTCTCCTCCGCTGCGGTTGGGGACGATCCGGGCCGCAGACGCGTCGATGTGGGTGGTCGATCCATCGATGGTGTCGTCGCGGAGGACCAGGCGGTCTGGCGCTTCGAACAGCAGCGTGCCGCTCTGGTAGAGCGGTTCGACGAGCAGGGCCGTGCGCCTGGTGCTGCGATAGCGCGCCACCAGCCGCTGGTTGCGCCGGGCGTAGACCCGCCAGAGCTCGAGCCGGCGCTCGAGCGTGGTGGTCGCCGGCCGCCCGAGCGCCTGCGCCGGGCAGACCGAGAGGGCCCCGCACGCGAGCCCGGAGAGCCCGAGGAGGAGGCGGTACACCTCGCGCCGCTTCACGGAGGGGGCTCCTCTTCTTGAGGAGTCGCCGAGCCCTCGGGGGGCGGCGCCGCGGCGGCGCGCTCAGCGTCTCGGCCGTGTTCTTGTTCTGCGGGCTCGCCGTGCGCGGTGGGTGATGCGCGGGTGTGCGCGCCGCCGGAGAGCACCGCGCCGATCCCCGGCGCGACGAATCGGCCGAATCCAACGGCGACCACGAGTCCGAAGCTCAAGGTGAGGCCGAGCTCGATCCATCCAGGTTGTCCGGTTGAGAGCAGCGCGAGGCCGGCGCTGGCTTGCCACACACAAAACCAACTCTTCCAGCTCCGTCCACCGCCGGCGGCTTGAATCTGAGTGATGGCGCCGGCGCTCGCTCCGCAGATCATCAGCACCGGAAACAGCGGCGCTCCCATGGAGAATCGCGCGCTCGTGGTCAACACGAGGACAGCGGCGAGGGTCCCGGCCGCGCACAGCCCCGCTGTGATCGCCTCGACCATGCTGCGCGTGCTCGCCCACACCACGAAGGTGATGATCCACAGCTGCGTCAACAGCAGCTTGGCGAGAGACGCCTCGAAGTCACGGAGTTCGATCATCGTGGAGATCGCCGCGCCGCGTGCGGTGCCAACCGCCGCGATCGTGGGGAGGAACGCCGGGTCGGCCCGTCGCAGCTCGAGCTCGTGGGTGAGGACGACGCGCTCGTCCTCCGTCCGAATAAAGCGGCGAATCCACTCGCCGAGACCGCTCTCAAGGGCGGCCGTGGCGTCGGGGAATCGACGCAGCTCCGTCGCGCCGTTGAGGAACTCGTTGAAGGCCTCGTCTCGGAAGCCTTGGCTCCGCAGGATCTCTCGCAAGTCACCGATCTTCTCATCGATGTTGAGCGTTCGCAGGGACCGGCGCCGGCTCTCGAGCAGCTCGCCGGGGAGCACGAAGCTCCCCGGTGAGTCCGCGCGGTTGGCGATGTCACCCAACAACGCGCGCAGCGGCTGCAACGTGAGCGGGGAGCGGTCGAGGACTTCATTCACGGTGGTCCCTTCGCTCTCAAATCGCACGATGTTGCGCGCGACGAAGAATTCCCGCGCGACGGTCCTCTCGATCTCGTGAGCGCGCGTCGAGCCGAACTGAAAACTCGAGGATGGCGTGACGTCGAATCGTTGAAGCGTCAGCGAGGCGATGAGGAAGACGCCGACGCAGATCGCCACCGCGCGGGCGCGCGTCGCGAACGAAGGCGCCTGCGCGAGGGAGGCGCTCGGGGCGGGGCCGACGTCGGGCGCGGCGCGGCTGCTCGGGGCGCTGCGCGTGCACCATCGAAGCGTCACCGCGAGCGAGATCGCCGCGGGCCAGAGCCACGCCATGTCATGCCAGGGTGGGTAGGGGAGCGTGAGGAGCGGCGAGAGCGCCGCCGCCACCAACACCACCGCGCCCTTGGACCTGCGCGCGGGGGGGCACGCGGAGACGGCGACGCAGGTGCCGAGCAGGGCGCACCACACTGGGGTTGTGAGGGGGTCGAGCGGGGGCCCGAATGGCGCGATGCAGGCCACGCTGACGATGGAGATCGCGGCCGCGCGCAGCGCGTGCGTCGTCGATCTCTGCGCGAAGGCGACGGCGGCGATCCCGGCCGAGAGCAGCAGCAACGCGAGTCTCGGGAGCAGCTCCTCGAGGAGCCGGCGCCGCCTCCCGTCTTGGGCTCGAACACCGACGAGATCGATACGTACGGGATCCGACTCGGAGACACGGGCGGCGATCTCTCGCACGCGAACCTCGTCGGCGTCGCCGCGCAGACCGATGAGCAGGCTGTCGGCGTGTCGAGCCCTGAGGTCCCCGGTGCCAGTGGCGGCGGCTCGCCCGTCCATGTCCACGTAGCTCATGGCGCCGCGCTCACCGAACAAGAGGGGTTGAAGCGAGAGCGGATCGCGCCGCGGGTTCAGCCCTCCGACCCCGTGCACCGGGCTCGACAGGCGGGCGCGGATCGCCGCGATAGAGGCCTCCATCGGCTCACGCTCGAGGCGTTGGGCGAGCGCGGGGTGGGAGGAGATCGGGAGCAGGTACATCCCGTGGGTGTCCAGCCACCCCTCGACCGCGGCGGCGGGCGGCGCGAGGGGAACGCGAGCATCCAAGAACTCATCGGCGATACGCACGGCGACGCGATCCAAGACGCGGTCGGGATCTTGAGTCGCGGCGCCCGTATTCCGCGAGGCGTCGACGCGGACGAGGAGCATGGAGGGCGAGGCGCGCTGCCGGTCGATGTCGGCGTGCAGGGAATCGATCGCTCCGGAGATCACGGGCGGTCGCGTCGCGTTGGCCCAGATCGACCACAGGACCGCGCAGGCGAACAGCAAGGCGCGCAGTGGCGCGAGCGCCGGTGGCGGCTCCTTGCGAGCGGTAGAGGTCGAGGCGGGGGTACTGTCCATGACAGACGATTAAAGTCGTGAGGCCCGCCCAGGTTATCACCTCGCGATCCTCAAGTGGTGTATGTAGTGTGGGTCGTGTCGCTCAACGAAGCGCAACAGCGGGCCGTGCGTCACCGCGGCGGTCCACTCCTCGTCCTGGCCGGCGCGGGCACCGGGAAAACGCGGGTCATCACGCACCGAGTGGCCGCGCTGCTCGACGAAGGCGTCCCGCCGTGGCGAATCTTGGCGGTGACGTTCACCAACAAGGCGGCGGGGGAGATGAGGGCCCGAATCGGCGACTTGTGTGGCCCGGAGATGGCGCGCGCGGGGATGTGGGTCGGCACCTTCCACGCCATCTGCGCCCGCGTCATTCGCCGGCACGGGCACCTCGTCGGACTCGGCCCGAACTTCGCCATCTACGACACGGCGGATCAAAAGGCGGCGATGAAGCGGGTGCTCAAGGCGCAGAACGTCTCGGACCGCGCGTATCGACCGGTGGGGATCTTGGCCCAGATTGATTACGCGAAGAATCGGGGGGCGGGGCCAGAAGACCTCGAGGAGCTTGGCGTGGAAGAGCCGCTCTTGTCGGTGGTGAAGCGGGCGTGGGCGGGATACGAGCGCATGCTACGGGCGGCGGACGCCGCTGATTTTGGAGACCTCCTGGTGCTGACGGTCCGTCTGCTCAAGCTCGCGCGGACCTCTCAGGACCCGCTCGCGGAGGACGCCGCCGCGCTGTTCACGAGGTTTCAGCACGTGGTCGTGGACGAGTTCCAAGACACGAACCCGGTACAAGGGGAGATCGTCGGGCTGCTCTCGCAGAACGCGGAGCTGTGCGTTGTGGGCGACGACGACCAATCGATCTATGGGTGGCGAGGCGCTGACGTCGCCCAGATATTGCGATTTCCCGATCGTCATCCCGGGTGCGAGACCATCCGGCTTGAGCAAAACTATCGCAGCACGACCCACATCCTTGATTGCGCGGAGGCGGTGATCTCTCGCAACCAGGACCGACTGGGGAAATCGTTGTGGAGCGATCTTGGCGAGGGATCGAAGGTGGTGGTGTCGCGCCTCGACGATGAGCGCAGCGAGGCCCAGTGGATCTCCAGTCAGGTCGCCCAGCGGGTCGCGGACGGCGAGTCACCGCACGAATTCGCGATCTTCTACCGCACCCACGCCCAGTCACGCGCGCTGGAAGAGGCGCTGCGCGCGGCGGGAGTCCACTACCGAATTGTCGGGGGGACGCGGTTCTTTGATCGCGCAGAGGTCAAGGATGTGATCGCGTACTTGCGCATCTTGGTGACGCCGCACTCGGATCTCGACTTGATCCGTGTCATCAATCGACCCGCGCGACGCATCGGAGCGAAGACCGTGGACACACTGCTGGGCTACGCGGCGTCGCAACAGATCTCGCTGTTCGAGGCCTTGAAGCACGCCCAGAGCGCCGGGCTTAAGAAGGCCGCCGCGTCACGAGTGACCGCCGTGGCCGAGCTGCTCGCGTCGCTGCGCGAGGAGGTGCGAGACGTCGCCATCGACGAGCAGGCGCGACTGGTGGTCGAGCGCACAGGTTATCTAGAGGCGCTCGCGAACGAGGACACCATCGACGCAGACGCGCGGCTCGAGAATATCCAAGAGTTCATTGGTTCGATGGGAGAGTTCCTCGAGCAGTCTCCCGAAGCCTCGCTGGCAGAGTATCTGGAGATGGTCTCGCTGAGCACGAGCGAGGCGCAGCAGGACGCGCGCGAGTGCATCACCATGATGACCGTCCATTCTTCCAAGGGGCTCGAGTTCGATCACGTCTTCATGTCCGGCATGGAGGATCGGATTTTCCCCCACGTGCGCGCCATCGACGACCGAGACGAGATGGAAGAGGAGCGGCGACTGGCGTATGTCGCGATCACTCGCGCGAGGCGGCGGCTCGCGATCTCCTTCACCAACAGGCGATTTTTGTACGGGGACCACCAGGTGAACCCCCCGTCGCGATTTATTGGCAATCTCCCGCGAACAGCGATCCACGAGCTCGGTCGTTCGTCGCGGAGGTCGACGACGCTGCGGGCGAAGCCGCAGGTGGAGTCGACGTGGGACGACGACATCGTGCTCGACCCCGACGTGGATCTCTCGGAAGAGCACGATGAAGCCGACTACGACGATCGGCCGGCGGTCCCGCTCTACGTCGGCATGCAGATCCGCCACGCGAAGTTTGGGATCGGGGATCTCGTCGGCTGGAGCGGGAGCGGTGATTCGATGCGCCTCAATATTCGCTTCGCAGATCGCGGCATGAAGACGATCCTCGCGCGCTTTTGCGAGCCGCTCTAGGGCGTTTGGGGCCTAGTCGTCGCTCAGCCCGGGGTCGGCCTCGAGCGATTCAATCTGCGCCTTCAGGCGCTCGATCATGCTGAACAACTCGCGGACGAGCTCATCGAGCGCGCCTGTCGTCTGGCGCTGGTAGGTGAGGGCGATCTCAAGTTCGGTCACCCTCTCCGTGAGCGCTGCCACGCGCTGCTCCACGGGGCCGCGGTCGCTGTCGCCGCTGCTCGTCATCAGGCGCGCTCCTCCGGCACGATCTCGACGGTGATCGCGGGGTGGTCCTCGCGGGCGACGGAGAGTGGAATAGGGGCGTCCATGCCGGCGATCTCGATCTCGTAGAGGAGGTCGTGGTAGCGACGGACGGGGACACCCGCGACGGCGCGGATGACGTCACCGGGGAGGAGCGAGGCGCGCGCCGCCGGGCTCCCTGGGTCGATGGACTTTACGCGCACGCCCGCGACCACCATCCCGAGGCTCGGGTGGCGGACCCTCCCGTGGGTGGCGACCTCTTCCAAGAAATGGCGCAGCAGCGCAGAGGGGATCGCGAACGCGATGCCCTCGAATTCACCCTGGTTCCCGCGCAGCACCGCGGTGTTGAGCCCGACCACGTTGCCGCGCACGTTGAACAAGGGCCCCCCAGAGCTCCCCGGATTGATCGACACGTCGGTTTGCAAGAAGTGCCACACCCCGCCCGGCTGCAGGTCCGTCGGCGCGCCGATCTCTCGGTGGTTGCGCCCCAGGCCGCTGACGACGCCGACCGTGACCGTGTTCCCGAGCGCCCGAGGATGTCCCATGGCCATGACCCATTCGCCCGGTCGGGGGGGCGCGGCGTCGAGTGTGACGGTGGCCATCTTTGACAGCGGCGGATCGATCCGCAAGAGGGCGAGGTCGTAGCGCTCGTCGCGGTAGATCGTGCGCACGCGGTGGCGGCTCCCATCCCATAACTCTACGGTGATGTCAGCGTCACTCGCTGTGGCGAGGACATGATCGTTGGTGAGGATTTTTCCGTCGCTTGAGACGACGACGCCGGTGCCGAAGCCCCGCTCGACGCTCGCCCGGTCGTTGTTCAGCTGTGGTTGGCGGGCTCGCGGCTTGTAGTTGGTGGTGATGGACACCAACGCCGTCACGTTGCGCTCCGCGATGGTGGCGAAATCCGGGAGCGCGGGAGCGGGCGTCGTGGCCGCCTGGTGCGGCCGGCGGTCGTCAGGCGTCGTGTGTTCGGTCCGCGGATCGCAGCCGTGTACCCCCGCGGTTATCGCGAGCGCGCAGAGGAGGTGGAGCAGCCGAGGGGCGTTGCGCGGGTGCACGCGCCGAGGTTACTCCGAATCGCTCGAAGGGGCGGGCGCAGGGGCGGGCGCGGGCGCGGGCGCGGGCGCGGGCACCACGACAGGCGCGGAGGGGACCACCGGGCTCGGCGCAGAAGGAGCGGGCGCAGCGACCCCGCCCAACGCACCGAAGCCTGGGATCGGTTGCGGCGGTGGCATCATGGGGTCGTCGGCGAGGTGAGCGGCGGGATCGAAATCCGCGGAGAACGCGTTGCCGAGCGGCTTGGGAGGTTGGGGGGCGGACGGGGCGCTGGGGACCACGGCCGCGGTGAGGACGTCGGGTTGGGCCTCTGGTTGCGCCGCTTCTTCCATCGCGGGCGTTTCTTCTTTTCCCTGCTCATCGAACCCGTCGGCGTCGCCGCCCTCCTCGGCCGGTCGAATATTCGCTTCGCTGTCCGGGAGCGCGGAGAGGAACTCGGAGAGCGCGTCGGGGGAGGTGCGACCGGCGCGAATGTGGCGCTTCACGGTGCGAATGTCGTGCATCCGGTTTTGATCTTGCGTCGGCATGGGGGGCAAGGTTTAGGTCACGCAGGCGCACCCGTCAACGAGGGAGTGGGGGGCCTGCGGCTGTGGGGCTCGCGTGGCCTCCGATGGATTGCAGGCGGGGAGTGTGGTGGGCGCACGACAAATCGCGCAAATCGCGCACAAGTGTAAAAAAGCGGGGGAATAGGGAGGCAGGTTCATCGGTTTGCGCTGGTCACGCAATCTATACTCGCCGCCGTCGAGGCGTGCGTGGTCTCGGCACTCCAGCGGATCCCCGCGATGCCGTGCTCGGCTCGTTGCAGGTGTACCCCAACTCCACCACACCAACCCCCGAACCAACCATCGACACAAAGAGAGACATAAATTGAGTCGCTACGACATTCGAGTCATCAACGAGCTCGTTGAAAAAGAGAGCGCGTTCATCTCCCAGCTTACCGCCGAGATCCACAAGGTCGTCGTCGGGCAAGACGAGATGATCGAGCGGATTTTGATCGCCATGCTCTGCGGAGGACACGTGCTCTTGGAGGGGGCGCCCGGCCTCGCCAAAACGCTCACTGTTAACACGGTCGCGCGCTGCATGCAGCTGCAGTTCAAGCGCGTGCAGTTCACGCCCGACTTGCTCCCTTCGGATGTGCTCGGCACGGTGATCTACAACCATCAAAAGGGCGAGTTCACCAACAAGCGCGGGCCGGTGTTCACCAACTTGCTCCTCGCAGACGAGATCAACCGCGCCCCGGCGAAGGTTCAAAGCGCGCTCCTCGAAGCGATGGCGGAGAGTCACGTGACCATCGGCGACACCACCTACGAGCTCCCGTCTCCGTTCTTCGTGCTCGCGACACAAAACCCTATCGAGCAAGAGGGGACCTACAATCTCCCAGAGGCGCAGCTGGACCGCTTCATGTTCAAGATCCACGTGGACTATCCCTCGGCGGAGGAGGAGCTGGAGATTATGGAGCGCGTGGCGGTCCCGGCGCGCGGGATGGCCGTGGACGCGGCGCCGGTGTGCTCGAGCAGCCAGCTCGGCGACGCCAGGCGCACGTTGGAGCAGCTCATCGTGGAGCCTGCGGTGCGGCGTTATATCGTCGATGTCGTGACCGCGACCCGCTCCCCGGCGACCGCAGGGCTCGCGGGCCTCGACCCCTTCGTGGATTTCGGCGCCTCACCTCGGGCGTCGATCGCCCTGTTCCAAGCGGCCCGGGCTCACGCCTTCGTGTCACGTCGCGGCTATGTCTCGCCAGAAGATGTCAAGGCGATCGCGGCGGACGTGCTCCGTCACCGAGTCATCTTGTCGTACGAGGCGGAGGCCGAAGGAAAGACGGTCGAACAGATCATCCGTACGATCCTCGAGCACGTACACGTCCCCTGATTCGGACCGGGAGGCGAAGGCGATGAAGCAGCACAGCGCAGCAGATTTGAGGGCGGAGACCACGGAGCTACTCCGCCAGGTGCGCTTGATCGAGTTGCAGACGGCGCGGCTGGTGGATCAACACCTCGCAGGCTCGTACCAGTCCGTGTTTAAGGGCCAAGGGATCGCCTTCGCAGAGGTGCGAGCCTACGAACCGGGCGACGACGTGCGGGCGATCGACTGGAACGTCACGGCGCGTACGGGCGCGCCGCACATCAAGCAGTTCACGGAGGAGCGCGAGCTCACGGTCATGCTGCTGGTGGACATGTCTGGCTCGCTCGACCTGGGGACCCGCGGGTTCACGAAGCGCCAGCTCGTGGCGCGCCTCGTGGCGACGTTCGCGTTCTCAGCCATTCGCAACAACGACAGGGTGGGGTTGATCGGCTACACAGACGAGGTCGAGCTCTTCGTGCCGCCTCGCAGCGGCCGCAAGCACGTGCTGGCGGTGATCTCTCGGATCCTCGGTCATCGCCCCGCGAGCCGGCGCACGCGCCACGAGGTCGGCTTGGAGTACCTCGCTCGCATGGGCAGAAGCCACGCGGTCGTCACGCTGATCTCCGACTTTGTGGACGCGCTCCCCGAAGGTGGAGACGGGCGGTTTGAGCGCGCGCTCAAGCTCGTGCGACGGCGCAATGACCTCATCCCCGTGCGAGTCGAGGATCCGATGGACCTGGAGTTGCCGGCGCTCGGGCTCGTGGCGCCGGAGGATTTGGAGTTGCTCGGGGTCGTGTCGTCTGGCGCGATCGACCTGAGCCCGCGGCGCGCGGCGCGGTTTCGGGAGGCGGCGAGCGTTGAGCGCGATCGTTTTGACCGGCTCATGGCGCGGTTGCGCCTCGAGACCATGAGCGTGACGTGCGGCGAGTCGTGGCAAGAGCCCATGGTGCGTTTCTTTGAGCGTCGGGCGCGGAGGATGCGGCGATGAGGCGGTCAATGACGTGGGTGCGGCGGCCGTGGGTGGTCGGCGCGTGCGCGGTGGCGGCGGGGCTCGCGGTGCGCCCTGCGCTCGCCCAATCTCCTCCGGGCGCGGCCCCGGATCCGGCGCCGGCGGCCTCAGGTTCGGTGCGGGGGACCGATGCCGACCCCGCGCCCGTCGCGGGCGACATCGCCGTGAGCGGGCGGATCTCCCCTGACCCCTCTCGGATCGGTGACGTGCTGCGCTACGAGGTGACCGCGGTCTACCCGGCGGGGTTGACGATCAACCTCCCGATCGGGATTGAACTCGCGGGTGTGGAGATCGTTGGGGTCGATGAGTCGCCGGCGGTGCCCACAGGAGACGGGTTTCGCAAGGTCTTCACCTTTGAGCTGCAGCGCTTTGAGATCGGGGATGGGACCATCCCCGCCTTTGAGCTGACGGCGGTGACTCCGGACGGCGAGGTGAGCACTGTGCAGGTCCCGGCGAGCAAGTTCGTCGTCGACTCGCTCACGATCAACGAGGCGTCGCCGGAGCGCCGGGGCGAGGAGCGCCCGCTCTCCCCTGATTTTCCAAACGAGGCGGTGGAGTGGGTCGTGTATGGGCTCTTGTTCGGCGTCTTGTTGGCCGCGCTGATCTGGTGGCTGTTTCGAAGGTTCTTCGCGCGTCCGCCGGCCGCGGTGCTCGTGCCGGTCATCCCCCCCGACGAGATCGCGCTTGAGGCGCTCGACGCGTTGGAAGAGCGCGGGCCATCCATGCTCGAGCGCGGCGAGTCAGCGCCCTACTACCTCGACTTGACCGACATCACCAAGGCATACCTACAAGGACGGTTCGACATCGCGGCCATGGACAGGACGACCGACGAATTGAGGGAGGTGCTCGTGCGCGGCGGCGCGAGCCTCGGGCCGCTCTCGGCGTCCGACGTGTTGGCGTTTCTCGATCGCTCCGACCTCATCAAGTTCGCGCGGGTGTCGCCCTCGCCCGACGAGGCGCGCGACGATCTAGACTCGGTCCGCGAGCTCGTCGCGCGCGCAGAGGCGGCGTTGCGAGCGGCCAAGGCGGCGGAGGCCAAGGCACAAGAGAGCCGACCGTCTGAGCCGGCCCGGGAGGGGTCCGTATGATCCGAGGTCCAGTGAGCACGGCGCTTCAGGCCCTCGCGCTGCTGGCGGTGGTCGCGGGGCTCGGTGCCGTCATCGTCGGGGAACAGCTCCGCTATGTGGAGCTGCGGCAGCCGCTGTGGTTATTCGCGGGGCTCGCCCCGATGCTCGCGCCCTTCGCTCGGAGCTTGATGGAGGCGCGGCCGCCGAGTCTCCGGATGGCTCGAACACGCACGCTCTCGCGGCTCGGGCGGGGCGCGGCGGGGAGGCTCGCTGGATTTCCGGACGCGTTGAGGATCGCGGCGGGTGTGCTCTTGGCGGTGGCGCTCGCCCGGCCGCAGTCGGCGCGGCTGCTTGACAGCGTCGAGCACGAGGGCATCGACATCGCCATGGTCCTCGACATGTCCGAGTCCATGGAGATCCAAGACCTGACGCCGAATCGCCTGGAGGCCGCGAAGCTGGTGCTCGATGATTTCATTCAGCGGCGCCGCAAGGACCGCATCGCGCTGGTCGCGTTCGGAGCGACCGCGTCGACGGTCTCGCCGCTCACCCTCGATCACGACGTCCTGCGCGCGCTGGTCCGGCGCATGAGGCTTCGGGTGATCGACGGTACGCGGACCGCCATCGGCGCTGGCCTCGGCGTGGCGCTGAATCGGTTGGACGAATCAGAGGCGGAGAGTCGCGTGATCGTGCTGTTGACCGACGGGGTTCATAACGCGGGGGGCGTCGATCCCGACACGGTGGCACAAGAGGCGGCCAAGCGAGATGTACGGATCTACACCGTATTGGTAGGACAGCACGAGGCGGGCGGCGGCGCGGGGGGCGTGGACCCGGCGCAGCTTGAGCGGATCGCCGGGGTGACGGGCGGCTACGCTTATACGGCGGTTGATCGCGACGCGCTCACGAGTTCTTTTCAAGACCTACTGGACAAGCTGGAGCGGTCGGCCATCGAGAGCAGCTCGGTGCGCTCCGAGCTGTTCCAGTGGCTCTTGTTCCCGGCGCTGCTGTTCCTGCTGCTTGATCTCGTGCTTCGAAATACCCGCCTGCGGAGGTTCCCGTGATGGTCGCGCGTGAGGCGGCGGTGCTGGGGGGGCTGCCGGAGGCAGCGGCGAGCGTGAGCTTCTACGAGGACGCGATTTTTGCCCACGCCCACTACTGGTGGTTGTTGCTGTGTCTCCCCGTCGCGATCTTCGCGGTGGGATGGGGGAGCAGGCAGCGCGCTCGAGCGATGAGTGCGCTCGGAGAGGAGCGCCTCGTTCGCCGGTTGACGGGCTCGGTGAGCAACACCCGGCGGACCCTCACCACGGTCTTCGTCTTGCTGGCGATGTTCTTCACCTGCGTCGGGTTGCTGCGGATGCAATACGGTGGGGTGGCAGAGGTCGTCCCCACGCGCGGCTTGGACATGGTCGTGGCCGTGGATTACAGCAAATCGATGCTCGCCCAAGACGTGTATCCGAGCCGGAGCGAGCGGCTCGAAGCGGAGCTCACGCGTTTTTTCGAAGACGCGGAACGCCGAGGTGACAGGGTGGGGCTCGTCGTGTTCGCGGGGGCGCCGCGTGGCCTGCCGCTCACCAAGGACACGAGGATCCCCCGGCTCTATCTGCAACGGGCCGATCCGCGAACGGAGAATCCAGGTGGGACCTCTCTCGGTCCCGCCCTGACGCTCGCGCTGACATTCTTGAGCGAGGCGCGCGTGGAGGCGGGCAATACTCAGGGCGGCGCCGAGGCCGACCAGGTGGTCATCTTGCTCACGGACGGGGAGGACACCGGGAGTCGCCCGCTGGAGGTGGCCGCGGAGGCCGCGAGGCTCGGGGTGCGCGTGTACACCGTCGGCATCGGCTCGCGCGTGGGTGAGCCCATCCAAAAGTTCGACGCCGAGGGGAAGCCAGACGGCTACCAAGTGGATGAGGCGGGCGATGTGGTGATGACCCGCCTCGACGAGGAGACGCTGCGAGCGATCGCGAAGGCCACGGACGGCGCGTATGTCCACGTGGGCAGCGAGAACTTCGGCCTCGACGAGGTGCGGGCGTTGATGGCGGGGCTCACTCGCGCCCAGCGCGAAGAGACGGTACAAATCCACCGCGAGGAGGGATTCCCGTTGTTCGTGCTGCCCGCGTTTATTCTACTCACAGCCGGCCTGTCGGTGCCGCATCGGAGGAGGTCGGTCTCGTGAGGTCGCAAGTTTGTGGGCTGCTGCTCGCCACGGGTGGATGGTTGGCGCAGACCTTCGCCGCCCCGGACGGTGACCTTGAAGATGCGATCGCGGCCTATGATGCCGGAGACTCCGACGCCGCGATGACGTCGCTGGAGCTTGCGCGCGAACGTCGTGGAGATCGTCCGGTGATCGCTTTTGATGAGGGGTTGTTCTTGCTGGCCAAGGGCGAGGATGAGCGCGCGACCTCGGCCTTTGAGTCGGCCTCTGAGTCCGACGATCCTGATATCCGAGGTGCGGCGTACTACGAGCTTGGGAATATCGCCTTCGACGGGGAGCAGTGGGACGCGGCGATCGCCTCGTACGTCCAGAGCCTCCGGGCACGCCCGGAACACGAGCCTTCGAAGTGGAATCTTGAGCTCGCGCTCGCTCGAAAAGAAGAGCAGGAAAAAGAAGAGCAGGAAAAAGAAGAGCAGGAGCAAGACGGCGACCAGGAGCAAGACGGCGACCAGGAGCAAGACGACCAGGAGCAAGACGAACAGGAGCAAGACGAACAGGAGCAAGACGGCGAGCCCGAACAAGACGGTGAGCCCGAAGACTCGGACCAAGGCGCTGCCGGGGAGCCGCCGGCGCCCGAGCCCGTGGAGATGGACGAGGCGGATCTCAAGGAAACGCTCGAGCAGCTCGACAACTTCGACGATTTCTCGTTCGGTCGCGGTCGCGGTCGCGGCCGAAAGGTGGAAAAGGACTGGTGAGAGCGTCGCGCCGGCGGTGGATCGTGGGCGTGGGGGGGGCGAGCGTCGCCGCGGCGGCCGGGCTCTCGCCCCGCGAGGCGCGCGCGGCGGCGCCGGAGGTCCGCGTACGGGTCGAGCGCCGCACCGTCGAAGTGGGGCGGCCGTTCTCTGTCGAGGTTGAGGTCAAGTCCGATGATCGAGGACGGGTCCAAGATCCGGGCGATCCCATCATGCCGGATCTCCCGGGGCTTCGGATCTCATTTCGCAGCTCCGGGATGAGCCGCTCGATGTCGTACCGCAACGGCTTGATGAGCTCGGAGACGACGCGCACCTTCGTATACAACGTGACGGCGCTGCGACCGGGCGTGTATCCGCTCAAGGTAGGTGTGGATGATGGTGGCAAGGTGCTGTTCGCGAAGGAGGTCCCGAGCGTGACTGCGGAGGGCGCAGCGATGCCAACCGCAACGGCCGCAGCAGGGGTGCAGGGGTCCAGGGGACAGACGCCATCGGTGGGGGGGCAGGCCCCATCGAAGGAGCGCTTGGGTCAAGAGGTCTTCACCCAGCTTGTGGCGAACAAACGGCGCGCGTACGTGGGGGAAGCCATCACAGTTCAGTGGGAGGTGTGGCAGCGCGTCACCGCAAATATCGAGGTCGACATGTTGCCGGTGTTCAAGGATTTTTACACCATCGAACTCAGCGCTGGGGAAGCGCTTGAACAGTTTGTTGGCGGCCGTCAATGGCGTGTCCACCCGGCGGTCCGGAGGATCTTGTTCCCTCAAAAGTCTGGGATCTTGGAGATCGGCGGTGGCAGCCTCACCGTCGCACCGACCGCCGGGTTTGGTCTGTTCAGCCGCCCGCGAGGGCGTGCCTTCGCTGTCCGCGGGGAGCCCGTGAAGATCGAGGTGCTCCCACTCCCGGCGACCGATCAACCCCCGGGTTTCTCGGCGAACAACGTGGGGAGCTACTCCTTGTCCGTGGAGATCGATCGAACGGATGTGGAGGAGGGGGAGGCGCTCACGGCGACGTTCACCATCGCTGGAGATGGGAACTTGAAGGTCTTCGATCCTGGGGAGTGGCCCACGCCTAAGGGGATGCGGAGCTACCCGCCAAAGGAGAAGTTCGAGCAGCGGATTCGCGACGGGAGGGTCTACGGAGTGCGTGAGTTCGAGGTGCTGTATGTGGCCGACAAGGCCGGCGCCGCCGCGCTTCCGGTGAAGAAGATCCACTTCTTTGACCCGGAGAGGGAGAGGTACGTTGTCAGTGAGAGCGCGCGCACGCTGATCACTGTGCGTCCTCGCGCCGCGGACGGGCCCGCGCGCGATGCGGCGGACCCGCGGGAGGCCGAGCGATCCGTCGAGGCGACCAACACGAACGGCGCGGAGGATCAGGCCGGCGAGCTGTCGTCAGTGCTCGGTACGTCGTCGCTCCAGCGCGGGGAGGAGCGAAGGGCGTGGCTGACAGACAAGCGCTGGAAACGTGGGATGCTGTTGGCGCCGGGCGTGGGCATCGCCGCGCTCTCGATCGCCGCGATGGGCCGTCGCATGCGCCCGAGCGAGCGGAAGCTTGAGGCTCGGCGCCACCGCGGTCAGGCGCGGCGCCTGCTGACGAGGGCGCGAGCCGGAGTCGAGAGCGGCGTGGACTTTGAGGCGAGCCTCGGCGCCCTGGTGCAAGCCGCGGCGGTTCGTAAGGCCGGCGACGACGCGGTAGGGTTGGAGCGCGGTCGGTTGCTCGAGGCCCTGCGAGGGGCGGGATGCCCCGACACCGAGGTGGCGCTGGTCGGGGCGACGCTCGATGCATGCGACGCCGCCCGCTTTGGCGCGGTCGCCCGAGATCCAGCGGATCGACGGCGCCTGCTCTCTGACGTGGAGGCGTTGCTCGCCAGCTGGGGGGTGGTGTGAGGCGTGGGGGTGTGAGGCGTGGCGCAGCAGCGCTCGCGCGTGGCGGTCGTCGACGGCTGGTGTCGGGCGCGGTGCTGGTCGCGACGCTGTGCGGGTCCTCCAACGCGTGGTCGGACGTGGTTGACTCGGCCTACGAGGCGGGGGGAGAGGCGGCGGTGTTGGGGCACTGGTCCAAGGCCGTCACGCACTACGAGCGCGCGCGGTCGCTGCTGGTGTCGCCGAGCGCCTCGCTCGAGTATGATTTGGGCACCGCCTACGCCCACACGGATGAGCTCGGCCCCGCGATCTTCCATCTTCGCGCGGCGCTTCGACTCGCGGAGCGTGAGCGCGTGCGCGAGGCGGCCCGGCGCAACCTCTCGGTCACCATGCGGCGGGTTTCGTTGCGTGCCGAGACGAGCGGCGCGCGGGTCTCTACGTACGAGGATTGGCAGAGCAGGGCGCGCAGGCTCTTGCAGAGCGGGGCTGCGGGGTGGATGAGTTTGTTGGCGGGTGTCTACCTCGCCGGGCTCGCCTGCGTGCGCGTCGCCGCGCCCGCGGCGATGAGGAGGTTTCGTTCGGTCTTGCTCACGCTCGGTGTCATCTGCGCGTGTCTATTCGTGGGGCTCGGGCTCATGAGGGTCGTCGCGTTGGGGGCGGCTGCGGAAGCCGTCGTCTCGGAGGAGCACGTCGCCGTTCGCGAAGGGGCGGGGCATCATCACGCGACGGCATTTCATGTGGAGGGAGGCTCGGTCGTTCATCTCAAGGACGCCGCTCCCGGATGGCGGCGCGTCCGCCTCGACGATGGTCTCGAAGGCTGGATCTCCGAGCGCGCGCTCCTTTTTTGAGGGGTCGTCGCTCCGTGCGCACCTGGGTTAATTGCGGGAGAGATCTCCGTGAATTTGATGTAGGAAACCTGCCTACATCATCCGAAGAGGGGCAAAGAGCCCTGTAAAAAGACCGTAGTGGGCGGCAAGTCGTTTCGCGCGTGGCAGACCGTGTCCGACCAGAGTAGATTTGAGTTCGTGCTGGCAGTCGTCGCACAAAAGATTCGCGGGACCCGCCCGGGCCCGTCATCCACCGTAGGCCGAGTCTACGAGGGCTTCTTATTGTCGGAGCCGGTGGTTGGTCGTGGGATGGTGTTGTTTCGAGACCCGAACGGACGCCGGATGGTGACGACCTCCGTTCGTAGAATCCTCGCGGCTTCGGACGACGGCGTGCTCTACGTGGAGACCGAGAACAGCGTCTACCGCATCATGATGAACGAGGCCACGGCGGCAGCCCCCTCGCGTTCGTCGGCGGGCTGAGTGTCGTGGTCGACGTCGAGCGGTGGTGACCGACGGGTGATCATCCCCGCATGTAGACGCCGACGGTGAGGTACTCACCCTCGACATGAAGGGGACTGATCGGGTGATCGGCGCCCGCACCCCGTCGCTCGATGCGGGCGGTGTGCACCCCAGCGCGGCCGCTCGCGCGACCCACACAAAGATCGATCGCGTCGATGCCGAGGTGGTGGCTGCAAGAACACACCGCGAGCAAGCCCCCCTCCACGAGCCTCGGCAGCAGCGTGGTGAGCGAGCGCTCCATCGCGTTGCTGGCGCGCCCCACATCGCGCAGATTGCTGACAACCTTGGGAGGGTCAAAGACGATGGCACCGAATTGGCGCCTCAGCGCGGGCTGATCGAGCGGACCGAACAGATCCGCGCGCACGGTCGTGACGCCGGAGAGGTCGTTCGCGCGGACATTTCGTTCGGCGAACTTGAGCGCCGCGTCACTTTGATCGAGCGCGACACACTCGATCCCGGCGGCCGCGGCGTGGAGCGAGAATCCTCCCACATGGCAGCCGGCGTCGAGGAGCGGCCCCGCGACTGCGCTCGCGAGCCGCGCGAGGTGGACCCGGTTGTCGCGTTGGTCGTGGTAGGCGCCCGTCTTTTGTGACGGCGGCGCGGCGGTCTGGATCTCAAGCCCGTGTTCTCGGTATCGCAGCGCCGTCAGGGCCGGACCATGGCACAGCGGCTCCATGGATTCCTTGCGCGCAGCCCCCTCCGGGACGAGCACAGTGGAGGTTCGCTCGTCCATGGAACGAAACGCCGCTTCGATCTCAGCGATTCGCGCGCGCATCGGCGCCGTGGTCACCTGCAGCACCCGATGGTCGCCATAGCGATCCACGACCAACCCCGGAAGTCCGTCACCCTCGGAATTAGTCTCCCGGAATCCAGTGGTGTCTCCAAGCTCCAGGTGGGATCGAAGCGCTAGGGCGCGGGCGATTCTCGACTTGATCCAGTCGGGGTCGAGCGCGTCGCCTCCGCGCTGGAGCACCCGCGCGACGATGTCTGAATCGGGGGAGTACAGCCCGCGCCCGAGGAGGTCGCCCCTGTGGTTCACGATGTCGGCGACGGCGAGAGGATCTGGCGGGCCATGAATTTTAGTCACCTCTTTGCGCCGGATCCACGCCGGGAGGTGCTCCACGCGATGGGCGGGGGCGCGCTTGAGCTGGATCCGCACGGTCACGGGCTCACCTTGCCACGGACGCCTTCTCGCGGCCAGCGCTCCGGGCCGCGCGCGGTCAGTCTGCGCGCCTCTCGGCCGGGCGCGCGCCGGATCAAAGCGAGCCGCGGAGGATGCGTTGGTCGTCGACGGGCTTTGGTGTTAGATGTGATCGTGAGAGGCACGTCGAGACGCCATGAGGATCCCAGCCTTGAAGTCGCATCCGCTCCGTTCCAAACCGTCGGGCCCGGTCACGCTCGTCGTGATGGACGGCGTGGGGGAGGGGTCAGGCGGCCCTGATGATGCGGTCGCGACCGCGCACACTCCGACGTTGGATTGGCTGAGGACCCTGCCCTCCTTCCTCCGCCTTCGGGCGCACGGCCGGGCGGTCGGCATGCCCTCGGACAAGGACATGGGCAACAGCGAGGTGGGGCACAACGCGCTCGGGGCGGGGCGGGTGTTTGAGCAAGGCGCCGCGCTCGTCGGTGACGCCATCGCGTCGGGACGGATTTATGAGGGGAGCGCTTGGAGAGACTGTGTCGCGCGCGCGCGTGAGTCCGCGCAGCCGCTGCATTTCATCGGGCTGCTCTCCGACGGCAACGTTCACTCGCATATTGACCATCTGGACGCGATGCTCGCGCGCGCGGCGTCCGACGGTGTACGGGCGCTGCGCGTACACGCCCTCCTCGACGGCCGCGATGTCGCGCCGCGCTCCGCGTTGACCTACGTCGCTCGGCTCGAGGCCGTCTTGGCCACGCTGCGTGAGCGAGGTGTCGATGCGCAGGTCGCCAGCGGTGGCGGTCGCATGCGGATCACGATGGACCGATACGAGGCGGACTGGGAGATGGTTCGCCGCGGGTGGGATGTTCACGTCCGCGGAGAGGGGAGGCCGTTTCGCGCGCTCGAAGAGGCGGTGCGCACGCTGTACGGCGAGTCTGACGCGACAGATCAAGACTTGGAGCCCTTCGTCATCGTCGACGAGCAGGGTCCGGTGGGCACCATTGAAGACGGCGCCTCCGTCGTGTTCTTCAACTTCCGCGGAGATCGGGCCATGGAGATCTCACGCGCGTTTGAGGACGACGACTTGAGCGCGTTTGATCGGGGACAGCGGCCTTCGGTCTGCTTCGCGGGCATGATGGAGTACGACGGAGACCAGCACATCCCTCCACGATTTCTCGTAAAACCCCCGCGGATCGACGGGACGATGAGTGAGCTGCTCGTGGGCGCTGAGGTTCGACAATTCGCGATCGCAGAGACTCAAAAGTTTGGACACGTCACCTACTTCTGGAACGGCAACCGCTCAGGCTACTTCGACCAGGGGCTCGAGCGATACGAGGAGGTCCCGTCTTCATCGACCCCGGAGGAGATGGCGCCGGAGATGCAGGCGGAGCCCGTGACGGATCGGCTGCTGGACGCGATGACCGAGGGGTACGACTTCTTGCGGGTGAACTTCGCCAATGGCGACATGGTGGGACACACCGGCAACATCGCCGCCACCCGGCTCGCCGTGGAGTGTGTCGATCGATGTTTGGCGCGGCTCGTGGAAGCGACGAGAGCGCTCGGCGGAGTGCTGATCGTCACGGCGGATCATGGAAACGCGGACCACATGTACGACACTGGTCCAGACGGCGGCGTGGTCGTGCGTTCGAGCCACAGCCTCAACCCGGTCCCGTTCGTGGTGTTTGACCCGCGAGACGCCAACGAGGGCCCGCCGGTCCGCGCGACGGGGGCCGCAGGCGGCGCGCCGGGCTTGGCGAACGTCGCCGCGACGGTGCTCGAGCTCTTGGGGTTTGAGCCGCCGCGGTCATTTGAGCCGAGCTTGCTGGCGGCGGATCCCGGCTCGCGTGAATAGGCTGGCGGGTCAGGCCTCGGGGTGCGGGCTGACGACGGATTGGTTGCGACCTGATCGTTTGGCCATGTAGAGCGCCTCGTCGGCGAGCCGAAACAGCTGCGCGCGGCGCTCACGAGAGGAGCCGTCACCGATCATGCTGGAGTCGGCGATGCCGATGCTCAATGTCAGATTCCCGACACCGCCAGATCGCGCGCTTAGCGCTTTCTTGAGTCGGGACGCCACTTTATGGGCCCCCGCGCTATCAGCGCCAGCCAGCAAAATTGCGAGCTCGTCGCCGCCGACGCGGGCCACGAGATCAGACGGACGGAGCACGGATTGGATCGCCTCGGTGACGTGGCACAGGGCGGCGTCGCCAGCGTTGTGCCCGAGGCTGTCGTTGATCTCCTTGAAGTGGTCGATATCGCAGATCATGAGGCTCACGCAGGTGTGGTCGCGGGCCACCCGAGCCACCGCTTGGTCCACGAGCGGCAAAAAGCCGCGTCGGTTCCAAATGGAGGTGAGGGCGTCGGTATAAGCCTCGTCGGTGAGCCGCTGGTTCACCAGGGTGCGGCCGTAGACGGTTCTCGCTAATGCCATGATATTATTGACAACTTCATTGTTCGCGGCATCTCCATCGTCGGTCAATTCCACCTTGAGAAATCGCGTGCCGCTCTCTTCTGCGTGGGTGCTCGGGCCAAGCTCGACGACACAGTCGGCGTCTTTGTTGACCTTGTTTTCGCAAAGCTCCGTGCTCGCGACGGACGGGAGCAGGCCGAGGGCTGCGGCGGCGCGGTGTGCGACGTCGCTCGGGTCTTTGCCTTGGAGCAAGAACTCCATCATCTCCACGATGAGTTTGGCGCTGGGGAGCGGGTTTTTCGCTCGCTGGAGGAGCCGCAGCGCGGGGCGTCGGGAGGTCGCTTGATGCGTCATCTCGAACGGCTCGCTGGCGGATATGGTGGGATCTGCTCCGGAGAGGAGTAAGTGCGGCGGATTCACAGTAATGGGGAGAATAAGCAAAATGGATGCCATCGCATTTTGGGCCCGTCGTCCCAATCTGCTACCTTGTCGGCGCTCCGACCACCCGGACAGTCGCCATGAAGAATTCAAAGCTTTTTATCATCGCCGCCGCCGCACTTTGGACAACGACCAGCCTCGGTTGTGACAAGTCCGGCGCTTCAAAGACACCCCGTCGAAAGTCTGCGCGCCTGAACTGGGTGATGCAGCCGAAGACCGGCAAGCAAGTCGAGAACATGATCACAGTTCCCGGCGCGGGGATCACCTTCGAAATCCCCGACACCCTGTACGTCTTTAAAGAATGCGAGGAGGCGGCCCACGAAAATGGCGGTCCCACCGACGACTGGGTGCCGATCGTTGCGTGCGCGCGCGCCGATGGATCCGAGAGTGGGCCCCCGATCGCGTTGACTTTCTACGCGACGTCGAAAGACGTGCTCATCAACGAGCGCTCTGTCGCGAGCATCGAGAACCAGCTCAATTCGGAAGGCGTGAAGGTTGAGGAGGCCGCGTACTACGACGAGTACCTGTCGAAGCCCGGCCGCCGTGGCATCTTGGTGGAGTACCACTCGCTCGATGATGAGGGATTCCCCAAGGACGCTGTTCGGCAATTCATGTTTCCGAAGGGGGACGTGTTGTTTGTCGTTCAGACCAAGTTCCCCTACACGAGCGACCGCTCCGGAATCAACCGGGACTGGCAGCGGATTTTGTGGAACTTTCAGCTTGACGAGGACGGCCCCCTGTACGAGGGCCAATAGTCTCGCCGCGAGTGGACGCGGCCCTGATCGATGGGATGACGCCGGCGGTCAGGGCTTGGGCGCGCAAGGGCCCTCGGTGACGGCTTCGTTCGGCGCGATCGCAGCGCCGTGGGCTCGGAGGGTCACGAGGTCGCACTCGTTGAGCGCGAGGCAGTACGTCCGTTCGATGCCCGCGTGACGGAGCACCAGCTCGTGGGGTCCTGGAGCTTGGTTGAACGCCTCGATCACGGGGCCTTCCGTTCCGCGCACCTTGGCGCCATCGACGAACGCCTCAAGCAGCGGGCGCCCGGGCCGAGGGGCTAGATCGGGGAGGATGGTGACGATGGCCGAGAGCTGGAACGAATCCCATGACTTGACCTCGCCGTCGCCGAGCGGCGCTTGAACTGCCGGATCTCGGTGCGTGTGGACGCTCGAAACCTCTGCAGGTTTGGTGTTCATCGTGGTGATGGTTCTCATGAGCGCGACGCAATCGTCCTCGGCCATCAGCTCCAGCGTGCGCGGGTCTGGCAGTCGATGTTCCGGCCGCAAGTGGCAGCCTTGGGTCCGCTCGGTGAGGCGGCGCAGGCTCGCGCATGCGGGGCCAGGCTCGTCCGCAGACGCGGTCGCGGGTTCGGTCGCGGCGGGCGGCGGCGAGGGGCAGGCGGCGCACACGACGGCCAACGGGATGAAGAGCAGAGCGAGAGGCGCGCGCCCCCCCACCGTCGCCTCAGCTAGGCGCTCAAGTCTTCGGGTCGCCACGCGCTGTCTCGCATCGTCAGCACCTCGAAGCCTGCGTCGGTCACGAGGATGGTGTGTTCCGTCTGCGCGCTCAGCTTGTTGTCGGCGGTGACGGCGGTCCATCCGTCGGAGAGCGTGATGCAATGATGAGTGCCGAGGTTGATCATCGGTTCAATGGTGAAGGTCATCCCCGCCTTGAAGCGCTTGCCCGTCCTCCGTCGTCCGACGTGGGGGATGTGGGGATCCATGTGGAACTCTCGCCCGATGCCGTGGCCGCAGAATTGATCCACGACTCCGTATCCGAGCTCACCGTGGGCGTACTCTTCGATCACGGCGCCGATGTCACCGACGCGCTTGCCCGGCGCCACCTCTCGGATCCCGAGCCACATCGAGCGTCGCGTCACGTCGATCAGCCGCTCGGCTTCTTTGGACACCTCGCCCACGCAGAACATCTCCGAGGTGTCGCCGAAGTAGCCGTCGACGATGGTGGTGATGTCGATGTTGATGATGTCTCCATCCTTGAGCGTCAGCGCTCCCGGGATTCCGTGACAGACGACCTCGTTGACCGAGGTGCAGATCGAGCGGGGGAAGCCCTTGTAGTTGAGCGGCGCAGGTATCGCGCCATGGTCGAGGATATACTCGTGACAGAGCCTGTCGAGCAGGTCGGTGGTGGCGCCCGCCTTCACGTGCGGGGCGATAAAGTCCAAGACAGACGCCGCGAGCGTGCAGGTGGTGCGCATCTTTTGGATCTCTTCCGCTGTTTTGATTTCGATGACCACGGATGTTCTCGTCGCCACACCGGAGGCAGGTGTGGTGTCGCCTCAAAGATTGGCGGTTTCTCGTCCGTCTGGCAAGGCCTCTCACACTGTGCGAGGCTGCCAGGTAGTGGAACTCGCCACGACGCAGCCCTTCAGCGCGACGCTCGCGACGCTCCGCGAACGTCGCCTGATCATCGTCAGTGGGAAGGGGGGCGTGGGGAGGACGACGATGGCGGCGTTGCTCGGGCGCGGGCTCGCCGCTCTAGGTCGCAGGGTCCTGGTCGCGACCACCGGGCTCGACGCGCGACTCGCCAGAACGATGGGTCAAAAGCTCCTCTCGACGACCCCCGTGCAGGTGGTGGACAACCTCTTCGTCCAGCGGCTCGAGCCGGCCACATGTCTGCGGGAGTACGGCGTTCTGGTGTTAAAGAGCGAGCGGCTCGCCCGCGGCGTGTTCGACAATACGGTGGTGCGCGGGCTCATGCGCGCGATTCCTGGTCTCGACGACTTCTCTGTGCTTGGGAAGGTGTGGCACGAGGCGATTCGCGAGCGAACCTACGACCACATCATCTTCGATGGTCCGGCGAGTGGTCACTTAATGCTGAGTCTCTCCGTGCCCGGGGCGATCTTGAAGGCGGTCCCGGCCGGACCCCTCCGCGCAGAGGCCTCGCTGGTCGCGGGGTCACTCAGAGACCCGCGAGACACCTGCGCCGTGCTCGTGACGCTCCCCGAGGCGTGGCCGCTGCGAGAGTGCGCAGAGCTTCAAGCGAGGCTGCAAGGAGAGGTGGGGGTGAACGTCGGTGGGTTGATGCTCAATCGCGTGGCCGCGCCTCCTCCGCTGGGGCTGCGCGCGGCGTTGTCGTCATGGGCGAGCGACGATGGGCTCGCCGGGAGTCGCCGAGCGTTCGACCACTTGGCGGCGGTCGCGGAGCGTCAGCGCGAGCAATGGAGCGCCCTAGACCCGTGGCTTGAGGGCTGGTGCGCGCGCACCGGTCGCAAGGCGACCTTGGTGCCGAGTTATCCGAGGGCGCTCGAGGGGCCTGAAGATCTTGGCGCGCTGCTTGGCGCGCTGGATCACGGGGGGGCGTCGTGAGCTTCGACGACGCAGAGCACCACACCGGCGTCCACCGTAGCGCCCGCCTCCGCCGCGAGCGAGCGAACGCGACCAGCGATGGGCGCTTGAAGCTCATTCTCCATCTTCATGGCCTCCACGATCACCAAGGGTGCGCCGGCGGCGACTTCGTCTCCCTCGGACGCGAGCACGCGGACGATACGACCCGGCATGGGGCTCACGAGATCGCCCGCGCCGGCACCGCCTGCGCTCATGTTCAACGCAGCCTCGAGCGCGGCCTCTTGCCGGGTGCTCACCTCCACCTCGAGCGCGGCGCCATGGACGCTCACGTGAGCGGGCCGCGCGAGGCCATCGAGCACCACGCGATGATGCCGGAGCGACTCGGATTCGCGGACCAAAGAGACGCCCGAATTCCCGCTCGATACTTCGTATCGTCGGCCTTCAATGATCGCGAAATTGGTCGCGCCTTCGCGCCGAAGCTCGACCTCAAATTCTCGACCGTCGATTCGAACCATGAAGTGTTGGGCGGGCACGAACGGAGCGTAGTTCATGGATGAGGTCAAGTCTACGCGGGCGTCGAGGGCGGGTTCTCCCCGCGTTTTGCTGTGTATGGGACCGGGAGGTGTCGGCAAGACCACGTGCGCGGCAGCGCTTGCGTTGGCGAAGGCGGCGCGAGGGAGCCGCGTCGTGGTGGTCACCATCGATCCTTCCTATCGCCTCGCGCAGGCGCTTGGAATCGAGGGGGAAGGTGGTGTCTCGGGGGCCGTTCGGTCCGTTCAACTTCCGGACGGCGGCGGGGCGTTGGACGCGCTTTTGCTCGACTCGAGCGCCGTGTTCGACGCGGTGGTGCGGGCGGGAGCCAAGACTGAACAGGCCGCCTCGGCCATGCTCGAAAACTCGATCTACCAGGCCACGAGCCGCTACCTCGGGGGGGCGCTTGAGTACGCCGCCATGGCGCGGCTGCAGATGCTCTACGAGGAGGGCGCGCACGATCTCATCGTGCTCGACACCCCGCCGGCGGCCAACGCGCTCGAGTTCTTGGAGGCGCCATCGCGGGTGCGGGCGCTCATCGATAACCCGGCGGCGAAGGTGGTCTTGGGGGGAGGACGCGTCGGTGGTCGACTCCTCGGCCTCGGCGCGGCGACCCTGATGAAGGTCCTCGGACGAATGGGTGGTGGCGAATTCGTGCGCGACCTGGCCGGGTTCCTCAGCGAGTTTTCGGGGATGATCGAAGACTTTCACCGCCGCGGCGCCAGGTTCGAGCGCGCGCTTCAGTCGCCGTCGTCGTCGGCGTTGGTGGTCACGTCGTCGGCGACCTTCTCGGTTCAGGAGACCATCGAGTTCGCGGACGCGCTGCGCCGGTTTGGCGTTCAGGTGCGCGCGACCCTCGTGAATCGGGTGACCCCTGATCCCGGCCCGCTGATCGATCGCGCCGAGCTCGAGGCGATGTTGTCTTCCCGGGACCCCGCGCGGGTCGGTGCGCCCGATGACCTTGAGTGGGCCTACGAAGCCCATCGTCAGAGCGCGGAGGCTCACGGCAGGAGCCTCGACGCGATCGCGCGGCTCGACGAGAGGTTTCCCGACGTCAAAAATATCCGAGTGGAGCGGCGAGATCCGGCCCCCGAAGACTTGGGCGCCCTGTTGGCGCTCGGTCGCGTGCTGTGGGATCAGCTCGAGGGCGCGGACGAGGGTGCTCAGTAGCTGCCCTTGATCTGCGTCAAGGTGTTGTAGCTGCTGTAGGCGAGCGCCGCGAACATCACGGTCATGAAGACGCTGTTGAAGATGACCAGCATCGTGGCCATGACGGCGAGGGAGACGTACATGGAGATCTGAAACGACCGCTCCAGCGCGCGCTGAGGGTTGGTTCGGGCGAGGATGGTCGCGGTGATGTTGCCGCCGTCGAGGGGCTGGATCGGGAGCAGGTTGAGCAGCCCCCAAAACACGTTGACGAACAGCATGTCACGGACGAACAGCCCCATCCGCCCGTCGATGAGGGTGCCGCTCCCGACGCGAAAGTCAAACGGATCGAGGCGCACGGCGTAGCCCATGGCGACCCCGCAGACCACGATGAGGCCGGCGAGGAGGAAGCCCGCGCCGGGACCGGCCGCGGCGATGACGACGCGGGAGATCCAGCTCTTTCGGACGGGCCGATAGACCGCCACGCCCCCCATCCCGTAGAGCACGATTCGGGGCGCCATGCCGTAGGCTTGTGCCGCGAGCGCGTGGCCGAGCTCGTGGGCGACGATGGAGGTGAAGACGGCGGCGATCCACAGCGACACCGTCACGAGACTCGCGTGGGGGTTGACGATGCCGAGCAGGGCCGCGAACAGCCAGAACGACCAGTGTACGCGACCGGGAATTCGCCCGATTCGAAAGTGGACGTCGAGTTTGGAGTGGGCTGGCTCCGCGAGCTCCATGCACCGAGCCTAGCACAGCCGGTCCCGCGACTCCGCGCGCGCTCGCCGTCGCGCTGGGGCGAGCAGACTAGGCGCCAGCCGAGGGCGACCGCCGCTTCGGCTTCGCGGCTCGCGCCTCTTCCCGAATCCGTTTCTTCGTGGCCGTCCACCCGCAGATCGGGCAGCCCTCAAGATCGTGGCGGAGGGCGGGGCAGTGCTCGCGCCCGAAGAAGATAATCTGCAGGTGGAGTCGGTTCCATGAGCTTCGAGGAAAGAGGGCCTTGAGGTCGCGCTCGGTCTCCTCGACGTTGCGGGCCCGCGACAAGCCCCAGCGGCTCGCGAGGCGGTGGATGTGGGTGTCCACGGGGAACGCGGGGACGCCAAAGGCCTGCGCCATGACCACCGACGCGGTCTTATGGCCGACGCCGGGGAGTCGCTCAAGAGCTTCAAAAGACGCCGGGACCTCGCCCTCGTGTTCGTCAAGCAAGATGGCAGAGAGCGCCTTGACGGCTTTGCTCTTGCGGGGAGCGAGCCCGCAGGTCTTGATCGCGTCGAGGATCTCCGCTTCGCTGAGCCTGGCCATCTCGACCGGCGTGGGCCCCTTGGCGAACAGGCCCGGCGTCACGAGATTCACCCGCGCGTCGGTGGTCTGCGCGGAGAGCAGCACCGCGACCAGGAGCGTGAAGGGATCCGTGTGGTCGAGAGGGATCGGCGTCGTTGGGTATAATTCGTCGAGGATCCGATGGATCCGAACTGCCTTTTCGGCCCGGGTCATAGGCTCGTTATAGACAATAAAGGGGAGATAATGCGGCGCTTGCGGTTTGCTCGGGTTCGGGCACACTCAGGCCATGCCCGTGAACCCAGACACCCGCGAACGCATCGAGGCTCTCTTGCGCGAGAGCCACGTTGTCTTGTTTATGAAGGGATCTCGTGGCGCACCGCAGTGTGGGTTCTCGAACCAGACCGTGGACCTCTTGGATCGCTACCTCGATGACTACGCGACCGTGGATGTGATGACGGACCTCGAAATACGGGAAGCGATGAAGGAGTTCTCGGCCTGGCCGACCTTCCCCCAGCTTTATGCCGGGCAAGAGTTCCTGGGTGGCGCGGACATCATCCACGAATTGCAAGAGCAAGGAGAGCTCGCTGATGCGCTCGGGGCCGGGGCCGGTCTGGTCACCCAGGTCAAGCTGACGATCACGGACGCGGCGGCCGAAGCGCTCCACGATGCCATGGACGACAACAGCGGCGAGGAAGAGGCGCTCATGGTTCGGCTCCGGATCGACGCGCGCTTTTATAATGATCTCAGCCTCGGGCCGAGGGAGGCGGGAGACATCTTCGGAGCGTCGAACGGCTTGAAGGTGGCGTTTGATCCCGTCTCGGCCCGACGCGCAGGCGGGATGAAGATCGACTTCGTGACCCAGGGGGGGCAGACCGGCTTTAAGATCGATTGTCCAAAGGCGCCGATCGGCGTCCGTGGGATGTCGGTGACAGAGCTCAAAGAGCGGCTCGACGACCCGGAGGACTCGCTGCGGCTCTACGACGTCCGCACAGACGAGGAGCGGGAGATCGCGACGATCCCTGGCGCCCAGGTGCTCGACGAGGTCGCCCTCGACGCCCTGTCGGCCATGAGCCGCGCGACTCCAGTCGCGATTTACTGTCACCACGGAGGACGCAGCGCCCGCGCCGCGCAAGCGCTGGCGGACCTTGGCTTCTCTCAGGTGTACAACGTGGTGGGAGGCGTCGACGCGTGGTCGCAAGAAGTCGATCCCACAGTCACGCGCTATTGAGGAGCCGGCGTCGAGTCGCTCAACGTCTCCGTGTCGTGGAACCTGCGATAGTTGACCCGGAAACGCCGGTCACCGAGTGGTTCGATCACGTCCACGAACCGTCGACGGCTATGAAAATCCTTGGGACCGTAGATATATCGGGCGTAGACCGTTTGACCGAGGCTCCCATCGTGCGCTGTGACGCTCACGATCAGCCG
>JAAZXR010000031.1 GCA_014240065.1 Myxococcales bacterium
TTGCTCATGCGACTTGTGGTCTATACGTTAGTACAATCTGGACCCCTCGCCAACATGCGGAAGTTCGGCTGCGCGGCAGCGTGGTTTCCGTGGTGGCCTTCCGTCGAATTGAAATCGCCACGGAACTTTGTCGTGGAACCATCGAGGCCGGAGAATGAGCGCGCGCATGCTCCGGACACCGTTCTGGGTTCAGATGGACGCACGGCGGCGGTGTTGCGGACTCCGTCTACTTCGGCATACCGGGGGCGGGAAATGCGGACGGACCGAGCGACCTACGACCGGCCGAATGATCCTTCGATATGCCGGGGGCGGACCATTGCCGGGGGGACCATGGGGACGGACGCACCGGACGGACGAACCGGACGGACGGACGGACAGGACGCACGCACGCGCCGGACGGGCCGCACCGGACGGGCCGCACCGGACGGGCCGTACCGGGCGGGTCGCACGACGAAGCGACGAAGCGAGTGACTGACCGAGGCAGCGAAGGAGGCGCTGCCCTGTGCCATCTGGTCGCGCCTCTTGTCTGCACTGGGCTTCGGAGCAACGAGCGGGGCATCGAATCGCGAGCAACGAGCGGGGCATCGAATCGCGAGCACCGTGCCGAGATCGAGCCTCAAAAGTGAGCTTGGAAAGCGTGCGGCCCCTACACACAATCGGTTCAAAAGAGGCCACAATGGGTCATTCATAGTGCCAATGACATTCTTTTGAAGACAATATTCGAACAATATTTGAATATAAAGAAATCTGGATTACACCAAAATATGCCTTCAAAAAAGGTTGTGGGCACCTCAACCGGCGCCCGAAAGGAACCAAACATCATGATTCGCTTAAATCCCACCCCAATCCTCCTTTTTATCGCCTGCGCGCTGTTTCTTGGCAGCCTCGGGTGTGCCCCAGGCGACCGAGACGGCGAGCCCAGCTCGTTCGAGCGCGCCATCGCCGCTATCGATGATGACACGCCGTGCAATGAAGTTGGCCTGCTGGTGGAAGAGGCGGAGGAGCTCGGTGAGAGCGCTCGGCAGGCCGTCGAAGTTGACGCTGCCTTGTGCTCGAACTGCGTCTGTGACCTCGATGACTTGCATCAAAAATGCGAGGATCTGCCGACCTGCGCGAAGAATTCAAAGGCGCACGCCATCAAAGGAAACACCTGCAGCGCGAAACGCTGCGACGCCGAGTCGCCGTGCGGTGGCAGGATCGTCTGCAAAAAGGGAGGCGTGGTCTGCGGCGAGCTCGGCTCTGACCTCGGCACCTGCGAATGGCAGTGAGCTGACAAGAGGATCTCGTTCGCCCACGCAGCCCCGACGCATCCTCATGGGAAGAATGCGTCGGGCACCGCGCCCGAGCCCATCGGCGCCGGTGATCGCGGATCAGCGCGCGAGCGGCCGACGGGGAACGTTTGGTCGCTCGTGTCGACGTGTCTGAGCGGGTCGTCGCTGGTGTCCACCGGGCCTCCGAAACGAGCTTTGGCGGGAGACAAGCGGGCCACATGAGCCCCAGCGCTGCGACTTGAGGGGGCGTTGAAAGCGAACGACGAGGGATGTAGTGTTACCGACCAGCATGGTCCTTGGGCCCAGCTAGATCGTCTTTTGATACCCCCACGCACATCGTTCTCGCTGCATCTCAACTCGTGGAGGGCGTGGGCCCCTGGGTGCGAGTCGCGCGAACAGTGGCAACACTGGGCTGCGGGGCAACGGGAGCTAGGCGCTCAAGGCGTTCCTGAGGTGAAGTTTGTGAAGCCGATGTTTCGGCGGCGGCTCAGCCCCGTGAGCAAGATGGTGCTCACGGTGGCCCACTCGTGCGCCGGGGAGTGCGACCTTTCGACGGTGCCGACAGTATTTGGCTCGAGACACGGTGAGACGTCTATCTCTTTTGGGCTGCTGCAGCAGCTGTCCTCAGGGGCGCCCGTGTCGCCGACTCGATTTGGTCTGTCGGTACACAATGCCGCTTCTGGGCTGTTTAGTCTCGCGCACGGAAACCGCGCTCCAACAACCTCACTGGCCGGCATGAGAGATACATTTTTCGCGTCGTTGCTGGAGTCGTTTGTCATCTTGGCGACCCAGTCCGAGGTGCAAGAGGTCTTGATGGTCTGCGCAGACGCGTCATTGCCGGAGGCATACGACGGGTTCTCGGATGAGCTGACGACGCCATACGCAGTGGCGATGGTGCTGTCGAGGGCAGAGACCGCCGACCTCAGGATCGAGCGGCGTGAGGAGGCCTCTCCATCGAGATCTCGACGGTTGCCAGACGCGCTGGAGTTTCTGCGGTGGCTCCTCGGGGATTGTGTGCGCGAAGATTTCGTGTCGCGAAGCGGCGACTGGGCGGTGAGTAGGTAGCGCGATGTACCTGATATGGCGGGTTATCATGACGGGGGTGTGTATCTTGCTCTTCGGGCTGGGCAGCGTGCTGAGTTCATTGACAGTATTCCCAGTCATCAGGCTATGTACTCGAGACCCCGCGCTGCGGCGCCGTAGGGCGCGACTCTGGCTTCGTGCGTGCCTCCGCGCGCTGCTGACGCTGATCGAGTGGTTTTGGCTCGCGAAGATCACAGTCACCGGCAAAGAAATCCTTGAGAATACGGATCGCGCGATCATCGTCGCAAATCATCCGACCTTGATTGACGTAGTGATCCTATTTTCGCTGCTACCCGCGGCGGATTGCATCGTGAAGGCGAGCATGTGGCGCAATCCGTTCACGCGAGGGTCGGTTGAGGCCTCCGGCTATATTCGCAACGACGGTGCGGCTGCGGCGGTGGTCGAAACCTGCGTCCAGCGGCTCTCGGGGCCCTGTCGGCTCGTGGTGTTCCCAGAGGGAACCCGATCTCCGCCGGGGAAGCTCGCGCCGCTGTCGAGGAGCGCGGCGCGGATAGCCCTGCGGAGTCAAGCTCCGCTGATTCCGGTGGCAATTCATGCATATCCACCCATGTTGACCAACACAACCCGCTGGTACAAACTCCCGTCCACGAGAAGTATCTACCATCTGCGGGTAGGTGAGCCGCTTTGGCCAAGAGGGGGAGACGAATCGCTCAAGCCGGAGGCTACCGCGAGCAGAGAGCTGACGGCTGCGCTGAGGATGCACTTTGAGGAGTCACTATTCAATGGAAGAGTTTGAGCGCGAGATCAAGGAATTTCTTATTTCGACCCTGAGTCTTGAAGACATTTCGGTTGAAGACATCGTCAGCGAAGAGCCATTATTCGACACTGGACTGGGCTTGGATTCCATCGACTCACTTGAGATTGGGATCGGGCTTCAGCACAAGTACGGCGTGAAAATCGATTCGAACGTCGATGACGTAAAACTCCATTTTGCCTCGGTGCGGAACCTCGCGGCCTTCGTCGCGGCCAGGAGGAGCGCATGAAGGCGAGCCAATCAAGAGACGAGATCCAAGGAGAAGTGACCGCTACGCTGAGCGAGATGTTCGGCATCGAGGCGAGTCTGATTCGACCGGACTCCCATCTCTACCGAGACTTGGACCTCGACAGTATCGACGCGGTTGACTTCGCTGTCACGCTCCAGCAGCACACGGATCGCCGGTTCGAACCGACGGAGTTCGAGTCAATTCGCACCGTGGACGACGTCGTGGACGCTGTCTGTAAGATCTTGCGAGCGCAGGAGTGATCCTCCTGTTTCGGATCGTGGTGGGTGCGCTGCTGGTCGCGTACCCCCTGCTCGTGTACTGGGGGTTGCAAACGTTCGATGCTCGTCGTGTCGCGATATTGCTGCTCGTGGTAGTCGCGCTGCGCGCGTCGCTGATTCGCGGCGCTCGGAGGGACGAGGCGCGGCGACTGCTGCCGATATTGGGGATCGCGGGCGCGCTCGGCTTGCTCGTCCTCCTCTCGAATCGGGAGGAGTTTTTGTTGATGAACCCGGCGTTGATGAGCCTCGCATTTCTCGGAGTGTTCGCGGTCAGTCTCGTGCGTCCACCGAGCATGGTGGAGCGGTTCGCGAGGCTCCAAGATCCGAATCTCCCGCCTCGCGGCGTCGCGTATTGCCGCGGAGTCACGAAGGTCTGGTGTGCCTTTTTCGGAGCCAACGCGGCGGCGGCCCTGTGGACCGTTTGGCACGGCGACCTGCAGCTGTGGACCCTCTACAACGGCTTGGTATCCTATTTGTTGATGGGGGCGTTGTTCGGTGCCGAATTTCTGGTGCGAATCCGTGTGAAGCGGTCATTCGCGCGTGACGAGGAGGTGTCGTGAGCGTCCGCAGCCTGGATGAACGCGGCGCCAGCGAGCTGCTCGTCAGGGTGCCGGAAAACGAGCTGGTCATGGGCGTGTCGCACACGGGACCGGTCTCGAACGAAGCGCTCGCGCGTCGTCAACGCGGAGTTTGGCGTGAAGTGCGATCTCGCCCGAGCGGGCCAGTGGGGCTCGTGTGCCGCGACGGAATTAACTTCAGCGCGGGGCTCCGCGCGATCCTCGGATGCGGACGTGATGTCATCATCGCGCCTGACGACACGCCCGCCGTGTTGTCGGACATCGGGGACAGGGTCACGGCTATCGTCGCTGATTTTCCGACGGGGCATGGGCATGAGGTCCGCGTGGACGAGGGCGACTCGGAGGCTGCGCCGGATGAGGTGCGCGCCGAGGGGTCCCCGCGCGTTCACTTCTTCACCTCTGGTTCGAGCGGTGAGCGGAAATTGGTCACGAAGACTGCCGCTCAGTTGGTGGGAGAGGCCAAGCTGCTCGAGCAGATGTGGGGGCCGGTTGTCGAGAAAGGTCTCATCGCCGGGACCGTCTCGCATCAGCATCTCTACGGCTTTTTGTTTCGAATCGTGTGGCCAGCGATCACGGGAAGGCCGATCTACGGGCCCACGTTGGAGGCACATCGAGTGGCAGAGGTCGCGGCGCGCGAGGGCATCGGCGCGTTGGTGTCTTGCCCGGCTCATTTAAGGCGCTTGCCGTCGCTGGTGAAGGGAGGGAGCGATGTCGTTGAGTTCTCTTGTATTTTCTCTTCGGGTGGACCCCTTGATTTCGACACTGCGCTCGCCTGCAGGCGGAGCCTCGGAAGCGCACCTGTCGAAGTCTACGGATCCACCGAGACTGGGGGCATCGCGTGGCGACAGCAATCGGATTCGGATGAGGTGCCGTTTCGTCCCTTCCCCGGGGTCGAAGTCCGAGTGCGGCGCGAGGTGTTGGAGATAAACTCCCCCCACGCGGATGTTGGCGTAGAGCCCTGGACGACGACGGCCGATCGAGTGGAGATGACTGAAGATGGTCGTTTCACTCTCCAGGGGCGCGTCGATCGGATCGCGAAGATCTCGGGGAAACGGGTCTCACTGATCGAGATGGAGCAGAGGTTGCTTGAGCGACCAGAGGTGGAGGAGGTCGCGATTCTCCCCATGGTCGACGAGACGCGGGGGAGAGAACTGACAGCCGCTCTGGTCGTACTGTCTTCCCACGGGCGGACTCGACTGAAACAGGAGGTACGGCGGGAGCTCAATGACTCGTTGCGCGCGGGCTTGCGCGAGAGTTTCCCGCTGGAGGTGATCCCGCGCCGCTGGCGTTATCTCTCGACCATTCCGGTCAACACCCAGGGGAAGCGGGTGGTGTCAGAATTGAGGAAGCTCGCCGAGCAGCGCAGCGACCGTGAGGTCACGGGGCTTGAGGTCTTGGAGGTTTGTCGCGAGGACACTCGCGCCGAATTTCGGTGCGTCATTCCGGAGGATCTCAGCTATTTCGATGGGCATTTCCCCAACGTGCCCATCGTCGCGGGCGTCGTCCAGTTGGCGTGGGTCTGCCAGCTGGCGAAGGATGCGTTCGAGATCCAGGTTCAGCCGTCGTCGCTGGAGGGGGTGAAGTTTCACTCTCTTCTCCGGCCCCGAGAAGAGATCACGGTTGTGCTGGACTGGGAACTCAACCGACGCAAGCTCCGTTATGAGATCTGCCGCGCGAGCGTAAAGATCGCCTCTGGCCGGTTTGTGATTCAGCAGTGAACGAGATGACGACAGACTTCAGACCCGTCTTGGTGGTGCCGGTCTACAATCACCACCTCAAGCTACCGGAGATCGTCGCATCCACCGAAGGGCAGGGCTTGCCCTGCATCCTTGTGAATGACGGGAGCGGCGAGCAGACCCGTGATGTGCTTCGCTCTCTTCGAGGGGAGGGCGTGACCGTAGTGGATCTCCCCACAAATGGGGGGAAGGGCGCCGCCGTGATCGCGGGCCTCACCGAGGCCGCCGAGCGTGGGTACACCCACGCCGTTCAAATCGACGCGGACGGCCAACACAATATTGCGGAGGCGTCTTCGTTCCTCGAGGCGGCTCGTTCGGCCCCGGAGGCGGTGGTGTTGGGGACGCCGACATACGACGAGTCGGTCCCGGCGTACCGATACTTCCTGAGATATTTGACCCACGCTTGCGTCTACCTCGAGACCTTGTCCTTTGCGATCAAAGACTCAATGTGTGGCTTCCGGGTCTATCCGCTCTCCCGGTGCATGGCGCTGATCAACCGCACCTCACTGGGCAGACGCATGGATTTCGACGTGGAGATCGCTGTCAGACTGTGCTGGAGCGGCGCAGAAATTATCAACGTACCGACGCCGGTGATCTACCGTGACGAGGAACCGTCGCATTTTCGACTCGTCCGAGACAACGTCCTCATCACGTGGCTTCACACCCGCTTGATCTTGGGCATGTTCGCGCGACTGCCATTGTGGATTTGGCGCGGTGGCTGGGGCAGCCGACAGGTGTCACGCTGGGACACCACGCAAGAGCGAGGCTCTCGGCTCGCGATCAAGCTGGTCATCTGGCTGTACCGTCTCCTGGGGAGGCGCGTCTGCTATTGGATTCTCTATCCTGTCATCGGCTACTTCTTCCTCACCGGACGGCGAGCGAGGCGGCACTCTCACAACTATCTCCGCCGCGTTTGGCAGACCGAAGCGGGCCGAGCGTCGCTGGGCGACGAACCGCGCGCGGGCGCCACGTTTCGACACTTGCTGGAGTTCGGACGCTCGTTCGTGGACAAGTTCGCGTCATGGATGGGGGAGATCCCGGCGAATGACCTCCGCTGGGAGAGCCGCGAGGTGCTCGATGAGTTGATTCAGCAAAAACAAGGAGCGGTGGTGATGAGCGGGCACCTCGGCAACCTCGAAGTGCTCAGGGCCGCCTGCGACGTCGTGCCGGGCGTCGTTGTGAATCATCTCGCGTTTACTGAACACGCCGAGAAGTTTGTCGAGCTCCTCAATGACGTGAACCCAAACGTAGGAGTGAATATGCTGTCGACGTCGTCGGTTTCGCCCGATTTCGCGGTGATGCTGCAAGATCGCGTCAGCCGCGGTGAGCTCGTGGCTGTCATGGGCGACCGGACCATCGGTGGTCCCACCGCGCGCACCGTGGAGGTAGAGTTTTTGGGCCAGACCGCCAAGTTCCCCCAAGGACCGTTTATTCTCTCTGGGCTGCTCGAATGTCCAGTGTATTTGATTTTTTGCTTGAGGGACGCTAGCGGGGGTTATCGAATCTACCTTGAGAAGTTTTCCGATTCTTTGAAGGTGAAGCGCAAGGGACGAGAAGCGGCGTTGACCAGAATCGTGACATCATACGCGGCCAGGCTTGAGCACTACTGCGGTCTCGCTCCGCTTCAGTGGACGAACTTTTATGACTTTTGGAACGAGGACCATGAGGCGGTCCGTTAGCCCACGCATGACACGACGAGAGGGACTGGCAACGTGAGGATCTCAGACGCGAAATGGACCGTGGAGGACGTCCTTCGAGTGGCACACAACGCGGCGACGCCCTTGGCGCTTGAGGGGGGAGCGTGGCGGGCACGCATCGAGGCCGGCGCCGCGTTCCTCCAACGCGAGCGCGAGACGAAAGGGGCGATCTACGGGGTCACGACGGGGTTCGGAGATTCGTGTGAAGTCACGGTCGCGCCCGAGCAGCATGGCCAGCTCCCGATCAACCTGACGAGGTTCCATGGTTGTGGACTCGGGCGAGAGCTGTCCGTGGAGGCGTGCCGGGCGGTGCTCGCGACCCGCCTCGCCTCGCTCGCTCGTGGATGCTCGGGCGTCCGGGTGAGCCTCCTCGAATTTCTCGCAGACCTCATCAATCGAGACATCATTCCCGTGATTCCTGAGGAGGGCTCGGTCGGCGCGAGCGGCGATTTGACCCCGCTCTCCTACGTCGCGGCTGTGATGCTCGGCGAGCGCCGGGTGTACTACGACGGAGGCGTGCACGATACGGGCGATGTGTTCGAGAGACTCGGCGTCGAGCCCTATCGCCTCTTGCCAAAGGAGAGCCTCGCGATCATGAACGGGACGTCGGTGATGACCGCGCTCAATTGCCTCGCATACGACAAGGCCGTGTACCTGCAGGCGCTCGCCTGCCGTATCACCGCCCTCGCCACGGAGGCGTTGGTAGGGAATCGAGGTCACTTCGATCCGGTGTTGTTCGCGATGAAGCCGTTCCCCGGTCAGGCGGCGGCGGCGGCGCGGATCTACGGGGATCTATACCCGGTCCAGCATGATGACAGTCGCGATCACCTGCAGAATCGGTATTCGATCCGCTGCGCCCCACATGTGATCGGCGTCTTGAGCGACGCCCTCGTGTGGATGAAGGAGCATATTGAGATCGAGCTGAACTCTGTGAATGACAACCCGGTGATCGATGTGGATGGGGAGCGGATTCTCCACGGTGGCCACTTTTATGGCGGCCATATGGCGTTCGTTGCGGACGCGCTGAAGGTGGCCGTCGCCAATGTTGCGGATTTGCTCGACCGCCAGCTCGCGCTGCTCGTGGACTACCGGACCAGCCAGGGCCTACCGAAGTGCCTGTCGGGGGCGCAGGATGTGGACGCGAGCATCAATCATGGACTGAAGGCGCTGCAAATCGGCGTCTCCGCGTGGACGGCTGAGGCGCTCAAGGGCACCATGCCGGCCAGCGTTTTTTCGCGGAGCACCGAGTGTCACAACCAAGACAAGGTCAGCATGGGTACGATCGCGGCGAGGGATGCGCTGCGGGTCATCGAGCTCACCGAGCAGGTCGCCGCGGGGTGCTTGCTCTCGAGCGTGCAGGCGGTGCGGCTCCGCGAGCGGGAATCTCAGGGCTTGACCCTCACGCCCGCCCTGCGGCAGATGGTCGAGAGCGTCGCGGAGCTGGTGCCGCTGGTGGAGCAAGATCGCGCTCTCGAGGGTGAGCTTCGGATGTTGCTCAGCAAGATTGGCTCCCAGCACTGGAAACTGTACCCGTCTCAAGATGAGGAGGCGCCTCGCTAGTGGAAGAATCCCGTCTCAGCGCGACGGTGACGCTCGAGGTCCCGTTTCACGACGTGGACGCCATGGAGGTCGTCTGGCACGGCCACTACTACAAATACTTCGAGATCGCTCGCACAGCCCTCGCGCGCCGGCTGGACTATGACCAGGAGGCCATGAGCGCGTCCGGATATGTCTGGCCGGTGATAGAATGTACGTGCCGCTTCGCGCGTCCGCTGAAGTACGGGATGAAGTTCACTGTGACCGCGACCCTCATCGAATGGGAGCATCGAATGAAGATCCTCTATGTGATCCACGAGCGCGACGGCGGTCGCCGCATGGCGCGGGGCCACAGCGTGCAGGTCGCGGTCGAACGTGAGACCGGGACGATGTGTTTCGCGTCGCCGCGCGCGCTCGTCGAGAGAGTGGAGCGGTGGACATGAATTCCTGTGTGCTCCTGCTCGCGGCGGTGTTGAACCCAGGGGTGACGTCCGCGAAGGAGCCGCCGTCGACCCTGTACGCGCATCCGGTCGACGAGTCTGATCCCGACCTGCGCGCGGTACAAGCTCGGCTCGCGGCCGTGATCCACGTGCGATCAGAGTTCACCCAAACGAAGCGCATGAAGGCGCTCGCGCGGCCATTGGAGTCGCGCGGTACGGTCCTCGTGGCCGACGACCTCGGCGTCGTGTGGCAGGTGGAGCATCCGGTCACGAGCAGCGTTGTCATCAGCAGCGGGGAGATGGTCCATGTGGATGAGGCCGGCCGCAAGCGGACGATGAAGCCGTCCAGAAAACCGATCTTGTTTCGGGTGATGACCGCATTCGTCGCCGTATTGAGGGGGGACACAGCGTCCATCGCGCGGGAGTTTGAGCTGTACTTCGCGACGACCGATACGGGGTGGGAGATTGGACTCACGCCGAAGCAGCGGCTGGTCAAGCGGGCCATCCGTGACATCACGTTGCGGGGTTCGGAGACGATCGAGCAGATCCGAATCCGCGAGCCGAACGGAGACTCGACCGTCATCGACTTGTCGTCCATCGACACAAACCACGAGTTGACCCCCGATGAACGGCGCCTATTCCCAAGGTGATCTGAAACGGCTGTTCCGTCTCTGGTGTCTGCTCATGCTCGTGGCGGCGTCGGTTCTGACGTGGCGCTGGAGTCGTGGTGTAGAGATCGACAGCAACATCCTCCACCTGCTCCCGGCCACGGAGCGAGATACGGTCGTGGAGGAGATCGTCGAGCAATTTGCGCAGAAGGGCACGACGCGGAGCGTGTTTTTGGTGAGCGGTCTCGAACGAGAACAGCTCCTCGCAGCGGGCGATGAGCTTGCGCGTCAGCTCGAAGCCCCGCGAGTCTTCCGGGACGTCCAATTTCGCGTGGGAGACGACGTGGGAAAGGCGACCTACGATCTGTATTTTCCTCACCGCTACGTCACGCTGTCGCCGAGCACGCGGGCGCTGCTGGACGCCCCCCACGCCGGGACGGAGATCCTGGCGCGAGCGCGGCGCACACTCTACGCGCCGGTGGCGACGTTCAACTCGGAGCTTCTTGAGAGCGACCCGCTGCTGTTGTTCCCTGACTTCATCGACGGGCTCTCTGGCTCACGGGACGGCTGGAGCGTCGTGGATGGAGCCGTCATCATCGAGCACGCGGGCGTGGAGTACGCGATGGTCACCGCCATCGCTCGCGACAGCGCATTCTCTCGAGAGGCTCAGCGCACGTTGACGCCCGTGGTCGGCGCCGCGATAGCGCACGTCGTCGCTGATTTTCCTGAGGTTCGAGTCCTCCGAGGAGGAGCGCTCAAGTTCGCGACGGAGGCGGCGGAGACCGCCGAGCGTGAGGCGGGGATGATCGGGATTGGCTCCATGATCGGCGTGATGGTCCTCATGGGGCTGACGTTTCGTTCCCTTCGTCAACTTGCGTTGGGGGTGCTCTCACTCGCGGCCGGGTTCTTGTGTGCTGCGAGCGCGACATTTCTCTTCTTCGACCGCGTGCATCTCGTGACGCTTGGTTTTGGAGCGAGTCTTCTCGGCGTCTGTATCGACTACTCGTTTCATTTTTTCTGTGAGCACCTCGCGCACGCGGGGCAGAGCGGGCCGCGCACACTTCGCCGGGTTTTTGCGGCGATCAGCCTCGGCGCGTTGACGAGCGCGATCGGGTACGCCGCCTTGAGTTTGTCTCCATTTCCGGGCCTGCGACAGATGACGGTGTTCTCGTGTTTCGGCCTCTTTGGCGCCTACGCGACAGTCTGCTGCGTATTCCCGCTGCTCAGCGCATCGCGGGGATCTGCGCGAGCGCCGCTCTTGTTGCGGGGTGCGGGGCGTTCGCTCGGAGCCATTCGCGCGTTGGGCCGCGCCCGAGGTCTCGCCATCCTCGGGGTGATGGCGCTCGTGTGCCTCCCGGCGCTCGCGCGACTAAAGACCGAC
Organism: Myxococcales bacterium; assembly: GCA_014240065.1. Classification (GTDB taxonomy): domain Bacteria; phylum Myxococcota_A; class Polyangia; order Nannocystales; family Nannocystaceae; genus JAAZXR01. Next base: position 11,613 of record JAAZXR010000031.1, read on the forward strand.
GACGATATTCGGCTATTGCAGTCGTCGAACGCGGCGCTGCTCGGGGAGGAAGCGGAGGTCCGCGCTGTGGTGGGGGGGGGAGACTTCAGTCGCTTCATCGTCGTGGAAGGGGAGACCGAGGAGGAGGTGCTCGAGCGTGAGCTCGCGGTTCGAGAGCTGCTGGATGCGCTCGTGGGACGGGAAGAAATCGGCGCCTACTTCGCGGTATCTGCGTCCGTGCCTCCCGTGTCGCAGCAGCGACGTGACGCGAGGAAATTGGCGACCGCGCTCTCGAGCAATCGGAGGTCTGTCGACGCTTATTTCATGGAGATAGGATTCAGTGAGCGCGCGTCGTCAGGGATGTGGTCCGCGCTGGGAGCTCCGGAGCCTTCAGCGCTCAAGGTGCGGGCGTGGTTGGAGAGCCCCGCATCGTTCGCGCAGCGCGATTTGTGGATCGGGGAGACGAGCCGCGGGGTGGCCTCGGTCATCATGCTGCAGGATGTGCGCGACGAGGCGTCGCTTGAGGCGATAGAAGGATCGAACGTGAGCTACGTCAACAAGGTCGCCGATATCTCACGGTTGCTGAGGCTGTACCGGACGAAGGCGGCGGGCTTGGCTGGGTTCGCATACCTGGCGATCTTCCTATTTCTCGTGGTGCGTTACGGCGTGCGGTTGGGAATCTGCGCGAGCGTGCCGTCTGTCATGGCCGCGTTGTCGGTGTTTGGGGTCTTCGGCTACCTGGAATTCCCGTTGAATATTTTCCACATGCTTGGTTTACTCCTGGTCTTGGGGATCAGTGTGGACTACGCGATTTTTCTAGCCGAGTCACGGGAGGCACCGAACGCCACCCTGCTCGCGGTCACCCTCTCTGGCATCACGACGCTGCTCTCTTTTGGCCTGCTCGCGTGGAGCGAGACGCCCTTCTTACATGGGTTCGGTAGCGCCGTGTTGATCGGCGTATGCGTCGCGTTCCTCACCGCTCCGCTCGCCGTGCTCGCAGTAGGGAGACCATAATGGAGCGCCCGAACGTGCTCGTGATCGGCGCTGGGCCGGCAGGGAGCTGCGCCGCCGCGATGCTGGCGAAGGGCGGGCTGTCCGTGCAGGTTGTTGAAGCTCAGCAGTTTCCACGCTTTGTGATCGGCGAGAGCTTGCTCCCGCAGTGTATGGACATCCTCGCAGAAGCTGGGCTCGTGGAACGGGTCGAGCAGGCGGGATATCAGATAAAAACTGGGGGGACCTTCCGTCACCGTGAAAAGACGGAGATCTTTGATTTCTCACAGACCTTCACGGATGGCTGGGACTATACGTATCAGGTGATGCGCGATCGTTTCGATCAGCTCCTCGTCGATGGCGCGAAGGAGATGGGAGCGCAGGTCGCCTTTGGGCACCGCGTGGAATCTGTGGACTTCGGCGGTGACGCGCCGACCGTGGTCGTCGCCTCGGAGGGCGGAGAGTCACACACTGTTCGGCCGGAGTTCGTGATCGACGCCAGCGGCTACGGGCGTGTATTGCCGAGGCTCCTTGGGTTGGAGGCGAGCGCAGGGATGGCAGGGCGCACCTCCGTTTTTTGTCACATCCGCGACGATGGGGAGCTCGCCCTCGACTATCGCCGGATCTCAATCCTCATTCACCCGGAGATTCACGAGGTTTGGTACTGGCATATTCCGCTTCACGCGGGGCGATCATCGGTGGGAGTGGTCGGACCTGATAGCTACTTCGAGCGCTTCGGAGGGGACCATGAGGCGGCGCTTCGGACCGCGATGAGCGAGCTCTCCGATTTTGCTCAAGCGTTCCCAACTCCAGAGTTCTTGTTCCCTGTTCAGCGGAAGACGGCCTTCGCGAAGGCGGTGAGCCGGATGTGTGGCCCTGGGTACGCGATCTTGGGTAACGCCGGGGAGTTTCTCGATCCTGTGTTTTCGTCCGGGGTGACCGTCGCGCTCAAGTCGGCGAGTCTCGCGAGCCGCGCCCTGCTACGAGAACGGGCCGGGGAGACGGTGGACTGGGAGCAGGCGTATGAGGCGGAGTTACGGCGCGGAATTGACGTGTTCAAAACCTACGTCAACGCCTGGTATGGCGGTACGCTCCAGCGGATCTTCTTCGCTGAACAGAAGGTAGAATCGGTCAAGCGCAAGATCTGTTCGGTGCTCGCGGGCTACGCTTGGGATCGTGACAACGAATACGTAGCCAGTCACGCGCGGGTCATGCAGGCGCTGGGGAGTCTCTTCGGGGGAGAGGGCGCGAGCGGGCGTCTCGACCAGTAGTGGATCAGATGGTGAACGGACGGATACATGATGCCGAGAGATGTGTGCTGGCTGCCCACGGCACGGTGAGCGCGGTCGGCCGGGGATCTGCGGAGGTGCGCCGGTGCCTTCGCGGGCTGGAGATGCCAGATTTTCAGGTGCTCGGCGACGTGCTGCCCTCACGGGAGGTGTTGTTCGGTGCGGTGCGAGGAGACCTGCCCAATACTCCTGAGCATCTCTCGCGCTACGACAGCCGGAATTCTCGGCTGCTCTTGGCCGCATACCACCAGATCGATGCTGAGGCCGCTCACGCCGTTGAGCGCTGGGGAGCGCGCCGTGTGGGGGTCGTCCTGGGAACGAGCACCTCGGGGATCTCCGCCGGCGAGGCGGCGATATCACAGTTCACGGAGACTGGTACGTGGCCCGAGGGCTTCGACTACGTGTCGCAGGAGATGGGGGCTCCCGCCAAACTCATCGCGGAGTATGTGGGCGTTCGCGGGCCCGCTTATTCAATCTCAACGGCGTGCTCGTCCAGCGCGCACGCTCTCGCGAGCGCGCGCGGGTTGATTCGCGCGGGGATCTGCGACGCCGTGATCACGGGTGGAGTGGACTCCTATTGTCGAATGACGCTCGCTGGGTTCGCGTCGCTCAACCTGGTCGGCCATGGGCGCACCAACCCCATGTCCGCGAACCGCGACGGCATCAACATCGGGGAGGCCGCGTCCGTGTTCTTGATGACACGCGGAGGTGAGGGGCCTGAGCTTGTCGGCGCGGGGAGCTCGAGCGACGCCTATCATATGTCGTCACCGGAGCCCAACGGGGCGGGCGCGCTGGCGAGCATGAGGGCGGCGCTCGCTGACGCGGGACTCTCGAGCGCCGACATCTCCTACGTCAACTTGCATGGCACGGGGACCGTGCAAAACGACGCGATGGAGAGTCTGGCTGTCGCCGAACTGTTTGGTGACACCCGGTGCAGCTCGACCAAGCCCCTGACAGGCCACACGCTCGGGGCGGCCGGAGCGCTGGAGCTTGGGCTGTGCTGGGAGATGCTGGAGAGCCCGGGCCCGTCGTACTCGCTGCCGGTGCATCATTGGGATGAGGTGAGAGACCCTAGCTTGGCGCCCGTGCAGCTTGTGACGCCACTGACGCGAGAACTGTCGCAGGGTGTCCGCCGCTACGTGTTGAGTAATTCGTTCGCCTTTGGTGGTAACAATTGTAGCCTAATTCTAGGAGCGCGAACGTGAGCGACGTAGCAGCCGTGACAGCGATTACCGATCTCATCCCGCACCAGGGCCGGATGGTCTTGTTGGATTCCCTCATCGAACACACGGAGGAGAGGACCGTGTGTCGCGTCGTGATCGGCCGCGGCTCGATGTTCATCGACGAGCGAGGAATCGTGCCGAATTGGGTGGGGATTGAATACATCGCGCAGACAATCGCGGCCTACTCTGGCTGCGAGGCCATCCGGCGCGGTGACCCAGTATCGGTTGGGTTCTTGTTGGGGACTCGAACCCTGCGGTTCCACGCGCCTCATTTCTCGTGCGGGCAGCGCTTGCTCGTAGAAGCGTGGAGCCGATGGAGCAACGAAGAGCTGGGCGCGTTCGACGGCTCAATCCGTGATGAGACGAGCGGCGCGCTCATGGTTGAGGGGAGGGTGACCGTCTATCAGCCGCGTGAACCAGAGGCATTTCTAAATGGTGGATGAAGCAAAACGGTGGGTGTTGGTGACCGGCTCGAGTCGGGGCATTGGGCGAGCGATCGCGCGGAGGCTCGCGGGCTCCGGCTTTCACGTGGTCGTACACTGCCGCGGTAACGTCGATGCCGCGCGCGAGACGGTCGCCGCTGTACAGCGCGCGGGTGTCGAGGCGAGGATGCTTCAATTTGACGTCTGTGATCGAGACCACGCGCGGGCGACGATTGAGGCCGATATGGCGGCCCATGGCGCGTATTACGGCGTCGTCTGCAACGCAGGGATCACCGCAGATGCGGCGTTCCCCGCGATGAGCGCGGAGCAATGGGATGGCGTGGTCGCGACGGCGCTGCATGGGTTTTACAACGTGCTCCATCCGACCGTGATGCCGATGATTCGACGGCGCGACGGCGGGCGAATTGTGACGATTTCGTCGGTCTCCGGGCTCGTGGGAAATCGTGGTCAGGTGAACTACAGCGCCGCGAAGTCTGGAGTCATGGGCGCGACCAAGGCGCTCGCGCTCGAGCTCGCGAAGCGCCAGATCACCGTGAATTGTGTCGCGCCAGGCTTAATCGAGACGGACATCGTGGCAGAGGATCTCCCCGTCGAAGAAATTCTCAAGGCCGTCCCGATGCGCCGGATGGGGAGCCCCGAGGAGGTCGCGGGGGTGGTCGGGTTCCTGTTCTCGTCGGAGGCGTCGTATGTGACGCGTCAGGTGATCTCTGTGAACGGAGGACTTATTTAATGAAGCGAGTCGTTGTGACAGGCATGGGCGGCATCTCTCCGCTCGGACAAGACTGGGAGACAGTCGACGCGCGGCTTCGAAGTCGAGAGAACGCGATCAGCGTCATCGGTGAGTGGGATCGTATTGAGGGGCTGGGCACGAGGCTGGGAGGGAGAGTCTTCGATTTCGAAGCGCCATCGCACTACACTCGCAAACAGACGCGCACCATGGGACGCGTCGCGTTGATGGCAGTGCGTGCGTCGGAGCGAGCGCTTGAGGATGCCGGACTCCTCGAGGATCCGTGCATTCGAGACGGTCGCATGGGCGTCTCCTACGGATCGTGTACCGGAAGCACAGACGCGATTCTCGATCTCGCCGCCCTGCGGAGCGAAGGCAACACGCGGCGGATCAACGCGACCAGCTACATCCGGATGATGAGCCATACGTGCGCGGTGAATATCGAGCTCTTCTTCGAACTCAAAGGTCGGGTGATCCCGACCTCGAGCGCATGTACATCTGGGAGTCAAGGCATCGGCTACGCCTACGAGGCGATCAAGCACGGCTATCAGGAGATCATGCTGGCCGGCGGCGGCGAAGAGCTCTGCGTATCTCAGGCGGCCGTCTTTGATGTCATGTTCGCGACCAGTCGCGCCAACGACACGCCGGACAAGAGCCCTCGGCCATTTGATGAGGCGCGCGATGGGCTGGTGATCGGCGAGGGGGCGGGGACGCTGGTCCTCGAATCACTCGAGCACGCGCAGGCGCGGGGCGCGAGCATCTACGCAGAGGTTGTGGGATTCGGCACCAATTCAGACGGCGCGCACGTCACCCAGCCGTCGGCAGCCACGATGCAACGGGCGATGGAGCTCGCCCTTGAGAGCGCGCAGGTGGACGCCCAAGCGGTGGGCTACGTCAACGCGCATGCGACCGCGACGACCGTGGGAGATGTCGCCGAGTCAAGGGCTACCCAGGCGGTGTTTGGGGGCCAACTGCCGATCAGTTCGCTCAAGAGCTACATCGGACACACCCTCGGGGCGAGCGGCGCCCTGGAGGCGGCGATGACGATCCGGATGATGAATCAAGACTGGTACGCACCGACGGTCAATCTGGCGAAGGTTGATGAGCGCTGCGGCGAGCTGGACTACATCATGGGGCAGGGTCGTCGCATGAGTAACGAGCACGTCATGTCGAACAATTTTGCCTTCGGTGGAATTAACACCTCATTGGTGTTTCGTCGCTGGCGCTGACGCCGGTCTCGCCGTGCCCAATCTTAGCTTACCGGTGGCGGTGGCGCAGCCGGCTGGATGAGGGCAGAAATCTCGCGCTGGATCTGCTGATTGAGAAGATTGATCCAATGATTATATCGACGATGAATGATCTCACCGTGCCGCGGGTGACTAGGGTCGTACTTGAGCCCGGCGCTGCTATCGAGGCGCGTGATGGTGTAGGCCTCGGTGTTGTAGGCGATGGCGACGACGGCCGAGTGGCCACCGGCTGTCACCATGGCGGTGATATTCCACGGTTCCTCGGCGGTGACGACCCAATTCTTGACGGTGAGCGCCCTGTAGATCCCAGTGCGGACTTCCTCGCCGCTCAATGGTCGGGCGGCAGGGGCGTTCGCGCGCACGTTGTATATCGGAGCCGTCTCAAACGTACACCCTGAGGTCGCGGTCGCGCCTATCAGGACCGCGGCGGCGCAGACAGTGATAGCGAAGCGGCGGGTGAAACTAGAAATCAGCGTGCTGCGGGTTGATATTCGTTCGTTCACGGGATCATTGTACGCGGTCTGGACAAGCAGTCAAACGATGGAGATAGCGCGTCATGTACACCCATTTGGATCATGCGACATGCAGGCGAAGAGGGCGGGTGTGCCGGCCGCAGGCGCGAGCGTGAATCTGTTGAGATTGCGATGAGCTGGCTGTCTCACCGACACGCGTCGTCTCGAGGCGACTACGTTTGGAGACACCTTGATCGGCAGACCCCCGCGATCGCGGGGGACATGACCGATCAAGACCTTCGATGCCAGGAGCCTGTCGCGGGAGGTTCTTCCTCTCGATTCACTCACTGTATTGAGGTGTGGTGGTGAGCTTTGATCTACGCGCCGACGCTGATGGTGGGGGCTCGAACCACCGAGGCTGCCCCGACTCGGAGATATGCGCGACGGCGATGCGACCTCCCGAAGACGCCGTCGCCGTGGAAGGTAGGCTGACGCGTTTTTTGATACCATCAAGCGTGGGCAAGTTTTTTCCAGCGTTTGTCGTGGGGGCCATCGCGGGCGGCGGTGCGCTGTGGGGCTGGCACACCTCGCAGCTCCCCACCACCTGCGGCGGCGTGTGTGGAGAGGGGACCGAGTGCGTCCATGGACGCTGTGAGGTGCGGGCCGAGGTCGTCGAGGTCGACGATCCGCCGCCGAAGAAAAAATCCAAGAAGAAACGGCGCAGGCGAAAACGCAGCGGCGAAAAATCCGACGGCGCATCCACGAAGGACGCGCGGGTGAACGACAGCCACGTGCCGCGCTTTAACGCGAAAAAGACGAAGACGATTGGCGAGGAGACTGGGAGTGAGCGCCTCAGCGATGCAGCGATCAACCGCGAGCTCGCCAAGCTCGACGGCAAGTTCCAAGCCTGCATCGCGGCGGCGGCCGACGCGAGCGAGGCCGAGCTCTCCTCGGGCCGGATCGCCTACGAGTTCGGCATCGCCCCCTCGGGCAAGGTGACCGGCGTGAACGTGCGCGCGCCCGCCCAACTCAAGACGCTGGGCGTGCCGTCGTGCGTGCGGGTCGCGGTCTACGGTCACAAATTCCCGCGATTCGATGGCCTGGAGATGGGCGCTCGATCCAGTTTTTCCATCTGAGTGATTTGGTGACGTCCGTCGGCCCGAGGGACGCCCCGTGGGGGCGGTGAATCTACGAGACACCTGAGCCGTGTCGCTCACGTGTCCTCGGGTGGTGTGGCGTTGGAGCCCCGGCCGGTGGCCCCGTAGACCGCGGGGAGGACCAGCAGCGTGAGCACGGTCGCGCTGACGACCCCCCCGATGACCACGGTGGCGAGCGGACGTTGGACCTCCGAGCCCGGCGCGGTGGACAGGGCCATGGGGATGAAGCCGAGCACGTCGGTGAGCGCGGTCATAAACACGGCGCGCAACCGCAGCCGCGCGGCAGACTCGATGGCGACGCCCGACGGGCGCCCCTTGGCCTCTTCGCGCCGCGCCACCGTGACGAGCACCAGGCCGTTGAGGACGGCGACGCCGAACAGCGCGATGAACCCGACCCCCGCGGAGATCGAGAAGGGGATCCCCCGGATCCACAGCGCCGCCACACCGCCCACCAGGGCGAAGGGCACCGTGAGGAGCACGATGGCCACCGGACGCACCGCGGCAAACGCAGACCACAGCAAGAACACGATGAAGGCGAGGGCGATGGGGACGACCCACATCAGCCGGGTCTTCGCCTCTTCGTAGTGGCGGAATGTCCCGCCCCATTCGATGTGATAGCCGGTGTCGAGGCTCACCTTGTCTCGCACGGCGCGCTGCGCGTCCGCGACCACGGACGCGAGGTCTCGCCCCTCCACGTTGAACTCCACCACGATGCGCCGTGACATGGCCTCACGGTTGATGGCGGCGGGGCCCGGGACAAAGCGCAGCGTCGCCACGTCGCCGAGGGGCACCACGTGTCCGTTCATGGTGCGCAGCGGCACGCTCGAGAGGGCCTCAAGGTCACCTTGAGGTTGATGGTCGACCACCACACGGATCGCGAATCGCCGATCTCCCTCAAGCACCTGGCCCGCTTGATGACCGACGGCCATGGCCTCGGCGGCGAGGTTGACGTCGGCCACAGACAGCCCGTAGCGCGCGAGCTTGTTGCGGTCGGGCTCGATGCGAAGGTAGCGAAGACCCGCGACTTGCTCGCTGCGGGCGTCGACGACGCCGGGGATGTCGGCGATGGCGCGCAACACCTCGTCCCCCGACGCCACCAAGCGGTCGAGGTCGGGGCCGTAGACGAGGACGCCCACGTCGGAGCGCACCCCCGCCACGAGCTCGTTCGTACGCATCTCGATGGGCTGTGAGATCGAGGCGGCGACGTCGGGGACCGCCGCCTCCACGGCGTGTCGAATCTCGTCGGCGAGGTCGGCCTTGGTCAAGCCGGGCCGCCAGTCCTCGTTGTCCTTGAGCTTGATATAGACGTCGGTCTGCTCGATGCCCATGGCGTCCGTGGCGAGATCCGGGGAGCCCGTCTTGCACACCACGCGATCCACCTCGGGGATCGGGAGGATGGCGAGCTGCAGGCGATGGTCTTGGGCCACCGCCTCACTCAGGGCGACGCCCGGAAGCCGCCGCGCCTCGACGAGGATGTCGCCCTCGTCGAGCTGCGGCACGAACTCGGCGCCGAGCCGGGCGAAGCCGACAGCCGCGAGCACCGTCAAGGCGACGCCCCCTGCGATGGCCGCGGCCCGCCGCCGCAGGGCGAGGGAGAGGATGGGCTCGTAGATGGCGGTGACCGCCCGCATGAGCAGCGTCTCGCGGCGCTCGGGATCCGGTCGCAGCACCAGGCTCGCGACCACGGGTACGAACGTGATCGACAGGATGAACGCGCCGATCAGCGCGAGCAGGACGGTGGTCGCCATGGGCGTGAAGAGCTTGCCCTCGGTGCCTGTGAGCGTGAGGATCGGGACGTAGACGATGGCGATGATGGCCTCGCCGTACAGGGTGGGCTTGCGGACCTCCATGGTCGCGCGCCGCACCACCTCCGTGCGTCTCTCGCGATCGAGCGGCCCCTCGGCGGCGCGCGCGTCTCGCAGCCGTCGAGAGGCGTGCTCCACGACGATCACAGATCCGTCCACGATGATCCCGAAGTCGAGGGCCCCGAGGCTCATGAGGTTGCCCGACAGCCCCATGGCCTCCATCACCGTGACGGCGAACAGCATGGACAAGGGGATGATGGAGGCGACGATGAGCCCCGCGCGGACATCCCCGAGCAAGAGCAGCAAGATGAGCACCACGAGCGCGGCGCCCTCGAGGAGGTTGGTGATGGCCGTGCGGATCGTCCGGTTCACGAGGCGGGTGCGGTCGTAGAAGACATCGACCTCTGTGCCCTCGGGGAGTGAGGACTGGAGGGACGCGATCTTGGCCTCGACCGCCTTGGCCACGACGCGGGGGTTCTCGCCCATCAGCATGAGGGTGATGCCGCTGACGACCTCACCCTCGCCGTCCATGGACGCGGCGCCGCGTCGCATGCGACCGCTGAACCGCACCTCGCCGATGGAGGCGACCGTGATGGGGGTGCCCTGGGGGGTCGCGCCGAGGACCACCGCCAACAGGTCTTCGCGGTTGGTGACGAGCCCCTGGGTGCCGATGACGAAGTGCTCGCGGTCGCGCTCGATATATCCGCCGCCGGCGTTGGCGTTGGTGCTCTCGATGGCCTCTACCACCTGCTTGGTAGAGAGCCCCGCGGCCCGCATGAGGTCGGGGTTGAGCACCACCTGGTACTCGCGCTCAAGCCCGCCGTGCGAATTCACCTCGACCACACCGGGGACCGAGCGCACCTGGGGTCCGATGTACCAGGTCAGCAGCTCTTGGAGCTCCATCAAGGAGAGGTCCTCGTTGCGGACCACAAATTGATAAATCTCGCCGAGCCCCGTGCTGATCGGGCCCATCTCGGGCTCGCCGTAGCCGGGAGGCACAGCGCTCCTCGCCTCGGCCATCCGTTCGCTCACGAGCTGTCGGGCGAAATAGATGTCGGTCTCGTCGTGGAACACCACGGTCACCACGCTCACGCCGTACTTGGACAGCGAGCGCACCTCATCCACCTCGGGGATGCCCTGGAGAGATCGCTCCACAGGGATGCTGATGTACTGCTCGATCTCGAGGGGAGAGAGGGCGGGCGCGGAGGTGATCACCTGCACCTGAATATTGGTGACGTCGGGGACCGCGTCGATCGGCAGTCGCTTGGCGGCCCGGAGCCCCATGCCCACCAGCAACAAGGTGGCGAAGAGCACGAGCGCGCGATTTTTCAGCGACCCGTGGACGAGTGTACCGAGGAAATCCATCTCAGTGGTGGTCCTCTCCGAAGGTGTCGCGCAAGAGCACGCTCTTGACGGCGAAGGCCCCCTCGCTCACCACCTGCTCGCCGTCGTGGACGCCGTGCACGATCTCAGTGAACGCGTGGTCCACCCGTCCGAGCACCACGTCGTGGACCTCAAAGTGCCCGTCGGCGTGTTGCACGAAGACGACGGGGGACTCCGCGATGCGGGTGACGGCGGAGTTCGGCACCGCGATCACCGGCTCGGTGGTCGCGCCAGCGGTGACCACGTGGGCCGCGCCGAACAGCCCGAGGCGGAGCTCGCCGCCCTCGTTGGTCAGCGGGATTCGAGCAGACAGGGTGCGGGCGCCGGGGTCTACGGCGTGAGAGACGTACTCCACGGTCCCCGCGAAGCGCCGCTCGGGGTACGCGTTGAGAGCCACGGAGGCCTCGCTGCCCGGGGCGACGCGGGCGACATCTCGCTCGAACACATGCGCCAAGAACCACACCTCGTCAGTGGCTGCCATGGTCGCAACGACGCTCGCCGGTGTGACCGGGGCGCCGACGTCCACGTCGCGGGTGAGCACCACGCCGTCTCTGGGCGCGCGCACCTCGAAGAGCACGGCGCGACCCTGGGACTTTAGCCCCAGCGCCCGGAGACGTTCGCGAGCGCCGCGGGCCTCCGCCTCGAGCGCGTCGGCGTCGGCGTCAGCGCTCACAGCTTCTTGCTGGCTCGCGAGGCGCTTGCCCGCGAGGTCCTGCAGTCGCTCGGCGTTGGCCCTCGCGGAGGTCGCCTTGGCGCGCAGGGCGGCCTCCGCGGCCCGGAGACTCTGAATATTGGGGGCGCGCACCGTGGCGATAAGGTCTCCACGAGAAACCGCGTCACCCGGTTGAACGCTGAAGCTCTCCATGACGCCTTCGACACGCGCCGCGGCGGTCGCTTGGCGGTCCGGGTGGACGACGATCTCGCCCGGCAGTCGGACCGTGGGTTTCAGCGCGCGCTTGGTCGCCGCCGCCGTCACGATCTTCGCCTGTGCGATGACCTCAGGGGAGAGCGCCACCGTGCGCGGGAGCTGGTCGTGGCGATCTTCATGTGCATGTCCGTGCTCGTCACCGTGCGCGTCACCGTGCGCGTCACCGTGCGCGTCACCGTGCTCGTGTTTATCGCCGCCGCCGGCGGGACAGGCCGTGAGGATGAGGGGGAGGAGGAGCAGCGAGGTGAGGGAGATGGTCGTTTTCATGGTGCACCTTCTTGGAGTGGGTGGCCGGCGGCGAGGGCGAGCGCGACGGCGGCGCGGCACAGGCCGTGCTTGGATTCCACCGCGCGCAAGAGCATGCGCAAGAGCGCGTGTTGGGTGAGGAGGGCGTCGCGGACGGGGAGGGTGCCGCGCTCGATCTCAGAGGCGAGGGTGTCGAGGCTGGCGCGCGCGGAGCTCTCCGCGTCGGGGCGGTAGGCGTTGGCGGCGCTCTTGTGGGCCTCGTAGTCGTGGAAGGCGGCGGTCGCCTCGAGCGTGACGCGGCGCTGCGTGGAGGCGAGGCGGGCGCTGGATTCGTCGATGCGCGCGCGCGCGCCGTCGATCTCCCCCTTGTTCGTGCGGCCGAGGGGGAAGGGGAGCGGGATCGGCATGGACAGGCCACCACCGATGACGCGCTCGTTAAAACCGTCGGTCTGGGCGAAGATGGACAGCGCGGGGGAGGGGACGCGACCGCGTTTGAGCAGCGCGAGCTCGGCCTGGGCCTGCTCTGTTTGGGCCCGTTGTTGGGCGAGTTCTGGGCGAGCGGCGGCGCTTTGAGTGGACACCGCGAGGTCTTCGGGCACATCCACGGGGGTCAGATCGCCGATCACGTCCGGCAGCGAACCCGCGGGGTCGAGCCCGAGGGCGCTCGCGAGGCGGGCCTCGGCCGCACGGACGGCGCCGGTCGCCAAGGCTTGTTGCTCTTGCAGCGCGGCGACCTCCGCGGCGGCCAAGTCGGTGTCGAGCGGCATCCCGAGCCCTGCCGTGGCGCGGGCGCTGGCCACCTCTTGCATCTGTAGGGCGGTGGCGTGTCCCTGCGAGATCACCACAAGCTCCGCGCGCGCGGCGAGCACGTCGTAGTAGGCCAGGAGCGCGCGGGCGATGACGTCGCGCGTGCTCGCCTCAAGCCCGCCCTCACGTTGCGCGACGAGGGCGTCGGCGGCGTCTTTGCGTTGGCGCCGTTGACCGGAGATCTCCAGGCGCTGTGACAAGGTGCCGGCCACGTTGAGCGCGCGGTCGTCGTTGGTGTTCCAGCGCTGACCCACGGTGACCGAGACGGTGGGATTGGACGGGAGGATCACACGCGCGGCGTCGGAGAGGCCGCGCGCGGCGTCGACGCTCGCTCGCGCGGCGACGAGCCGAGGGCTGGAGGCCGCAGCGCAGTCAACCACCGCCGCCCGAGTGAGCGGGCCGGCGCACGGCTCACTCGGACTCGATGTGACCGTCATCATGAGGAGAAGGGGATGAAACAAAGGCATGGGGAGTGTGGATCCGCAGGGGAGAGAAGCGCGCGCGGGCGAATCTCTCCGCGGCGTTCACCAGGGGGTGCGCGCGTGGCCAGCCTCGAGATCTCGGGGTGCCCGCGCGCGTGGATGACCTCGGCGAGGCAACCCCAACACAGCGCTGACAGCTGTGCGGTGCGTCGACTCGCGCGGGTCAAAGATTCGCTCACGCTCGGGGCGGTCGGTCGATGCGGGCGCGCACACCCTCGCGTACTTCGAGGTCGTCGCTGCAGGCGCACCGCAGGTCGTTGTCGGAGTAGTTCGGGAGGACCGGAGCATGGCTCGTGGCGCCCACCACGTTGGGACAACATCCACACGAGTGCAGGGCTCCCATGCAGTCCGCGTCCTCACATCCGCCGTCGTCACAGTCCTCGCAGGGGCCCTCGTGTTCCCCGTCGTCGCAGCCTTCGGCGTCTGCTTGAGAGGAGCTGCACGGGTCGTCCCCGATGCTCGCCGCGGCGGCCACGTCGCAGACACCACCCCACACGCACAGCACGACGGCTGCGACCACCACGGTCGCCGAGCATCGGCCAAGGGCAGCGAGCATTCGTCGAATCGGGTGGTCGAGATTGGACACAGGGTCGGCTCCGCCGCGCGAGTGTACGAAGGGGACAGGGCGTCGCGCAACCGAGGCCCTGCCTCCTCACGTCACCGAATAATGCGTAGTGATTCAAGGGGCTTCGCAGAGCGGGCGCCGTGACTGGCCAGCGCGTCCCGCGAGGGGCGGCGCGAGGCGGCCGAGGATGGGTGTGGTTCACCATCAAGCTGCGATGTACGCTGCCGCTGCCATGACCTCGTCTCCTGTGTTGCGCGATGCGCTGACGTTTCGGCCAGCGACGGTCGGTGATCTGCGAGCGATCGTGGCGCTGTTGCGAGAGGACGTACTCGGAGAAGCGCGCGAGGATGCGGCCTCCATGCGGTCCTACGAACAGGCGTTCCGCGAAATCGACGCTGACCCCAACAACACGGTCTACGTGGCTGCACGGGATGGGCGCGTGGTCGGGACCCTCCAGCTCACCATGATCCGCAACCTCACCTATATGGGAGGCCTGCGCGCGCAGATCGAGGGTGTGCGAAGTCACCGTGACGCGCGGGGTCAAGGCGTCGGCCGGTTCATGATCGAGGCGGCGGTGGAGATCGCCAACGCGCGTGGCGCTCATCTAGTGCAACTCACGTCGAACAAGGCGCGCTTGAAGGCGCTCGATTTCTACGAACGCATGGGCTTCGTCGCGACTCACGAAGGGTTCAAGCGCGTCTTGACCTAGGGCGGGCTAACTCGGGGTCGTTCACTGAAGGCCGTTCCCCTTGTCGCAGCGATCGTTGGGAGACTGTTACAAGACGTGCGCGTACGCTGCGGGAACCTCAGGGTACGTTGTCCACCATGCCAGGTGTCCTTCACCGACCATTCACTCTGCTTTTTTTGACGACCCTCGGTGCCAGCCTCTCGGTTGGCGGGTGCGGGCGACGAAACCCTCTCGATACTGGCGGGGAGACCGACACCGACGGGGAGACCGATGGAAGTTCTTCCTGTGAGGAGGTGAATCTGAGCGTGTGCACAGATGTTACCGACCTGGCCCTCGCGTGCGGAGAGTATTCAAGCGATGAGCTCGAGGAGGCTCGTGCGACCTGCGAGGCCTACGTCAACGAGTACGCGCTCATCAGCTGTGAGTGTGGAGTCGCTGTCATCGATCACTTGCGGTGTGTCGTGGACAACGGTTGCGTCGATGCGCTTGAAGATTGCGCGTATCTAGAAGACGACATCTACGATGTCTGCTTCGATGGAGGCGGTGAGGACGGGTGGGAGGGTCACCCCAAGGCAGCCGTGGATATCGACAGCCTGGTGACCGCTGGCGTTACCATCTCCGTCGATGGCAACCTCGCCTCTGGCACGGTCCCGCTGATCGGGTCGGTCAGCGCGCTCCCGACCGATCATACGCTCGATCTCTATTTTTTAGCCGCCGTGAGTATTGAGGTCACCTCGAATACATCGGGGATCTCTGCGAGCCTGGACATGCCTGGGCTCGACTACGTGGCGAACACGCCTGCGTTCCCAGGGGAGTACGCGTTCTCGCTCAACGCCACGCGGGACGCCTGGACGGTGACCTTCTACAATGAGACCCCGATGGGCCAGATTCTGCAAGTTGGGGGCGACTATTCCGCGACTGTGTCCGTCTCGGACAACCCCTACATCGAGCCCCTCGCACCCGCGACCTTCTCGGTGCTCGTGGTGAATTAGCGTCGCGCTCGTCGCAGCTCGTCGACGACGTCGTCGCCGTCCGAGGTCCAGGAGGGCGAGGAGCGCGAGCGCGCTCCGTGGGGCGTGCGCCGGTGCAGCATGGCAGGCGCAGCCGTCCTTCGAATTTCCCCTGGCGCCGAATGGTCTCAAGGGGGCTGGGGTCCACGCGGGATCACTCGCGTCGCCGTGGCAGGACAGCTGTCAATGAGGCGTGGCATCGCGTCCCCGGTGGCTTCAATTCGCCGGTGATGGTCGATATGCCGCTGTCGTACCGCTGGTCTCCGAGCGCGCGCATCGACCGTCGGCGAAAAGAGGTTCTCACCCTTTGCTCCATCACAACTGCAGGCCGGTCGGGAGAGCGAAAAATAGGGCGTTCGTTGCGCAGAAGAACAGCAGTCCCGAGATTTGCCGCGTGCGTTGGGTGAGAGCGGCGAAGTTGGCGTTTAGGTGGCGGGCTTCGGCCGTCGTGAACGCCGCGTCGCGGCTACATTGGTCGCGCGCTCAGTTTTCGTGCCCACTGAGTGTCGAATAAGGTAAATCTCGCTCTATGAAACGTATGTCGAGAATTGTCTTGTTGGTGTCTGGATCCATTCTCGGTCTCACGGCTGGTGCGTGCGGAAAAAAATCGAGCCAAGCGGGTTGTGAGCCGGGCACACTTACTTGTGTCTGTGATGCGGGGTCCTGCGATGCTGGGTTGGAGTGCTTCTATAATGTATGTATCAGCGGCGTTGATACGAACTCCGCGGGCGAGTCGGACGACATCGGGGAAGATTCAGAGGGTGATACCGCAGGAGGGTCGGTGACCGGTGCTCCTTCGACCTCAGGCGATGGAGACGGAGAGTCATCGAGCAGCGGCGACGGCGATGGAGACGGAGAGTCATCGAGCAGCGGCGACGGAGATGGCGACGGAGAGTCATCGAGCAGCGGCGACGGAGATGGCGATCCCAACACCAGTGGTGATGGTGATGACCCGTGCGCATCGTTCCTTGGCTGTCAAGATGTTCCGGCAGGGACCGTGATGTGTGACTTCTGGCTCCAAGATTGCCCTGCTGGCGAAAAATGCACGGCCATCCCCAGCACGCCAGGGAGTGGATCTTGGGACGCGAATGTCTGTGTCCCCGCGGGTACGCAGCCTCCCGGTTCGAGCTGCACGACGGTGTCTGGGGTGAATGGACAAGACACCTGTGACGAGTCAGGGATGTGCTACGACATCGATCCGAATACGGGTGTCGGCACCTGCACCGAATTTTGTGTGGGGACGGCGCAGTCGAATTCGTGTCCACAGACCGGGAATGAGTGCAATATGCTCAACAACGGCGTACTCAACCTCTGCTTGCCCGATTGCAATCCGCTCAACGCGGGGGAGTGTCCACCGGGACAGATCTGTGTGGCTGCGTACCAGGGCTCCAGCCTCGGAGGTTTCATCTGCTTCCCACCAGCGGCCCAGGGGACGTCGGGGGAGGAGTGCACGTGCGCGAACTGTTGCGCCGAGGGGCACTTGTGCACGGACGCGGGCTCGTACGGGGTCGATTGTGCGTTTAACCTGTGTTGCACCGAGTATTGCGATCTCAACGATGGGAGCTTCACCTGCCAAGGGACAGGCCAGGTGTGCGTCCCGCTGTTTAGCGCCTCGGATCCCAACTTTGCGAACGTCGGGGCGTGTCTGGTCCCATGAGTTCAGATTTCGACTGCTGCGATTGCAGACATGCGTCGTTGCCCTGAGGTGAGCCGAGCGCGCCGAACATCGTACTCTGAGCAGATCCACGGTACTGCGGCGCGAGGGCACGTGCCCCGTCGGCACAAAACGGCCCGGTGGATTTTTATGGATCGGGTCCCTCGCTGTGGTCGCCACCACAAAACAATGGGAGCTTGAACTGAGGCTCAAGTTTGAGGATGCTGTCACGACTCCGTTGTTGGAACGGATGACAATTTCTTAAAAAGGAACGGTGGAAGATATGAAGTATCAGAGTATTTTGGTGTGTGCGGCGGCTGTTTCACTGACCGTCGGTTGTATGGAAACGACGGACGAAACCGTGGTGACGGTGGACCGCCTTGAGCAAGAAGGTCATGAGGTGACGTGGCTTGAGGAGGCGCAAGAAGAGGACGTGCCCGAGGGCCAAGGTTGTCCCACGGGTTGGGCAGACACCTCCCAAGTCGCGATCAAATGCGGCATCCCGACGGTGCTCGTGGTGAAGACCTTTGGTGGGGTGGAGTGCGCGACGTGCCAAGAGCCCAAGTGCGGCGGCCCGTGGACGTCCATCGCGACGCCCATCCTGTGCGCGCCTGGCTACGACCTTAAGCTCAACAACGCCGGCACGTGTCAGCGCTGCGTAAAGGGTGATGCCCAGTGTGCGCGTGGCGGATGCAGCGGACAAGTCTGCTATGACACGTCCGAGTCACCACCCATCACGACCTGTGAGTACCTCCCAGAGTACGCGTGCTACGACAGCGCCAACTGCGGCCCATTTGGTCCTGGAGGTGCGTGCGCGTGGGAAGACACGCCAGCGCTCACGGCGTGCATCGACGCCGCTTCGGAGCCGCCAAAGCTCCCGTAGCCATCAGGCGAGCGGCATCATTGATCCGGGGCATTACGCCTTCGGACGGGGGCAACGCGAATCTTCGCGCTGCCCTCTTTCAATGGAGGGACGGATGTTTCGAGGAGGCGCGCGCAGCCGGTGGGGGGTCGATCAGGGAGCGAGCGTGAGGTAGCTGGCGTATTCGTGGATCGCGAAGCCTACCCACGCCGCGGCGCCTTCGTAGTGCGCGGCGGTCAGCGCCAGCTCCGTCTCCATGGCGGCCTCGCCCTCTTCACAAAAACTTACCTTCTCTGGGTCGAGCCCGCAGACGGTTTCGACTCCGATGATGACCTGTTTTCCGAGCGTGGCCGCATAGTCCACCTCGCTTTGGGCGTTGTCGATGATCCCGTCTGGGGGGGATGCGTAGTCGCGGTAGTCCATGATCGCGACTCGGTCGACGCGTTCGAGCACCAGCTCGCTCACGAGGCGCTCCACGCCGGTGTGGGTGGTGGTCCTCGTGTCGAACCAAAACGGGATGTCGACCTCCAGCGCGAGTTCGCTGCCATCCAGGGAGGCGGCGATAAGCTCAAGCATGGTGAGGTATTGGCTGGCGGTCTGATCCGAATCCGCCGTCCACTCCGGAAGCGAGTAGGGCTCGACGTCGAAGTGCACGGCGACGGGGCCGGTGGCCCCCATGCTCGCCGCGAACGCGACGGACGCGGTCGCGAGGTTGAGCGCGTCGCCATGGTTCTCTGTCAAGGCCCACGGCGCGTAGCCGAAGAGCAACGAGACTGCGATGCAGTTGTCGTGCGCTTGCTCGACGAAGGTCGCGAGCGAAGCGGGCTCGTTGTTAATGAGCGCCTCTGATTCCAGGTAGACCCCCGTGATCCCCTTGGTCGCCGCGAAGTCAAAGAATTCGAGCGCGGCCGACGGGTCCGTCGCGATCCCTTGGTCCCAGGCCCAGACGCTGCGCGGGACATCGACGGGTGGGCACTCGTCGCCGTCGCCGTCGCCGTCGCCGTTCCCTGTGGTGGTGGTTTCGCCGTCGCCGTCGCCGTCGCCGTTCCCTGTGGTGGTGGTGGTGTCGCTGTCGCCGTCACCGCCGGTGGAATCGCCACCCGTGGTGTCACCGCCTGTGGTCGTCGTGGAGTCGTCGGCTCCAGGAGACGGGCCGCAGGAGGTGGTGAGCGCGACCAGGAGGATCGCGAGGGATGACGTTCGACGGTACATACGAGCCACGGGCATCTTCCCAAAAACTCCCCCTCCGTAAAAGGCGAAGGAGGTCGACTCGCGAGGGGGCACGCAGACGCCACCGAGGGTGCCTCCAGGCAGAGGCGCACGGTGGCGTCAGTGATGTGGAGGCGGGGCGTCCGCGGGTTCGTGAACTCACGGGATCGAGTCGCCCCACGTCGCACCTCAGTTGTAGGTGAAGTCAGAGAGCACCAGGTACTCGTCAGTGATCTGTTCCACGTCGAAGGAGAGGTTGAGCGTCTGAAAGTCCACGGAGATCGGGCCACTCATGGTGCCCGGGTCCGGGAGGTTGATCTTCTCCAGGAGCGTCGATTTTCGCTGGTAGTTCATCGTGTGCACCACGAGGCTGCGGTTGTAGCTGCGGTAGGGTGCCGCGAGGTCCATGGGATCGGAGGCGTCAAAGAACGGCGCCGGGATGTTTGGATCGACCTGCGATACGTAGCTCACGTGATACTGCGGGAGGCCATAAATGTTCGTGACGACAAACGCCATCGTCCCGCTCGAGGTGTTGAAGTTGAGTGGTGTGGTGGTAGGAGGATCGCCAGGGCTGTCTGCAGCGTGGAGACCGGTCAAAATGACCTGGGGGGCAGCGATGGAGTCGCTGCCATCGACGATCCACTGCCAGGGCCACGAGGCTGCGGTGTTCGCGATCCCATCAGAGAAGACGCCCAGCCAATTGGCGTGGGCTGCGTTGTAGAGCCCAAAGTTCGAGCCCATGGAATTGGAGAGGTCACCGTAGGTGTAGGCGCCCGGCACCGGGAGGTAGGTGCTGGTGGTCCCCGCATGGTGCAGCCCAAAGTTATGGCCCAGCTCGTGGGTGTAGACCGCGCGGGGCTCGTAGCCACCAATGCCCGGGGCAGACACGCGGAGCATCATTTTCCAGAAACGCCTGTCTTGCTCTTGGAGTCCCGCCCCGACATACGCGACCCCCTGAAACCCGTAGCACTGATAGCCGGGCTCGGATCCCAGGTTCCACGGGGTCATGAGCGCCAGGCTGTCGTACATCTCGCAGTACGGCGCGTTATGGAATCCGGCCCAGGGATGCAGCGGGCCGACCCCACAGAACTTCTTAGGATCGCCGTTGGGGTCGAGGCCCAGGGCGCCCGCGTCTTCGAGTTTGGCGACGGCCCTATTGATCCATCTGCCGATCTGGTAGATGCAGTGGTAGCCGCGATCGTGGACGACCACCGGACCAAAGACATCCGCGTAGTCCTCCACGCCATCGTCGTTGCGATCAAAGGTGAATTCGATCATGTGTCCGAAGATACGGTCGAGGAACGGCACCGCGCGGTCGATGATCTCCGCTTGTACGAAGCTTGGAGCCCATGGATCGCTGACGATATTGCCGCCGCGCTCGACCTCGATCTGGACGAGGGCGAGCCGGCGCTCCGAGCTCTCGCACAATCCGGTGTGCTCCGGCGGGACGCTCCCGGGGACGTTGCCGGGGTTTTCCGCCGGGACCTGCCCGGGGAATTCGCAGGGGACGTTGTCCGGGGCTTGGCCCGGAAATGGGGAGGGGGGGCCGTTGCCGTTGTCGCCGCTGTTGCTGCCGCCGTTGCCGTTGCCACCGCCGTTGCTGCCGCCGCTGTTACCGCCGCCGTTGCCGTTCTCCATGAGCTCGACCACTTCGGCTTCGACCAGCGGAGGAACCGTAGAGTTCCCTTTTTTGTGCGGGCCGCGGATCCGCACCAGCGCGTGTGAAGGGATGTGCTCGAGCGCGGAGAGCGGCAGCCCAGAGGTGTCGACCACCACGAACTCGCCGTTGGACTCCAAGACGCCGAATATCATCCCGCGGTCGGAGGACTCCATACGCATCCCTGGCAGCGACGCGATCCTATCATCGGTGATCCCGTCCACGACGATGATCGACCACGAGCCTTCAACCACGTCTGCGGACGCAGGCGTGGCGGCCGCGGCGGGACTCGCCCCAGCGTTCGCTTCGGCCGAGGCGGCAAGAGAACCAGAATAGATTGCGAACAATCCGAATGTCGCGGCAAACAATCGAATACCGGGACGACAGTGATACCCAAGATGTGAACTACCCATGAAGCATCCCTTCGCCGCGGCGGGCAGGTTTGGTGGCGAAAAAAGTGCACTCGCAGACCGGCCATCCTCCGATCGGACGACACGGCGCCCGGAACACGATTCAGCGCGTCGAAACAGCTACACGAGGGAGTCACCAATTCCTCCATGAGCGGAGTGTTCGAGCCGGCGGGAGGTGTCTTCGTATGGAGAGGCGCGATGATAATGCACTAGTATCGTTGCGTGAGTCACTCCGCGAAGAGCATTAGATACTTTGGATTTTATCTTGTGGGATTGGGGCTGTCGGCGTTGCTGGTGCCCGATCTGATCGGTGAGGTGATGGGCTTCGAGTCGGTGGGTGGCGCGTGGCCGCGAGTGGTGGGCATGGTGGTGTGTTTTTTGGCCTACTACTATCTCACCCTCGCGAAGCTGGATGTGCGCCCATTTTTTAAGGCGACCGTGGCGGCGCGCGCCAGCGTGCCATTATTCTTTTTAGCCTTCGTGGCGATGGGGCTGGAACGCTGGACGTTGATCTGCATCGGGGTCCCCGACTTCGCAGGTGCGCTCTGGACCTGGTCGGCGCTCCGCAAGGACGCGCGGGCTGAGGCCGAGCACCCGACGCGAGCGCCGTGATGTCGAAGCCCGTGACCCGCGGGACGTGGCGCGATCACAGCGGGAGCTGATGGCCGCGGAGCGGTCGATATGGCGGTCTCGCTGTATTTGAGGAGTCCGTGAGCGCGGCTCGCTGCTTCCAACCGATCACGCTATGCTCCACTTCATGTCTCGCGCACAGTACATGCGAAGGGTCTGGTTGTGTGTCGCCCTCGGAGGGGCCTCGTCGCTGCTAGGATTGTCAGGGTGTGGGGAGGGGTCCACCGGTGCGCCGCCGACCTACGAACCCCCCACGGGCGTGTGGAGCTACGTCAACGAGGGGATATTGTCCAACAGCTGTGGGGTCGACAACCTCTACACCGATCCCAACACCGAGTTCTACCTCACCAACAACGGTGACGGCACGTTCACTGTGGCGCAGGGCACGGACGAGGACTTCAACTGCACCATGTCCGCAGAGACCTTCTCGTGCCCTGATCGCTTGGGCGGCACTGTGATGCCGGACCAGCTCGCGGTGACGTTGACGTGGCAAGCGCGCATCGACGGCAGCTTCTCCTCCGCGACCGCCATGTCCGGGGTGCAGACCATCTCGTTTGTCTGTGACGGCGACGCGTGCGACCTCGCGGGGGCCGTGGGCATCACCTTCCCCTGCACCTACGAGTATGGGTTCTCCGCGACCAAACAGTAGGCGCCTGCTGCGAGGGACAGGGCTGGCGCAGGGTGTCCCACGGGTTTACGCCATGTCGCTCAGTGAACTCCGCCGTGGCGACGCTAGAACTCGATGTCGGTGGTGAGGCCGCGCGCCGCGGCTTCGCGCAGGACCGCCGCGGCCACGTGGAGGTCTTGGGGGGCGACCCCGGAGCTGTCGAACACGGTGACCTCGTGGTCGGTTTGGCGACCCGGGTGGCGACCGAGCAGCACCTCGCCGATGGGGATGATTTGCGCTTCGGAGAGGACGCCGCGAGCCACCGCGTGCTGAAATTCCCCGATTCGTGCGGACTGGGCGGGGAGGTCTGCGAAGGGCCGCGCCGCGCCCATGAGCGAGGGATCGAGCTCTTGCTTGCCCCGCGCATCCGCGCCCATGGCCGAGAGGTGGGTGCCGGGGGCGACCGATTCCGCTTGGACGAGAGCCTCGCAGGCGGGGGTGACGGTGGTGACAATGTCGCTGCCGCGCACCGCCTCTTCAGGGCTCGCGACGGCGGTGAGGCTGCAGCCGAGGTCGGCGAGGTCGCGGCACAGGGCCTTCGCGCTGTCGAGACTGCGGCTCCACACCTTCACGGCGGAGAGGGGTCGGCGGTGCGCCACCGCGCGCACCTCAAAGGCCGCCTGATGTCCGGCGCCGAGCACCCCGAGGGTGCAGGCGTTGGCGCGCGCGAGCCTGTCCACCGCGACGGCGTTGGCGGCGGCGGTGCGAAAACCGTTGAGGTAGCCGGCGCTCACTAGGGCGCGCGGCAGCCCGGTCTCAGCGTCGAGCAAGAGCGTGGTGGAGCCATGGTTGGGGATGCCGCGGGCGTGGTTGGCGGGGAAGTAGCTGCCGACCTTGAGCCCAAGAAGCCCCGCCGGGAGGTCGGTGGCGGTCTTCACCCCGAAGCCCGCGCCGGGGGCGTCGCCGCTGGCGTGGACCACGGGCATGATGTCAGTGCGGCCGGCCGCGACCGATTCGAGGGCGTTGGACACCGCCTCGAACGCGAGGTCGAGCGTCAACACCTCGCGCACCACAGCTTCCGAGAGGACCGTGAGTTTCATGGGATCGTTGTACACACAAAACCGCCGGCGCCCCAGGTGCGGCCCGCTATTTCAAGTAGGCGCCGCAGCGCAGGTCGCCGTCGGCCACCTCGTGCTCGGCGTCGTGGGGTGGAAACGCCGTCCGGTCGCACAGCGCCGCGAAGATGTTGAGGATCTCCTGGGCGTCGTCGCTTTGGCGGGCCATGGGGCTCCCCGGATGTCCGTTGAGCACCTTGAGCCAGCCCTCGTAGGCCTTCATGCGGCCAAAGGCGCCCACGGTGTAATCCCCGTCGATGAGGATCTCCTGCCCGGCGTCGCCGTGGCAGCCGGAGCATCGCTGTCCGAAGGAGGCGGTGCCCGCGGCCGCGTCGGCCCCGTCGACGAGGGTGTAGTTTTTGGGCGCGTCGGTGGAGAGCGCGAAGATCTGATCGGGTCGTGGCAGCGCCCCGTCTCGCACGGCGACCACGAAGCCCACCAGCGCCTCGATCTGCGCCGGGCTCAACACCTCCCCGAAGGCGGGCAAGGTGTCGTCGCCGCGGGTGAACCAGGCGACGAGCTCCGCGGGCGTTCGGGTGTCGGTGAGCAGGTTGGTGGCGCGCACGTAGCTCTTGTTTTGGTAGTCGGGACCGTAGACGCCCTCGGTGCCGCGCAGGTCCCAGCCGAACAGATTCTTGAGGCGGTAGTCATGGCCGGTATTGGCGACGGGCTGACCGTCTCGATTGTTGAGCGTGCCGTCGTCGTTGGGGCCCGCCACGCCGTCGATCGCCTCGGTGGTTTTGGCGTCGGGGGAGAAGCCGCCGGTGTAGCCCTCCACCTTGAACCATTTGTCGTAGATTTGACCGCCCAAGGCCGTGTCGATTTCGGTCACGGAGGCAGACGCAGAGGCGTCTGCGGTGTCGTCGGGGCGGACCGGCGGTTTGCGCTCCGACGCGGGTTCACACGCCATCGAGAGGGAGAGACAGAGCGCGAAACAAGGGAGGTGGAGGCGTCCGAGGTGCATCGCGAACAACCTACACCAGCCTCGCCGGGCGCGGCGCAAAAAAAATACGCCTCAGCCCGTACCGGTTTTGAGGCGAAAACGGACCGGGAGTTTGATCGTGGCGGAGTCCTTCTCGAACGCGGAGGGGAGCGGCAAAAACGGCGCCGCTTGCTTCACCATGCGCAGCGCCTCCTTGTCGAGCACCTCGTGTCCGCAGCTCTTGGCCACGCTCGGGAGGCCGATGAGCTTGCCGACGCGGTCGACCTTGATTTTGACGACCACGTCGCCTTCGAGGCCGAGCCTGCGGGCGGCGATGGGATAGCGCTTGTGGGATTCCATGGACGCGTGCATTCCCCGGGCGTAGGCCTTGAGCGCCGCCTTGCCGTCCGCTTTGGGGGTGGGCGCTGGCGCCTTGTCCGGCACAGTGGGCAGAGGCTTGGGGGCGGCTGTGTCAGGGAGGGCGGGCACCGGATCCAGGGGCGGCGGCGCGGCCTCGGTGGGTTCAATCGTGGGCTCTGGCGAGGGCTCGCGCGTCGGCTCGGGAGGGGGTGGCTCCCTGGGCTCGGGATCGGGTTCGGGTTCGGGCTCGGGTTCGGGTTCGGGCTCGGGCTCAGGTTCGGGTTCGGGTTGAGGCTCGGGAGGAATCGGGCGCATGCGCAGTTTCACGACCTCCGGTCGCGTCACGGGTGCCGCGCCCACCACGGGGAGCAGCACGATCCCCGCGTGGACGGCGACTGCCGCCACGAAGGGTCCCGCGATGCGTTGGAGGCGGATGGCTCAGCCCCCCTGTCTTTCGGTGGTGGCGATGGCGACGGATTCAAAGCCCGCGAGGCGAGCGTCGGCCATGATCTCCACCGCCGCCTGCACGTTGGCGCCGCGATCTGCGGTCAACAGCACCGACTCGTGGCTCGCGCGCTTGGATTTGAGCACGTCGAGCACCGCGTCGCGACTCACCTGCTCACCGTCGATGTGGACCCGGCCGTCGGCAAACACTGTGACTTGGAGCCCCTCCGTTTGATGCTGGGGCGCGCTGTCGGTTTGGGGCAGATCGATCTCCATGTCGCGCTCTTGGCGGAAGGTCGCGGTGAGCACGATAAAGATCACGAGGATGAAGGCCACGTCGATGAGCGCCGAGAGGTTGACGTGCGGCTTGCGTTCCTCGACTGCGCTAAAGTCGATCATGAGCGAGGATCCGAGGAGGGGTAGGCGTAGCGCAGGCGCTGCACCACGGTGGTGAGCTGGACGCGAAAGCGCGCCACGCGACTGGTGAGGTAGGCGTGCACCGACAGGGCTGGAACCGCCACGGTGAGGCCGGCGGCGGTGGTCAACAACGCCTTCCAGATCCCCCCCGAGAGCGCCTCCATGGCCATCGAACCTGTCTGCTGTCCTTGGATGCCTTGGAATAATTCGACCATGCCGACCACGGTTCCGAGGAGCCCGAGCAACGGGGCAATTTCGGCGCACAGGGCCAGGGGACGCATATTTCGCTCGAGGCCGGCGATGGCTTCGAGGCCGGCGCGTCGCGCCTCGTCGTCGGCTTGCTCAGGTTTGTCCGCCATGGCGTGGATAAACGCCTCCGCCACGGCCCCCGCCGGGTGACGGGTGGCGGCGGCGGCTTGCTGCGCGGACTCGAGGTCGCGCTCGCGAAGGCCCACAATCACCGCGTCGAGCCATCGCACGTCGGCGAGTCGCGCGGCGGTGAAGTCGAGCACCTTCCGGATCGTCAGCATGACCACAAACACCGAGCACACGTAGATAGGGACCATCGTCCAGCCCACCTCCGCGAGGAGTTCCCATAGATTTTGTTCTTGCATATGCCTGTCCCTTCCTAAGATCCGAAATCGTATTTAAACCCGATGCTCGCGAAGCGTGGGCGACCGGGGCGGGCACCAAACGGGCGTCGCGAAACCATGTACTCGGCGCCGGTCACGTTCATCATGTTCATGTAGATCGACGCGCGCTCGTTCACCCACACGCGTCCGCCGAGGTCGAGGGTGACGAAACGGTCGACCCGCTGAGCCTCGGGGATCGCGCCCTGGCTCGGCGTGTCGCGCATCTGCCCGTTGTAGGCGAGGGTGCCCCATAGGCCCCACTTCTTCATGCCGCCCGCGAGCTTGAGGCTCGCGACGTGGACGGGCAAGTACGGCAGCGCGTCGCCGGCCTCCACAATTCCAAACTGCGGGCTCGCCGAGGCGAAGCTGCGCTCGAACCGAGACCAGGTGAAGGTGTAGTTGGCGTCGGTGTCGATCCAACCGTTTCGCTTGAAGCGTCGCTCAAATCCGGCCGCGACCTCGGCCCCCGCTACCTTCACCTTGCCGGCGTTGAACTGGTCGCCAATATTACTGTCGTCGCAGCCTTGGGCGAAGGTGCACTCGCCCGTGAGGTTGGAGTAGTCGTTGAAAAATCCGACGGCTTCTGCGGTGAAGCCTGCGAGTGGTTCCCCGCCGAGCCGAAATCCCCCCTCGTAGTTGATGCTGCGCTCGGGGCGGACGTCGTCGGCTTGACCCGGGGCGACCGGAGAGAAGCCCGAGTGGACGCCCGCCAGCACCCCGAGCCAGTCGGTGGCTTGGACGTGGGCGCCGACGCCCGGCACGAACACAGCGTTAAAGGCGCTCGATTTGCTCCCGTTGAGGTCGTCGGTGAAGTCGGTGCGGATAAGCTCCACGCGGGCGCCAGGCGAGACGGTGAAACGATCCACGATCACGATTTCATCGTGGAGGTGGAGCGCGCCGGCGTAGGCGGCGCCGCGGTTGAGCGTGGTCTGCTCCTCGTCGGTCCCCTCGGGCACGAGCGTGGAGGACACCATCAAGTAGCCGTCTTGGGTGTGGTCGCGGCGGATGGTGTCGGCGTGGAACCGCGCCCCAAACTCGATGGTCTGGTCGACGTACTTCGTGCGCGGTGAGATGCGGAGCGTGTTCTGGATCCCTTGGGACACGTAGCGCCGGGCGTTCGTGCCGATCATGAGGGCCTCGTCGGCGCTGGTGCTGTCTTCTTCCCCGCGGAGAATTCCCAAATAGATGGCCGACTGCCCGCCGCTGTCCGCCATGACGTCTTCGATGCTCGGTCCGCCGCGAAAGGTGTTGAACTTGGTCCACGCGCGGGAGAAATCGTGGCGGTAGGCGGTGGTCTGGAACTCCACCAAGTCGCCGTAGGCCAGCAGGTAGCTGAGCTGGGCCTGGCTTCGCCACCACCGCATCAGGCCCTTTTGAGAGCCCACGTAGCGGCGATAGGGGTTGGCCTCAAAATCGGCGTCGGTCAAGCCGAGGTAGGTCTCAAAGGAGCGCTCGGTGGAGATGCCCGCTTTGGCGTCGAACTGGTGGTACACGCGGGCCGCGGGATCCACGTTCGCGCGCAGCTTGAGCATGCCCTCGTTTTTACCGAAGCCCGTGTCCCCGCCACCGTCGAGCTCTTTGAAGCCGTTGGATTGGATGCGCACACCCTCCACGAGCATGCCGAAGTGCTTCCAGCTGCGACCCCAGTGGCCGTGGGCCTTGCCGTATCCGCGCTGACCGATGGCGAGGTCGAGCCCTCCGTCGCTCTCGCGAGGGATGTCGCGGGTGCGCAAGTTGATGGCGCCGCCGATGGTGTTGGGGCCGTAGCGCACGGCGGCGGGGCCTTTGAACACCTCGATCCCCACCATGCGGGTGGTCATGGGGAAGTAGTAGGCGGCGGGGGCTGCGTAGGGGGCGGGGCCAAGCAGCACGCCGTCCTCCATCAAGGTGATCTTGGAGCTTCGGTTGGGATCGACGCCGCGCAAGCCGATGTTGGGGCGCAAGCCAAAGCCGTCTTCGCCGCGGACGTACACGCCGGGCACGGTCCGCAGGACGCGTTGCACGTCGTCGTTCTCGTCACGCTCGAGGGTGGCCTCATCCACGAGGTGCGCTGAGCCCACGATGCGCGGAAGCTCCTCGGGTTCACCGATGATGGAGACGGTGGGGGCGGCGATGTCAGCGGTGACGCCTCGGGTGTCCACGTCGGGCTCGTCGGGGGATTGGCCCGCGGTGTCGTCGGTCGCGGGGGCGTCCTCGGCTTGCTCGTTGGGCTCGTCGTAGAAGTCGGAGAGGTCAACGTCGGCGCCTTCCTCGTCGTCAGCGGCCTCGGGCGGGGTCGGTTGCTCGGGCGGGGCGGGCTCTGCAGGCTCTGCAGGCTCTGCGGCCGTCACCGTAGTGGGAATCAACAGTCCACCCGCGAGGACGCTCAGCTTGACGCCGGGGGTCCAAGGCTTGCGCGCCGGAGCAGGACGGGGCGGTGGCGCGAGGACGCGAGCGAGGCCGCGGACCGGGTCGAGCAGCACCGACGTGAGGCGGTGCGGGTCATGGTTGCGGTCCTCGGGGTGGAGCCCAAAACCTTCGGGGGGGGCGGCGTCCGCGAGTCGCAAGGAGCCGCCGAGGCGGTCCCAAACAGCGAGCCACGTCCCGTAGTTTACCTGGCCGCGGGCGCGGGTCTTTGCGTGGTGAAGCTGGTGCTGCGCGGGGCTGATGAACCAGCGCTCGAGCCGTGCGCCCCAGCGCCAAAAGGTGTGGCTGTGGCGCAGGTTCCCGCCGAGGGCGCTGAACGTGACGCCGAGGGCGTTCACCCCGAGGAGTTGGTTCTCCACCGCGGCCCCGCGGAAGAAAAAGTAAAACACCGCCGTGACCAGCCCGGTCACGAGGACGCCGCGCGCCTGGTACAGCGCGGTCTCCACCGGGTGTACGCGGTACAAGGTGAAGGGGGTCAGCGTCTCGGCGCTGTGGTGCACTTGGTGCACCTGCCACAGCGCCTCCACCCGGTGCATGGCCAGGTGGAGCAGGTAGCGGCTCAGATCCCACGCCACAAACAAAACCACCGTGTACACGAGCCCCACCTGCCAGGTCTCGAACCCCGTGAGCTCGGGCCGACCAAACAGGCGGTCCGCGCGTCGCACCAAGAAGGCCGCGATCCCATGGGCCGTGAGCGCCCACGGCAGCGCCCACAACGCGAACAACAGCGGCTTGATCGCGATGAGCAGGTAGTCCACGCGCGCCGACGGCCCGAGCCATTGTCGGACGAGGTCACGCCCGGATCCGTGGCCGCGCGCGCGCGCGGAGAAATCGAGGGCGAGCACCACCACAGCCGCCGTGAGCAGGTAGCCCCAATAGGTCCGCGCCGCCGGGTCGAACAAGAGGTTCGTCCACGAGCGAGAGAGCGCGTCCAGCATGGGGGCGTCAGTCGGCGTCACCCGCGGCCTCGCTGGGGATCGAGAGCATCAAGAGCGTCGAAAAATCGCCCTTGAGCCAGTTGGTGACCTCGCGGACCGCGGTGTGGCAGGCGTTGAGGGCGGCGGGCTCCGAGGTCAGCGCCGCGGCGAACGAGCCCTCCACAGCGCCACACGTGGTGAGCGCTGTCTCGATGCTGGCTGCCATGCTGGCGGCGAGCGGCGCCTCGCCAATGGACACGAGCAGGTCGTCAAACCCAGTGTGTTGGGCGGCGTCTGTGCCCCCGTGGAACAGGCGCTTGAACCCCTCAAGATTGGCGAGCACCGCGTCCTTTGAGCGCTGCGCGTGGACGAACTCAAGGTCGGCGATGCAGGGGGCTGCGGCGCATTCGAGGACGCCAGCGGGCACCCCGAGTTTGTCGTCCTTCACCTCAAGATCGAGGTAGAACATGGCCCGAACCACCTCGTTGAGGCCGGCGCGAACGGTGCCGTAGGGAGAGTTGTTCAGGTCGGGATCGGCGAGCGCTACGGTGAACGGACCATCCGCTGCGGACCACGCCTGCGCCAGCCCGGCGGCCTCCGTCGCCAGCGCGGTCGCGACCGCGGTCGCATAGTTGGCGCGGCGTTTCGCGATCTCATCGGGGCCCAGCGCCGCCCACGTGCCGTCGACGTTAAGGGGGAGTTGGGGAGCGCAGGCGTTGGCGTCGCCGCCGTAAAACAGCAGGTATTCGAGGGCGTCAAGGCCGTAGGTGTTCACGAGGTTGGCGGTGAAAAAGTCGCCTTGAAGATAGCCTTGCTCCACGAGCTCTTGGTCGATGCGGCATGGGTTCACCGTGGGCCACGAGTAGATCTCATCACGCTTGCCAGCCCCGCCGACACCGCTCCCGGTGGGCGCGGCCGGACCTAGCTGCATCTGCTCCACAACCTCCCACGCCATGACCGCATCGGTCCACGCGGTTTGGGCGGCGGCGCGTTGTTCGTCGGTGCCTGAGCCCGCGGCTGCAGCCGTCGCGTAGGTGGAGGTGGCAGCTTCCAGGGAGGTCGCAGCGGCGGCGGCGGCCTCGTACGACGGAGCGATGGCGTTGTACGCGAGGCTGGTGAGCATGGCCCGGTGCATCGACGCATCGCCGGGGATGGCCGCGTTTGAGCCTGAGGAGCTCGACGACAAGTCACCGCACGCGAGCGGGGTCAACGCGCTCGCGAGGGACGCGGTCAACGCGAAAATCGTGGGGTGCAGGTGCTTCATAGAGACTCCAACAATCGTGGGGCTACCAGCCACCTTCTCCGAGTTCGTCGCCCAGGTTCGACGCGGCAAATCCGTAGGCTGACGCGAGCAGGCTTCGCGCCTCCCGCAAGTTCGCTTGATACGCGGGGTCGAGGTCAGGCGCCTCGCCGATCCACATGTGGAGCGCGATAAACTGCGCGTCGGTGAGCGTCATGCGGGGGTTGAACTGCAGCGCCAGGGCGAACCCTTTGAGCTCGCTCCAATGCTTTGCGAGCGTGTCAAAGCCGACGGCGTCGTCGTTGAGGTCTCGCAGCGTGTCGTTGATGTAGTGGACGGCCGTGGCCGCCAGCGCCTTCTCCCAGCCCTCGATGGCGGCGTCGCGTTGGGTTCGAAGCGCCGTCTGTTCCGCCTCGGACAGGTCCCCGTCGGCGGCGGCGATGATGGTCCTGCCGGTCAAGAACGCGGTCATCGTGTCCGTGGAGAGGTCTGTGGGGGCGGACTCGGCGGCTCCGCGGTCCCGCTTGGAGGCATTTCGTGCGGCGCCAAAGTTGTACTCAGAGAGCA
Organism: Myxococcales bacterium; assembly: GCA_014240065.1. GTDB lineage: Bacteria > Myxococcota_A > Polyangia > Nannocystales > Nannocystaceae > JAAZXR01. The sequence continues at coordinate 43,083 of JAAZXR010000031.1, forward strand.
GGTCGATGGCGCCGCTACTGTCGTGATCGTGGGCGGCGCTGTCGGCGATATCAGCGTCGGCATAGGCGAGGTAGTCCCGAGCGCCACCCCAATATCCGAAGCCCTCGTCCCAGGCGTGTTCGAGCGCGGTGTATGGCGCTCCCTCCTCCACGGTCGAGTTGTCAGCTTGCAGCCCTTTGCCCTCGATGTCGTCGTCGAGGTAGTCGTCGGCGGCTTGGGAGAAGTTCACTGCGCCAAGCAAGAACTTCTCCATGAGCTGTTGGTAGTCGCGGCCGTCGGCGTCCACGTACCACATGGGGATCGCGGCGCCGTCGGGGTCAATGGGGATGATGCCGGTGGAGAAATCCACGGCGAGCGCGTCGAGCTCATCCATCCACTGCGCGACCAGAGCGTCAGGGGCGACCGCGTCTCCCCAGCCAACAACGCCGGCGGCGTTCCAGTCCACGTGTTGTCCCGTGGGATCTTGCCCGGCAATTTTTCCGCGCAGATCTTTGCCGGTGGTGATGTCGTCGAAGGTGATTTGGGCGGGTGCGGGATCGGTGACCACGCCGTGGCCCAGTTGCCCGGCGGAATCGCTGTCGAAGGTGTAGTAGAGGTTCAAGCGCGCCCGCACCTCTCCCGCAGAGAACACCGCGCCGCCGTTGTCGATTTCTTCTTGGATGGTCGAGAACTCTCGCTTCATCGACGTAATGAGCACCTGACGAAAGGTTTGTCCCGCATAGGAGACGCTGTCCGCGCCCTCGAAGCGCGAGGCAAACTCGTAGCGGGTCGGCACCGCAAGCTCGCCTCCACCGCTGTCGGTGTCGCCACACGCGGTCGCGACGGCCAGTGAGGACACGAGGAGGGGCGCGACGAGTGCGAGGAGGGAGCGGTCTTTTAGGGGGGCGGCCATGGGGTGTGCTCTCGGACGAGCACGTTGGCCCGTGACCCCTGAGTTGTCAACGCAATTGAAAAAGATTATCAAACTCAATAAGGGGGCGAGGTCACCTAGATCTCACAAAACCCCGTATTTCGGCGCTAAATGCGGATGATGCGGTGAAACTGATAATCGCATTCATTTAGGGGCGTGACTCGTAATTCGCGAGCAGCGGCCAGCATTTCGCCGAATCACAGCTTCACGCTGTCCGTGTTTGCGCGACGAACTATCGATTGAACGTGGGCGCCGCGTCACTGGAATCGACCCGTGGCGCTGTCGCCTCACTGGCTGTCCAACCGAGCTATCTGGGGACTACGCTGGGGCTGTTGGCCGGACCATCGCGCATCCCACCGCGTCAAAATGCCCATAGGTGGCCAGATTTCAACGGTTGACAAAAATGACAGTTATGTTAGTTTTATCACATGGGGTTGGTGGAGTGGATTGGCAATCGCGAGGTGGTGGCAGCTTGTGCTCCGCGCTGGGCCGCTGACTTGGGGCGTATGGCGGTGTCGGCGTGCTCTGCGGGTCTCCTCGGTTGCAGTACGGGATTGATCTTGGCGCCGGCGGGGCACGTGGTGTTTACGGCGGATCTGGCGCCGAAGCCACCGGCGTCGACCACCGCATCCGCGGCGAACGCCACCTCCGACTCGAACGACGGCTTGGAGGTCTCCACGGCGGGCACAACGGAGGCCCCCGAAACGACGACCGCGGCCGCCGCTGTCGCGCAACCGGCCCGGGAGGTCCCGCGCAACACACTCCAGGGATCGGTGGGTGCGGGGGTGGACGGAATCCAGACGTCCGAAGGGAATCATTACGCCGTCCTCGGTGTGCTCGGTGAGTACGGTCGGCAGTTAGGGCTCTCGCGGCGTGGACGAAGTCGCGGCGAGCTGGTGGTGGATGGTGGGTTCGGCTCCTCCTTGCGCGAGGGCGAAGACAATGACGGCTGGAACGCGGTGCTTCGCGTGGGCTGGCGCGCTCGCGTGCATCGGCGGCTTACAGTGGGCGCGGGCGTTGACGCATCCTACCGGTCCCTCTATTCACCCGTGGAGTACGAGTCCAGCGAGGGCGAAACCGGGACGATTCGCGGAGGGGCGCTCGCGGGCGCGGTCGATCTTGAGCTCGCCACTGGGGGCGGCAAGGGGCGCTACGAGTGGTCCCTCGTGGAGCGCCTGGGACCCTCGGTCTTCCAGGGTGGTGATTTCTTGTTCGCCTCCATGACCACCGTTAACCAGGCGCTCGTGCTCGGGCCGCGACGGCGGGTGGTGTTTCCCTTGGGGGTGAGCGCGCTCTTGTTGTCCGCGGGAGATGGAGTCTTCGCAGTGTTTGGGGGTATTGGATTCATGGGCTCGCTGAAATGAGCTCCTGAACGACCCTGGATAGGGTCGACGGTAGACGGGTAGGGTCGACGGGGTAGACAGCGTCCCCGGTGTCCGCTGCCGCGCGGTGTTCTGGCTCGGCGCGTCGAGGGGCGGTGGCCCGGTTAAGCGAGGCGCGTCGCGCATGTCGCGTACAGCTTGGCCGGCGTCGCACGAGGTCCAATCAGCCCTGCGCGCGAATCTGACGCCACCGATCCGCCGCGGTTGCGGCGTTGGATGATCCGAGGCCTGCGAAATCCGGTTCTTGCGCCATCTTTGGGTGAGCGCTCGGCGCCGCGAGGATCTTGATGGGAATGCTTCCGAAAATTATGCTTATGGCCACGTTGTTGGCACCGGGTCTCGACCCCACGGCCGGGGAGGTTCGCGATCTGTTCGAGCAGGCGTCGGTGCAGTACGAGACGGCCGAATACAAAGGCGCGGTCACCCTGTTTACGGAGGCGTATCGGCGCTCGGCCAGCATCGAAGAGGAGGAGCTGCGCAGCCTGGTCCAGGCGGCGCTGTTTTTCAACTTGGCGCGCGCGCACTCCAAATCCTATCGCATCGACAAAGAACCGGAGCACCTGCTTCAGGCGGAGGACCTGCTCACCAAGTATTTGAGTCAGACGGCGGACTTGGCCGACAAGCAAAAGGCCGAGGAGTTCTTAGGAGAAACCCGGCGAGAGCTCGCACGGTTGGAGGCGCTCGCGGCCGAAGCCGAAGCCGAGAGATCCTCAGACACGCGAGGTCGTCGCGGGCGACGCGAAGACTTTGATCGATCGGTTGGTCGCGGTTCTCTCGCCACGGGCGGCACGTTGATCAGCTTGGGCGTACTCGGCGGCGGGGCGGCCATCGCGGGGGCGGTGCTCGCGAGCCAGGCGACACAAGAGTACGCGGACGGCCCCACCCGTGACGATCGCGACGACGCGAGGGCCAAAGGGGATCTTGGCGATCAGATGATTCTGGCGGGGTCGATCACCGCGGGCGTCCTCATCACCTCCGGGATCATCTTCACAGCGGTGGGCGGAGCCAAGCGGCGACGTGTCCGCTCGACCGCGTGGGCGACCCCTGAGGGCGCAGGGCTCACGATCATGGGGAGATTTTAACGATGGGCAAGTTTCTCCAGAGGTTGTTCGCGTGCGCGGTGTTCTTGCTGCCGTCTTGTTTTCAAGCGCAGAGCACGTTTGGATACCCTTGCGTCGTCAATGAAGATTGTGACGGCGCGCAGCTTTGCATCGCGGGCGTGTGCGAGTCCGCGTTCGGCGTCGCGGAGTCGACCGGCGGCACCACGGGGGACGCCACCGGCGACTCCATGGGCGAGGGCACCTCGGCGTCAGATGACTCGTCCTCCGATTCCACGGGGGAGCCCTCCGACGACGACGCCAGCGACACCGACACCGGGGGCGAGACGATGGAGACCATGGTACGGCTCGTCCACGCCGCGCCAGACTTGGGACCTGTCGACGTGTACGTCGCCGGGGACAGCGTGCCTCTCGTGGGGGGGCTCGACTATGCAGAGGCCTCCGACCGGCTGACGGTCGACGCCGGGGACTACACCTTCGAGTTTCGCGCGGCGGGAGCGGAGGCTGTCGAGCCAGCCCTCTTTGTCAGCGAGGTGGTCACGGTTGCCGAGGGAGCGCCCAGCTCCATCATCGCCGCGGGGCTGACCGTAGGCGTGGCAGCCGATGAGCTGCGGCTGATCACGGTGCAAGAAGACTGGGGGACCAGCCTCGCTGACAGGGCACGCGTCCGGGTGATTCACGCGGGCTCGGACGCTCCGAGTCTCACGGTGGCGGGATTGGAGGGGCCGGACTTCATCGTCGATCGATTCGGCGGGAGCGACCCTGATGGTGTGCCCATTCCCACCGCTGGGGGCGACCGAATCGAGCTGCTGGATAGCGACGGCCTGCGCACGGCATTTACGGCGCCACCCTTGACCGAGGGGGATGAGGTGTTGCTCGTGGCGACCGGCTTGTTCGGCTCGCTGGCGCGGGAAGAGGACGGGTTCGCGCTCATCGCCGTGGGGGATCAAGGGGCGCTGGGGAGAATCCGCCAGGATCCGCAGGTGTTCACCGTGCATGGTGCACGCGACGCGGCGGTGCTCGAGAACTGTACGGGCACCGGCGGGTCCGCCGTGGCGGCAAATCTCAGCTACGGGGAGGTGCAAAACGCCTTCGTGTCGCCAGGCGAGTACAACTTTGAGGTCCACAACTACCCTTCGGGGTGCACGGGGGCCTTGAACCCTGGGGGCACCGCCTCAGGTCCGCTCGAGGCGGGCGAGCGGTATATGTTGCTGCTCACGGGAGAGGTCACGCCGGTGGACATGGAGCCGGGGATCCAGGTCGCTCCATTTCAAGAGCGGTTCACCCTCGACGGTCAAGGGGTCGCCCAGGTGCGTTTCATCCACGGCGCCTCGTTCACCCAGATCTATGTGGGCGCTGTCACGGAGGGGGAAATCAAAGAGGCTGACATCCTCACCGCGCCCATCGCGTGGCGTTCGGAGAGCCAGGAGCAGACGTTGCCGGAGGGGTCCTATGTCCTCGGGGCGGCCGACGCGGGTATCCCCTTCGCGCCGCCGCTGAGTCCGCTGGTCACGTTTGACGCGGGCGTGCCCGCGGGGGCCAGGCTCTGGGGGGTCGTCACGGGAGACCCCTCCATCGACGATGGGGACGATCAGTTCCTCCAGGTCATGATCGTGAACACCGCAGAACCAGGCTGGTCTATCGCGCTCATCGATGTGAACTGACGCCGCGTCCTTCGGCCTACAATTCCCCGCTCAAGAAAGCGACCGTATTGGCCGCGATCGCGGGAGGGTCATCCAGCCACGGGAGGTGGCCAAAATCTGGGAGCATCTTCAAGGTCGCGCTGGGCATGCGCGCGATCGTCGTTTCGGCGACGTCGCGGCCGCCAAACCCGTCGTCTTCACCCCACAAAAACAGGGTCTTGGCCGCGACCGCACCGAGCACGGAGGGCGGGAGGCCCGTGGTTGGATCAAATGATTTCGGGTTCAGCCCCGCGGCGGTCATGTCAAAGTCGTTCCTCATCGTGTTCGTATAGCGATGAAGATCCGCGTACCATTCGAAGAAGGAATCTGGGATGCGCCCGGCGTCGAGGCTCGCGCCATGGCCGATTTGTCGCATGATGTCGTTGTTGGCTTTTCGGCTCGGCGGGAGCCGCGAAATTAACCAGCGCAAGGGCCGAATCTGAATCGCTCGCAGAAAGTCTGGCGTACGCATCCCCGGCGCGAACGCAGGGCACGCCATCTGCACCATGCGGTCGACGCGATCCGGGGTCGCCGCCGCCGACCGCAGCGCGAGAAACCCCCCAAGCGAGGAGGCGACAACATGGGCCCGCGGGAGCTCGAGCCCGTCGAGCACTTCGGCCACGAAGCGATCTGCGACATCGCACAACTCGTCCGGTCGCAGGACGCGATCGTCACTGAGCCCCGTGCCGGGTCTATCGACCAAGAAACAGCGGAATCCGTCGAGATGCGGGATGAGCGGGGCCCAAGTGCTCCCCGAATTCGGGGCGCCGTGAATGAACAAGACCGGATCGCCTTCACCAAAATCCTGAATCCGAACATTTGTTTGGGTGCTCGGGAGATGGACGCGCCGTTCTCTCGGAGAGCATCCAAAAGACCGCCAGAGGACCTCCTCGGAGGTGCGGTAGTTGGACTTGTGCGGCATCTCGACCAGGCACTAGCATCCGTGGAAACCGTCTTGGTGACAAAGGGAGCTGTCGTGGATCGCGTGCTGCCGCCCTCGCCCGTGGACGGTGGGGATGGGCAGCATCGCGACACGGTGGAGAGCTCTGCTCGTTCCGACACCGTGGACGCGCACAAACTGCGCTGCAAACGTTGTTCGTGCGCGTTGGAACCGAGACGGGGGGCGCGCCTCCTTTGGGATCGACGGTTTGAAGTTCCTCGCTGAATTTGGGAGTTTCGCCGGCGAGGTTTGAGTAGACTGGCCTCGCGGGATGTACGGATGACCGAAACGTTGGAAGAGCATGCGGCAGACTTTGGGAGCTACACCCTCGGCGAATTGATCGGTGCCGGAGGCATGGGCGCGGTGTACCGCGCCGTCGACCGATCTCTCGGGAGAGAGGTCGCGGTGAAGTTGATTCGAGACTTTGGACCGGAGACAGGGCACGGTTTGCTGACTCGTTTTCAGCAAGAGGCGCGGGCCATCGCGCAGCTACGATCGCCGCACACGGTGGAACTGTACGCCTTCGGATCCACGCCCGACGGTGTTTTATACTACGCCATGGAGCTGCTTGAGGGGTGCAACCTGCAGTCGCTGGTGGATCACTTTGGAACCGTCGACCCGAGACGCGCGGTCTTTATGTTGTCCCAGGCCTGCATGTCGTTGGCGGAGGCACATGAGGTGGGGCTAGTTCACCGTGACATCAAGCCGGCCAACCTGTTTGTGGCGCGCATGGGCACCCAGGTCGATCACCTCAAGGTTCTTGATTTTGGTGTGGTGAAACACTCTTCGGTGCCGACCGCGACCCTCACGCGTACCGGGGCGCTGATTGGTTCGCCCGCCTATATCGCGCCGGAGACGTTGATGGAGGACGGCGCCGACGCGCGAGCAGACATTTACGCGTTGGGGTGTGTCGCCTACTGGCTCGTGACGGGCGTCTCGCCCTTCGCTCGAAAGTCTGTGATGGCGACCTTGCTCGCCCACGCCTCGGAGGTCCCGACGCCGCTCGCGGACTGCTCGCCGACGCCGGTGTCCGCCGAATTTTCGGAGCTCGTGGCGCGGTGCATGGCGAAAGAACCCAGCGCTCGACCGCAGTCCATCGCGGAGGTCGCGGCGACACTCGACAGCGTTCCCGAGTCGAATTCTTGGTCCGGCGCCATGGCGAAGGCGTGGTGGCGCGAGCACCAGCCCGGATCGTCTGGCAGCCGCCACGTAGGATCGTCGCCGGCGCGCCAGCCCACCGCTGGATCGGAAATCTCGCTCGCAGGAGCGAGCGCCCGCGGAACCGTCATCGAGACCTTGGGAGAGAGCGTCGCCGGGGGGCTTGGTCGCGACACACCTCCAGAGAACGCGCCGCCGGAGCTTGAACCGAGCGTCGCGGACAGCGTGGACGCGAGCGGCGGTAACCTCGACCTGCCCTCGTTGGCGCTTGTTGGACGTCAGGCGGAGCTTGATGAGCTTGAGCGGTGGCTGCTTCAAGACCACGCGCGGCTCATCACCCTTCGTGGCTTTGGCGGAGCGGGCAAAACCCGGCTGGCGCTGGAGCTGGCGGACCGCGTGCGCGCGCAGTTCCCCGATGGCGTGTGGTGCTTATCCTTGGCGCCGCTGTCGTCGACAGATTCGCTCCGGGCCAAGGTCGCGGGCCTGTTTGGCGTGGGGGCGGAAGCCCTCGACGGGTACTTGGCCGGCAAACGGCTGTTGCTCGTCCTCGACAACTGCGAACACGTGCTCGACAACGTGGCGAAGCTCGCGTCTCAACTGCTGCGCGCGCGTGGCGTGGTGCTGCTCACGACGACGCGTGAGACGCTCGGGCTTCGTGAGGAGCGGCCCTTTGAGGTAGGGAGCCTACCCGTTCCCGACATCGGCGACGATTTTGAGACCCTGTCTGCGAACGCCGCGGTGAAGCTGTTCGTTCAAAACGCGAGGGTGCTCAAGCCTGGCTTTGCGCTCGATCCCGTGACAGCGGAATCCATCGCGAGCATCGCTCGAACGGTGGCCGGAATCCCCCTGGCCATCGAGTTGGCGGCGTCGCGACTGCGGATGCTGTCGCCGGCGGAGATTGACCGCCGGCTGGAGCAGAGTTTTAAGCTGCTGCGTCGCAAGGATCGGGACACGACCCCCCATCATCAGACGCTCGATCAGGCCATCGACTGGAGCTACAAGATGCTCTCGTCCGAGCAGCAGCAGCTGTTTCGACGCCTCTCGGTGTTTCGCGGCAGCTTTACCATGGAGGCCACCGCGGCGCTCCATGAGACCGAGGACGATCTCGAGCTGTTGGAGACCCTGGGGGAGCTCCTCAACAAGTCGATGGTGCAGCAGAGCGCCTCGGGGACGCCGGAGATTAGCCGCTATGTATTGCTCGAGCCGCTGCGTCAGTTCGCCGAGGCTCGCATGGACGCCGCGGAGCTGAGGCAGACGCGGGACGATCACGGGGAGTATTTTGCCGGGTACGCCGAGAGCGTCGCCCAGTTTTTGCGCGGGCCCGAACAGATCAGTTGGCTGAAGGATGTACGCGCCGATGATGCGAACCTCGTCGCCGCGATCACCCACGCCGTGGACGCGGGGCGACCGGACCCGGCCCGGCGAATTGGGGCGGCGCTGCTGTGGTTCTGGTTGGCCGAGCGTCAGCTTGTGGAGATCAACGGACACCTCGCGGCCGCCTTGGCCATGGAGGGTGGGGCGCCGGTGCCGAAGGCGTACGCGCTCATCAGCCACGCCTTCGCCATGTGCACGCTCGATCCGAATCGCTCGGAGGAGGCGCTCGCGCTGGTGCGAGAGGGCAGCGCGATATTCCATGAGTGTGGCGTGGGCGCGGGGATTGGTCAGGCACGAATTTACGAGGGCATCGTGCTGTGGAACCAGCGGGAGTTGCGGCAGGCCGCGGACCTGTTCGCAGAGACCCGCCCGATGATGGAGGCCGCGAACTTCGGCTGGGGCGAGAGCATGTGCCACTGGTTTATGGGATCCGTCGCGGTCTTCCACCGAGAGGTTGCGCGCGCGCGTGAACATTTTACGAAGGCGACCGCCGGTTTTCGGGCGCATGGAGACACCTTCTTGTTGACGTGGGCGCTGCTCACCGAGGGGCGACTGGCCTTGTGCGAGCGGGATTTGAGCCGGGCCAAGGCGCTGTATGAGGAGTCGCTGCCGTTGATGCGTGAGGTGGGCGATCGCCTCGGACTCGGGACGCTTTACTTGAGCTTGGCCGTGTGCGCGCAGCAAGGGGGCGACGAAGAAGACGGTCGCCGATTTTCAGAGCTGGGACAGCGAGAGCTGCGACGCGGGCTCGGAGGCCAGGGGCTCAGCTGGGCGGTGTCCAACGCGCCCGTCGAGACACGGACCCTGGAACAAGTATTGGAGGCGGGTCAGCGATATCGCAACGCGCTCGATTGGGATGGTGACGACTGGGCGACGATGGTCTTCGCGGACGCCGCCTCGTGGAATGGTTGAGGTGGGCGCGCCTCGAGGTCGTCTAGCGCGCGGCGTGTGGCGCCTGCGCCACCGGGAGCGCCCGGAGCACGGCTTCGGCGAGGCTGTGCTGGTTGAGGTCGGCGAGGTCGATGGTGACGGCCGCGTCGAGATAGCCAGGTAGTCGCGCGGCGAACAGGGCCTCGAGGTCGGCGGCGCCGTCGCTGAGCTCGGTGAAGTAGGGCGCGTGTTTGGTGCGCACCTTTGAGAGCTGGTCCCGCGCGCTGCTACGCGTCACCACATTTGGGACTTTTCAAGACGCAACTGCGACCCCTTCGGGATCATTGAGGATTTGGAAGTCAGGGCTGCTGCGCGACAGACTGCGTGGTGCCCATGCAGACCTCGAAGGGCGAGCGATCAAGCGTGTGCTGGCCCAGGTGGAGGTGGCGGAGTCCAACTCGATGATCGAAGCGTTCTGGAGGTCGCTCCGGCACCAGTGGCTCTACCTGCACGAGCTCGACTCGATGGACACGCTCCGTTCGCTGGTGGACTTCTACGTGACGCAGCACAACGCCGTGATGCCGCACGCGGCGTTCAACGGCGCGACGCCAGACGAGGTGTTCTCAGGCACCGCAGGCCCCCTGGGCGCGCGTCTCGCCCATGCCCGCGACCAGGCCCGGCGGCAAAGGCTGCAACACAACCGCTCGAGGTCATGCGAGACGTGTGCGCCGGCCAAATTGCGAAGTGATCACGAGGGGGTCGCAGTTGCGTCTTGAAAAGTCCAGAATGTGATGACGCGTAGCACGGATACTTCCCTGGGTTGGGGGTTACGGACGGAGCACGCTTTACGAACTCGAAGCGGTCTGAAGGGCCGCGACTGTCCGCCGAATCCCCTCTTCGAGGGAGACCTCCGGCACATACCCGAGGTCGCGCTTCGCCTTGCCGATTTGGAAGTAGTGGTGCGTGCACAGATAGCGCACGGCAAATCGACTCAT
>JAAZXR010000032.1:0-4547 GCA_014240065.1 Myxococcales bacterium
CGCCGGGGAGGGGAGGCGCTGCGGCTCGGCGCGCGCGAGGGGCTGCTGCTGCGCCTCGGTGGCGGCGCCGTCCGGCGCGCAGGTGATGAAGATGAGCTCCCCTTCTTGGTCGGGGGCGGGTTCGTCGGGCGCGCCTGGGTCGGAGGACGATAGGTCGTGGTGCCGCTGCTGGAGGGGGTGGGGCGTGGCGATCGCTGGGGCGCGCGGGTCGCCGGCTGCGGCGTCGTTCTCGTCCCGCCAACGACGCCGGTGCCACGACGCTGCGGAGTGGGCGCGCGAAGGGTCGTCGGCGCGCTGTCGCCGGGCATCGTCCAGCTCCCACGGATCGGCTGCCGCTGGGGTTGGCGCGTCGGGGGTCGGTAGGTCGCGGCGCGGCTCGGGGAGGTGGGCGCTGGGAAGCCGGGGGAGCGGACGCTGCCCTCCGGGAAGCCGGTGCTCGGGATCGGCTGCTGGGGCTTGCGTCGAGCATCGGGGGGCGCGAGCGCGGTGGCGCTTGGCTTACGCGGTTGCCCCGGTGGGTTGGTCCCCTGCCCAGGTGGCCGCAACGCCGATGGGTTGGCGGGGCCGTCGGTCGGCTGTACCTGCACCATGTTCTTGGGGTTGGCCTTGTTTGGTTTTCCACCGCCGGGATCGCCGGGGTTTTTCCCTGGGCCGCCGTTCGAGGGGACGCCGGGGGTCGCGGGGCGGCCCGCGGTGGCAGGTCGGGGGTTGGGCGGGTACCGGACGCCGGGTCGATACCAGCCCGGAGGGCGCCCGTAGGCGTGCCAACCGTAGTAGCCGGCGCCGCCCCAGTACCAGCCGCAGCCGTAGTATCCGCAACCCCAGCCGTAGGCGATCCACGGGTAGTGCCAGTTCCATGCCCAGGTCAAATAGATCGGCGGGCTGTAGTACGAGACCCATCCGCCGTAAAAGTCGCTCCAATAGACCATCGATCCTTGGACGTTGTAGTACCAGCGGCCCGACCATTGGACGCGCGCGTAGGTCTCGACCGGATCGGGATAGGTGTGGACGTAGACGACGACCGGGACGCGGTCTCCAGACGAGAGGTTGTCGTATCCGACGAGCGTCGGGAGGTCTTGGGTTGGCTCCGCGTACGACGACTCGAGCACGCCGACCTGCTCGAACTGAGCTGCTTGCGTCGCGTACGATGGCGGCGGGGCGTCGGCGTCGCGCACGACCGCGGTCCCGCTCGCTTGCAGCGACGAGGCGCCAGGGTTGGTGTACACGCTGGCGTAGGCTTGTTGCTGCGTTCCAGCGCGGACGGTGGCGTCGCCTTGTGCCCGCGCGGCACATCCACCCGCGGTCAGCAACGAGAGGCAGGCCGCGACTCGAAGGAGGAGCGGAGAAGATGATTTTCGTGGAGTGGGCATAACAACAAGGCGGTGACGAGGACGCCTACGCCGATTCCAAGTGTTGCCTCGGCGCGCAGACATCTCAAGCCGCGATCCTTCGACGCTGGTACCAAGCGTGTTATTCGAGCCTTGACGATGGATGGGGGAGGATCGACGTTCGGGGGCGTTCGCGGGCGTCCTTCCATGTTGACGGCCGCGTAGAATGCGCACCGCCGATCCGAGCCTCATCGTTGGACGCTCGCGCGATGACAGCGACGCGCCGCGCGTAGGCGGCCACGTCGAAGCCAAGACGCTCGCGCCGGCGCTGAGGTCGTTACTCTTCGAATCTCGCGGTTTCAACGCCGTGACGCCGTCGATTCGCGCCAGACCAACGCCGCCGTCATCGGTCCGTCAAAGGTGGGGTTATGTGTGGTTTGGTAGACGTTCCTGCGCGACCGTTCGCGAGTCTCACGGAGGGCGCGGCTGCCTCCGGGCTCACGGTAGACGCAAAAAATACCACTCCGCGCGTGCACTTGCTCGTGGACGTGATTGCAACGGTTTTGTAGAACATAGATGGATGGGAGCGACCTCAGACATTCATGTGTTGCAGTTTGTCTCGGGACGATATGAAGGTGAACAATACGCGTTGCTTCCGGACGCCATGCATCTCACTGGTCGCTCGAGTGAATCGGATCTGGTGCTCAAGGACGACGCGGTTTCGCGCAAGCACGCTCGGTTCAGCCACCATCGCGGACGCGTATGGTTGACCGATCTTGGATCTAGAAACGGCACGCATGTCAACGGACATAAGGCGGCGCAACACTGTCTAGAAAAGGGAGACCGCATCGTGATCGGGGCGAGCTTGATTCGCGTCGACTTGCTTCCGGCCAGCCAGTTAAGCCGCGCGAATCTCCGACAGAACAAAAAAGAGACAGCGAGCGGTCAGTCGATGACAGGCTCCCTCGGTGACATCCCCTTGACCGATGTTCTCCAGTGGCTCGCGACCAGTCGCAAGACGGGTTCGCTCGTCGTGCAAGGTGCGAATGTTGGGAGTCTCTCGCTGCGAGAGGGGCAGGTGTATTACGCGCGGATCGAGGGCAGCAAGGTCGGCCCACAAAAGGCGCTGCTGCGGATGCTCGGATGGACCGAAGGGACGTTCAGCCTCGACTCGGCGCTCGTCGAGGAGGTTGAAGATGAGCTCTCCATTCCACTCGATCATCTCTTGATGGAGGCCGCGCGCATTCAAGATGAGTTGGCGCACCTCGCGGAGCGCAAGAAGCTCCCGACATCGACCGTGGCGCTCAAGCTGCCGGCTGACGCCCCGTGGTCTACGCTCGACGGTTCGAAGCTGGAGATGCTCCACGCGGTCGCGTGTGGCAAAAATTGGTCCGAGATTTTGGATTTCCTCGATGACGACGACGTGGTGTTGAGCACCCGTGCCGTCGAGCTCGCGGCGGCCGGCATGATCAACTACGGTTGATCCGAACGGGGAGAGGGGGCGACCCACGCGGGCGGCCGGCCTATTCCGCGTAGGCGAGATCGGCTTCTTGAAGGTAGACGTCGGCCGGATCTTGGAGGTCGCGGAAGCCAGGGATCGAGCGCCCGTGAGGAGCGGGCGCGATGAATTCTCGAATCGCCTCAAACGCGTAGTCGGCGACGACGAGTGTGGAGTGGCCACCCGGCAACACGAGGCAGTCACGGCTCGCGACGCTGTCGAGCCGCGCAGGGACGGGCGCGATGGTGTCGGAGTTTCCGTGGATTTGTCGAATCTTCACATGCGAAGGTGTCGGCGCATCTTTGAGCTCGCGCAAGAACTTCGAACCCGGGAGAACCTGCCACACCGACGGGCTGATCGCGCCGAGCGTGGCGATGCCTGCGAGCGCGACCCAGGTGCCGTCGAAGGGGCTGCCCAGGGTGACCAGCCTCCGCACGTGACGGTCGGATTGCATAAATTTGATCGCGTGGAGGGCGACGAGCCCTCCCATTGAAAACCCGATGACATCCACGTGCGAGACGTTCAGGTCTTCGCAGATTCTTCGAATTCGTTTCGCGAGCAGCATCGCCGATCGTCGCAGTGACGCCGTCTGAAACGTCCCGTGGCTGTAGGTGAAGACCGCGCGTCCTTCACTCTGCAGCCGACGGGTGAGCGGGAGCATCGTGCCGCGGGTCCCCAGAAATCCGTGTACGAGGATCACGGGAGGCGCGTCCGCTTGCACCACGGCGCGCTGCATGGGGATTCGATTGCCGCGCACGAGGTGTCGCGCATAGTCGAAACCGTGGCCGATCGTGTCGACCGCGGTGTGAAGCCGCAGTCGGACATCTTCCAACATCCGCATCGCGAAGATCGTAGCACCCACGGGCCGGTTTCTCATCATCGGCAGCCCCGCAAAGATCGTGTTGAACGCGGTTTGAACGCAGTGTGAACGCTTCTGCACGGCGAGGTAGCTCACGCGTCTCGCAGGGGTGGTCTCGTACAAAATCGCGCATGTACGTGCGCGGAGCGTGGCTCACGTTTCGCGTTTTTTTTTCACACTCGAGGCCGCTCGCGTGGACGGGTCCGCGGGTGAAGGACCGCCAAGATCACCCGGGTCTTCACCCCCACGATCCGGAGGATCGACGGGGTCGATGTGGCAGTTGGCGTCGCGGTCGCTCGTTGAGCTCGCGGGGAATCCTGCGGTCGGTGGCGCCTCGTCGATGGTGGCGTCGACGACGTCTTCGTGAGCCGCCGGCGCGTCCGTGACCGGCGGAGTGATCGCGGGAGGCTCGAACGCTTCTGGCGCCTCTGGGAGCATGCCGCGAAAGCCGCTCCTCTCACCGGCGGGCCCGAGCGCGAGGTGCCGCGACTCCGCATCGCTGGCGAGCCGCGTGCCAGGTGACGCCGCCGACGCGAGCTCGTAGTAGCGGTGAGCCTCTGACAATTCACCGACTCGCTCGTAGCTTTGTGCGAGGTGATAGATGTAGACGATCCGCGCTGGTGTGAGGTCCAAGACCTGATCGACCCCGCTGCGCAAGAGCGGGATCGCCTCGTGGAAGCGACGCATGCGCGCGAGGCACAAGCCCTCGAGCGCGTCCCAGACGACGGTCGCTTGGGCACGAAATGGTGACGGGACGGTGGTGAGGCAGTCGCGTTTGTCGACGCGAATTTGCTCGAGTAGATCCTGCGAGGGGGTGGCGCTCAAGGTCGCGATCTCATGGCGTCCAAACGTCGCGAGCGCC
>JAAZXR010000032.1:4646-45709 GCA_014240065.1 Myxococcales bacterium
GCGAGGGGGTGGCGCTCAAGGTCGCGATCTCATGGCGTCCAAACGTCGCGAGCGCCCGCAAAATCGGTGGGGCGTCCGCGTCATCGGCGGCGTAGATTTCGGATGCTTCTTCGAGTCGCCACTCCGCGACCAATAGACCCCCGAGCTGTGCGCGGGCCAGCCACTGTCGCTCCGGGCTGACCCCACCGTCTTCACTCATCGCGAGGCGGCGTCGAAGGGCCTGCTCGATGCTGCGCTGTTGACCCGACTCCAGCGCTCTGCGGAGGGTTTCAGCTTGGTGGAGCGCGAGCTCCGCCCGACGTTGGGACACCAACAGCAGCCCGACGCCGCTCCCGATGGCGAAGGCGGCGAGGGCGGCGGTCCCCGGCCCACATCCGGTGCACATGGCGAGCCCGAGCAAGAGCATCCACTGCGCTGCTGTGAAGCGTCGGTGCACCGTGGGAGTGTAGCGTGTCTCGCGGCGCGCCTGACGTTGAATTGGCGGGCTCAAAGCGGCGGCTTCGCGCCAAGGTTGAGGCACGCGGGGGGCGCTCGCCTGGGGTTCACGCGGCGGTCTCGCAGGGTGTGATCACCCGCTGCGAGACCGGATCATTTCAGCGCCGGCAGTCGAGGCGCGAGCCCTCGAGGACGTTGCATCGGGTGCAGGCGATGGCGAAGTTATCGAGGGAGTCCTCGCCGCCATGGTTCTTCGGGATCATGTGTTCGACGTTCGCAGACGAGGACGCCTCGCCTGCGGGTGTGATCGTGTGACGCCGTCCGCGATGGAACCACTTGCCGGAGCGCACCCGCTGGCGTGAAGACCCGACGCGCCGCTCCTCAAAGGTTCGATTGGTGGCGGCCGCCCAGAGCAAGAGCCGGTGGATTTCGGAGGAGGTCACGTGACTGCGTGGGTCTTTAGAGCGTGACAGCCGCAGCGAATATCGGCACCATGGGGCGTGGACTCTCCGGGGATTCAGGTCGTCACTTTTGACTGCTACGGAACCCTCGTAGATTGGGAGGCCGGTATTTTGTCCGCGGTCTTGCCGTTGCTCGCGGGCTACGGGGTCGAGCGCGACTCGCGTCGCGTGCTGGAGGCGTTCGCGAGGGCTGAGGCCGCGATCGAAGCGCAGACCCCCTTCATTCGCTACGCCGAGGTGCTGCGTCGGACCTTCGTCCAGATGGCGAAAGATCTTGGATTCACACCGCGGCCCGACGACGCCGGGGTGCTCCTCGACACCTTTCACAGCTGGCCGATCTTCTCCGACACCACGGAGGGGCTGCGACGAATCGCGTCCTGCGTCCCGATCGGCCTGATCTCCAATGTGGATGACGAGCTCGTAGCGCACACCATTCGTCGTCTCGATGCCCCATTCTCGACCGTCGTGACGGCGGAGCAGGTCGGGGCATACAAGCCCGACTCACGGGTCTTCGAGCGAGCGGCTGATGTCTTGCGTCGCGCCAAGACCTCCACGCGCCAGGGGTGGTTGCACGCCGGACAGAGCGCGTTCCATGATCTCGCGCCCGCTCGCGCCTTCGGCCTCGCCACCGCGCACGTCCTCCGCGCGAACAGTCGCGGAGCTTCGGCAGTCCCGTCGTGCGCCTTCGAGGCTGACGTGGTCGCGGCGACGGTGATGGCGCTCGCCGATCACGTCGAGGAGCGCCGGTCATGAGTCGTCGTGGCGCGAGGACGTTGCGGGGGTTGAACCGCGAGATAGTTCGCTGCGAGCGTTGCCCGCGGCTGCGCGCGTGGTGTGAGAGCGTCGTCGAGAACCCACGAGCGTCGTACCGCTCCCAGCGTTATTGGGGCAAGCCGGTGCCGTCGTTCGGTGATGATCATCCGCGCGTGTTGGTGGTCGGGCTCGCGCCGGGGGCCCACGGGGCCAACCGCACCGGTCGCATGTTCACGGGGGACAGCTCCGGTGACTGGCTGTTCGAGGCGCTTCATGCGGCGGAGCTGTGCGCTCACCCGAGGTCCACGTCGCGCAAGGACGGGCAAGAGCTGTACGGCGTTCGGATTAGTGGCGTCGTCCACTGCGCGCCACCGGGAAACAAGCCGCTCCGGGAGGAGCGGGACGCGTGTCGCCCCTACCTCGCGCGAGAGATCGATTTATGTGGTGAGGACCTCAAGGTGGTGGTCGCGCTCGGCGGGTTCGCGTGGGACGGGGTGCTCTGGGCGCTGCGGGAGCGAGGATATCCGCGGACGCCCAAACCAAAGTTTGGGCATGGCGTGAGCGTACGAGTGGGTCCATATGAGCTCTTGGGGTGCTTTCACCCCAGCCAACTCAACACGTTCACGGGCAGGTTGACGAGACCGATGCTGCGCGATGTGTTCAGGGAGGCGAAGCGGCGGGGCGACGCGTGAGCAGACCCAGATCAACGAATCGGGAGCGCCACGGTCACGACGGTGCCGCGCCCAGGGTCGCTCACCACGTCCACGTTACCGCCGAGCTTCGAGATCAATTGACGGACCACAGAGAGCCCGATGCCGCTCCCGTCCTCACCCTTGGTCGTGAAATCGCGCTCGAACATCTGCGCTCGAATCTCCGGTGCGACCCCCGGGCCGTTGTCACCGATGCGAATCATCGCGACTGACCAGTCTGTGTCCGCTTGAAGCCAGACCCTCGACATCGGTCGGTCACAACTCAAGAGCGCGTCGATGGCGTTGCCGACGAGATTTGAGAGGACCTGATGCAACACCCCTGGGCGGACGTTGAGGATGGCGTCGCCGGCTGAGAAAGTGCTGGAGAACTTGATCTCAAGATCGTCGCGGTGACGGTAGGCTGACTGAAACATGGTGCAGCAGTTGGAGCACACCGTGAAGAGATCAGAGGCGACATCCCGGCGGCCTTGAGGGGCGCCGTCGAGCATATCTTCAACCTGTACACACATCCGGTCGACGGCTTGTCTCATCAAAGGCACCAGCTCGCGGTGGGGGTGGCTTGGGTCTTCGAGCATCGACACCAACATGCGCAGCGGATGCAGCTCGTTCTTGAGCTCGTGAGCGAGTGTTCGCGCGTCGTCGAGATCGAGGGCGTAGGTCCCAGAGTTATTCGCGTCGGAGTATTCCGCCTGTGTTCGCGCCATTAACGAGCGGGTTCGGTGGGCGAGCACCTCCGTGTTGACGGTTCGAATGGAGCAATCGTCCGCACCCAGCTGAAGGAATATTTCCTTACTAAGGTCGTCTTCTGGTGCTGTGAGAATCATCATGGGGACGAGCGGCGCCCGTGGACGGATTTGACGAACAAGATCGTAGGGGTCGCCGCCGAGCTCGCCCACGTCGAGACACACGAGGCTCGGTTGACCGTGATAGAGCGCGTCGATGAGCGCCTTGCTGCTGGTGAATCTCCGCTGCCTAAAACCAATATGTTGAAGCGCTCTCTCCATCGCATCATGAGTCGCGACGGGCGGCGACAAGACGTAGGCGATCGCATTCATCCTTTACAACTATGCGCGAAATCTCGCCGAAGATCGATGTTTGGAGTATTTGATGCTCGCTCGTGTGCTGTCATGTAGGTAGGAGTGTTCGCCGCTCCTTCAACGAGACGTCTTAAGTTGCGCACACAACCCCTGATCATTTTGAGAACCCACGGGCGCTGAAAGCTCGCGTCGTCGTCTCCATATGAAGATTTTCGCGCTGTGTGTCGACGTCTCAATCTGACGCGGACGAGCGAGCGTCGGTCGCGCGATTTGGAGAGACGCGAATCGAGGTGCCGGCCGGATTTGTCGCCGCGAGGGCGGCGCACCGGGGCCGGGCCGCATCGAGGGTCGCGGAGGACGCTGTTCGTCGGGTGTCCGCGGCGTGAAACGACCGCGAACAAGGCGGCGCTTTGGCGCGATCAACTCTCACTCAAAACGCGCACGAGAATCCCAAGTCGGGCGGTCTCGTGCGCGTTCGAGCGCGGACTTCGTTGGCGGAGGAGGTGGGATTCGAACCCACGGAAGCCTTTCAACTTCGCCGGATTTCAAGTCCGGTGCCTTCAACCACTCGACCACTCCCCCGAGCGTTGGCCTGGGAGTATCCGCGAACCGAGGCGAACTTACAAGATCGGAGTGAAGTCGCGTCTCCCCCTCCAATTCGCCTCTCAACCAGGGGTCGAGGCGGCTCAGGAATGCGCGGGTGTTACAGGCGCGAGAGCTTCCGTTTGACAGACGGCAGCCCCGCCTCACCTTCGGGTGCCGAGTCGATGTAGACCGTGTAGATCGAGCGCGCCGCCCCGCGGTCGCCCTGCGCTTCGTGAGCGTGGCCCAAGCGCTTGAGGAGATCGAAGAAGTATGGATCGTCCTTGGTGATCAGTTTCCGGGCTTTCGCGAGGGTGCGGATCACGTCCTTGTGCTTGTTGGCGTTGCCGTAGAGTCGCCCGGCCCAATACAGCGGTTCGAAGTCTTGAGCGTCGAGGCGGGCGGCGCGTTCGAACGCCTCGAGCGCGCCCTTGGTGTCGCCAATGTCCCGCTTTGCGAGGCCGATGGCGGTGACCGCGTAGCTAAACTTCTTGCTCCGCTTCACCAGCGGCTCAAGCACCTCGATCGCCTTTTGTGCGCTCCCGGCGTACGCGAGCTGTCTACCAAATAGCGCCGCGGCCTCGTCGTATAGCGGATCAATTTCAACGGCGCGCTGGTACGCCAAGGTCGCGTCCTTGACCCTGCCGTTGTACTCGAAGCCCTGGCCGCGCCACATCTCGAGCTCGGCGGAGGGCTGCTTGGGATTCGCGAGTTCAAGCTCGAGCAAGCCCCCTGGAAAGTCGCCAGTGCGAATCAGGATTTGACCCTTCACCATGTGGGCCTCCCACGAGGTCGGGTTCATCGCCAACACCACGTCGATCAGCGCGCTCGCGTCTTCCAGTCGATCTTGTTGGAGGCGAAGTCGGGCGCCTGTGATGACCAGCTCTTCGCTCGAATCCTCCGGCTTGGCGAGTTGGGAGCCGATGATGTCCTCAAGCTCTTGGAGGCGATTCCTCTTCAGGAGGATCTTCCCCAGGGGGGCGGTGAGCCCCGGGTAGCCGGAGGTCCGCTCAAACAGCTTAAGCAGCGCCTTCTCCCCCGACTTCTTCTGCCCACCGCTAATCTGCGCGATGCCAAGGGCGAGCAGGGCGTCGTTTTCTCCCGGATATTCCTTGAGCGCGCGCTTCGCTGCGTCGTGACTCTTGGCCCACTCACTCATCGACGCGTAGACCTTCGCTCGTCCGAGGTGGAGTCGCGACAGACTCTTGGCCTTGAGGGGCATGTCATCGGTGATTTTTTCGAGCGCTTCGACGTGCGTGTCGAGGGTCGCGAGCGCGTCGGCGAATTTGCGACGAGTCGTCTGGAGTCGCGCGTCGGCGACACTCGCGGCGACGAAGGAAAGGTCTTGCTCCGCCAGCTCACCGATGAGCTTGCGCACCCCCGCGCGGTCGTCACGAATGCCGAGCACCCGGGTTTGGATCTCGCCGCTCTTGAGCGTGGCGCCGAGCTCGGAGAGCGTCGCAGCCTTCGCGAGGGCATCCTCTCCTTCCCCCGCGCGGATGTCCGCGAGCGCCCCCTGGAACAACACGTCGATGTCCTTGGGGCTCTCGGCCAGGATGCGATTGGCGTTCTGCCGCGCGGCTCGATAGCGGCCTGCGGCGTTCGAGAATTCGAGCTGCATCACCGCGAGGTCGCGGTTATCAGAGCGTTTGATCGCCTCGTCAAACAGGCGCGCTGCGACAGCGATCTCTCCCTTGCGCATGGCGAGGCTCGCGCGGAGGCCCACGAGGATGGCTTGGTGGGCCTCGCTCGTGGTCTCGATCGACGGGAGGGCGTCGGCGAGCTCGGCGGCGTTCCTGAGGGCGCCCGCGTTGATCTCGGCGCGGAGCAGGGCCTCGCAAATTCCGAGGTGAGACGGGTTCGCCTCATGGAGAGAGATCAGCGCGTCGAGTCCCTTTGGATCCCCCGCGTCGTACTGGATTTCGGCGTGGGTCAGGGCGGTCGCGAGATCGTCGGGCGCCGCAGATTCGGCGATCCCTCCGATCACTGTGAGCGCCTCCACGAACTTGTCGAGCTCGTGCAGCGCCCACGCGCGGTACAGCTGTGAGCGCGCGTCTTCTCCGTCGAACAAAGGGAGCGCCTGAATCGGGTTCGATTGGACCAAGTGGCCGAGGCCCGCGACCCGGTGTACTTCTGGGCGAGGATCCGTGCCGAGGCTGTCGACCATGCTCAGCCCCTTGGCCGCGAGCACCGGATCGGGGCCGTAGCGCAGCGCCCGGAGAAGCACCGCCTCTGCCTCGCCAATTCGGTCTGCTTTTTGTTCGGCGAGGGCTTGAGCTTGCTGATAGCCCTGCGGTGTGTCGAGGACGAGCCGCTCGAGGATCGCCGGATCGCGCTCGACCGATTCCCCCTTCGGGGGAGCGGCGATCGGGGATTCGGTGGTCGGAACGTCAGCCTCCGCGTCAGGGTTATGCGCAGGTGTGGTGGCAGCTTCATCGCCTGTGATGAGCGGCAAGAACTCATCGAGCGCACCTGTCGCGTACGCGGCGCCGCCAACACCCACGACCAGCGCCGTCAACACTCCGATCTTGAGGCCAGCGGACACGGAGCGGGCGGGCGCCGGCGAAGTGAAGGGGGAGGTCGGGAGCGGGATATTGTTCTCGCTCGGGGGCTCGAGCGGGACGGGCGAGGTGTGGTCTGTCTCGTGGGCGTCCACGAGGTTGGCGGAGCCGCGGCCGCGAGCCATGCTCTGCGCGCTGGGATCCGGGAGCGCGTCAAGGTCGAGCTCGAGCGCTTCGACGGTGTCTGGAGCGGCGGCGGAAGCGGCGGATAATTCGGGGGGTGCTTGGCGCGAGTCGGCGATGGGGGTGGGGAGGTTGAGATCCTCGATCGGTGTGGGCAGGTCCAGGTCCTCGAGCGGTGTGGGCAGGTTGAGGTCGTCGTCGAAGGAGCCACCGAGGAGCTCATCTTCGGACCCGCCGAGACCCATGCCACCGTCCGGATGAGGGAGGTCGAGTTCCATTGGGCTCTCGTCGAGTGACCCCGCGCCGATGCCGATGGCCGCCCCTTCCTCAAACTCGATCTCGCGCGCGCTGCCCTCGTTCTCGGGGTCGTCCGCGGGCGGACTCTTGGCGCTCGCCGGCATGGGAGGGAGGTCGAGGGACACGCCTGGCATGTCAAAATCCTCGTCGTCTTCGTTGCCAATATGGGCGACGGGCTCGGGTGGCGCGAATCCCATGAAATGGCCGCATCGGCGACACGTGGTGGTGGAGAGGGGATGGAGCGCAGCGCGGCCGCAGGAAGAACAGGTTTGCATCACGACGGGTAGTCCTCGAAAGAGCCACGGCAGGATATCACCTCAGGGGCAATGGCGGTGCCGTGGGCTTTACCGTGGCTCAAGGTGAGTCTACTGTCCACCCACCGGGAAATGGGCGGTCAACGGAGATTTCAGGCGACGCGGTGTCAGCGGTGCGGGTTGCACGAGACGCTGTGCGCGTGTGAGAGCGCACCGCGCGTGGAGCTCGGCACGCCGATCGTGGTGGTGCAGCACAACAAGGATTGCCGAAAACCGACCAATACGGTGCGAATCTTGACCGCGTGCTTGCCGAACTGCGCGGTCACACGCTACGCCGTGCGGGGCGCTGAGTTCGACCCAGCTCCGTTTACGTCGGCCGGTGAAGTGGACTGGTGCTTGCTGTTTCCGCGCACCGACGACGCACAGGTGACGGACGCCCCGCGACAGCTCGGCGTCGACGAATTCCGCCGCGGTTCGTGCCGAGATCGCCGCCGCGGGATCGTGGTGGTCGACGGGACGTGGGCGCAGGCGAGGAGGATGCGGCGGCGTCTCGACGCGCTGCGCTCGCTGCCGACTTTCCAGCTGCCGCCGGGGCCTGTGACGCGGTGGACGGTGCGATCCCAGTCCGATCCCGGACGGATGAGCACAGCGGAGGCGACGATCCGTGCGCTCGCCATTTGTGAAGGGGCGACGGCGCTGCGGCCAGTGCAGCGTTACTTCAATCTCGTGAGCGCGCGCATGATGTTCATGAAGTCTGCGCTGTCGACACCGGAGGTCCCCGCCGAATGGAGCGACGATGTGATTTTTGAGGAGTCGCTCATCCTCGAGGAGCGGGACACGTCGAGCGGCACCACCGACACGTCGAGCGGTTAGCGAGGAGCGTGCAGGTCTTCACCGATCGCGTCGGGCAGCGTGGCCTCAGCACAGAGAGGATCCTCCGACGGCAGCTGCACGTTTGTCGGCTGCAAGCGCGCCGCGACGGCCGCGAGCCAGCTGTTGATGGGCCGCGGATCTTGACATTCGGGGACGGCGTCGAAGGCCGCGTCGAGGAGTTGTTCGAGGCGCTCGAGGGCGTTTGGGAGCCCTAGCGTGAGGACGGCATTCGGGCGACCG
Organism: Myxococcales bacterium; assembly: GCA_014240065.1. Classification (GTDB taxonomy): domain Bacteria; phylum Myxococcota_A; class Polyangia; order Nannocystales; family Nannocystaceae; genus JAAZXR01. The sequence continues at coordinate 12,973 of JAAZXR010000032.1, forward strand.
TGCGCGCGATCTTGGCCGGCAGGCTTCCCCATACCGCGGGCTTCGAGCGCGTCGTGCAGATCGTCGGCGACTTGGTACGCCTCTCCGATCAGCGCTCCAAAGTCGGCCCAGTGGTCTTCGAACTGCCCGGAGACGATGGCACCGCACCGCGCAGCGGCTTCAAACAGCGCGCCGGTCTTGGCCCGGTGATATCGGGTCAACACGACGTTTGGTTCGCACTCCCACGCCTGTCCGCCGATGATCCCTCGGTTTGCGCTGACCGCATCGGAGATCCGGCGCAAGAGCGCGGGGAGGTGTGCGGGCTTGACGCTTTTGTTGGTCAGCGTCTGAAACGCACCCACGATGAGCGCGTCGCCAGTGAGCACGGCGAGGGACTCCCCGTAGGCCGCGTGGACCGAGGGTTGACCGCGGCGCTCGGCGGCATCATCGAAGCATGGGAGGTCGTCGTGGACGAGCGATGCGCAGTGCAAAAACTCGATCGCATTGGCGGGGGCGCGCGCATCTTCGTCCGTCCCGCCACCGGCTTGGCTGACGGCGTGACACAGCAGCGGGCGCAAGCGGGCCCCGCCTCCGAGGCAGGCGTGTCGCATGGCTGCGGCGAGTCTCGGTGGGACGCTCCGCCCGTCTGAGACTCTCCTTAAGTCGTCTCTCAATCCCGATTCCAGAAGCAAGTGTGCCGCCATCGCCGCAAGTTTGGCGCACGTCCGCTTGTTGTCAATGTTCCTTGCGGCATGAGAGAGGGTGCTAAGGTGCGCTCTGTGCGAACTGTGAACGAGAACGCGCATGTGACGCCTCATGTCGTGGTGGTGGGCGCGGGCATGGGCGGGCTGTCGGCGGCCGTGGATCTCGCGGCGAGCGGGGCGCGAGTCACGTTGATCGAGCGCGCAAAAACGGTCGGGGGGAAGGTTCGGAGCGTAGAGGTGGAGCGTCGAGGGATCGACGCGGGGCCCACCGTGATCACGATGAAAGATGTGTTCGAGGATCTGTTCGAGTGTGCTGGAGATCACCTTGAAGATCACCTAGAGCTCGCGCCGCTAGACATCCTCGCCCGTCACGCCTGGCCAGACGGCACCCAATTCGATCTCTTCGCGGACGCTGGGCGAGCCGAGGAGGAGGTCGCCCGAGTGTTCGGCGGAGATGCCGCGCGCGGCTACCTACGCTTCGTCACCTACGCTCGGGGGCTGTATCAAGAGGTCGAGCACCCCGTGATGCGCGCGTCCAAGCCGAGTCTGCTGCGGGCGGCGTGGACCATCGGGATGCGCGGACCGGCCTCCATTCGACGCCTCGATTGGCGACGTACGATGTGGTCGGCGCTCGGCGAGTTTTTCCCAGATCCTCGACTGCGGCAGCTGTTCGGGCGCTACGCCACCTACTATGGCTCGTCACCGTTCTCCGCGCCGGCGACCTTGAACCTCATCGCCCACGCCGAGAAGCTCGGAGTGTGGACAGCGAAGGGGGGCATGCGCGCGCTGTCAGGTGCTGTGGAAGACCTGGCCAAGCGCCTCCACGTAGAGATTCGGACGGCGACGCACGTGCGCGAGATTCGCTGCGAGGGAGGGCGCGCGACCGGCGTGATCCTCGAGTCAGGCGAGTCGCTGGAGGCCGACGCGGTGGTGAGCAACGTCGATCCCGCGGCGCTGTCAGCGGGGCGCCTCGGGGTTGGGGCGACCCGCGCGGGGCGACCGATGCCACCGCGCGCGCGCTCGCTCTCTGCGATGACGTGGTGCAGCGTCGCGCGCCCTGCGGGCGTGGACCTCGAATATCACAACGTATTTTTCTCCGACGATTACGCGGCCGAGTTCGAGGCGTTGATGGGCGCGCGTGAGGTGCCCTTTGAGCCTACGGTGTACATTTGTGCGCAAGACAGGGCGCCGTCTCAGGAGCGTTCGACGGGACAGCGAGAGCGGCTGCTGTTGTTGATCAACGCGCCCGCCGACGGTGATCAAGCGCGCTTTAGCGACCACGTGGTGAACCAATGCAGAAACAACGCGACACGTCTCCTCACCCGCTGCGGCCTCGAACTTCACGACGAGGTGTCGGTCGTCACGACGCCCGCGCAGTTCCACGAGCTGTTTCCGGAGACCGGGGGGGCGCTCTACGGTGCGGCGACGCACCGCACGTTGGCGCCGTTCTCGCGACCCACAGCGAAGACCAAGATTCGCGGACTGTACCTGGTCGGGGGGGGAGTCCATCCGGGAGCGGGGGTGCCGATGGTCACGATGGGGGGCCGCATCGCGGCGAACGAAGTGCGCAAGGACCTCGCTTCGACCAACGGGTGGACCCCGGCGGCTACCTTTGGTGGTATCTCGACGTCGTCTCGGACGACGGGCGCGACGCGCTGACCGTCATCTTGTTCGTCGGCTCGGTTTTCTCCCCGTTTTATGCGGCCGCGTTGGGCAAGGGCGAGGGCGCGCACCCCGAGGATTATTGCGCGGTCAACGTGGCGGTGTACGGCGCGAATGAGCGTCGATGGGCGTTCAGTGAGCACCGACGAGCCGGGGTCGAGCGACGCGAGCAGCGGCTCGAGATGGGCCGTAGTCGAGCGCGTTGGGAGGACGGTGAGCTCGTGGTGGAGGTGGACGAGCGCGCCGCCGCTTATTGGAGCCGGCGGCGCGTTCGCGGCACGATTCGCGTCGCTTATAGAGCGTCGCCGCGAGTGTCGTTCGCGATCGATCCCGACGGGCGCCATCGCTGGTGGCCCATCGCTCCCGTCGCCACCGCGAGTGTTCAAATGGATGAACCGCGGCTTTGTTTCTCAGGGTCGGCGTACCTCGACAGCAACTTTGGTGTGGAGCCCCTCGCCGATGGTTTCGTCCGCTGGGACTGGTCGCGGGCAGAGGGCCGCGACGGTCAGACGACGGTGCTCTACGACGCGGTGCCTCGGCGTGGCGCGGCGTACGAGCGGGCCATGGTGTTCGACGCTGATGGATCGTGGCGCTACGCAGACGCGGCGTTGCAGACCCAGCCGCTCGGGCGCGGCTTTTGGGGCGTGAGTCGAGCGACCCGCACAGACGCGGGGGGCCGCGCGCGCGTGCTTCGAGCGTTCGAAGACGCGCCGTTTTATACGCGGGAGCTGATCGAGACGACGCTGGACGGCCACAGGGTTCACGCGGTCCATGAATCGATCGACCTGGACCGGTGGCGCAAGCCCGTGGTGCGGGCGATGCTCCCGTTCCGGATTCGGCGCTGGCTCGTCGAGTGAGCGGCTAGGGGGGCGCCGTGTGCCGGCGCGGAGGTGCGGGAGCGGTCGCGCTGGAGATCTGCGTGAGCAAGAAGGCGGTCTGCTCGAGCGGGGCCGAGGTGACGGGCGCCGGTGGCAGCGGACGCAAGAGCGCGCGGGCCATGAGCCAGAGCTTGCGTGGGAGGCTCGTCATCGCGCGCGCAGAGACGGAGTCGTAGCGCCGCGAGGCGATCACGCGTCCGATGTCCGCGTAGATCAGCCGCGCCGCGTAGATCGCCGCTCGGCAGCGGCGAGGCAGCCGCGGGATGCCCGGCTCCGCGCGCTCGTACAGGTCGGCGGCGTGGTCGAGGAGGCGTCGGGTCACGGTCCCAAGCGCGGGAGAAAACACGGGCGACGGACCGAGGTCAGCCGCGGCGACGCCAGCCTCGTCGAGCCAACGCTTGGGGAGATAGACCCGCCCCCTTCTCGCGTCCTCGCCGACGTCACGGGCGATATTGGTCAGCTGCATCGCGACCCCGAGGTCGCAGGCGCGCGCGAGCGTGTGTTCGTCGCGCACGTCCATCAGCAGGGTCATGATCACCCCGACAGTGGAGGCGACCCGCGCGGCGTAGCCAACCGTGTCTTCGATCCCATCGTAGGCTTTGTCGGTCGCGTCCCAGACGAAGCCATCGACGAGCGCGTCAAATACGTTGCGGGGGAGGGCGTAGCGCTGGACGACCACCGCGAGGCTGCGATCCACAGGGTCGTCGATCGGCGCGTTCGCGAAGATCTTGTCGAGCCGCTCGCGGAGGGACCGCACGGCGCCGTGTGGATCACCGCTGTCGTCCACCAGGTCGTCCGCGACGCGGCAAAACGCGTAAAACACCGCCGCCGGATCGCGCACGGCGGGGGGCAAAAACCACGAGGCCGCCGAGAAGCTCTTGCTGCCTTTGGACAGCGCGCGACGACAGGCGATCACGTCGTCGCGCTGCAAACAGGGCGCAGGGGGATCAGCGAGCGGAGGCATGGGCGGCGGTGGCGAGCTCGGCGACGTTGGGGACCACGCGTTCGAGCACCTTGGCCGACGATAGTACACCGGGCACCCCCGCGCCGGGGTGGGTGCCGGCCCCGACCAAGTACAAGCGGTCGATGTCCTCGGCTTGGTTGTGGGGGCGGAAGTACGCGCTCTGCGTGAGCACCGGCTCCATCCCGAAGGCCGCGCCCTTGACAGACGACAGCTCGTCGCGGAATTCGATGGGCGTGAGCAGGTGGGAGGCGGTGACGTGTGCTTCAAGATCTGGCATGACCGTCTCGGAGAGATACTTCATCACCTTCTGGCGATAGGGCTCCGCTTGGGTCTCCCAGTCGACGTCGCTGTCGAGGTGCGGGACCGGGGACAGCACGTACCACGCGTCGCAGCCCTCGGGCGCGAGGGTCGGATCCGTGGCGGTCGGTCGATGCAAGTACAGGCTGAAGTCCTCCGCGAGGTGCTTGTCGCGGAAGATGTCCGTGAGGAGACCCTTGTAGCGTGGCCCCAACAAGATGGTGTGGTGCGCGACATCCTCGTATTTTTTTGAGGTGCCGAAGTACCAGACGAACAGGCTCATGCTGAAGCGCGAGTTGTCGACCTTCTCATCGGTCCAGGTGCGTCGATGCTCCGGGGCGATGAGGTGCTTGTAGGTGAAGGCAGAGTCCGCGTTGGATACGACGACATCGGCGCTGATCTTGGTGCCATCCGAGAGTTCCACGCCCGTGGCGCGGCCGCCGTCGATCAGGATTTCCTTGACCTTGGTGTTGAGTCGCACCGCGTTTCCTTGTCCTTCGATCAACTCGACGAGGCCTCGCACGAGGGCGCCCGTGCCGCCCACCGGGAAGTGCACGCCCCACTTTCGCTCGAGGAAGCAGATGAGGGAGTAGATCGAGGTGGTCTGGAAAGGGTTGCCGCCCACGAGCAGCGGGTGGAAGCTGAAGACCTGCCGGAGCTTGTCGTTCTTGATGTACTTGGACACCATGCCGTAGACCGTGCGGTAGCTTTGCAGCTTCACCATCTGCGGCACGATCTTCGCCATGTCCCACAGCTTGGAGAACGGCATGTACGAGAGCTGCTCAAAGCCGACCTTAAAGATGTGTCGGCTCATGTTGTAGAACTTCTTGTACCCGGCCACGTCGCTCGGGGAGAACCGCTCGACCTGCGCGATCATCTCGTCGGCATCGCCCGTATAATCGAAGACGTCGCCGTCATCGAATCGGATCCGATAAAATGGAGTGACGGGGCGAAGATCCACGTGGTCCGACATGTTCTTGCCGCACAGCTCCCACAGCTCCTCGAGCAAGAAGGGGGCGGTGATGACCGTGGGACCGCCGTCGAATTTGTAGCCCTGCTTTTCGTAGACGTAGGCGCGGCCTCCTGGTTTGTCGCGTTGCTCGAGGACGGTGACTCGGTAGCCGCGAGCGCCTAGACGGATCGCGGCGGCGAGCCCGCCGAACCCACTGCCGATGACGACGGCGTGCGGTCTTGGCGCCGACTCGTGGGGTCTGCGACTGGGATCTGCGGGTGCTGCGGAGGGCTGCATGCAGCGAGTCTAGGCCACAGATAACTTTTGACAAGGCTTGACTTTCCCGAGCAAAAATATGGCAGGAGAGGCCATTCAAGGACGTTTGAAAGCCCACATTCATGGCCTTATCATCCAAATGAAAGCAGTTTCGAAGCTTTGTACGAAAAGTGTGGTAGGCATGGTGTGACGACGGGCAGTCCTTTGACAACGAGGTCCCGTGTGGGCCCAATTTTCATGAGCAACAAAAATTCTAAATACCGGATCCAGGCGGTGGCGGAGATGACCGGAATCCCGGCTGCGACCTTGAGGGCATGGGAGCGTAGATATGGCGTGCCCTCCCCCATGCGCACCGACTCGTCGTACCGGCTGTACTCGGGTGTGGACATCGAGGTGATCCGCAAGCTCCGCGAGCTCACCGAGAGCGGGATGGCGCCAGCGGAGGCAGCGCGCGTGGTGAAGGAGCAGCACGAATCCGAGGTGCCCGTCGACTCGGGCGCAGATCCTTTCGAGCGCGCCCAAGAGACGATCCTCGACGCTGTGGAGCGCTTCGACCCGACGGCGCTTGAGGTGGCGGTGCGGCGGATGATGTTCTTGGGGAGCGCGCCGATGGTCTTCGACCGGGTCCTCGCTCCGTGCATGCACACCATCGGTCACCGGTGGCATGCGGGCGAAATCTCGGTGGGTCAAGAGCATATGGCGAGCGAGATTCTTGGGAGCGCCGCGCGGGACATGCTGCGGCTGTTTCAGCACGACGAGGACGCGTCGCTGGTGCTGCTGGCGTGCTTCGCAGACGAAGAGCACGCGCTCCCGATTTATGGGGTCGCGTTTCGTTTCGCCCAATGGGGCTATCACCCGGTCATTTTGGGCGCTAGGACGCCCCCGGGCGCCATTCGCCACGCCGTGGAGCGGCTCGAACCGGCCGTCGTTGGCTTGTCGTTGACGATCTCCCCGCCGGCTCACCGGGCGCGTGAGCTGTGCGAAGAGTACGCGGCGGCGTGCGGTTCGTTGCCGTGGGTCGTCGGTGGGAGAGGCGCCGGCGAGCTCACCAACGTGATCGAAGATTGTGGCGGGGTCTGCTTTGGCGCAGAGTCTGTGGCGACGCTGCGCGCCCGCATCGAGGGCCTTATCGCGAAGGCGCGACGAGAACGCGCTCAGGCTGCGGAGCATGCGACGAGCGGGTCCAGCGAAGGCTACGACGCGGACACAGGCGAGTAGGCGCGGACCCCCACCCGGCAGACGTCGCGCCGCGAGGGGGAGCTCGCGCCGGCCGCGACTCCCAAAAAGACAAAGCGCCTCCAGAGATTCTGGAAGGCGCTTTGGCGGGGCGGACGGGACTCGAACCCGCGGCCTCCGGCGTGACAGGCCGGCGTTATAACCAACTTAACTACCGCCCCATGAGGGAAGCGGAGAATGTTGCAGCGGCGGGGAAGTGTCAAGACCTGCCCGCACAAATAATCTGAGCCGCGCATCCTGCACATTCACAGGCCCTCGACATGGGGGAGGGCTTCGTGGGCCCCGCCGGGCGCGCCGTAGGCCCCTTTGCCCGCCAGCATTCAGCCGCTGATGGAGTCACGCGCGCGCGCGGCGATCGGCGCGCAGCGCCGCAGATTCGCGGGATCGGAGGCCGATGGCGGAAGGTCCGACTCTTCCTCCCTCGGCGAGGCTCCCTTCGCGAGCGCTAGAAGGCCGCCGCGTCTTCGCCCGGACCTGCGAAGCTCCGATTCACGGGGGCCTTGGCCTGCGCCGGGCCTGAGCGCGCCGGCGCGGTGTCGTCGGCCCGATAGCGGATGAGCACCGCGTCGGCGCCGCTCGTGGAGACGGTGAGGGCGCGCGCCCGCGACATCGTTGGCAGGGTGAGGAATTGCTCGAGGAGTTTCTCGCGGTTCACGTTTCGCAACGCGAAGATGGGTACGGAGGTGCGGATCGCGATGACGTCCTCTTTGTACGCCGCTTGACCGGGCGCCGCGGCGCTCTGTTTGAGCCAGCCACGAAGCGTCGTGAGCCCATCGCCGCCCACGACGAACATCCCCGCGCCGGTGTGCCTTGAGAACGCGAAGTGCAGCCTGAGTCGGCCACGCTCGTCGAGGAGCGGCCGAAACTCGTTGGGGACCTGTTCGCGAATATTACCGACGGTGATGCGGTGGATGGGCTCACCAGCGGCGTCACCCACATTTTTCTTGAGGGAGACAGAGGGGGCGCCGTCGAAGAAGTTGCTGAGCAAAGAGAGGTCGTCCGCGACGCCTCCAAAGAGCCGGAGCATGGCGACGCCGGACTTTTTAGGGTCGGTGCTGCCGAGGCCGAACATCAATTCCTCTTGAGAGGAGATCCCTACGAAGCACCGACCGTCCCAGGTTCGCAGCACGGAATTGGCGCGCCGACCGATCTTCTCGACGAGGCCGCGAATCAAGAACGGCTGCTCAGAGATGGTGTCGGAGATGCGGGCGACCGTGTCTTGAATCCACGCGTCGGATCCAGTCCATGCGAAGGTTCCACCGAGCGCCACAGCGTCAGATGTGGCGAGCGAGGTCAAGGCGCCGGCGCCAGCGGAGCGGGACGAGAGCAGCTCTTCGACGCTCTTCACCGCGATCGTCACGTCGATGGCATCGACGCTCCCAGAGGCCTCGAACCCCTGCACCCGCGCGGCTCCGGTGAGCGAGCGCGCGGCCACCCGGATCGGGGCGCTGTTGTATCGCCGCTGAAGCAGCGGGGCGGTCGCGAGCCCCCGGACGCTGGTGGCGAGGGCCAGCGTGTCCTCCTGGAGCCACACCAGCCGTGGAGCGGCGGGATCTGCATTGGGAGCGGTGAGCGCCCGCGCGCCGAAGGAGCCCTCGCGCGAGAGCGCGTCGATGGAAGCTCGCAGCGCTTCATCGGGCTCAGCGAGGAGCGGGATCGACACGATGGTCTCTACCGCGCCGAGCTGCACCATGGACAGGGGCTGGTTCCAATCGACGGAGTCTGTGATCATCTGGGCGAACGCCTCGTCGCCGACCCACTCGCCGAGGACCGACGAGAACATCCCGCGGGCGAGGGACGAAGAGTCGCCAAGCTCCGCGAGCTCGTCGAGGTAGCGCTGCGGCGCGTCGACGTACAGCAGGCGCTCGGGATCGTCGGGGAGCTCGAGCGCGTCGGGGAGGCGCGGTCCACGAGCGGCGTTGTCGCGGGCCCCATGGGAGCAGGAGGTGAGGGCAGCAGGGGCGCACAAGAGCAGGCTCAACGCGACCGAGCGGAGGACAGAGTGTAGGCGCACGCGCATACGCTAGCAGATTGAGCGACGGACGCGAGGCGAGCGGTCGCAGGGACCCCGGGGCTCCTCAGGGCTCCCTGGGCTACTTGCGGCCGCGGCGGCGTTTGGCCTTCTCGTTGATCGCCGGTGTGACGCAGCGAAAGCCGATCGCGATGTGGCGGAGGTTGGCGGGGCGACCGTGCCGAGCGGCGGCGCGTGCGAGCCCTCCAGTGGTCGAGAAGGCGCCCCCTTTGACGACGTAGCTGTCTTCTTCGTAGGGCGTTTTCGTCCACTCGAACACGTTGCCCGCCATGTCCTGGGCGCCGTAGGGGCTCGCGGCGTCGGAGAAACTGCCGACAGGGATGGTGTCGTCGAACTTCGCCTCTGCGCCGTTGAGGAGGCTCGGGTCGAAGTTGGTGCCCCACGGGTAGGCTTGGCCGCGTTCACCTCGGGCGGCTTTCTCCCACTGCGCCTCGGTTGGGAGCCGCGCGCGCACGCCGAAGCTCTTGCCCCACCACGCGCAGTAGGACGCCGCTTGGGCCTGCTCTACCAACACCACGGGGTGCGGCTGGCGATCTTGTCTGGGTAGCCCTTGGCGCCAGAGAAATTTCCTCACCTCTGCGTAGGGGCGACCCAAGCCTTGTCGACTCCACGTCGCGGAGTCGACGTAGGGCTCGGGCGCGCCGGTCTCGCGCATGTACTCGAGGTAGTCGCGTTGGGTTACGGGTGTGCGCATGATTCGGAAGGCAGCCACCTCCACGGCGCTCTGCCGATACTCTTCTTTGACCCACAAGGACACCTCGGGGGTGGCGCGGCCGAGGCTCGCGTAGTCGATCTCGATGGCCACCGCCCGCTCGTCGAGGGTGCTGCCCATCAAGAACGGACCACCGTCGACCGCGACCGTGAGCGCGACGAGCGACGGCCCGCGGCTCACCCCCACTTTTTCGGGAATCGCGCAGCTTAGGAGCGTCGCCGTGAGTCCGAGGCACATAAGGGCGTGCGGTCGAAGTACCATCTCAATCTCTATGCGACCCCTGCGGATCGGAATCAACGGACTTGGGCGAATCGGGCGCACCGTGGTGCGAAGTGCACTCGAACGGCTCGCCGATCCGGCCTGGCTCGGGACGACCCGGCCCGGACCGGACCTCGAAATCGTCGCGGCGAACGATCGGCTCGACGCGGAGGCGCTGGCCTACCTGCTCGAGTACGACAGCGTCCACGGGCGCGCCGCGCACCCCGTGCGGGTGTGCGACGGCCGCATCGAGATGGGGCCTTTGTCCATGCGCGTCTTCAACGAGAGCACGCCCCAAGACATCCCGTGGTCGAAAGAGCGCGTGGACATCGTGTTCGAGTGCACCGGGGCCTTCGGCCGCCGCCGGGAGCTTGAGCGGCACTTGAGCGAGGCGCCGCGGGTGCTGCTCGGCGCGCCGGGCGAGGCCGACGCGATGATCGTGGCGGGGGTTAACGATGGAGCGCTTCCACCAGATGCCACCGTGATCTCCGCGGCGAGCTGCACCACCCACGCCGTCGCGCCCGTGCTCTCCACCCTCGATGAGATGTTCAAGATCCGCTGGGCGTTGCTCGGGACCGTGCACGCCTACACCGCGGGGCAGTCGCTCATCGACGCCCCGGCGCCCGGCAGGGATCTTCGTCGGGGGCGGGCCGCGGGGCTCAACATCGTGCCCACCACCACCCACGCCACGCGCGCGGTCACGCAGGTGCTGCCGTCCCTGGCGGGCAAGCTGGCGGGCACCTCCACGCGGGTCCCCGTACCTGATGTTTCGATGTTCGACCTCACCGTCACGCTCGACCGCCCCACCGAGCTCTCCGAGGCGCTCGAGGTGCTCACGGAGGCGGCGCGGTCGCCGGAGCTGCGCGGGATCTTGGACGTCCGCGAGGCGCCGCTGGTGAGCTCCGATCTGGTGGGCGTGACCCACTCGAGCGTGGTGGACGTCGGCGCGTGCGTGTCGAGCGGGCCGCTGCTGCGGATCGCGGGGTGGTACGACAACGAGAGCGGATACGCCGCCAGGATCTTGGATCTCGCGGCGATGGTCGGGAGGAGCTTGTCATGACCGTCCCCATGATCTGCGTGTTCGCGGCGTTTGTGCTGACCTACGCGGCGCATCTCCCGGGCCTGCTCGCCCGCGCCAAAGACCCCGAGGGGTTCAACAACCGGCAGCCTCGCGCCCAGCAGGCGAAGCTGAGCGGGTGGGGGGCGCGCGCCGTCGCGGGACACGCCAACGCCCACGAGGCCTTCGCCCCCTTCGCCGCCGCGGTCGTGGTGAACCACCTCGCCGGCGGCGATCTGCGGATCGCGTCGATTCTGTCCATCGGCTTTGTGGTGTGCCGCGCGGCCTACCACGCGGCCTACCTGCTCGACGTGGACTACCTGCGCACCTTGGTGTGGTTTCTCGGGCTCGCCTGCGTCGTCGGGCTCTTTGTCCAGCCGCTGTAGTCGGCGATGACGCTCCGGCCTGGCCACCGAGCACCTCACCAACAAAAAAAGGCCAGGGTGCGATCCCCCGGCCTCTCTTCTCCGTCGTCTGGAAGCCCTACAAGCGGACGTACTCGAACTCGCCGGGCTTGCCGTCGACGCCGCGGGCGGGCGGGGCGATCCAGTTGGCGAACTTGCCCGGCGCGTAGCAGGGCGTCATGATCGAGTGGAGGTAGTCGTTGTCCTCGGGGCGCAAGAGCCACTTGAGCTGGTTCTTCTCGAAGGTCTCCTTGTCGATCAGGTCGCCCTCGGGGGTGAAGTAGTGGTCGGTGTACAGGCCCTGGTGACGGTGGAAGCGGCGGCTGGGGAGGGTGAGCACCGTGGAGCAGCCCTCTTCTTCGATCACCGAGTTCCACTTGCGGAGCGCGCGCTCGCAGTCGCGGATGTACTCGTCGCGTAGCACCTCGTTCATGGCGTTGCGCAGCGGGACCGACTTGTCGACGACCTCGCCGTTCTCCACCACCTTCATGTCGTACGAGCCCTCGCGCGCGACGTGATCGTCGTACTTGTTCTCGCGGAAGCGACCCTTGAGGCCGGTGGCGAAGAAGTCGGCGGCGTTGGAGGAGATCTCCCCACCGAACAGGTCGAGGCTGTAGCTGTACCAGTAGTTGATGGTGCGCTGGATGAGGTCGAAGTCGATACCACCCTGGTTGCGCACGTCGCCGTTGGGGTCTTGGCGCTCAAGCTGCGCCGAGCGCTGGATGATGCGACCCATGCCGGTCTGTCCGACGAACAGGTGGTGCGCCTCTTCTGTGAGCATGAACTCCGTGGAGCGCCCGAGGGGCTCGAAGCCCGACTCTTTCAGCGCGGCCAGCTGATACTTGCCGTCGCGGTCGGTGAACATGGTGAAGGCGAAGAAGCTCAGCCAGTGGTCGCAGGGCTGGTTGAAGGCGCCGAGGATGCGGGGCTTGTCGGGATCCCCGGAGCGCCGGTTCAAGAGCTCTTCTGCCTCGTCGCGACCGTCACGGCCGAAGTATTTGTGCAGCAGGTAGACCATGGCCCACAGGTGTCGACCCTCTTCCACGTTCACCTGGAACAGGTTCCGCAGGTCGTAGAGGCTCGGGGCCGTGTGGCCGAGCAGGCGCTGCTGCTCGACGCTCGCGGGCTCCGTGTCGGCTTGCGTGACGATGATTCGTCGCAGGGAGTTGCGGTGCTCGCCGGGCACTTCTTGCCACGAGGGGGCGCCGAGGTCGTCGCCGCAGCGGATGGTGCTCTCTTCGTCTTTGCGGGGCGTCAAAAAGATCCCCCACCGGTAGTCGGGCATCTTCACGTGGTCGTAGTGGGCCCAGCCGTCGTTCCCGACGCTGACCGCGGTGCGCAGGTACACGGGCTTGTCGGCGAAGTCCGTGGGTCCCATGTCGTTCCACCACTCGAGGTAGTTGGGGAGCCAGCGCTCCAGCGCGCGTTTGAGTTTCGGGTCGTCGGACAGGCCGACGTTGTTGGGGATCTTGCTGTCGAGGTCGACGGCGTTGCTCACGGTCATGCTCATGGTTGTTTCCTAGGGGTCGTTTGGAGTTCGTGGTGAAAGATCTAAGGGGCGTCGCGCGGCGAGGCGCCCCTTAGACGCGGTTCCAATCAAAGGTGGGCCGGTCGGGTTTTCCGTAGAGGGTCAACGCGCCCTCGGGGCCCGTGGCGTTCGGCCGGATGAAGATCCAGTTTTGCCACGCGGTCAGGCGGGCGAAGATCTTGGAGTCGGCGTTCTCGGCGCCAGGGAAGCGCAGGTTGGCCTCCATCCCCGTGAGCGCGTCGGGGGAGAGGCTCGCCCGCTCCTCGATGGCGATGCGCACGTCGTCGTCCCAGTCGATGTCATCGAGCAAGACTGTGACGAGGCCCGCGTCGTCCGCGGCTTCGGCGTCGAACAGCTGGTGCTTGCCGCGCACGTCCTCGAGCAGCTCGGGGGTGCCGATGAAGCGCGCCTCGAGTCGCGAGATCCCGTGGCTCATGGGCAGGGCGCCGTCGTTGAACGCGCTGAGCCCGACCTGGACCGGGCTGTCGGGATCGTCGAGCAGATAGAAGCGGTCGGCGGCGAGGCACAGCTCGAGGAGGTTGCCCGCGAAGGCGGTGCCGGCGTCGCCCATGGCGAAGAAGGATCGGCTCGTGAGGTCGAAGCGCCGCAGCACCCGGCCCATGTGCAAGATCACCTCGTGGCTGAACCAGTGGTCCTTGATGTCGTGGAGGGCGGCGTCGTGGTCGAGGATGGTCTGCGGGTCGCCCTCCACGCGCACGAGCACCAGGCCGATGCCGAGGTGATTGACGCGCAGGTGGAGCAGGGCGTCGTCGAGCTCACGGTAGGCGCGCAGCGCCCACAGGTCGTCGCCCGCCGCGTGCACCGCGTCGGCGCCTTTTTTGAGGTGCGCGACGTCGTCGGCGGTGGGCGCTTGAATCGTGAGCTTGGCGAGGCGTTGGTCGCTGTCCCACTCGAACCGCACGTGACGGTACTGCCGAAAGTTGGCGCCGATCTCCGGCGCGAGCGGCTTGAGGGGCACGCCGGTGCGCGTGCCGGGGAGGAGGTCACCGCTCGACTCCTCGGCGATGGCCTTGGCGCGCGCCGCCATGGCCTCAGGGAACTTGGAGCGGGGATAGATGCCGTCGACGAGGTTCCACGCCACGGCGCGCTTGCCACGGATGCCCTCCGCGGTCGTGGAGAAGACGTCCGCCCGATCGCGTCGGATCTTGCGCTTGTCTACCAGGCGGGTGAGGCCGCCGGTCCCGGGGAGGACGCCGAGCAGCGGGACCTCGGGCAGGCTGACGGCCGAGTTGCCGTCGTCTTGCAGGTAGATCTCTTTGCAGGCCAAGGCGAGCTCGTAGCCGCCGCCCGCGGTGGTGCCGTTGCACGCGGCGATATAGACCTGGGCGCTGTTCTCCGTGGCGTCCTCGATCTCGCAGCGGGTCTCGTTGGTGAACTTGCAAAAATTCACCTTCCACGCGTGGGAGGACATGCCCAACATGTTGATGTTGGCGCCGGCGCAGAACACCCGGTCGTTCCCGGAGGACAAGATGACCGTCCGGACCTGTGGGTGCTCGAAGCGCATCCGACGGACGAGGTCGGCGAGCTCGATGTCGACGCCGAGGTCGTAGCTGTTGAGCTTCAGCTCGTAGCCGGGTCGCAGGCCCGCGTCGGGGTTGACGTCCATGTCTACGCGCGCCACGTCTCCGTCCACGGAGAGGTGCCAGTGTCGGTAATCCGCCGCGGCGACTTCGAAGTCGACGGGTCGATGCAAATCGTCTGGAGCCTGGTCTGTCACCCTTTGGAATTTAGCAGCACCTCCGGGGTTTGATCTGTGCGAGGAGCGGCCATAGATGTGTGTACTCGCACGATTGGAGCGTGTGCATCACGACGTGTGAGATTCACTTCATGGACCGCGTGGTCGCGGCGCCAGGTGACGGTCGGGAGGTAGCCGGCCATGAGAAGCGCCGCTAGTTCCCGGCGGCGGACGCGGACAGAGGATCGATGGAATCGTCGACTTGGTCCGCGTCGCTGACTCGCCGAACGCTCGGTCCACAGCGCCTGGGCGCCGCCTCATCTCTCCGTGTGCGGGGACGCACGGCGCCGACGATGAGGAGAGGCCAGGGCCTTCGCGCCATACTCGCGAGTCGCTGCCTCTAGTCGTCGTCGCTCTCGTCGGGGCGACCGAGCAATCGTTCGCGCGCCGCCGAGACGGCGTCGATGATCTCGTCACCGATCTTCTTGGCGTGGGCTTTGGTGTCACGCTCGATGGGTTCGAGGCCCGGGCGGACCTGCTCTTCCCAGGTCGCCTTCGCGTCTTTTCCCACGGCGGTCGCGGCCTCGACCGCGGCCTCACCCGCTCGCTTCGCGGTCTGTTCGAGCTCTTCGAGCCCGCGCTTGATCTTGTCTTTAAAGTCTTTCATGGTGCTCGCGTTTGTTCGTTTCAGTATGACGCGAACAACGGGGTGCTCGCCAATCTTGCTGCGCTCGAGCGCCCCCTCCTTCGCCGCCGTCGCCGTCATCTCTGCCCGCCAGGAGCCGCGGAGATGTGCGACGGTACCCTACATCGAGGAGGGCGACTGGCCTCAGTTTGCCGCCGCTTGCCGGTATCGTGTCCGCGATCGGTGCGGCCGAGTGGGCGAAGACGCCAAAGTGCCCCTTTGAGCCGCCGAGGCAGGGCCTTTGCCCTCAAGCGGCGCAAAGGCAGGTCGATGCCTCCACAGCACAATGGCGAACGGGAAGCAGTCGGGCGCGATGCGAGGATCATCCTCGAGCGATGGACCGAGCGCGGCAGACTCCGGCTCAAGTCACAGCGCCGAAGGCGTGCTCGCGGTGGCGGGCAGCAAGGTCCGTCAGGCCCACCAAACGGGCGGACACGATTCCGTGGAGACCTTCGCTGGATCTGGTCTCTCCCAAGCGCCGCAGACGCCCGAAGACCGAATCGGTCAGGTGCTCTCGGGGACCTATCGGATCGAAGAGATGATCGCTGTCGGTGGGATGGGCGCGGTGTATCGCGCCTCTCATGCGCGCTTGTCCCAGCCCTTCGCGGTGAAATTTCTCGATCAGGTGCTCGCGAAGGATTCAGAGGCCTACGGACGCTTTCGGCAAGAGGCGGAGATCGCCGCCGCGATCAATCACAACAACGTGTTGCAGGTCTTCGACTTCGACATCGACAAGTTTGGCAGCCCGTACATGGTCATGGAGCTGCTCCAAGGGCGCACCTTGGACGTGGTTTTGAACGAGCAGGGGGCGCTGAACAAGCGAGAGATCCTCGCGATCTTTGATCCGCTCTGCCGCGCGCTCGATGCATGCCACGCCGCCGGCGTCGTCCATCGCGACCTCAAGCCGAGCAACATCATGGTGTGCTCCCAGGCAGACGGGAGCGTGACCGTCAAGCTGCTCGACTTCGGGATCAGCAAGATCACCCACGACGGCAACGACGGGATGACCCGCGACAACATCGTGATGGGGACGCCCAACTACATGAGCCCGGAGCAGGCGAGCGGTCAAAACAGCGACCTCGACGCCCGGGCCGACATCTTCGCGGTCGGGGCGATCTTGTACGAATCGCTGTGTGGGCGTCGAGCCTTCGACGCGGACGGCCTCCCTCAACTGCTGCACAAGATCGTCTACAAAGAGCCCGCGTCGCTCTCCGAGGAGGGGGTTCCGGATGGCGTGCGCGAGGTGGTCGAGGCGTGCCTCCATAAAAAGCCGCAGGATCGCTTGCAGCGGACCGCGTTGATCATCGCGGAGCTGCGGGGCGCCTACGACGCGCAAGAAAAGACGCCGCGGGCCAACAGCGGGGGCGTGAGCGTCACCGCCGTCGTGGCCGCGGCGCTGACCTCGGCGGTGGTCGCCGCAGGGCTGGGCTTTGGTCTGGGTAGCAAGCGCGCCCCGGCCGTCGCGACGGCCGCGAGCGCGGTCAAGGTCGCAGCGTCTGAGAAGCCCCGGGCGCCGCGCAGCGGCAAGGAGGCGCGCGCCAGCAACAAGAGCGCCGACGGATACGCGCCTCAGGTCATCGGGACCGCGAGCGCGCGGCTGGTCTCCAAGTCGGGCCGACTGTACCGGGGAGACCGGTCCTCGCTGAGCTACTGGTCAGATCGGGGGGCGGATCCTGTGACCAAGGTGCTCCCGTCGGCGGCGACGGTCACCGCGCTGCAGGTGCACGAGAACGGGAAGCTCGTCGCGGTCGGACAAGGGGACGGCTGGGTGAGCGTGTGGGGCCACGAGCTGCGCAGCGAGACGTGGAAGCGAAAGTTTGGCGCGGACGCGGTGACGGGCATCGCGTTGGGCAAGGGCTTCGTCGCGCTCGCGCAAGGATCGAAGGTCGAGCTCGCGAATACGACGACGGGGAAGGCCTTCAAGTCGTTTGCGACGGTGGAGCCCCCACGCGGCATGTTCTTCGCCCCCGGACTTGAGAACGTACTGTTCGCCTATGGGTCGCATCATTTTATGATGTTCGACACAAAGCGAAGACAAGCGCTCGACGATTTGAACATGGGGGGTCACGTCATCCGCGCCGGGGTCGACGAAGACGGACAGGATGACGGAGCCCATCTTTGGGTGGAATTCGATCAAGGGCAGTGGCTGATCCGCAGGACCTACCGCGTCACGCGCCCCTCGCGCGAGGGCCCGGTGCAGATGTCGCTCACGGATACGCGATGGCAGGCCCGACCGTAGCATCGCGTGGCCAGGGAAAGCGCGGCGGAGTCCAAGGCGCGAGGCAGGTCACATGGGTGCGACGACCGCGTCCGATTTGCCCGTGATTTTCTGATAGGTTCGGGCATGGATTTTCGGCGCTTTCGTTCGTCCCTTGCAGTCTTCGCGATGGCGGGCACCCTCGGGTGCAGCGGCTCATCCGGCGAGAGCGCCAGCGCAGAGGATGGCGGCACTGGGGGCGCCGACGACGGCAACCTGCCCCAAGAGGACCTGGGCATGGAGGGGATCCCCGCGCAGGGGGGCCTCACCATCAAGCGCGTGGAGGTGAACCAGGGGGTGGGTATCGACATCGCTCGCGACGGCGCCTGGCTCGACGGCCCGCAGCGCATCGCCAATATCATCTACGGGCGCGAGACGATTTTGCGGGCCTTTTGGACCCTGCCAGCGGACTGGACCCCGCGCGCGATGGAGGCGCGGCTTCACCTTCGCTACACCGACGGCACCCAGACCGTGCAGTCCTTCGAGCTTGAGGTGGCGGGGCCGTCCGATCCCTCCGACCTCGCGACGGGAGCGTTCGGATGGCTCCTCGATCCGGAAGAGCTCCAAGCGGACATGGAATTCCGGGTGACGCTGTGGGAGCTTGGCGACGGTCCGAAGACGGAGTCACCGGTGGAGGCGACAGATGGCTGGAGCGTGGTGGGCGTGGAGCAGGCGCCCGCGGAGATCCGCGCGGTCATCGTCCCGGTGATCTACAGCGACAACCCCGAGGGCTGCGAGACCGACATGACCGCCCTGACCGACGCCCAGTATCAGGGCTTCGCGGACTACCTGAAGGATCAAAACCCCGCTCAAGAGATCATCTTAACCGTGCGTGAAGAGCCCATCTTGCGCACCTCGTCGATCAACGATCCCTCCAACTTCTTCTCGCAGCTTCAGCAGCTTCGCATCGACGACGACGCGGCGCCCAACGAGTACTACTACGGACTCTACGACGACTGCGGCGGAGCCGCCGGGACCTTGGGTGCGGCGCCCAGCGACAACGTGCCGCCCACCAAGGAGGCGGCCCAAGGGCGGATCGCGGCGGGGCGCTGGTTCAGCGACGCCCAAGCGCCCGTCACGTGGAGCACCTTCCTTCACGAGGTGGGGCACACCCAATCCTTCGCCCACACCCCCTGCGGCGCCGACGGGAATATGCCGGCCAGCCCCGATCCCGCCTATCCCTACAGCGGCGGGGAGATCGGCGTGTGGGGCGTCAACACCCGCACCCTCAAGGGCTACGAGCCGGCGAGCGCCTTCGACTATATGGGCTACTGCGATCCCTCGTGGGTGTCCGACTACCGCTGGCGGCTCGCGTTTGAGCAGATTCGTGCGCTCACGTCGTGGGATTACGAGTCCGCGCCGCCCTCCGAGTTACCGGCGACGCACCTGCTGCAAGGCCTGCTCTACGAAGACGGGAGCCAAGAGTGGTGGACGACCCTCGGGGCGCCCACGCCGGCCCGCGACTTCGTACCCTCGGTGGTGACCGTGCGACCCGATCTGGCGAGCCCGCGCGAGGTGGAGGCGCAGGTGTGGGAGGTCCAAGACACGGAGCAGCAGGTGCGCATGGTGTCGGCGGTGCTGCCGGAGGGTGTCACGCACCTGTCGCAGATCGACTCACTCGAGCTGCTCACCCAAGGCGAGCTGTGGACGCCCACGGCGGCGCAGCTGCGCGACGATGTGAGCCGCTAGGCGCGCAGAGATGAGCCGCGAGGCGCGCCGATGGTCGAGCTCTCAGGCGATGTGAGCCGCGAGGCGCTCCGAGGGTCGAGCCCACGGGCGGTGCGGACCTAGGGCGCGCACGCGGATGGGTTGAAGCCGTAGAGGATCTCCTCCGAACGGTTGAGGGTGTAGACATTGCCGTCGTAGCCCACCGACACCCCCACGGCGTAGTCGTGGCCGGGCGTGCCGAACTGCATGGTATGTCCTCGGGTGCCCGCGGCGTCGAAGGTGGTGAGGAAGCCGTCGTCGTAGCCCCGCACCCACTGGCTGCCGTCGATGGCCCCTTCGGTCCAACCCGAGATGTACACGCTCCCGCCGGCGTCGGCCTTGATGTACTGCGCGTGGTCGGTCACAGGGGTCCCGAACAGGCGGGTCCAAAGGACCGCGCCAGCGGAATCGTACTTGCGCACGAAGGCGTCACCGTGCCCGCGGTACTCCTGATCGTCGATGGAGGTGTGGGTGTAGCCCGTGATGAAGACGTTCCCGTCGTCGTCGGTGGTGACGTCGTGCGCGGCGTCGTCTTCCGGCGTCTCGAGCTGGCGCACCCACCGGAGAGTTCCCGAGGTGCTGAACTTGGCGACGAAGGCGTCGTCGGACCATTTTGTGGCGCCAGGTTGGTCAAAGACGCCCTCGGTCCTCCCGGTCACGTAGACGTTCCCGTTCGCGTCGGTCGCGACCGCGTGGGGCTGCTCATCCTCAGTGGTGCCGAGGATACGCGTCCACTGTTGCGCTCCGTCGGGGTTGTATTTGGCGAGGAGGAGATCGCTCGATTGGGCCGACCAGGTTCTGTGGACGACGTAGAGGTTGCCGCTCGGGTCGATGGCGAGGTCAATGACCGGTTTCGTATCAGAGCGGTACAAAATTCCCCGCTCGGTCCCGTCCGTTCCGTACCTTGCGATGAAGGCGTCTCTCTTTCCGGTCTCACCGGACTGGCGTTCACCAAAGACGAACAAATCTCCGTCGGGACCGGTCGCGATGGACGAGAGCCAGATACGATGGAGGTCGTCGGGGGTGATCTGTTGGGTCCATCGTACGGCACCTGCGGCGTCATAGGCGGCGATCACACCCATCGTCTCGTCGAGCAAGCTGTCGTTCCACACGACGTACACATGACCGTGGACGTCGGTGATCATGTCCTGAGGCGATGCGGTGTACAAATATTCGAGTGAACGGGTGAGGTCCTCGCAGACACCGTCATCGACGCACCCACTGCTGACCGCGGTCATGCTCAGCGCCGCGATGGCCGCCAACGCACCACCGCCGAGCAACCCACGACGACGCGCTACCCAAACCGATGTGCTCATTGGTCCGCTTCGATCCATGTGCGCAGCCTACCACCCCGCGATGGTGCAAAAGATCGAGCCTCCCGGACTACGGCGCGACTGTTCACCACCGCAGGCGTCGTCGTCGACGAGGCTGCGGGGCTCAGTTGACCCCGTCCGTAGGCTTGAGAAGCTCAATCGGGTGTGGAAGCAGGCGTGGGATTCGGGGCGGGCAGAACGTCCGCCGAGGCGGGCGTCTCAGGTGCGGGTGGAGCCGCGGGGGCGGGCGCAGCCTCGGGGGCGGGCGCAGTTTCGGGGGTGGGAGAGGGCTCGGGAGCGGCGGCGGGGGGATCGACCGGCGTGGGGTTGGCCGCCGGCGTGGGGCCGGGTGTCACGGTGGCCGCAGCCTTCGCGTTTTTACGACGCATGCGCCATTGCCTCCTGCCCTCGTATTTCTTCATGGGGAAGGCCACCCGCACACCGGTGGTGATGCCCAGGCCCGTATTCGACACGTCGGGGAGGTTGGGCACCTTGATGCGGCTGCTCCACTGTTGGCGCAGCTCCGCCATGAATCCGATGTAGTTGTTGATGCGGATGTCCACGCCCGCGTGGAGCTCAAAGCCCACGCCCGCGCCGAACTCCGCGGTGGTCGACATGGCCTCGCGCTGGTACTCGATATTCATCAAGTCGAGGCCGAACCCCAACCCGAAGGACGGGCGAATGAAGAAGTCTTCGAAGGCGTAGAATTCGCCGCCGAAGTAGAGCGGCACGCTGAAGTAATCGATCCCCGTGGCGTCTCCGGCGTCGAACCCTGGGGAGCCAGGTGATCGCACCAAGGTGGCGGTCCCGCGGGTGAAGCCGGTGCGAAAGTACGCGACGCCTTCGGGGAAGCTGCGGGGCTTGTCTTCGGTGTCGAAGATGGTCCAGCGCACGTCGACGCCGCGCAGCGCCTGACCAGCGCCGCTCTCGGAGAAGCCGGCGAACTGGTCCTTGGTGACCCGGGAGTCCCCTTGCTGGATCTCGCCGGCGGCGCCGTAGGGGGTGAACTGGGTGCCCACCGTCAGCTGCCCCCAGAGGATCTTGGGGATCTTCTCCTCTTTCTTCTTGTCGTCGTCGTCGTCGTCGTCGTCGCAGTCGCAGTCGGGTGGGGGAGGTGGACCTTCAGGATCGCCGCGCTCGCCGAGGCGGATGACCTCGACGGTGTCGCCGTCGGAGGAGGTCCAACGGCGGACCTCCCACTCGGGATCTTCCACCGCGAGCTGCGCTTCTGCGGCGGTGTAACCCGCGTAGTAGCTCGGGCCGTAGCCCACCCGGAACAGGCCGGCGTGGAAGGCGTCGGCCAAGGCGCCGCGCTCTTGGGAGTCGCGGGTGGTGAAGGTGAGGTCGCTGGCGAGCACCGCGCCGTTGTCTTCGGCGGAGATTCGCGCCTCGACCCTGGCCCGGGTCCTTGGGTCTCGCCGGGCGAGGTACAAGGGTCCGCTCGGGACCCGCAGGTAGGCGGGGTGGGCGTCACTTCGCCGCAGGTCGGCGAGGCGGACGCCCCGCTCGTCTTCCACCAGATAGTGGCCGTTGTCCTCGCCCACGAACAAAACGACGCGGCGTTGGGGCAGGTCCCTGTGGACGAGGAGCGGCGCTCGCTGATCGGCGGCGGGGGGGTGTACGGACACGTCGAGGCGCGCGCGGGGGTCCTCCACGCCGCGGTTCGCCGCGGAGACAAAGGCGCCGATCTCGGAGTATTCGATGCGCCCGTCCCCGTTGATGTCGCCGCCGCCTCGCATGGCGCTCAGCAGCTGGTGGGTGAAGATCCCCCCGCGATAGCGCTCCCACTCGTGGGTCGTTTGGTCGCTCGAGCTCGCGAGCAACACCCCGGTGTTGGGGTGGGCGTCGAGGCGCTCGGCGTCGAGGTACTCGCGCACGGCCTCGGGGTTCTTGGGCGTGACGCGATCGGACTTCCAGCCCTCGCCACGAGACAACACCAGATCTTCGCTGCGGCAGGCGTCGACGAGCAGGTGGTTCACGTTGGCCTTGGAGCCGCCGACGAGCTCGCCCAAGAGCTCATGACGGGTGAGGCGACCTTGTTCGAGGGTCAAGAATTCCCGGCCGTCATCGCCGAGATCACCGTGGCCGGAGTAGTAGATCGTGAAGGTGGCGTCCTCATCGCTCGCCTCGATCTGCGCCATGAAGTCGGCGTGTGCCGTTCGGATCGCCTCCAAGTTCGGACGCTTCGCGCGCGTCACGAGCTCGGGGTACAGGGCCTGGCTCTCGGTGTCGAAGGTGGTGAGCAGCGCCACGGTGGTCCCGCTGTCCTCGAGGAGCTCTGTCATCCGCGCCGCGTCATCGTCGGCGAAGCGGAGGGTCGGGAGCGCATCGCGAGGGCTGAGGTTGGTGCCGATGACGATGGCGTAGGCGCTGGTCGCTTGGGTCGCGGGCGCCACAGCGGCGAAGGGGTCGGGCTCCTCCGCGCGTGCGACCGACGCGGCGAGCATCACGATCGCGGTGAACGCCGCGCCGATCAGGCGACGTTGGGAGGGGCGAGGGACGTGGATTTTGTCGGTACGTTTCATCATTGCGGCTTTCCAGAGGTCGTGTGCAGCTCGATGCCCAGCTCGACGGCCGAGCAGTCGCGCTGGGAGGTGCACGGTGGGTTGGAGTCTTCATCGAGGTACGTGGTCCAGGTGGGCCCCGAGGAGGTGGCGCTGGGCTCGCCGGCGAGGACAGAGGCCCATCGTTGAATGTCGTCGTGATCCACCATGCGTCCTTGCTCGAGCAACACCCCGAACACGCGGAGCATTCCCGGGCGGTGATTGATCTCGAGGGCCACTGTGATCTGCGCGGGCGCCCACGCGCCGCTCTCGGGGCGAAGGGCGGCGGGGTCGTCGGGCGTCGGCGCGTAGTACAAGACCTGGCCGCGTCCATCGAGGCCGAACAACACCAGCGGGCGGTCGGGATCTGTGGCTGCGGCGACGCGGTAGGCGAAGCTCATGGTGTCGGCCACCTCACAGCCGCGCTCGGCGGGTCGCAGCGGGTCGCCACACAGGGCGCGCAGAGCGAGCGGGCCGGAGGCGTCGTCTCCGCGCACGGTGAACTGCGAGGAGGTGTGGTCCGTGCGCACCCAAAACACCAAGGCGGCGAGACCCGCTGCGAGGGCGCCCCCGGACCACAGCGCGCGGCGCCCCCGGCGGAGCCATGTGGCCAGAGGATTGGCTCGGGGCTGGAGCTCGCCAAGCAGGCGGTCGTGCACGAGGTCGAGCTCGAATGGACACCAGCCGTCATCGCTGCCCTCGAGGATCCGCAGGCCGTGCACCGCGACGTCAAAGTGGGCCCGGGTGTCGGCGTCGGCAGACATCCGCTCGAAGAGGCGACGGCGTCGCCTCTGCGGGAGCTCCCCGAGCACGTAGCGCCGAATGGCCGCGAGCTTTCGGCGGTGGTTCATGCGACCCCCTTGATCAGCTGGGCGGTGGCCGCCGCGGCGAGCAGCAAGGTCGCGTCTTGGGGCAGCCATTGCGTCTCGCCCCGCGCTTGCAGGTAGCGGATGAGGGCGCGACGGATCTTTTTCTCCCGCGTACGAATCACTTGACGTCCGACGCCGAGCGCCGCGGCGACGTCCTGTTGGCCGGCGCCCTCCGAGTATCGGAGTCGGACGAGGGCTTGATCCTCGGGGCTCAGCTGCGCCAAAAATTCAGTCACCAGACGGCGCACGGAGGCGTCGTGCGCGGCGGCCTCCGGATTTTGGGGAGGCGCAGCGGCGGTGGGGGTGGCGAGGTGCGCGGGGGTCTCGGCGGTCTCGCTGACCGACTCGGGCCCCGCACCCACCGCCGGGAACAAGCGCTCTTTGGCGCGAAATCCGGCGATCACCACGTTGCGCGCGATGGTGGCGATGTAGGGGCCGTAGGGGCGCAAGCCGTCGTAGGAGATCCGCGCCTTGGGTTCGAAGGCCCGGCGAAAGGTGTCGTGGAGCGCGTCTTGAAAGTCGAAGGCGGAGGCGTAGCCCACGAACCGACGAGGTTGCCCGCCCGAACGGAACGAGAAGCCGTGTCGCAGCAGGCCGGCGATCCGGGGGGCATACTCGCGATACACGGCCGACAACACCTTCGTTTCCCCTTCGCGAAACGAGAGCAAAAACGGACGCGGCCAGGGCTCAAAATCCTGCGTGGTCGTCTGCGGGTCCTCGGCGGTCACAAGGTCCACTATGCACACCGACCCGACGTTGGTTGGATCCGATGAGCGTTTCTTCGAGATGACTGAAAATCGCGCACAGTCCGCAGCGCGCTCGAGCGCGCTCAGAATCTCGTTTGGCTGACTTCGATCGCAGTTCTTGAGGTGTGTGACCGGGGACTCGATCGCGACGTCGTGGCTGGGCGCGTCGAATCGTCGGCTCCACCGCGTTCGAATTGCCTCGCGCGCGCGAAGGGGGAGTTTGATGGATGGCAACGAAGGATTTCGACGGAGTGTGGGCGGCTTGTTGGCGACGCTTGTGGGTGTTGGGGGTTGCCTGCTGGGTGCGGGAGAAGCCGCGGCCTACGACTGTGGTTCCCTCGCGGCCGCGCGACGGGGTGGCGCCGCCGGCTGCGACGCCGCGGACGTCGCCGCGATCGATGACGCGTACACCAACCCGCGGGTGCGAGGGAGGGGAAACGGCGACCTCATCGGTTTTTTCACTGGGGCGTGTGAAGATGGAGGCGATCTTTGTGCGGAGCCCCTGCGGTGCATGGACGGCACGCGACCGATCTATTACGTCGACCCCGCGCGGGATCCCATCAACAGCCCTTCGGACCCGATCTCGAACGGCTGGATTTTCTACGTGCAAGGTGGCGGGAGCTGTGGAGACGGAGTGTCTTGCGGCAACAAATATACGTCCTCAGAGCGAAGCGAGATGAGCAGCGCCCAGGCGAAGCGGTTTCGAAGTGAGCGGGGAATCTTCGCAGATCCCCCGGGCACGACGAATCTGTTCACCAACTACAATCGCGTGTGGATCCACAAGTGCAGCTACGATCGATTCACGGGGAGCAACACCAACGCTGGGGAACCATCGCCCTACAACGTCGGCGACACCGTGGACCTGTTCTCCCATGGTCGTCGCATTTGGAGCGCGGTCTTTGATGCGCTGACCACGAATCACCCCAGCCTCGGGCTGGGATACTCGGTGTCGTCTCCGTGTCAGACGAGCACCTGTGATGGGACTTGCCCGGCTTCCGGTTGTGACGGGCACCTGCCGACCCTCGCGAACGCCACGCATGTCATGCTCATTGGTTGGTCGGGTGGAGGTCACGGCATGATTCAGCAGCTCGACAGCCTCGCGGCGGAGCTCTCAACGATCGCGGTCAACGCGGATATTCGCGGCGTCATCGACGCTCGCTTTATGCCTTCGGTCGAAGTTCAAGGCGCATTCTGGGAGGATTCTTTTGACGAGATCTCCGGGGCCGCTGTTCCCGATGGGATCAATGACTACCTCCAATGCGGGGTCGCGGGGACCGCCTCACCGGTGTGCACTGACAACGGTGACGGGATCATCGATGAGACAGAGGCGCTCAGCTCGGGCTCCACCGTCTACAACGCGGACTGGTTCACGCCGGGAGAGCTTCCGCAAAACCCAGGGTGTCCAGCGTGTGACGTGACCTATGGGACGGACGAGTTTGCCGCGGGGAACCGTTTGGCTGATGGGTATGATTTTATGGGCACCCAGCCCGACGCCTCATGCCTCGCCGCACACCCGAACGCTCCGAGCATCTGCTACGACTACACGCACGTGCTCTTGAATCATGTGGCGACACCATTCATGCTGCGATTCGGGATGCGTGATCAGGCGTTCTGGGGCCCAGACAGCCACGCGCTGGGGGCAGACGACCCCGACTACTTTTACACCGTGTCGGCGTATGTCGACCGGTCTCGCGTCCAGCTGAAGAACTATATCGAGGGTTTCTTCGACAACCCGCTCGCGACGCATCACTCGGAGCTCGCCACGGGCGCGGACCCTTCATGGCTCAACGAGGGGCTCCCCACGGACGCGCCATGGCCGATGGCCGTGTTCGCGCCAGACAGCCAGGTTCACGCGGGGGTGGCAGGACGTGACGACACCTTCTTCGACGGGTGCATGGCGCCGTCCGGCGGCGGCCCTGTGCTCAGCGCCCACGACGCGCTCTTCGATTGGATCACCTACGACGTCGACATCCGCGCCTATGACGATGGCGCCAACTGGACCACAGCCGCCACCTGTCCGTGACCGACGCTACAGCTCTTGCCAGGGATCGGTGGCGGGGGTGTCGAGCAGGCGCTCCACGTCTTCCATGGTGAGCTTCTTGCCCGTGGTGGTGTCGCGGCCCAGGGCCGACTCGGCGACGCGGCGCTTCTCTTGACCGAGCTCCACCATCTTTTGTTCCACCGTGTCTTCCATGACCAGGCGGTACACGAACACCGGCTTCTCTTGGCCGATTCGGTGCACCCGATCCGTGGCCTGATCTTCCACGGCCGGGTTCCACCACGGGTCGTAGTGGATGACCGTGTCCGCCTCCGTCAAGGTGAGACCGCTGCCGCCGGCCTTGAGGCTGATCAAGAACACCGGCGGTCCCTCGCTCTTTTGAAACCGCTCCACGAGCTCGGCGCGGTTTTTGGTGCCGCCGTGAAGCCACAAGAACTCGATGTCCATCTCTTCGAGCTTGGCCGCGATGATCTTCTGCATGGAGACGAACTGGCTGAACACCAGCACCTTGCGCCCGGCGCCGATGAGGTCGCCGATGAGCGCCTCGAAGGCCTCGAGCTTCGCGGAGGGGGGCACGACCTGGCTCTCGGGGAGCCCGAGGAGGTTCGGGTCGGTGCACACCTGGCGCAGGCGCGTGAGCGCGGCGAGGATTTTGATCTGTGATTTCTCCACCCCGTGATCGGTGATCCGCCCTTGGATCTCCGTCTTCGCGGCCTTGAGGATCTTGTTGTACAGCGCGAGCTGCGGGCGGTTGAATTGTACGTAGAGCGTCTGCTCGGTCTTCGCGGGCAGCTCGCTGGCCACGTCCTCTTTACGGCGCCGCATGATGAACGGGCGCACCCGCGTGCGGAGGGTGTCGAGCGCCTCCACGTCGCCGTCCTCGATGGGCTTGACGTAGTTCTTTTGAAACTCCGTCAGCTTGCCCAAAAACCCGGGCGCCAAGAAATCAAAGATCGCCCAGAGATCGATGATGTGATTCTCCACGGGGGTCCCGGTGAGCGCGAGCCGGTGGTCGGTCTTGAGCTTGCGGGCGCTCTTGGCGGTGCCGGTGTTCCAGTTCTTGATGTACTGGGCCTCGTCGAGCAGGCCGTAGCGGAAGCGGATCTTGGACAGGTCGTCGATGTCCCGGCGCAAGATGGTGTAGCTGGTGACCACCACGTCGACCTGCTTGAGCAAGCGGGCGTGCTCGCCTCGGTCGGGGCCGTGCCACACGAGCACGGTGATGGACGGCGCCCATTTCTTGATCTCCTGGTACCACACCGACAGCACCGAGGTCGGGCACACGATGAGGCTCGGCATCGGACCCTCCGCCTCCTTGGCCTTGGCGAGCAAGGCGATGGCTTGCACGGTCTTCCCGAGCCCCATGTCGTCCGCGAGGATGCCTGTCATCTGGTTCTCGTGGAGCTGCCACAGCCACGCGAAGCCCGACTTTTGGTAGTCGCGCAGCTTCGCGTTGAGCGCCTTGGCCTTGCGGGGCGCCTTGCTCGCGCGCTCGCCCACCATATTGTCCATGAGCTTTTTGACATCCTTGGCCACCGCGGCGTCGGGGACGGCGGAGAGCAGCTGGGACAGGGCGCCGAGCTCGAGGGTGTTGAGCTCCGCGTGACCGTCTTTGTCAAATTGGATCGCGCCGGCGGCGTCGGCGATGGGCTTGAGGATCTTGGGATCGAGCTTCACCACGCTGCCGTCGGACAAGGTGATCCAGCGGCGCCCGTCGTGCATCCATCGCAGCAGGTCATGGAACGACAGCAGGTCCTCGTCGCCCTCCACAGAGACGATGGCCTCCACGTCGAGCACCGAACCGCCGGGGTTCTTCACGGAGACCCGCGAGGTCGGAGACTTGGAGCGCACCTTGGGCAGGCTCGGGATGCGTTTGCTCCACGCCTCGGGGAGCAACGGGATGCCGGCCACCATGAATTCGATGGCGTCGTCGCCGCGCGCCGAGAACGCCCCCTCGGCGCTGTTCCAGCGCAGCTTGAGCTCCGTGAGGACCTTGCGGGCGGCGGCCTCGGTGTCGAGGTCTCGATAAAACGCGATGGTCTCCTTGCCGTGCGTAAAGGTGTAGCGCGCGGACTCTGGGTCGTCGCCGGCGATGGGCAAGGAGACGTTGCCGTAGCGGGCCGAGAGCTCCACGTTGAGGCGCTCGCCTTCGCCAGAGATCGTCGCGAGGATCTCCTCGACCTCGCGGGCGTCCGAGGCGAGGGCGAACAGGTCGTGTCGTGGGACCCCGACGGCCTCAAGCTGCGCGGTGAGCTTGTCCATATCGTCGGCGTCGACGCGGGTGTCCATGAGGATCCGTGGCTTCTTCGCCACCGCGGACAACACCCACGGCGGGGTGTCGTGGACCATGAAGGCCTCGCCGCTTTCGGGCCAAAGAAACCAGGTGGGCGCGCCGGGAATGACGATGCCGCTGTCGACCTCGAAGCTGCGGTGGGCCTCGGTGTCCTCCAAAAACGCGTGGAGCTCGACCGCGTGGCCGTCGGCCTCGGCCTCCACGCGCAGCACCAGCGGGTTGTTGGAGAAGCGCAGGCGGCCGGCGCCCTTCAAGGAGATGGAGGCCTCTCGGGCGGCGTAGAGCAGGCCCGCGAGGGCCGAGGGCTCGAGCACCACCGCGCCCGTGTCCTCATCCTCGTCGATCGCCTGATCGAGGTAGCTTTGGATGAGCGCCTCCACGGGGGAGAGGGTGGCGCCGCGTCGGCGCTTGCCGCCGGTGGCCGCGCTGCCGGTGTCGAAGCTCTTGATGTACCAGCGGCCGCGGCGCTGATCGACCTGATAGCGGCGCCCTCGGGCCGCGCCAGACATGCTCTCTGTGACCCAGGGATTGTTGGTGGTGGAGAACTCTTCTCCGTCCTCGGCTTGTTGGCGCACAGTCAAGGCGAGCGCGACCGCGTGCTGGCAAAACTTCTCCCAGCCGTCCATAAACGTCG
The DNA here is from genome assembly GCA_014240065.1 of Myxococcales bacterium. Lineage (GTDB taxonomy): Bacteria > Myxococcota_A > Polyangia > Nannocystales > Nannocystaceae > JAAZXR01. Next base: position 42,654 of record JAAZXR010000032.1, read on the forward strand.
GGCACGAGCAGTGCGCGTGGAGTTTCTTCCCGCGAGAGGCGAGCTCGATGCGGGTCTGGTGATCGGACTCGGAGTCGCCTTTGACCTTGCCCTTGATCTCCGAATCGCCGAGCACGAGGTCGTGGACGCGCTTGTTTTTCTTGAACAGCGCTTGGCCGGCGAGGAACGCCTTGGGGGTGGCGGTGCGCGTGAGGGCGTCCGTTTGCAGGAGTGGTAGAAATGGATCGAGTTGACTCAAGGGGACCTCAGTAGGGTGAGGGCGCATACGCGGTGGCGGGTTCGCCGTTGACAGTGGAGTGGAGTCCGCGTCCGGCGGAGTCCTACTCGTCACGCTAACGAGCGAGGTCGAGTGCAACGCAACCAGAAGCGCTCGTCTCTCGCGGCCCCTGCATAGCACGGCGGCCGCGGCGGGGTCCAGCCCACGCGCAAGCGCGCTTGGTGACCGATATGGGGCAGATCTCACGATTTTGGGGACGGGTGACCCTGTGTTCACGGGTCACAGGGGCGGGGAGTCGGAGCCGTGGTGTGTGGGGTTGTGGCAGGGGTCGCCGTGCGGGCACCATGACGCCATGCGCGGACCCGACGGACTCAACGCCCATGACCCCGGCGTACGTTTGCTCGCCAAGGTGGCGCGCGCGCGATGGGCCGATCGACTCAAGGCAGGCGGCGGCGTCTTGCTCGCGCATTGTGGGGAGGTGGAGAGCGTGGGGGCTGGGGCCACGCGGTGGATCTTGGATGTCCGCGAGCGGGAAGGGGCGGTGCATCGCTGTGTGGACACGGGGCGGGAGGTGGAGGCCCTCGCGGCCGACGGCGGACCCTTTCACCTCGCCTTGGCCTGGCCGCGCGCCCACCTGGGGCTGGACTTTAGCCAGTGGAGCCTGGCCGCGGCGGCGCTCGGGCTCGCGGAAGACGGCTGGCTCTTGTGTTCGGCGCGTAAACAAAAGGGGGGCAAGCGGCTCGCCGCCTTCATCGAATCGATCTTCGGTCGCGTGGAGGTGCTCGCGCGCGGGAGCGGCTACCAAGTGTACGGCGCGTCGCGGGGCGAGGGCTTCGACGCGGCCGCGGCCCGCGAGGCCTGCGCCGTCCGTTACCAGTGGCCGCTGCCCGACGAGCACCGCCCCGCCATGGCGAGCGGACCTGGGGTGTTCTCCAGGCGCGCCCTCGACGACGGGACGCGGGTGCTGCTCGTGCACCTCGAGGCGCACGCGCGGCGCTTCGCCCACTGCACCCACGTGGTGGACTTGTGCGCCGGGGCGGGTCCCCTCGCCGTGGGCGCGGCGCACCGGCTCCCCGAGGCGCAGGTGTTGGCGGTGGACTCCAATTTGCTCGCGGTGCACGACATGCGCGAGAACATCGCGCGTCACGGCTTGGACGGGCGGGTACACGCGCGGCTCTACGACGGCATGCCGCCCGCAAGGGTCCCGGAGGCTGCGGGCTTCGAGGGGAAGGTGGGGCTGGTGCTGATGAACCCGCCGACCCACGCGCCGCGGGAAGCGTTGGCGACGTTGGTGGCGCCGCTGCGCGACTACCTGCGCCCATCAGGGGTGGTGTGCGCCGTGGTGAATCGCGCCGGCACCATGCGCGGCGTGTTCCAGGCCATGGGGGCCCAAGGTGACGCCTACGACTACCCCGGCTACACGGTGCTCGAAGCCCGGTGGCCGTGAGCGAGGTGCGGCCCGGCGGGTGTGGGCTCGGTCGGAGCCCGCGGTCTCACCAGCGTCGGTGGGCGCGGCTGCGCTGGTACTCGCGCCGCAGCTGCCGCACCAAGAGGGCGTAGCACACCCAGACCGCCACGCCGACGGCGATACTCGACACGGTGGTGTTAAACACCGGGGCCTCGCGGGTGACCTGACGCAGCAGCCGCGCCGCGCGGATGTGGGCGACGGAGAAGAACCCCAAGGTGAACGTGATCCCCAAGGCGACCACGATGGAGCCGCCCGACAACCGCGGGGTGCTCCCGAGTCGTCGCCCCGATTCCACGAATCTCAAGAAGATGCGGAGCCACCCGCCGATGGCGGGGAGGAGCAAAAACCCAACGATGCCGGCGAGGCCAGAGACCGCGAGCGCGAGCTCGTTGGGGCGCATGACGGCTTCATTCATGGGACCGCCAGCCTACGTCGATCCCGCGTCGCGTGCCACGACGGCGTTCGCGTGGCTCGCGGGTCAACCGGGGAGGTCTTCGGTGGCCGCCGCGCGGGACAGCGTGGGCGAGGGTCGGCGGCCGCGGAGAGCCCTCACCCCGTCGTGGGCACCGTGAGGCGGTCGAGCGAGGCCCTGGGAGCGCGTTGCATGCGATGATCGGTTGGCACGGCGCGCGCATACAGCCGTCGCATGCAGACTCATTATCTTCGCGCGTCGTCGTCCCACATTCACCTCGACCTCCGCCGCATGGCGCTCGCGGCCCCATTTTGGGAGGGACTTCGTGGAGAGGTGGGGCCGGTGTTGGGGGCGCGGCTGTCGGCGTGTGGCGTGGAGCTGGTGGTGCGAGGTGGCGCGGCGAGTCAGGTGCGGGGGCGGGTGGAGCGGGCGTTGCGGGCGGCGAGCCTGGCGAGCTTGTTCCCGGCGGGCGCGTGGTCATTTCCCGAGCGGTCGTCGTGGGTGGTCGACCCCCGCGCGGTGCCGGGGTTGGTGGTGGAGCTGGCCCAGCGCGCCCAAGAGGACGCGCACGCCCAAGGTCTGTTCGAACCGCTGTGGTCGACCTTCCGAGAGACCGTGGGGGCGAGCGCGTCGCCCTGGCTCGACACGGCGGCCCTGAGTCGAGCCGCCGGCGTCTCTCGCCTCGAGCTCCCGGTGTGGGCGGCGTGCCAAAATGGCCAGGGGGAGGGAGGCGCGCGGCGCCGGATCCAGCGCGCCGCGCTGCGATCTCGCGGGGTGCACGACTCGCTCAGCGTGCTGCAGGCGCTCTGCGCCGCGTACCGTTGTGGCCCCGAGGCGATCATGAATCATGAGGAGGCGCGGATCGTGGCGGTGGCCACCGCGCAGCGGGTGTCACTCGATCCCGGCGCGTTCGCAGCCCGGCTCGCGGTGCCGCGCGCGAGCCTGGACGCGCTGTGGTC
>JAAZXR010000033.1:0-284 GCA_014240065.1 Myxococcales bacterium
GGCTCGGCGCTTCTTGCAACGTCACCGCTGAAAACGAGGCGGCGCCGAAGGCGAGGCTGACCGCCAAGTGGTTCTCTATCGTGAAGCGGGAGAGCGAGAGCTCGACGAGTGAGGGCAGCTGGGCGAGACGACCGGCGAGCACGGGATCCACCTGGAGATCCGAGATGCGCAGGACTTGAATGCGATCTCCGAGCGCGCCGAAGCCCGCGCGAAGTCGGTCTCCGCAGCCCGAGATGGTGAGGTGGGTGAGCGCGGGGGCGCGCTCAGCGAGGGCCCATAAATCG
>JAAZXR010000033.1:294-44996 GCA_014240065.1 Myxococcales bacterium
GTCCTCGGGAGGTGGGGGGAGGCCGGCGGCTAGCCTCGTCGCCGTGTCGTTGGGATGCAACGTGAGCTCGAGCTTCGACACCGCTCGCAAATCAAGCTCCTCCAGGACGCGGGGGTTGCTGACTGTGAGCGCGCGAGCCGCGACATTGGATCGTCGCGGCTCTGCTGGGCCTGGCTCGCCTGTGGAGTCCGCGGTGGCCGTCGGCGCCTCGGGCTGCGGTCCGCGCGAATGATCTGTCGCTGGGGAGGTCGCGGGGCCAGCCGTGTTGCGCGCGTCATCGCCGGTGGGGCTGGTCGGGGCGCCGCACGCACACAGGGACCACAGCGTGACGCCGTAGGCCATGCGGAGCGCAGACGTTGCCAGAGTGTGGTTCATGCGACGGGACCGAAGATCCTCTCTGCGTTGTGCCATGAGGTGCTGGCGATGTCTTCCACGGCACAATCGCGAATGGTCGCGAGCCCCGCGACCACGTCCGGCAAGTAGGCTGGCTCGTTGAGCGATGGACGCCGCGCGAACGGGGTCTGATCCGGCGCGTCCGTTTCGATCAGGAGGTGTGTGTCGGGAATCTCGCGTGCCGCCGCGAGCACACGACGCGCCCGCGGATGGGTCACCAGGCCTCCAAATCCGATCATATGACCCGCGCGAACCCATCGCGCCGCGGTCTCCGCGGATCCGGAGAAGCCGTGGACCACGCTCGGGGGCGCGCCGTGGCGTGTGAGCAGGTCGAGGAGGTCGTCGTGGGCGCGTACACAATGCAAGATGAGTGGGAGTTTAAACGTCGCGGCGAGTTGGATTTGGGAGATGAGGACCGCCTTCTGGCGCTCGCGATCCACCTCGAGGGTGTAATCAAGACCGCATTCACCGACGGCTCTGACGGCTGCGCTCCGGCCTGCGAGTCGGCGCTCAAGGTCCTGAAACAGCCGTTCATCCGCGGATGGATCCAGTCTTGGCACGGCGAAGGGGTGGACCCCGAGGCCGAAATACAGTTGGACGCCGAGATCTTTTTCTTCACATTCACTGATATGCATATTTAGTGCATCCCATTCCTGCGGGTTCACCGCAGGAATGAGGGCGGCCTCGACGTTCGCGAAACGCGCCCTGCGTAGGGCTTCCGAGCGGATCGCGCTCGTTCCAAACCGCGGGTCTTGGAGGTGCAAATGGGTGTCGAACAGACGCACCACTGCATCATACGCGCATTTGACGCGATGAGGGGTATCGAGTACATAACCCATCTGAAGCGGCAGGAACAACCTCATATGGCAACTCTCAGCAGAATTGAACGCGTACTTCGACACGACGGAATCGTGGCGGTCCTCGACCTCACGGCGGAACAAGCTTCGGCGGGTATGGAGCCCTCGTGGGTGGGGGACGACAAGTGGCGTCCGATCGTCCTCGAGTCCGTGCGACTCCGTCAGATCGCCAATGAACCGCAGGTTCGCGTGCTTGTCGGGGAGCACGCGGTGCTCGTCTCCGGCGATGAGAAGCACGTTGTGGGCGTGGTGTTCATTAAGGGGCACCCCGTGGTGAAGTCTGTGGTTCGAATGGTGCGTCAACTCCTTCGCCAGCCGAACACATCCTCGTCGCGTCGCGCTGCAGCGGCGCCTGCGCCGGCGGCCGCCCCCGCACCGATGCCAGCACCCTCAGCGCCCGCAGGCGCGCCCAACGCACCATCCAACGGTTCGTCGGGCGACCCCTCAAGTAGCTTCTAGCGCCGAGTGAGTGCCCTCCGTGAGCGAGCTCCGACGCGGTCGAAGCCACCCCTCGCGGGGTTCATCCGGCGGTCGCGTCACACAGTGACGCAGCGGCGATCGAAGACGCGCGGATCCTGTACGAGCGAGGACCGCGCGCGGGGCCGGCTTCGTGGTCGTTCGAGCAGGCGGCGTCGCTCTCCTCCCTCGCTCGCGGTCGCGCCCACGGGGCCGCACAAGGATGCGCTCGGCTGTGCAGTGGGGTATTCGGTTCGAGAGGCGATCGCGCACGCGGAGGTCCGACGACGTCAAAGCCCCACACCATGCGCGCAGGCAATGAACAGATGAGCGATCTTGAGGCGACGGCGTTGATCGAGGAGCTGACCGCCGCGGTCGGTGCAGACGCAGTGAGCGTCAGCGTCGAGGATCGCGCGTATTACGGGACCGATCGGTGCAAGGGGGGCTGGACCGTTGACGCGCGGGCTGTGGTTCGACCCGCCGACGTGGAGGGGGTGCAGCGGGTCGTGCGCATCTGCGCCGCGCGCGGTATTGCCATCGTGCCGTCGGGCGGTCGCACTGGGCTCACCGGCGCGGCCACGGCGAGCCGCGGTGAAGTCGTGCTGTCGCTCGAGCGGATGCGGAGGATTTTGAACGTCGATGTTGAAGCGCGCACCATCCGCTGCGATCCGGGAGCGACCGTCGAAGATGTTCAACGGGCGGCGGCCAGCGAGGGGTTGATGTACCCGGTGGACTTCGCCGCCAAAGGGACCGCCCACATTGGCGGCTCCATCGCGACCAACGCCGGCGGCGTCCGCGTGCTGCGCTACGGGTCGACCCGCGCGTGGGTCCGTGAGTTGAAGGTCGTCCTCGCCTCTGGCGAGGTCGTCAAGACGGGTGGGGCGCTCGTCAAAGACAACACGGGGTACGAGCTTCGCCAGCTCTTCATCGGTAGCGAGGGTACGTTGGGCATCATCGTGGAGGCGACGCTCGCGCTGTGCGTGCCTCCGTTGGGCACGGTCGTCGCGTTGACGGCGCTCGAAGACGGGGCGAGCATCGGCGCGCTGTTTCGGCGCATGCAGGATTCGGGGCTCCACCTGTCCGCGTTCGAGTGCTTCGACCAAGGGTGCGTGCGGCGCGTATGTGACCACCGCGGTGACGCCCAGGCGCCGGGTCCGTTCGCCCAACCCGCACCCCACCACGTACTAATTGAGGTGGAGGTGCCCCCGATCCTGCGCGCGAGCCACGAGGGTGCGCAAGCGCGGATAGAGGCGGTGCTCGACGATTTGGCGATATGCCTCGCCGACGCGCAAGAGGCGGGCGAGCTCCTCGACGCGGTCGTGGCGACGACACCACGACAGACTCAAGAACTCTGGGCGTGGCGCGAAGACATCAGCGAGTCGCTCCATGTCGCCACGCCTCACAAGGCCGACGTCTCGGTCCCTGTGTCCGAGGTGGTGCGATTCATGGAGGCGTGGCGCGACGCGGTGCACGCCGCGCTCCCCACCATCCCAGCGGTGTGCTTTGGCCACGTCGGAGATGGCAACCTCCATCTCAACCTTTTGTGCCCCGAGGGGATGGACCACGGCGTGTTCTTGAGCTGCGCCAAGTCGTTTGATGCGGAGATGTACGCCCTCGTGGAGTCATTCGCGGGGAGCATCTCGGCAGAGCATGGTGTCGGGCTGCTGAAACGCGCGCACCTGCATCACACGAAGAGCCCCGGCGAAATCGCGCTCATGCGAGAGATCAAGCGAAGCATCGATCCCGGCGGGATCATGAACCCTGGCAAGATCTTCGAGATGAAGATCCCCGTGTAGCGGCGAGGGCGGCGCTATTTCAGCTTCATCTGCGGGGCGCGGTTGTCCTCCGCTGCGGGTGCGGCCCCGGCTTTGTGGGCTTTCGTGCGCGCTTTTTCTTCGTCGGACAGTGGCCCATTAAAGATCACCTCGAGTTTCGTCTTCGCCCAATCGCGGTCCACCGTCGACAAGCGCATCAAAAACTGGTCCTTGGCCACGAGCAGCTGGGCCTCATGATTGAACCACACGAACACCTCGGCGCCCTCGGCGGACTGTGGACGTGGGGGACGCGCGGCCTTGATACCCGCGGCCTTGGTCGCCGCGTCGATCGAGAAGTCGCCCGCTGCGCCCTTGAATCCGACCAGGGAGACGGCGGCGGCGCGGCCGTCCTCAAAATCGACGGTCACCTTCTCGAACGCGGGGTGCGCGTAGTCTCGCGCTACATGCGTGCATGCAAAATGTACCCGCTTTGGCAGGAAGCGGACGCAGGAGATGCGACCACCACCTTCGCGGGTGTGGTCCCCAAGAACCGCAGCCACAGCCTCCGGCGTCGCCCGCAAAATGTCGCTCCACTTGACCGGCGCGTCGGCCAAGAATTGACCGCCTTTGCTGATCTTGGTCGGCTTGGGTTGGGCCTTCAGGTCCGTGGACTCGGTCGCCGTAGAGGCTCTCCCCTCCTTCGAGGCCGTCTCGTTGGCACCGGAGCACGACGCCGTGACGGTGAGGAACGCCGCGCACACTAATGTTCGGTTCAACGTGTTCATGAGGCGAGGATGATACTCGCTTCGCGGTCGATCGGGGAGAGGCCCGCTGAGCGGAGGTCGCGCAATCGCGCTCGATGGGGCGGCGCCCCCCACGGCAGCGCGGCCAACGATCTTGGGGTTGCGTCCGCCTAGGATGAAAATTTATCCCCGCGCGGCGCTTGTGGCAGTGTCAAAGGTGATGACGGGACGCGGAAGACGGTGGGGCGGGCGAGCGATCGGCTGGGGGGAGCTTCGTCGCTACGCCGGCGAGCACTCGTGGCTCGTGTTGGTGGTCGGCGCCGGGTTGATCTTCGCGGGGGCGGTGGATTTTCGACCCCCGCAGCAAGTGCGGTCTTCGGGTGGGCTTGTGTCGGAGGTGGTTGGCGACGCGCCGAAGCAGAGCTTCGCGACCGAGGTGGGGCACGCGCAGGCGGTGCAACTGCGGGCGACGCTCCAGCGCTATCTCGATCCGACCATGGATGTCTTGCGACCTTCCCCGGAGGTGGAGGCGTCCGCGCAGATTTTGTCATCCCCGGTGGTGACCACCATCTACGGGATGCAGGCGACGATCGAGCAGACGATCAAGCTCCCGGGAGCGCGCAACGAGCTCGATGTGTCGGTGAAGGCCACGCCCCGAAAGCATGGGCGCGCGCGGGGGGGCAAGCCGGCGGAAGTGGTCGTAGATCACGAGCTCTCTGTTCGGAGCCGCAAGATTCCGCGGTGGTTTGGGACGGTCGAGCATCGACAGCACGTGCGCGAGTTGGGCAAGATCTTCGACATCGAGGCGCGCCCGTATCGAATCGTCTTCGCCGTGGACGATGAACTTTTCTCTCTCGACCTCGATCTCAAACGCGCGGACCACGAGTCACGATGACCCTGTGACGGCGGGTGTCGAGTGGCCGGCGGGTGACGGCGGGTGTCGAGTGGCCGGCGGGTCGCCGCGGCTAGCCGAAGCGGAGGAAGTAGGCGGCGACACCGAACGCGACGCTCACATTGAGCGAACCCTTGATCCCTCGCATCGGGAGTCGAACCGTGCGCTCACAATGTCCCATGATTCGCGGGTCGACGCCGCTCACCTCGTGACCGAGGACGAGGATGATCGGCTCACTCCCGCGGTCGCGTAGGCAGGAGGTGAGCGGGACCGCGCTCGGTCCGCCTTCGAGCACCCACAGTCGCGCGCCGTTGTCCGCGAGCCTCTCGATCTCCTCGAGTCCGTTGACGTGCCGGCTCCAATTGACCGAGGCTTCCGCGCCGAGCGAGGTCTTCGCCATCTTCGGATGGTCCGGCGTCGGGGTGAATCCGCCGAGGTACACGTGGCGAACTCCGGCGCCGTCCGCCGTTCGAAACACCGCGCCGACGTTGCGCAAGGAGCGGACGTTGTCGAGAAACACCTCGAGTGGCGGGCCCGTCACCTCGTCGTCACCTCGCGCTTCGAAGGTCGGGTAGGGCGCGTCGTCGAGCGTGGTTGGACCCTCGCAGTGCGGGCAGCGCTCTCCAAGCTCAGAATCTTCGGGTACCGGGAATCGAAGTCGGCAGCTGTCGCGTTGGCACACGCGGGTCTGGTGCTTCGCCATGGAGAGCAACCTAACTGGCGAGGGGAGCACGCACCACCCAAAGCCTGCGGGGCGGGGCCTCTCCCGGGGTCGCCACCGTCGCAGATTCAGTGAGGAGCGCGAGGCATGAGCTATCGAAGCCACTACAAAGCCATCTACGTCCAGAACATCGCCCTGCGGGCGGAGAATGCGCGTCTGCGGGCCGAGGTGAGCGAGAACCAGTCCGCCTACCATCAGGCGCGACAGCGCCAAGACGACACCGAACGCCGGCGCGCGCGGGCCAGCTGCTTGAGTTGCGGCGGAGTGATTCTCCCGGTCGCGGTATTCGCGGGCCATCGCTCGGGCGATCCGCTCCCGCTGCGGTTGAGCACCGCTCGATTTTTGGATCGCGCCGGCGGCTACACGCACGCGTCATTGGTGCGTGCGCGCGCCTGCGCCAGCTGTGGTTTGATTCATCACTTCTTGGGGCTTGATGCCGAGCGCGGTCCGGCCGCTGACGAGGACGACCCCTAGGACGTCACCGCGGGTCGCGGCCCACGTGACCGCGAAGGGCGGCCATCATCGCCGCGAGAGGGCTTCACCTGCCACGAAGACCTCATCGATCAGCGGAGAGCCGGCGTGATAGACGAGGTCACGATAGTCATCGGTCTCTAGCAGCAAAAGGTCGGCGGCGAGGCCTCGATCGATGCGGCCGACCTGCTCGGAGACTCCCAAGCTCGCGGCGGCGTTGTGGGTGACTGCGCACACGGCCTCCGCGGGGGAGAGCTTGCAGCCGTAGCAGGCGATGGCCAAGACCATGGAGAGGTTCTCAAACGCGCACGAGCCGGGGTTGCAGTCGGAAGCGACCGCGACCGCGAGGCCCCCGTCCACGAGCGCGCGCCCGTCGGCGAAGGGTTTCCCGAGCACCAGTGACGTGCCCGGAAGCAGCGTCGCGACGACTCCAGTCTCCCGCAGCAGCTCGGTCTCGTGAGCGTCGAGGTGCAAGAGATGATCTGCGCTCCGCGCCCCCATCTCGGCGGCGAGCACGGCGCCGCCGGTGTGGCCGAACTCGTTGGCGTGGACTCGCAAGTCGAGCCCGAGCGCGGAGGCGGCGGTGAGCACCTCGCGAGCCTCGCTGATCGTGAACGCCCCGCGATCACAAAAGACGTCACAAAAGTCGGCCAGCCCTTCCTCGGTGATCGCGGGCAGAATCCGCTCGCAGATCTCTTGGACGAACGCCGCGCGGGCAGCTTGCGAGCCCTTTGATTCCTCAGGGACCGCGTGCGCCGCGAGGCAGGTCGTCTTGATCCGAAACCCCTCTGCGCCGAGCCTCCTCGCCACGCGCAGCTGCTTTCGCTCGGTCTCGAGGTCGAGTCCGTATCCGCTCTTGATCTCGAATGTTGTCGTCCCACAGCGGCGCATCCGTTGGATCCGTCGAAGGCTCTGCTCGTAGAGGGCGTCGTCGGAGGCTCCGCGCGTGGATCGGACGCTTGAGAGGATCCCTCCGCCGGCGGCGAAGATGGCCTCGTAGTCGGCTCCGGCGAGGCGGAGTTCAAGCTCGTCGCGGCGATGGCCGGCCCACACGAGGTGGGTGTGACTGTCGACGAGCCCAGGCATGAGGACCTTCGAGCGACAGTCGATCACGTCCGCGTCGGCGAGTTCGTCTTGGACCTCGCCGAGGTCGTCGCCGACCCATTGGATCTTGCCGTCGCGAACGAGGATGCTCGCGCCTTCAAGAATACCAAGATCGTTCATCGCGAGGCCACGACGCGGCGCGGCGTCCCCACGGAGGGTGAGGACTTGCGCGGCGTTCTCAAACAAGATGTCTCCCGATCCGCGCATCACTTGAGATCGCTCGTTCGTCCGGGGATGTCTACACGATGTGCGTTGGCGAACGCGATGGCCTCGTCGTAGCCAGCGTCCACATGCCGCACGACGCCCATGCCGGGGTCACTCCTCAGCACTCGCTCCATTCGACGGGCGGCACCGTCGGTTCCATCGGCGACCACGACCATCCCGGCGTGGAGGCTGTAGCCGATGCCGACGCCGCCGCCATGGTGCACCGAGACCCAGGTCGCCCCGGCGGCGGTGTTGATCAGCGCGTTGAGGATGGGCCAGTCGGCGATGGCGTCCGAGCCGTCCTTCATCGCCTCGGTCTCGCGATTGGGCGAGGCGACCGAGCCGCAGTCGAGGTGGTCGCGACCGATGACGATGGGGGCCTTGACCTTGCCGTCGCGAACGAGCTCGTTGAACAGGCGCCCCGCCTTGTCGCGCTCGTCGTAGCCGAGCCAGCAGATGCGACAGGGGAGGCCCTGGAACGCGACCTGCTCGCGCGCCAGTTCAATCCATCGGCGCAGTGGTTTGTTGTCCGGGAACAACTCCAAGATCGCCGCGTCAGTGACCGCGATGTCCTCGGGATCTCCCGACAGCGCAGCCCATCGGAACGGCCCCTTGCCCTCACAAAACAGCGGACGAATATATTCGGGGATGAACCCGCGAATTTCGAAGGCGTCCTCGACGCCGGCTTTCACCGCCTGCGCCCGGATGTTGTTGCCGTAGTCGAACGCGACAGCGCCGCGGCGCTTCATCTCTAGCATCGCGGCCACGTGCCGTCCCATGGCGTCGATGCTGAGCTGTATGTAGCGCTCTGGATCGTCTGTGCGCAGCTGGGTCGCCGCGTCGAGGCTCATCCCGTCGGGGACGTAGCCTTGGAGCTCATCGTGCGCGGAGGTCTGATCTGTGACGATGTCGGGGATTCGTCCGCGCTCGATCAACTCCGGCAGGATCTCCGCGCAGTTGCCGACCAAGCCGACAGAGAGGGGCGCGCGAGCGGCGACCGCCTCGTCGATCATCGTCAGCGCCTCATCGAGGGTGCTCGCGCGCTTCATGAGGTAGCGATGTTCGATGCGCCGCTCGAGGCGCTCGGGATCTACCTCCACGCACAGGCAGGCGGCGCCGTTCATCGTCGCCGCGAGCGGTTGCGCACCCCCCATGCCGCCGAGTCCACCGGTCAGGACGAATTGACCGTGTAAGTCGCCGCCAAAATGCTGGCGCGCGCACGCGGCGAAGGTCTCGTAGGTCCCCTGCAAAATTCCTTGCGTGCCAATGTAGATCCAGCTGCCGGCGGTCATCTGCCCGTACATCGTGAGACCGAGCGCTTCGAGCCGGTTGAACTCGTCCCAGGTGCCCCACTTGGGCACGAGGTTGCTGTTGGCGATCAGGACGCGCGGGGCGTCTTCGTGGGTTTTGAACACCGCCTGCGGGCGGCCACTTTGAACCAGCAGCGTCTCATCACCTTCAAGGCGCTGTAGCGCGGCGATGATGCGGTGGTAGTCCTCCCATGTGCGAGCGGCTTTGCCAGTGCCTCCGTAGACGACGAGATCCTCGGGTCGCTCCGCGACCTCAGGGTCCAAGTTGTTCATCAGCATGCGGAGCGCGGCCTCTTGGGGCCAGCCCTTGCAGCTTCGTTCAGAGCCTCTCGGGGCTCGAATAGTCGGCGCACTCATGGGCGAGAAAATAGCACCCGCGGGGGCGCGCGGGCATCCGTGGATATTCGCCGCGGTGGGATTTCTCTCTCGTCGAGCGGTGAGCGGTGGGCGGGGCTCGCCGCGCTACCACTGGGGCTCAAACATCGGGCGGGCTTGGGCGGGGCTCATGGTCACGCCGAAGATGACGTCGCCTCCGTTGGGCGCGAGCGCCACGTCCATCTGTTCGAGCCACACGGGTCGATCAGAATCCTCCGCGTCTTCTTGTCCTCCACCTTCGAGAATCTTCCGAGCCAGCCATACCAAGGCGGAGGCTTTGAAGCGCTCAGGTGTGTGCAAACGCACGAATAAGCCGGTGTGCTCGTAGGTCGCGGCGGCGGCCACCAGGCCTTGGGGTTTCGGGAGCAAGGCCGCGAGCGCGCCGGCGTTGTCCATGCCCCACCGCAGGACCTCTTCGTCGGCGATGAAGAAAAAACAACTGTCGGAGGGAACCGTCATGGAGAGTTTCTTCAGGTCCTTGGACCAGGTCTCGCGCCCGGACTCTCGCGCCTGCTCGATCTCGGTCGCGATGGCGGATCGCGCGACGACGAGCTCATCCGAATCGACCTGCACGAGCGCGATCGCGTCTTCATCTACGCGCACGTCATCGAGCGTCCACCGACGCTCCGAGTTTTGTGTCACGACGCCGCGAGACGCCGCCGCGGCGAGGAGGGCGTCCATGTCCCGCGACTCCAAGCTCACGAGAGTGCGCGCGCCGTCGTTGTGACGCCCAGCGAAGGTGACTCGCTCAAGCTCGGCGAAGGAGGTCAGCCCGAGGGCCGCCATGACGTCGCAGAGCGCTGAGGTGATCGGCGCCGCGCGATCGGGCGCGTCCTCTCCCCGCTCGCGGCTCCCCCGCTCACGTCGCCGCTCCTCCCGTCGTTTCTCCCGCGCCGATTCAAACGCCTCCAAGAGCGCCTCTTCGCTGAGCCCTTGCACCGCTGGATCTCCCGCGGTGGCTTGGACCCACGCTTCATACTCCAGGGCGTCTCTGCGCTCTTCATCGCAGGTGAGGCGGTATTCCAGCACCTCCTCACCGAGGATCGAGACCATGCGACTTCGCTGGAGGCGATCGATGTCGAACACCGCCAAGGTCGTGAGGTCACTTGGGAACGAGCGCACGCCGTAGGAGAGGACGGACGCGTCGTTGCGCTTCTTCCCAAGCTCCCAGTACTTGCGAATCAGCTGCGTGAGGCGATCTTGTTCCCCTGATCGCTTGTAGAGCTTGATGAGCCGAAAGATAGCGTCTCCGGTCAGGGCGCGTTCGCTGGGGTTGAGGCTGACCACCTGCTCGAGGTTCTCGAGCGCGCAGTCTGGACGATCAAACTCGTCCATGCAGTCCACACCTCGTCGATAGTACCGCTCGGCCTGCGATTCTCCGCTGCGTCCGGAGACCCTCGCGACCGCGTCGCGCTCCGTGGGGGTCGGGGAAGCGCAGGCGACGAGGACGGCCGGGAGGAGACTGGTTAAGGTACCGGCGAGGCGAGCTGTAGATCCCATGCGACCGCAGTGTGCCACATCATCAGGATCGACACGCACGGCGGAGTTGGCGTCGCGATCACAGCAAGCCGGCTTGTCTCAGCAGCCTCGCCGTCGCGAGGAGTGGCAGCCCTATAATCCCCGTGAAATCGTCGCCTCGGACCGACTCGAACAGCTTGATCCCCGCGTCCTCGATGCGATAGGAGCCGGCGCAGTTGAGCGGCTGGTAGCGGCGGATATATTCGGACGCTTCTTCGCGCGAGAAGGAGCGCATCGTCAGTCGATGGACATCGAGGGCCTCGAAGCGGCGATCCGAGTCGGCGTCGATGAGGACCACGCCGGTCACGAGGAGGTGGGAGCGACCGCGAAGGCGCATCAGCGTCTCCAACGCTCGCTCCTCGGTGCCCGGCTTGTGCAGCACCTCCGGGGGATCTTCAGAGACGACAGCGAGCTGATCAGCGCCGAGGATCCAGCGTCCGGGATAACGGGCGGCGAGCGAGCGGGCCTTCTCGCCAGCGAGGAGGCAGGCAAATTTACGGACCCCGAGCTGGGCGAGCCTTGAGTCCATGGTTCGCTCGTCGAACGCGGGGGGGGCCGCGTCGAAGGAGACCTCGAGGCGGCGAAGCAATTCGCCGCGGTACGGCGACGTGGAGGCGAGCACGAGCTTGGGTGATGAGTGCTGCTGAGTCACGGCAGGTCCTAGGCGAGCCTCAGTCGGTCATTTCTTCGCGACGTTCGCCTTCTCGGCGTTGTCGGCGGTCTCAAATTCCTTGGAGAGCCCATCCCGGGTGACTTCAAGGCGCTTGGAAGCAGCGTCGCAGATCTCTGGGGGCTCCGCGTCGCCGTTCTTGACGCGTTTTAGCCGCTTGAGGCGCTCGTAGACCTTCTTTGAGGGATGCTGCGAGATACTGTCGAGGACCAGGAGGAGCGTCTCACACGCGGTGTCGAGTCGGCGAAATTGGGTCAGATCTTGGACCAGGTTGAGCTCCCAATCAATGAGCGCTTCGTTGCCTTCGGATGTCGCGAGGGCGTCGAGGATCCGGTGGCGATCAATATAGCTCAGGCTCCGACTTGATTTTGGTGTGTTGATTTGTTCGAGCAAGAAGGGGTGCCCCGAGGAGTCGAGGCGCTGGAGCGCGAGATTCACAGCTTCGGCGCGGACGTAGCGCCCACGCATCAACTCGTCGAGCTCCGCGAAGAACTCAGGCACATCGAGCAGCTCCGGGCGGCGCACGATCGCGTCTTCGTACCGTGCGAGCGCGCGGGAGCTGTTAGTTCGCGATGGCTTGATCGAGAGGGCGCTGCCCGATTTCCACATCAGGATCGGGTCCTCAGGGAATTCGTCGCGCAGGGGTTGGATGATCTGCAGCGCGGTGGTGCTGTCGTTCGCCAGGAGAGCGCGATCGATCTCTGTGAGTGACGCGGGAGCGATCGAGCTCGCGAAGACCTCGTCCCCTTCGAGTCGATGGGGTCGTTGATTCCAGGTGACCAGGGCGGCGACGAGCAGCACGGCGGCGGCGGCGGCGGCGGCCATGACAATTCCTCTCCCTCGTGGAGCGCGGGGCTCGATCCGCCGATTTTCTCCGTTCCAGTGGATCCTGTCCCTTGAGGAGGCGGCGGGGTGCGGCTCGACAGGGGTGACGATGTCAGGGCGGGAGGCAGGATCGGGGGCGTCAGCCTCGCGAGTCCGGCTGCGATGAAGGGCGCTGTCTCCCGACAGCAGCGCCAGTCGCATCTTCTCGAGGCAGCTTCGCGCCTCGCTGGCAGACGAGACACGCTCGTCCCGGTCCTTCTTGAGCATGTGGGTGACGAAGGCGCGCAGCTCAGCTGGGATCGCGTCGGAGAGCGGGGGCGGCTCGACTGTGACTTGCATGCGCGCGACCGCCCCTAGGTCATCACCGTCAAAGGGCGGCGCGCCGGAGAGCATGGTGTAGAGCATGAGGCCGGCGGAGTACAGGTCGGACCGCGCGTCGATCTCCATGCCAGAGGCCTGCTCGGGGCTCATGTATTGGGGCGTCCCGAAGATCATGCCGATCTGTGTGACGGGGGAGTTGTCTCCGTCTCCACGCTCGCTACTGTCCATGATCTTCGCGATTCCGAAGTCGAGCAATTTAAGATTTTCGGCGCCGCTGTCGTCCTTCGTGACGAAGATATTGTCGGGCTTGAGGTCTCGATGCACGATGCCTTGCCGGTGGGCGTGCTCAAGGGCCCGGAGGATCTGCAGGGCAAATTCGATAGCGCGGAGCGGGGCGATCGGCCCCGTGATGTAGTCGGACAGATCCTCCCCGTCGAGTCTCTGCATCACGATGAACATCAGGCCACGCTCGGTCATTCCAAGTTCGAGGACTTGAACGATGTTGGGATGCTCAAGCCGGGCGGTGCTTCGAGCTTCACGCTCAAATCTCCCGCGGAGATTTGCATCCTCGCTCAGCTCGGGGCTGAGCACTTTGATCGCGACGGGACGATGCAGCGAGATCTGCTCGCCCCCGTAGACGACGCCCATGCCTCCTTCTCCGACGACCTCGTCGATTCGGTATCGCTCCGCGAGCACCTCGCCTCGGAGGTCAAACGCCTGGTACGGCGCCGACAGTTCATGGTTGGATCCCGACATGGTCGCGCGAGCATAGCAACCGCGGCTGAGATCCATCGAACCTTGAGCGGAACTATGTCCTCGGTGTGCGGGAGGCCCGCGCATCTACATCTAGGGACACGGGCTCAGCGCTTGGCTGCCGCGGTCCGGACGGTTTCCTGGTCAGGATTGGCGTCGGGCGTCTGCGGGAGGTCGATGGGACGGACGAAGCCATGCCCGAGATCTTGTTCGATCCGGGCCAACGCGTCCTGCGCCCACTGGCACAGGGCGATTTCATTGGATGAGTGAAAGTCGTCGAGCATCTCCTCGAGCTCTCGCCGCGCCCGCGCGCTCTGCTTCAGCATGTGAGCGACCTCGGCGTCGAGCAGTCGAATCTGTTGCAAAGAAACGTGGAAGGCGGGTGACTGCGACAGCCCCTCGCGGGCGACGGCCAGCAGCTCGGCGCCGCCCTCGGGATCGCCCATGCGCGCGCGGGTGTAGCCCAAAAAGCCGGTGTTAATGTACAGGTCATCCTCGTTCCCGTACAGGGTCGAGAGCCTCCGGGCTTCGTCGAATACTTCGATCGCGCGGTCGTAGTCACCGGCGCGGAGGCTCAGATCCCCGAGGTTGTGGAGGGGGTTGAGGAGCATACGGAATAGATTTACGGAGCGGAGCTCCTTGACCGCCTCCTCCATCTCTGGGATGGCGCGCTCGGGATCGCCGGAGAGGACCGCCAAGAACGCGATGCCGGAGAGGTAGCTGTTCCGCTTCGCCACCGGCACGTTCTTAGCGAAGGACTTGCCGGTGTCGTGCAGCGCGCGGGCCTCTCCAAGCTGCCCGGACAATGAGAGGCAGCGCAGGCGGACGCCGAGGACATGACACACGTGACTGTCGCTCGGCGATTCGCTGTCCATGATCCCCATGGACTGACGCGAGAACGCGCCCGCTTGTTCGATATCACCGGCCGCGATGAGCGCCTCGGCCCGGCGGCTCGCAATTCGAAATTCGAGGATCGCTTCGTTGGCGATTTTCGCGGTTTCAGCCGCGCGCTCGAGCCGCGTCAGGATGGTGTGGATCTCACCACTTTGCGGGGACAGCCGGTCCGTAAGACCGAGCCATAACAGGGCTTGAGCGCGGAAGTCTTGCAAGATCTCCGCGATCAGCACCCCACCTTCCAGCATGGCGGTTTCTTCACGGGCGTCGTCGAGTGTCCCTTGCCCTTCTCGCAGGAAGAGCAGGGTCGCGTCCAAGATCTTTTGCATGCTCTTGGGCCCGCCGTAGCGGCGCAGGCGCGAGATCAGGCGCGAGAGCACCTGCGCGCCAAGTCGCGGCTGCTTATTCTCGAAGAGCTGCCGCGCGGCGCTCTCGAGGGCGGGGACGACGTCGAGCCCCGCGGAGGCTTGGTCGAGGAGCTGGGCCCGCACGAAGGTAAAATTCGGGTCGAGGAGATTGAGCTCCTCAATTCGTACGGTGAGCTCGATGCGCGTCTCGTCGAGCGATTCGGAGTAGCGATCGACCACCGCTTGGCGGACCGACTGATGCGCGAGCGACAGCATGTGACCACAAGCATCGACCCAGCGATTGATCAACCCTTCGCCGGCCAGTCGATCGAGGGTGCGTTCGTAGCGATCGCGTCGTAGATCTGTGAGGTCGAAGAGCTGATCCTTGGAGATCGGTGCGTCGAGGAGAAACAGCACGCTCACGAGCTCCCACGCGCTCACGCCGAGGGTGTTCAGGCGAGATTCAGCGCGTTCCGACAGGGTCTTTTGCAGCTCATCGGTGGCGGAGGACGTGTCGCGTAGCGTCCACCCCTTCCCATCGCGAATGAGGATCTGCTCTTCGATGAGGACCCTGAGCGTCTCACGGAAGCTGAGCGGGTGGCCGCCAGTGAGCTTGTCGAGCATGAGGGTCAGGTTTTGGAGGGTGCCTTCATTCACGCCGAGCGTCGTCTTCAACAAAGAGTTCATCTCTTTGACGGAGAAGGGGCGAAGATGCCAAAGCTCCGCGAGCTGGTCGCGCGACAGCATCTTCAAGAGCGAGGTGATGCGGGCGTGGGGCACCGTAGTCGCGCAGAGCAGAATATTCGCGGAGTTGTGGTCGATGGCATGGACGAGCTGTTCGAACCGACCGAGGTGCTCGCGACCACGCACGAGCTCGCTGAGGTGAAGCACGAAGGGGCGCTCTCTTGAGACTCGGACGAGGAACTCGACGACAGAGCTCGCCGCGCTCTGGTCTGTGGATTTCCTTCGGGCCAGCTGGACGAGCGGCTCGAAGTCTCTGACGACGGGGGATTGTTCTCCGAGCGCTGTCGCGATTTGTGCGACGACCGAGGCGAATGGACCGAGCGCCGAGCGCTCATTGTTCCAGTAGTTTCCCTCGACGAACAGGCCCCCGCCGAGCTGCACCTCCCGTCGCAGCTCGCCCATGAGGCGCTGCTTGCCCATGCCCTCTGGGCTCTCCACGATGATCGTCCTCGTGATTTGGGGGGTCCGAATCCCGCTCCCGGAGCTGTCCGGGGCAGGATCCGCGACGTCGCCGTCGCCGTCCTCGGACAGACCCACGAGCACCTCGGAGGCGCGCGTGAGCAAGATGTCGAGGTAACCAGCGCGGTCTTCAAACGGGAGATGCTCCACCAGCACTCTCGCGAATTGGGCCCGGTCGACGCGAGACTCGTTGCGGTCGGGGAGGCTCCGCGATTCCCTGCGCATGAGCTCCAATACGATGGCGCGCGCGCTCTGAGGCCGGTTGTCAGGATCGGCGTGAAGCATGCGGCCGACGAGCTCGGCGACGACGGGTCCGCAGCGCTCCACCAGCGCGCCAGCGAGCTCAGGTGTCCAGTCGAGTTGGAGTTTTAGCGCCTCTCGAAAGTCGCGCTTAGGAAAGGGCTTGACGCCGAGCACCGCGGAGTAGAGCGTCGCAGCGAGGGCGTAGATGTCAGAGCGGTGATCCGTAGAGCGCCCCTGGATTTTTTCTGGAGCGCAAAACCCGGGGGTGCCGAGGAGCGTCAACCCAGAATTGTCTTGATCGGACGCGGAGCCGGCGGAGAGGTTGCCGCGGAGCATTCGCGCCAGACCAAAGTCGATCAGCTTCGCCTGTGGTCGACCTGCGACCTGCGCGACCATGACGTTCGACGGCTTGATGTCTTCGTGAATGAGGCCAAGCGCGTGGATGTAGTCGAGCGCGCGCGCGAGCTGCAAGAAAATATCAACGATGACCTCTCGCGGTGCGTCCACACAAAAGTCGACGAGGTGCGGACCTTGCACGAGCTCTTGCGTGAAAAACGACCCCTCGATCTCCGCGCACGCGCCGAAGTCGATCACCTTCGCGAGGTTGGGATGGTGCAGGTGGGTGAGGAGCCGGAACTCGTCCTTGAATTGCTCGGTGACCCCGTCCGAGGGGGTGTTGGTGTCGGTGGAGAAGCGACGAGTTGGCGGGCGTTGGCTTTCACGTTGGAAGCGATTGTTGGTTGAGAGGCTGCCGTCGGTGCCGGTGTTTCTTGTATTGCCGGCGCGAGTGTCCGTCGGTGAGCGCTCTCGGATGACCTTGAGCGCGACCGTGCGATCTGCGATCTCGTCGAACGCCTCGTAGACAGCGCCGAATCCACCCGAGCCGATCATGCGCTGAATGCGATAGCGGCCAGCGATCCGCTCTGGATGCTGGTTCACGGGGTCGCCGTCGCTGCGCTGTGGCGCTTTTGTGGTCCGCTGGTTCACGTATGCGTCGTATCTTCGCGCGTTTATGCCCCACCTTGCAGATGGAGCGCTGGATCCAGTTCAATTCTACAATTTACATTAGTTTATCTAGGTGGTCTTTGACACAATAAAAATGGAACTCAATCGAGAAGCCGTCCGAATTAAGTCCGCTTTTCACACCGTCTCAGACTGATTCATCTTCTAATGAGGTCTATGAGGTGAACACGTACGCAGCGACCGGTCGAGCCATAGATTAGATTCGACAGGTATGAGCGATGGCCGCAACTTCGTTATTTAGCGGGCCGCCCGGATGAACCGTGCTGGCCCACGCGACGGGGGCCCCACACCGGGCGTTCGCCGGCACGAATCTTCGCGAAAGCCTCGCGCCCGAGCGTCGCTTCTCCAGCGTCCACGCACAGCTCGTAGCCCTCGGCCTCGCGCTGGATTCGAACGGACTCTGGTTCTCCGAGGGAGCCGAGCAGCGCCGTCTTGAACGCTGCCACAGCCGTGGGTGAGCGGGTGGCGACGTGGTCGGCGAGCACCCGCACGCGCGCGAGCGCGGCGTCGACGTCGTCGTGGAGCCCGTGCGCCAGCCCCACGGCGAGCGCCTCATCGGCGCTGAGCCGCACGCCCGTACAGCCGAGGAGCAGCGCCGCTGCGGGGCCAACCGCGGCCGCGAGCTCCGCGGAGCCGCGCGCGCCGGGGATGATCCCGAGGCCGGTCTCGGGCAGCGCGAACGATGCGGAGGGGGTGGCGAGGACGAGATCCGCCGTGAGCAAGTACTCCGTGCCCCATCCGAGCGTGACACCGTGGGTGACGGCGACGTTGTACACGGGCAGCTTCCGCAGTCGGCACATGAGCGCGCGCTGTCGGTGCACGTGGGCCTTCACCTTCGCGTCGTCCCAGTCGGTGCGCTCCGTGACGTTGGCGCCCGCGATGAACAGGGGGGTACCCTTTTTCGAGCGCCGCCGACTCGTTGTACACAGCGTCCGAACCGCGTCGTTCGTATCGATGAGATCGCACAGGGCCTCGAAGGCGTCGAGCTCGGCGGTCCCAACCTCGTTCGCTTTGCCGTGCTCAAGCTCGAGGATCAAGAGGCCGTTGGTCGCTTCAAAGCTCGGATGAAGGGCGTCGATCGAGGAGAGGTCCATGCGCGCAACCTATCAAAGGTCGAAGTGCGCTTCAGGATCTCGTTGGAGGAGGGCTCGATAGGCCTCTGGGCGGTCGATGTTGTCGAGCACGGCGGGGTCGTCTACGGGCGCGCGCGCGCGCGTTGGCGCCAATTGCGTGGCGAGGAAGCTGCGTGGCGACTCCGTGGGTGGGAGCGCGAGGAGGGGGTCTACGGCGGCGCGCGGCCACACGACGGGGTGACCGGAGCTGCCGTCGTACACGGGTTGAACGAAGGCGTCTGGGGAGGCGGCGTGCGCCGCGAGCAAGGTGGCGATGGTCGCCGCTTTGACGTGCGGGCGATCGACGGTCACGACGAGCACGCCACAAAGCTCCGGCGCGCTCGCGAGCGCGCGGCGAAGACCGCATTGCAGGCTCGAGAGCGGGCCATCCGACCACCCCGGATGATGCTCCAATACGATGGCGCGCTCGAAGCGGTGAGCGTCGAGCGGGGTCGCGCCGTCGACCACCACCGTCGTCGCGCAGGCGCTGGTGAGGCCGACGCAGTGATCCACGAACGCGCGTCCTCGCCATCGCAAGGTCGCCTTGGGGGATCCCATCCGCGCGGACGCGCCGGCGGCGAGGACGATGGCAGCGACCGTGGGAGCCTCCATGTGGGCGCCCTAATTCGCTCCCTCGTAGGCGTTGCCCTTGAGGCTCTCTTCTTCTTGGACCTCGTGCTCATCGTCGGAGGCGAGCAATTCTAGGGTCAATCGGATGACCTCATCGGAGGGGGCGACGAGCGCGCCAGGCAAAGAGATCCCGAGCGCGGCGTGCTGGGGGGAGAGCGTGGCGCCGAGCGAGATCTCCGCGTCCAGCGCCCGCCGCTTGACGATCTCGTGGAGCGGCACCAGGCGCTTCGCAGGGCGCGGTTGGAGCTTGTCAATAACCGTGAAGAGCTTCGCGATTTCATGGGGATTGATGGTGACGCAGAGTTGGCAGCCGCCGGTGAGGTCCCGGGCGACACCCAGCCCGCCGAGCGACTCAAGACTCGAAGCGCGCGCGCGCTGGAGCCCGCGGAGGTAGTCGGACATGATCGTCCGTGCTCCAGGCCCGAAGGCGATCAGCGACGCGTCGCCCTCGACGTACGACAAAAACTCCACGCGGTTCCGTTTCTTCCCCAGCACAATGGTCGAGGACCTACCGAAGTCCTCGGTCATGGCCTTCGAGAGATCGATCGCGAGGATGTCCGCGCGCGCCTTGGAGAAGCCGAGCCCATCGGGCTTGAACGACGCGGAGTAGCGTTCATTGGGGTCATCGCCGACGAGGGCGATGTGGGTCTTGAGCACCCGCTCCACCTCCAGCATGAGCGCCCGAACCGCGTCGCGGGAGGCGTCCACGTCGGGCGTCTGGGCGGCGAGGATGACGGCGATCTCTCGCTTCTTGGTGAGATATACGGAGAACGCCACCTCGCCTCTGATGGCGCGCAAGATGCGGCGGAGGGCGTCCACCGCCCCTTCGACGGCTTCATCGAAGGGGGGAGGCACGTCCTCGAGCTCTCGAACAATGGCGTTGAGCTCTTGGATCGCGGGCGTGGCGTTCGACAGCGACAGGACTCCTCCGACGATGGCGTTGGCGGGGAGTTTTGTAGCGAGAGCGCTCGGTGCAGTCAGCGAGGGTCCAAGCGGAGAGAGCCCGAGGGACTCATAGGGCGCGCTGGCTCGCCCGACGAATCGAACGGTGTTGTCGCGCTCGCTGCTGTCTCGCTGAACACCGAGCTGGAGCCGCAGCCCCGTGAGTTCTTGGACGATCTTCGACACCGTCTTGAGGTCTCTCAAGTCGCCGAAGTTGAGCAGGGCGCTCGGGTCGATGGAGTCTCGCGGAAAATTCGTGACCTCAACTTGGAGTTGAAAGCGGGGGTCGAGCACCTCGGGGTTGTTGTGCTCGGAGAGCGCTCGGTCGAGCCCAGGGAGGTCGGTCGCGACCGTCACGCCCTGGGCCTCCTCGCGAACGAGCATCGAGAATTCCTCGTCGACTTGGAGCCGCCATAAGCCGTCGCCCAGCGGCTGCATCGCGCCGCCCGCCTCGATGAGCGCGCGCGGGTTGTTGGACGGCGTGAAACTGCGAAACTCAAGGTCTTCGGGTCGCGACTGTTGACCGGGTTGGGGATAGGCAGCGTCCACGGAGATGAGGCCGCCAAAGTCGATCTCATCGGGTGAAGCTTCGCCGTTGATCATCGCTACCGCCATGCGGTCGAGTCGTAGGGACATCCCCGTCCATCGCTTCGATTGTCGCTGGATCGTCTCAAGCAGCAGATCAAGATGGTAGGCGCGTACAGCGATTTGGATCTTCTCGATCGCGTCCATCAACGGAGGTTCATCGTCCAAGCCGCCGTCTCCGGCGACCTGGTTCGAGGCTTCAGCGGTCTCGGTCGGCTCCACCGCGGCGGATTCACTGGTCTTCGAAGCGCATCCAGTCGCGAAGGTGATGCAAGCGAGGCACAAGGAGATCGAAGCGCGCTTCATGCCGCGGAGTGTACATCAGCGGGCGTTGGCCTCATGAACTTTGTTCGCCTTTCACGTGCCGCCGTCGTCTCACGGACGATGCATCGGCGTCACGCGCGACCAACCGACGAAAGACCTAGCCGGCATGATGAGCGCGCGCGCGTGGGAGGTGATAGCCTGTGCTCGTGGAGAAGCGAAGCGCGCCGCAGAGGACACGCCGTCGGTCGTCCGGCTCGCGACACAACGCGACGCGGTGCGACTCTTGGCGAGGTCGTGTCCAGGCGTGTGTCCTCATCGGGATCTGTGCGTCGGGCTGCGGGAACTCGCCGGTCGAGGGGGCGCCGTCCGCTGGCGGAGAGGTGCGCGTGCGCTCTGCGGGAGGAGGCCCGAGCGCAGACGCGTCCATGACCGCCGTGGAGCTTCGAGAGGCGCGTGCGCAGGCCGGCTTCAAGACCTCGGAGCAGCGTTCTCGCGAGGAGGCGGCGAGGGTCGAGTTGCTGGCGCGTCGGGTGGTGCTCGACGAGCTTGGCGTGTACCGCCGATTTGTTCGTCAGTTCGAGGGGATCTTGGGGCGGCTGCAGACCGCGGTGCCGCGGTGGAAGTCCCGCGGCGACTACGACCGCTTTATGCGAGGGTACGATCGGCGGGTGCGAGGGCTGGAGTCACAGTTTCAGAAACTGGAGGCGCATCCGGGGTTGAAGGGATCGACGTTTGATCGCGCGGCGAGGGTCTTCCGCTCATGGGAAGATCTCAACACCGGCCTCGGTTCGATGGAGGCACCCACGGAACGCTTCGAATTGATCCTGACGACGCTGCGCGCGGATCTCGCCGCGCTGGCGGCGGAGCTCGATGAGATCGAGAAAGATGAGCGGCTGCTGCTGCTGCCGGGACCTTGAGTGGGCCCCCATCGCCGCCCGCTCCCCTCGCAGCGCTGTGGGGTCGTGACCGCGGGTGCTCGCGTGGGGGCCGCCGCTCGTAGGATCGAAGGTGGCGTCGCGTCAAGGGTGAAGGAGGCCTCGTGATCGCGCGCCGACGCCGAGGCCAAGATCAAAGGCGCCGTTGCGTCCGCTCGGAGGACGGTGGGCACGGACGGTAGAGTTTCCGAGGAGGATCGGTCACACTGCGATGGCCCGCAGCGACAGCCGCCGCATCTTCGACCAGAGCCCCCTCCGCCGTATTACGCCTGTGCGCGCCCTCATCCAACTCCTCTCGACGTACGCGGTCCGGTTTTTGCCGCTCTACGCGCTGGGGTTTGTCGCGCTCGCGATCACCAACTGGGCGACCGTTCACATCCCCACGCTGATCGGTGAGGTGGTCAACGCCCTCGACGGCGATCTTGGGCTCGCGGACCGGAGCGCGCAGGCGCGGTCGCTCACCGTGCAGGTCGCGTTTTGGTCGGTGTTGTTGGTGGTGGTGCGCACGTTGTCGAGGACGTTGTTTTTCAACCCTGGTCGGGATATTGAATACCGGCTCGGCAACGATTTGTTTCGCGTCATGCTGGGGCTCCAGCGCAGTTTCTTCGCGACCCGGAAGGTCGGAGAGCTCGTCAGCATCGCCACCAACGACATGCAGTCGGTGCGGCTGCTGGTGGGGTTCGCTGGCCTCCAGATTTTTAACGTGGCGGTGGCGGTGCCGCTGCACATCTGGCAGATGTACGCGCTCGATCCGCTGCTCACGGCCTGGTGTGCGATCCCGGTCCTCGGCGGTGGCGCGTTCATGGCCTGGACAGTGCGGCGGTTCTATCTGCGCGTACGAATCTCACTGGAGCTGTTGGCCGCGCTGTCAGAGTGCACCCTCGAGAGTTACGCGGGCGTGGGCACGCTGCGCTCCAACTGCGCCGAGACGGTCGCGGAGGGGCGTTTCCGCCGGCGCAACAAGACCTACCTCGCCTTGCAGCTTGAGATATCGAGCATCCGCGCGTTCGCCATGCCAGTGCTGGGGTTTTCGGGGATCTTCGCCACAGGGATCGTGCTGTGGATCGGCGGGGAGCGAGTCATCGCTGGACAGCTGCAGGTGGGAGACCTCACCGCCTTCTCGGTGCTGTTGACGAATATGGCGATGCTGTTGCTGTCTCTGGCCTGGGTGCTCACGGCGATCTCGCGGGGAGTCGTGGCGCTCAAGCGAATTCGCGACATCCAAGACGTGGACGCTGGGGTGCCAGCAGCGGAGCACGCCGGGGGGTTCGAGTCGCCTCCACGCATCGATATCCGCTCCCTCACCTTCGCGTACCCGGACGGGGATTCCCCAGCGCTTGAGGACCTGAGCGTGACGGTCGAGCCGGGGGCGACGCTCGGAATCTTTGGGAAGACAGGCTCGGGGAAGACGACGTTGATCGAGCTGATCGCTCGCGTGCACGACCTCCCGTCGGGCGCCATTGAGTTCGACGGGCTCGACGCGAGGAGCTTCGAGTTGTCGGCGATGCGCCGGAAGATGGCGGTCGTCCCGCAGACGCCATTTTTGTTCTCTACGACGTTGCGCGACAATATCCGGCTGCGGGGAGAGATCAGCGGTCATCGACTCACGAGCGACGCGCGCGAGGATCATGTCGGGCGAGCGCAGGCCGCGGAGCCCACAGAGGAGGAGGTCTTTTTGCGAGAGGCCGAGGCGGTCGGGGTCGATCACGATCTCGTCCGCGTCCTCGATCAAGCGAGCCTGGGTGACGACATCGCCTTGCTGCCCGAGGGGCTCAACACCATCGTGGGTGAGCGAGGCGTGATGCTGTCTGGAGGGCAACGGCAGCGGGCGGCGCTCGCGCGCGCGCTCTATCGAAGCCCGAGTCTCCTCCTCCTCGACGACGTGTTGAGCGCGGTCGATCAGCGCACGGAGGCGAAGCTCGTCGCAGCGATTCGAACGCTCGGCACGACGGGGCAACGCCCGACGACGTTGATCGTGTCACATCGGACATCCGCGCTCGAGCACGCCGATGAGATCTTGGTGCTCGCGGGTGGTCGCGTCATCGAGCGAGGCACGCACGAGGCGTTGGTGCGCGTGGGGGGTGAGTACGCTCAGGCGGTCGCGCATCAGTCCAAGGCGCGCGGTGGGGCTTCGCCAAAGGAGGGCGCGTGAGCGAGGCGAAGTCAAACACTGCCCCGGTGCTCCCGATGCTCCGTCGATTTTGGCCGTTTTCGACGGACGTGCGCGGGTGGTTGGCGCTGGGGATGTCCATGATCCCACTCCTCGCGGCCGCCACGGCCGCGCGCCCCTTGCTCCTCGAGCGGGCGGTGGACAAGCACCTGGCGGTCTCGGATCTCGTCGGCTTGCACCAGGTGGCGAGCGTGTTCTTCGCTGTTTTGATCGTTGAGTTCGTCGCGACGGGAATTCAGACCTACGGCCTGCAGCGGGCAGGTCACGTCACCATCGCAGGATTTCGTGCTCAAATTTTTGAGCACGTGCTGCGCTTACCGATGCGATTTTACGACAAGAACCCCATCGGGGCGCTCTTGTCGCGGACCACGAGCGACGTCGAGGCGCTCAGCGAGACGCTCAGTTTCGGGGTGTTTACGATCATCACTGATGTGGTGAAGGTGCTCGTGATCCTGGCCGCGATGCTCATGCTCGATCTGCGCCTCACCTTGATCTCCTTGTCGATCGCGCCGTTCTTGTTCCTGATCGTCCGAGTGTTCTCGTCGATCCTCCGGCGCCTCCAGCTAGAGATCCGCAAGGCCATGAGCATCCGCAGCGGGTTCTTGGCCGAGCAGCTCGCGGGCATCACGGTGGTGCAGCTGTTCGGGAACGAGGACGCCGCGCACCGGGAGTACGAGGATCTCGGCGCGCGGTATCTGAGCGCGACGAAGCGCGCGAACGTCTTCGACGCGCTGCTGTATTCGATCATGGACGGGACCGCCGGGTTCTCCATCGCCATGCTGCTGTGGTTCGCGATCCCTGCGGAGCACCTCGGTGTCGCCGCCAGCAGCCCGGTGGTCGGCGCGGGCCTGCTCTGGGCGTTCATTGAGTACCTCCGCCAGATCTTCGTGCCGATTCGCGAGTTCTCGGGGAAAATCGCGACGATCCAACGGGCCGCGGCGTCGCTGGAGCGGGTCTTTGATCTGCTCGACGAGGAGATCGAGCCGCAGCCCGCCGAGGGCGATGCCGACGACCTCAGAGGGTGGACCGGGAGCTTGATGGTGGAGGATCTCCACTTCGCCTACGACGCAGAGGCGAGCGATGTGCTGAACGGGTTAAATTTTCACATCAACGCGGGGGAGGTCGTCGCCGTGGTCGGGCGCACGGGCTCCGGGAAGAGCAGCCTCGGGCGCGTCTTGACGAGCTTGTACGATGGCTATCGCGGCTCGATCCGACTCGCGGCGGATGGTGGGGAGGTGGAGCTTCGCGACGTCGCGCCGGCGACGCTGCGCTCCTCGATCTTGATGGTCCCGCAGGACGTGTTCTTGTTCGATGAAGACGTCGGGTTCAACGCGGCGCTGGGCGCCTCGGGCGCGGACGAAGCGGCGGTGCTCAGCGCGCTAGAGACCGTCCAGATTCGAGAGGCCATCGACGCGCGAGGTGGCCTCTCGCTCCCTGTCGGTGAGCGGGGTGGGCAGTTGAGTGTGGGGGAGAGGCAGCTCGTGGCGTTCGCCCGCGTCGCCCTCCGGCGACCCAAGCTGCTGATCCTCGATGAGGCGACCGCCAACGTGGACAGCGAGACCGAGCAGAAAGTCCAGGCGGCCATCGAGCACTTGTTCGAGGGACAGACGGTGCTCGTCGTCGCCCATCGCCTGAGCACGATTCGCCACGCGGACCGGATCTTGGTGATGGATGAGGGGCAGATCGTCGAGGTGGGATCGCACGACGAGCTGATGGCGCGCGACGCCGTCTACGCGGAGCTCATCCGACATGGCCTGCGCGATGAGGCGCCGTGAAGCGCGATGAAGCGCGATGAAGCGCCATAATTCCTCCGGACAGGTGGGTGGAGGCGGCGGCCTCAGCAGGGCGTGGACGAGGATGCGCACAGCCCGCGCCTTCGGGTCTTTTCTCGCATTTTTGGAAATGAACAGGGTCTCCAGCGAGTTGAGGAGACATGCCTTCGAGACGCAGCGAGAAGATCAGACAACTCTCCAAACCGACCTTCGCGAAGCGGCTCGCGATATTGGGCGTTGGGGCGGGCGCGTTGGCGTTGGGTGCGGGGGCCGGGCTGAATGTGGCCCGCGCGGACGTGGACACCGCCGCTGTCGACGCACCGGCCGCGATGGTCGCCCGCGACCGCAAGGTGGGATCGATGCCGAGTCTCGCGCCGGTGATCGAGAAGGTGCAGCCGGCGGTGGTGTCGATCCACGCCTTCGGCGGCTCCGGCCCGACGAGCGCAGGCTTCCCGCGGGGCATGGGCTCAGGGTTTATCGTGAGCAAGGACGGCGTCGTCGTCACCAATCACCATGTCGTCGTGGGCGCGACGGCGTTGGAGGTCAAGCTCGCGGACGGTCGCAGGTTCAAGGCGACGCTGCTCGGTTCGGACCAGTTCACGGATCTCGCGGTGCTGAAGATCGACGGCGCCAAGAAACTCCCGACGCTCTCTTTTGGTGACTCGTCGAAGCTTCGAGTCGGAGACTACGTCATCGCCATCGGCTCGCCGCTCGGGCTGGAGTCCACCGTGACCACCGGCATCGTGTCCGCCAAGGGGCGCGGAGACTTGGGTCTGTATCGAGACAGCTACCTCGATTTCGTCCAGACGGACGCGGCGATCTCCCCAGGGAGCAGCGGCGGTCCCTTGGTCGATCTCGACGGGCGCGTGGTGGCGGTGAACACCGCCGTGGCCGGTCCCGGAAACGGCCTCGGCTTCTCGATTCCGGTGGATCAGGCCAAGATCATCATCCCACAGCTGCGAGACAACGGGCGCGTCGCTCGCGGTTGGCTCGGCGTCATGGGGCGCGACCTTCGTCCGGCGTTGGGTGGTGCCGAGCCGACCACCGGGGCCGCGGTGGGCGAAGTGATGGCGGACTCCCCGGCGGCGGATGCCGGGCTGCGATCAGGGGACGTGGTGTTGTCGGTGAATGGCCACGACGTGGACAGCTTCGCGGACCTGCGCGGTCACATCGCGATGATGACGCCGAACTCAAAGCTCTCGCTCAAGGTTCGCCGTGGGAACGAGTCGAAGAAAATCCGGGTGGTGCTCGGGGATCTCGAGAAGGGTCGCTTGAACGCGAGGAGCTCTCGTCCTTCGCGCCGCGGCGAGAGATCCAAGGGACAAAGCTTGTACGACGGCCCGCCGAGCCTCGGGATCGGGGTACAGGAGACGCCCCAAGGCTTGATCGTTCGGGCGGTTGAATCTGGCGGGATCGGGAGCCGCCTCGACCTTCGGGATGGCGACGTGCTCCGGGAGATCAACGGGCGAGAGATTCGCGAGGTCGCCGACGTTCGGCGGGCGCTCGCCAAGGTCCATGATCGTGTACAGGTGAAGGTGACGCGCGATGGGGCGACCCACGTGTCGATGCTCGAGATCCGGCGCTGAGCGCGTTCATGCGCGGCGTGGTCGCGGCGCCCCTCCGCCTTCGCAGACCCGTTCGCGCTTGTTGTCACCCGCAAAGACCCACCCCCTCATTCAGTCGGGGGGTCGGTCCCAAAACAGGACCTTTGTCGGGCACGATTATTGCTCTTAGGGAGGGGGTGCATCGGTTGCTCGCCCTCTGCGCCGGATTCCTGGCGTTCGCCTGGACGCCAAGCGTCCTCGCCGCGCCGCCCAAGCTGCGCGTTTCCGTAGCCCCCGCGGCGGTCGTTTCGGGTCAGGTGGGTCCGAAACTGAGCGTGTCCGGCAGCCTGGGCCTCTCGGTGTTCACCAAGGATCCCGCGCCGCTTGGATCCCCCGTGGGGCTGTTCGCGTCGGTCGGGCCGCGTTGGTCCATCAACCGCGTCCTCGGGATCTTCGGGTCCTACGGGTACGGGTGGGGACGGGTGCCGCTGGAAGGGTCCTGGGATCAAGAACACCGGGGCACCGCGGGAATCTACGTCGGGACCCCGTCGGACGGGGCCCTCGTGGGAGTCTCCAATCGCACGCGCCTGGATCTTCGCGGAGTCCAACGGGACGAGGCCTGGCGGTTTCGAGTCCGCGCTCGCAACGAGACGGCGCTGGTGCTCAATTTCAAACAGTGGATGCAGCTGTCCATGCCGGTCGAGCTCTTGATTTCACCTCAGCTCTCCTCCGCCGACATGATGCAGCTTCGGGCTGGTGTCGGGCTCGGTGGAAGCGCGGCGTTGGGCGACGCGGAGCGGGCGGCGGCGAGAGGTCGCCCCGTGGCGCGAATCCGCTGGCTCGCGGCGGCGCGCGCCGGGTTTTGGCCTGTCGCGCTGTTCCATGGTCGCGACCTCCCTCGAGCAGATCTCTCTTCGACCCAGGGGTGGATCGATTTGGTGATCACGACGGGTGTGGGCGTGTCCTTCTAGGCGACCGTGGACGGTCGGTTGCGGGGGGTGTGCGGCTTGCGACCGCTGGCTGCGGCGGGCTCGGCCCGCTGGCGCCATGTTGTGGCGCACAGCGCGTGACGTCTTGTCGGGGTCGCCTGCAATGGCTAACCTCCCGGCTCCATGACCGATCGGCAAGAGCGACACACTCGAATTCTGATTTTGGGGGCGGGCCCCGCCGGGTACACCGCCGCCATCTATGCGGCGCGCGCGAGCCTCACGCCGGTGATGGTCGCGGGGCCGCAGCCGGGCGGGCAGCTGACGATCACCACGGACGTGGAGAACTACCCCGGCTACCCGGATGGCGTCGAGGGCCCGGCCATGATGGAGGACCTGCGCAAGCAGGCTGAGCGCTTCGGCACCGAGGTGATCTACGACCTCGCGACCGAGGTCGATTTTGGCGCTCGACCTTTCAAGGTGACGACCGAGGACACGGACTTCACCTGCGACGCGCTCATCGTCGCCACCGGCGCGAGCGCGAAGTACTTGGGGATCGAGAGCGAGTCGCGCCTGATGAACAAAGGCGTGAGCGCCTGCGCGACCTGCGATGGGGCGTTCTTTCGCGAGCAAGTCGTGGGGGTTGTGGGGGGCGGCGACACGGCCATGGAGGAGGCCCAGTACCTCACTCGCATGTGCGAGCACGTCCACTTGTTTCATCGTCGCGACGAGTTTCGAGCGAGCCAGATCATGCAAAAACGCACCCTGGAGAACCCCAAGATCACGGTCCATTGGAACACCGTGGTGTCGGAGGTGCTGGGGGACGAGAAAGTGAGCGCGGTGAAGTTGCAAGACACCCAGAGCGACGAACACCGAGAGCTCGCGCTGACCGGCTTGTTCATCGCCATCGGGCACAAGCCCAACACGGACGTCTTCGCCGACGGGCTCGCCAAAGACGAGGCCGGCTACCTGGTGGTCCAGCCGGGCTCGACGAATACCAGCGTGGAGGGTGTCTTCGCCTGTGGAGATGTGGCCGACAAGACCTACCGTCAGGCGGTCACCGCCGCAGGAACCGGCTGCATGGCTGCAATCGACGCTGAACGCTGGCTCGCCGAGCAAGAGGATTAAGAACTTTGCGCGAGCGTCGTCGTGACGATAGGATACAAGTCGAGGGGGCCGTGGGGATCATGGCGCGTGTTTGTCTATGCAAATTGTTGAAGACTTAAAGGAACTGTTCGGGGCTTTTTCCCTGGCGGACATCACGAATCCGTCCACGCCAGAGCAGTGGATATCGAGCATGCTCATGCTCGGGCTCGCCGTGTTCGTCGGATGGGCGCTCCTCAAGCTGGTCACCGGCGGTTTTGGCTAGCTTCGTTGCCGAGCACCGAGCGCTAATTCCGTGCGACGCGGAGGGTCCACGCGCGGTCGCTGTTGCACTCAGCGGACGTGGGGACTACGTGTAAGGACACCTCGCGCGTGTCGTCTTCGCCGTTGGCGCCGCTCGACTCGCCCCAATACATGGCGACCTGATCGATCCCCACCACATTTTGAGAGCTCTGCGTGATGGTGCTCGCGCAGGGGTCGCTGTTCGGGGCGACGGAGCGCATCCCGGTGAGGTTGAAGTCCTCGCCGGGGGGTGAGGTGAGCTGGGCGATGAAGGACATCCCGACCCCGTTGAGGGCGCTGAGGTCGTCCTCTGTGACACGAAACTCGACCCAAGCTTCGTCGTAGCCCTGGACGTAGAACACGTCATCGCCAGAGTCGCCGCTCATGACGCCGAGGACGCAGGGCGAATCTGGGCAGCCGAACTCGGCGTCACACGGGACGTTCGTGTCAGGCGCGGCGGCCTCACTGCATGGGATGTAGTCGCCGTCGCCGTCGCCGTCGCCGTCGCCGTCGCCGTCGCCGTCGCCGTCGCCGGTCACCATGCCCGACGAGTCGCCGGAGGAATCCGCGTGCGAGGACGTCTCTTCGCCGGCGCTCGAGTCAGAGTTGGTCCATGAGCCGAGGGACGTCGCGGCCGAACTTGAGGACGGTCGCCCTTTGTCCTCGGCGCAGGCGCAGACGACCGCGCATATCCACACGAAGTGAGCGAGAGGCCGAGCGAGAGGGAGCAGAGATCGCATCGTGTGGGTGCTTGGTCAGGTTTAACGCTCACGGTCGGGTGGACACGTCAGATGGTGCGCGCTGCCGCGCTCAGAATCGCGAGGACGCGCTGAGCATCATCAGGCGATCGTTGGAATCGCGCAGGCGCCCAGAGAGCGTCCGAACGAACCGCCACAGCAGCTCGTAGGCCAACTCTCGATCCACGAACATGAGATCTCGTAGATCGTTTTTGGGGAGCTTGAGCAGCTCGGCGCGCTCGTGACAGATGGCGTCGGCGGAGCGGGTGGCGTCATCCTCGATGAGCGACATCTCACCGAAGTGCTGGCCCTCTCGGAGCACCGCGAGGGCCTCTTCGCCGATGCCTGCGACGTTCCGTGAGATGCGCACAGAGCCGGTGACGACGAGGTAGAGCCCATCGGATTGCTCGCCGTGGCTGAACACGTGCTCGTTGCGCCCGTAGGTTTTGACTTGAGCGAGCTTCGCGATGCGATGGAGGTGGACTGGGAGCAGGCCCGTAAACAGCGACACCTGCTCGAGGATCTTCGACGACGGCACAGAGCGCATGGGTGGTGGCGACGTGGACACCGACTGGCCCGACACCATCGGCAAGTCCTCCGAAGATTCGGCGTCGTCTGTAATCCCGAATTCTTCTAGCCCTGAGTTCATCTCGCATACGATAGCCCATCGAGGGGCTGCGACGAAGTGACGCCCACAAACGGCGGTAGCCGCCCCAGCGAGGGGAATTGGAAGAGATGGGGCGGCGCGCCTCGGCGCCTCAGGAGCGCCGACCTCTTAGGCCCGTCGCGCACACCGCAGCCGGCGCAGGTGACAAAAAACCACAAACAAAGTCGCCCGTGCTGCAGCAGGGGCGACTTGATGTGTGCGCCGTTGCATCGCGGCGCGTGGGGTGTCATCGGCGGCGGGTGTCGCCAGCACGCTGGCGCCACCGATCCGACGGGAGGGCCTACATGCCTTGGATGATGAAGGCGATGACGAGCGCGAAGATGACGAGGGACTCGATGAACGCGAGGCCGAGGAGCATGGGCACGAAGACCTGGTCCTTGGCGTTCGGGTTGCGGCAGATGCCCTCAAGCGCGCTGGCGACCGCGCGACCCTGGCCGAGTCCGCCGCCCATGGCTGCGAGACCGATGGCGACGGCCATGGCGACAGCGAGGATGGAGGGGTTGGAGCCGGAAGCGGAACCAGCCGCCTCTTGCGCGCTGGCGATGGCGGGAGCCGCGAAAGCCGCGACGAACACAAACAGGGGAGCGATGATCTTGTTGAACATGGTGTTTTTTCTTTCAGTCAGTGATTCGTTGGGCTCAGTGCCCGTCAGCGTGAGCCGCAGCTTCGCCGATGTAAATCATGGTGAGGAGGGTAAAGACGACAGTTTGAACGATGGCGACGAGCACGCCGAGCATCAGGAACGGGACCGGCAACAGCACCGGGAAGAGCACGAGGATGACGCCGACCACCTTGTGGTCCGCGAGGATGTTGCCCATGAGTCGGAAGGCGAGGGAGACGGGGCGCGCGAGGTGACTCGCGATCTCGATGGGGAACATCAACGGCGCGATCCAGCGCGCGTTGATCCCACCGAGCTCAAACTTGGGGCCCCCGAAGTGGGCGAAGTAGTGGATGGGGCCCTGCTTGACGATGCCGATGACGTTGTAGACCACGAACACCAGCAGCGAGAGCGCCAGGTTGGTCTTCAGAGAATCGGTGCCTGGGAGGAAGCCGGGGACCAGGCCTTGGAGGTTGTGGCAGAAGATGAACAGCGCCAGCGTGCCCACGAAGGGGAGGTAGGTGCGCGCGTTCTTCTCGCCCATGATGTCGCGAGAGAAGTTGTAGACGGCGCCCACGAAGCCGTCGAGCATGGCGGACAGCCCCCAGTTTTTGGTGGGGACGATGCCCTCGCCCTCGCCCTTGAGCGAGCGGCGCCAGGCGAAGACCGCGGCGAGGATCACGAGGACCGCCACGGCGGACGAGCCGACGTGGAGCATGGTGAAGTGGCTGCTTTGGAAGGCCAGCCACTGCCAGTCGCGCTCGAGGCCTGATTTGGCGGCGATCTCAAGGTCGGCCCAGAAGGGGAGCAGTGTCGAGAACCAGGTGTCGTGGTCGCCCATGGTGCGTCGTGAAAAGTTTGGGGTCTAAGGAGAGCGCCGGTCGTGGCGCGAGGCTTGGATGGCGGCGCCAACGGCCGCGAGAAGCGAGAGGACCAGACCGAGGAGAAATCCCTCCGGTCGCGCGGGCATGTACCAAAGGATCAAGATCATGGCAAGCGCGAGGAGCGGGAGGCGGATGAGGTTCCCGCGACGTAGTTCCGGCGCCTCATTTTCCCCCATTACGGGCTCATGGGGCGGTGTAG
The DNA here is from genome assembly GCA_014240065.1 of Myxococcales bacterium. Taxonomy (GTDB): domain Bacteria; phylum Myxococcota_A; class Polyangia; order Nannocystales; family Nannocystaceae; genus JAAZXR01. The sequence continues at coordinate 32,723 of JAAZXR010000033.1, forward strand.
GGCCGGGTTGAGAGAAATCGAGGATGTCCTCAGGATCGGGCGCGACCGTCGAAGTGCCGCGCGCGGAGGCACCCGAGCCGGACATGGAGAGCATGCCGAGGACAGATCGCCCGAGCAAGCGGAGGTTCGCGTAGCCAAAAAGCGCTCCGAGCGCGATTCCGAGCGCGAGGTCGGCGCCCGACAGCAGCAGGGCCAAGACCCCGGCGAGGCTTGCGAGCCCGGCGAGCCACGGCGCGAGGTGGCGAAAGAACCGTCGCCCCTCTTCGCCCGGCGCGACCTGGTGGCTCACCGCTGCTCCTCGCTTGGCGGCCCGTCTGCTCCGCCATCATCGCTCGCGGGGGTCGAGGTGGGGGACGGGTCCAGGGTCGAGGTTCGGATCTCCACCTTGGCTGGGGGCGGAGCCGCATCGGGCTCGGCGCGGTGGGCCACGACCTCATCGGCCGGCGTCACTCGGGCCTGTCGTTGGGCCTCGGCCTTGTGCTCCATGGCCGCGGCGTGTTCGTTGACCACCCGGAGGATCGCGAGCGCGGCGGCACCGATCCCGATCATGAGGCCGATCAACATGGTCCACGGCTTCCAATGCGTCCAGTGATCTTGCACATACTTGCCGCCGAAGGCGCCGATGCAGATGGCGACGGCCATCTCAATGCCGACCGAGGCCGCCGAAGTTTTCTCGTACCAGTCGGCGCGCTCTCGGGGTGGGGGCGTTGGGCTTGACGACGACACTGGAAGGGCGAGGCGCCTAGAGGTTTTCAAACACCTGGGCGGCGGCCGCCAGCGTGCGTTCGATGGTGCTCTCGTCGTGCGCTGTCGACAAGAACCCAGCTTCGAATTGTGATGGAGCGAGGTAGACCCCGCGTTCGAGCATGCCCGCGTGCCATGTGCTGAAGCGGGCGAGATCCGAGGTCTTGGCGTCTTCGTAGTTCGCGACCGGGCGCGCGGTGAAAAACAGGCCAAACATGGGGCCGACGTGCGCGAGCTGCACGGGGATGTCGTGGGTTGCGCTCGCCTGCGCGAGCCCCTCGACGAGCTTTCTGGTCGTCCGCTCGAGCGATCCGTAGGGATCCTCCTCGATCAAAAGTTGCAGCGTCTTGAGCCCCGCCGCGACGCCGAGGGGGTTGCCGCTGAGGGTGCCCGCTTGATAGACGGGCCCGAGCGGGGCGATGGTGGACATGAGGTCTCGGCGCCCACCGTAGGCGCCCACCGGCAGGCCACCGCCGACGATCTTCCCGAGACAGGTGAGGTCGGGTGTGACGCCGTAGCGCTCTTGCGCGCCCCCGAGGGCGACGCGGAATCCTGTCATGACCTCGTCGAAGATGAGCACGGTCTCGTGCTCGGTGGCGAGACGCCGCAGCTCTTGCAGATAGCCGGGCGCCGGTGGGATGCAGCCCATATTCCCGGCGATCGGTTCGACGATGATGGCGGCCACGTCGCCGCGATGGGCGGTGAGCGCCGCGGCCGTCGCCTCTGCGTCGTTGAACGGGACGGTGAGGGTGTCGCGCACGGCACCCTCCGGGACGCCCGCAGATCCCGGGATGCCCAGCGTGGCGGCCCCAGAGCCCGCGGCCACGAGCAGCAGGTCCGCGTGCCCGTGGTAGCCGCCGTCGCACTTGATGATCTTGGTTTTTCCCGTGAAGCCGCGCGCCAGTCGGAGCGCGCTCATGGTGGCCTCGGTGCCAGAGTTGACCAGGCGCACCATGCCGTCGCGCATGCTCGGGACCGAGGCGCAGATCAGCGCGGCGAACTCACCCTCTGCGGCCGCGCAGGCGCCGAAGCTGAGGCCGCGCCGGGCCGCCTCGCACACGGCGTCGACCACCTCCTCGCGCCCGTGGCCGAGCAGCGCGGGGCCCCAGGTGCAGACGTAGTCGATGAGGCTCGCGCCGTCTTCGGTCTCGAGGGTGCAGCCGTGGGCCCGGCGAATAAACGGGGGCTGCCCACCCACCGAAGAGAACGCGCGGACCGGGCTGTTGACGCCTCCAGGGATATGCCGCGCGGCCCGCTCAAACAGCTCGCGGGAGCGCGCGCCCGCGCGGCCGTCGTGGGCCGGCCGATCAATCATCTTCGCCTCCGCCCGGGGAGCCGGGGGGGGCGTCGGCGGGCGCCTCGCTTGAGGGGATGGCGGCGGTCTCGTCAGGGCTTCGCTCGGTCCTTGACGCGTCTCCGTCGCCGCTCCGGCCCTCCTCGCTCGTGGCCTCAGCGATCTGAGTCTCGCTGTCTCCGATGATGCGCTCGAGGGCCACGACCTGCTCTTCGTCCCGCATGCGGATGACTCGCACGCCCTGTGTGTTACGACCTTGTTGGGAGATGCCGTCGGCGGGGGTGCGGATGACTTTGCCGCGATCCGTGACCAGCAGCACCTCATCGTCCGGGGCGACGATGGACGTGCTCACCACCGCGCCGTTCCTGCTGTTGCACTTGATGGTGATGATGCCCTTGCCGCCGCGGCTTTGGGGGCGATACTCGGTGGCCTCTGTGCGCTTCCCGTAGCCGTTGGCGCAGATCGTCAGCAACGATCGCTGGCTGTCTTCATCGATCACGATGACCGAGACGACCTCATCGGACGAGCGCAGCGAGATGCCCTTAACCCCGCGCGCCGTCCGCCCCATGGGTCGAATGTCGGCTTCAGAGAACCGGATGGACATGCCGCCGGCGGTCGCCATGACGATGTGCCGTTGACCGTCGGTCAGGTGGACGCCCACGAGCTGGTCGTCGTCTTCGACGCGCACCGCGATCAGCCCCGTGGTGCGGATATTCTCGAACTCACGCAAGGACGTGCGTTTGACGAACCCTTGCTGGGAGGCGAGCAAAACGAAGTGGTCGTCGTCGATGTCCGCCTCGCGGTAGGGGAGCATGTGGTGGATGGTCTCGCCCTCTTTGAGTTCGAGGAAGTTGGCCCATGCCTTCGGCTTGTTCCCGCGTTGAACGAGCGGTAACTCGAACACCCGCTTGCGGAAGACCCGGCCAGTGTTGGTGAAGATCAACACCCAGGCCTTGGCCGAGGCCTCAAACATCTCGACCACGAAATCGTCGTCGTCCCGTCCGCCGCCGCCCTTGATGCCCACGCCGCCGCGCGCCTGCACGCGGTATTCTGAGGTCGGCAGCCGCTTCACGTAGCCGTGGTGCGTCGCCATGACGATCATGGACTCATCCGCGACCAGGTCGATGGCTTGGATCTCGTGCTCCACGTCTACGATTTCAGTCTTGCGAGAGCCGGTGGAGTCCGGCCCGCCGCCGCCGGCGTTGACGCCCTCTGGATCTCCGTAGCCGTAGCGGATCTCCAAGAGCTCGTCTCGCACGAGGGCGTTGAGGCGAGCGGTGTCGCTCAAGATGCCCTCGAGATAGGTGATCTCTTCGCACAGCGCCTTGAACTCCGTCTCGATCTTCTCCTGCTCAAGCCCCGTGAGCCGCTGCAGGCGCATGTCGAGGATGGCCTTGGCCTGGCGTTCGCTGAGGTGATATGGCGCCTCGCGCGCCGCCAGCACCTCGTGTTCGGGTCGATCGCAGCGCTCAAGGAATCCCGCGCAGCCGTGTAGGGGCTCGGCGATCAGGCCAGCGCGCGCGGTCTCGGGGTCCTTCGAGCCGCGGATGATGGCGATGATTCGATCGATGGCGTCGATGGCGACACCGAGACCTTGCACGATCTCGCGCCGCGCGATGGCCTTGTCGAGCTCATAGCGGCTGCGTCGCGTCACCACCTGGCGCCGGTGGTCGAGGAAGGCGCGCAGCGCGTCGATCAAGGTGATCTTTTGCGGGCGCCCGTCGACGATGGCGATCATGTTGATGCTGACCGAGGTCTGCAGGTCCGTCATTTTGTAGAGCTGGTTCAGCACCACCTGCGCGGCGGCGTCGCGCTTGGCTTGAATCCAGATTCGCATGCCCGTGCGGTCGGAATAGTCTTGGATGTCCGAGATGCCCTCAAGTCGTTTTTCACGGACGAGCTGCGCGACGCGCTCGATGAGCCGCGTTTTGTTGACCTGGTAGGGAATCTCCGTGACCACGATGGCCTCGCGCCCCTTGGCGTCCTCTTCGATCTCGCAGCGGGCACGCACCGTGACGCTGCCGCGGCTGGTCAGATAGGCCTGGTGAATTCCTGCGCGACCGAGGATGAGCCCGCGGGTGGGAAAATCGGGCCCCTTGACGAATTGCAGCACGCCGCGCGCGTCGAGGTCGGGGTCGTCGAGGAGCGCGACGCAGGCGTCCACGACCTCGGTGAGGTTGTGGGGCGGGATATTGGTGGCCATGCCGACCGCAATTCCGACCGCCCCGTTGAGCAGGAGGTTGGGGACCCGCGTGGGCAAGACGGCGGGTTCTGTCTGCGAGTCGTCGTAGTTGGGGGTGAAGTCGACGGTATTTTTCTCGAGGTCCGCGAGGAGCTCGCCGGCCATCTTTTGCATGCGCACCTCGGTGTAACGCATGGCGGCGGGGGGATCTCCGTCGATGCTGCCGAAGTTCCCTTGACCGTCCACCAGGGTGTAGCGCATGGAGAAATCTTGAGCGAGTCGGACGAGCGCGTCGTAGACCGCGGAGTCGCCGTGGGGGTGATACTTGCCGATCACATCACCCACGACACGCGCAGATTTCTTGTACGCTTGCGTGTGTGTGTTCTTGAGCACGTGCATCGCGTAGAGGATTCTGCGATGCACTGGTTTGAGCCCGTCGCGCACGTCTGGCAGGGCGCGTGAGATGATGACGCTCATGGCGTAATCCAAGAACGAGTTGCGAAGTTCGTCTTCGATATTGAGGGGGAGTTTGTTGGAATCGACCATGGACCGAGCGGCGCTCTGCGCGGGCGAAATATACGCGCATGTTCCCCCGAATTCTACGGTTTCTCGCCGTGTTTTCGGGGAAATTTGGGTTTTTGGAGATCTCGGAAATTGTGGCGTTTCGTCGGCTCACGACGACCCTATTTCCCTGGAAATATGGGCCCGTGTATGGGCCCTGGCGCGGGCGTGTCGCGGCTCGCTCGTGGGCGCCCTACGTGCCGCGCAGCGCCTTGTGTTCGGGTGTGAGTTTTCACGGTGAGGGAGGAGGGGCGCGACAGGTCGTGGCCGCGCTGATTCGCGAAAAGCGAGTTGATTTGCTATGGTGGAGCGAGGTCCACATGCGTGCAAAGTCACTGTTCATGAGTTGCGCGCTTGCGCTGTGGAACCTGGGGTGTGGAGGTCTTGGAGACAAGACGCACGGGCAGGCAGCCGGGGCCTCGGAGACCTCCGGAGCGCACGCCACGGGAGGCGCCATGTCCTCCGATGACGGGCGCGGTACGGGGGAGGCTGCGGGCGCGACGGAGGCCGGGTCTGGCGCTGGTGACGAGCACGAATCGCACCGCGAGGGGGCAGGTGGGGCGCTTGCACAAGCGGCGGGTCCGGGCCCGATCCCCGCCGACGGCGTGTTGGAAGAGCTGCCCGAAAAGCGTCTCGTCTTGAGGCTTCACCCGGCGGTTCAGCGGAGATTGGCCGGGATGTTGCGGACGCAACGGGAGGGAAAATTCCCGCCTGCGGTCCGTGAGGACTCGGAGAACGCGCGCTTGTTTCTCGTGGCGGCGATGAACGAGGAGGCGTCCGACATGTTGCGTTTGGCGGCCCTCGACGGCATGAGCCGCACGTGGAGCGCGAGCACGTCCTCAGGATCCAAAATGATCCCGGACGAGAATTTCGTCTATGTGGTGCGGCATCATCTGCGCGGCGAGAACCCGCGTGTGCTCGCTGCGGCCATCGAGGCCGCCGCCCGGGCGCTGCCCCTCACGCCGATCGACAGGCCCTTGCTGCGAGATCTCCTCATCCTGGGCTATCGACCCGATCCCGCCACACAGTTCGCTATTTTGGATGCGCTCCCCAACCTCAGTGACTTCATGTCTCAAGACGGAGTGGAGCCGCTCGTGGTGCGGATGCTCAGCTCGCGTGAGCCGTTTGTGGCCTCCAAGGCCCTGGCGCAGCTCGGCTCCACCGGCAGCGGCATCCAGGATTTGCCCGCGCTCCAAGAGGCGCTCGCGCGCGCGGTGCGAACGGAGGACCCAGGTGTTCGAGGTCGCGCGATCCGGTTGCTAGCGGGGGTCGCGAATGACCCACATTCGCGGCAGGCTGCGCGCGATTTGTGCGTCAAGGCGCTCGACGATCCGAGCGGGTTTGTGCGCTCGAGCGCGGCGGTCGGCCTCGGGAATTTGCAGGCCGTCGACGCGATTCCCATCCTCGGGAAGCACCTCGATGATGCGTCGTCCGATGTCTACGACCTACGCGGCTGGATGCAGCTCGATGGGACGCCCGGGTTTGTGCATCATGACGGATCGATGCTCTCTCGGGTTGATGACGCGGTGCTCGACGCCATGATGCAAGCCTCGTTGCCCTTGGGAGAGGCGGCGTTCAAGCGGCGTAGCCTGGGTCGAATCACCGGGGTCGAGCTGCTCGATCGACAACGAGCGGACGCCAAGATGTGGATCAAGGAGAGCGCCCCCGCCATCACAGCGTGGGCCGAGCGACGCGCCGCGGAAGCGGAGGCGCGCGCGGCGACGGAGGCCCGGGCGGCGACAGAGGCCCCTTCGGGTTCGGCGTCGCCGTCGGGCGCTGCTCCGGCGCATGGAGCAGGGGCTGCGAAGACGGCGGACGCCAAGGGGCACAAAGGTCCCGACCCGAAGGCGCACGGCGCTCCGAAGCACTAGGCGCAGGTCATGTCGGGCTCGACGCCTGCAACGCGGGGGGCACGGGCGCTCCCACGAGCGCGCAGGCGCCCATGTCGGTCGGGAAGATCTGCTCCACGAGGCGCGCGGCCGCCACTTGGATGAGCGGGAAGAACAAGGGCCCGAGCAGCGGCACGGACATGATCACCACGGCGGGCGCGCCGAATCCGATGAGGTGACGGCGGTAGGCCTTGGCCACCGCCCGCTGCTGGTGGATCGGGAGCGAGAGGCGCGACAGGTAGGGGTCGAGCATCTCCCAGCCCACGATCCAACCCGAGCCGCCGATGCTGATGAGCGGCCCCAGCACGATCCCGACGCCCGGGATGAACGACAGGCAAAACCCCAGCACCTGGTAGGCCAAGACGCGGGCGAAGCGTCGACCGCCGAGGGCGAGGGAGCGGACGAGGCCGTCGCTTGGCGCGGGCTTGAGCAGGTCTGCGCGCGCCGGGTGCATGTGGCGAAGCCCCGCGTAAAACAGACGCTCGCCGAGCAAGGGGAAGGCCGCGCCCACCACGAACAGACCGGTGACCGGCGCGAGCACCAAGGCCAGCAAGGTGGCGATCACGATGGCGAGCACGTCGAGCACGTGGCGGAGCGACTCGTCGTCGGGGAGGTGGGTCGCGTAGCGGTTCGACAGCCACTCCACGCCGTGCTGCGCCCCCAGGACAAAGAGCGCCCCGAGGACCAGGCTCACGACCACGAGGGCCAACGCATAGTGTCCGTAGGCGCCTTTGAGCCCGGGGGTGCCTCGCGCGTGGCGCAATCCTTGGACCAAGCAGCGAAACCCGCGAATGATGGAGGGCTTGGGAGCGTGGGGGCGTGCGGCGGGCAGGTTCATGGGGCGGCTTCGCCCGGTGCGGACGAGGGAGGCACGACGAGGGTATCGCCTGCGGCCGGGCTCGTCAGCGAAAATGAACGAGCGCCGGCGAGGTCGGTGACGCGCGCGCGGATCGTCTCGCGCAGCCGGGCCTCGTGGTGCAGCACGCACAGCTGGCGGACTTGGGCGCGCTCGGCGAGCGCGAGCACCTCGTCGAGGCTCACGTGGGCCGGGGGCGTACCTGCCTCGGTGTCTCCGAAGCACTCGTGGACCAAAAGGTCTGCGCCGCGTGCGAGGGCCTCGGTGCCCGCCGTGGGACGACCGTCGCCGGAGTACATGGCGGACACCCCGTGCCGCGTGATCTTGACGGCGCTGTTCGGCATGCGGGCGTGATCGGAGGCGGCCACCTCAAGCGTGCCCCCACCCCAGGCGTGGGGCGTCCCCTCGGTGAGCGACACCACCTCGAGTGGGTAGCACTTGCTGGCCTCGAAGCTCCCCGGGTAGCCGCGCTCGGCGATCTTGAGGGCGCCCGCGGCGGTGGTGCCCGCACCAAAGATTTGCAGCGGCCGTGTGCGCCCCGACAGCCGCATCCACAACAAAAGCGCGGGCAGCCCGAAGGCGTGGTCGGCGTGCAGGTGCGAGAGGTAGACCCCGTCGAGCAGGTCGGGATCGCGGGTGAGGGCCCACAGCGCGTGGGGGACGGCGTAGCCGCAGTCGAGCAGGAGCGTGCGAGCCCCTTGCACCAGCAGGCTCGTGTTGGCCAGGTCCGGGTCGAGCGCCTCGCCCGTGCCCACGAAGGTCACGCGCAGGCCGGCGTCGGGGCAGGTGAGGTTGGGGGCGGGCATGGGCTGCGGGTGGTGCGGCGATGCGGCGACACCAAGGCGCGGCGTTCCGTGAGCGAACCCGGCCGCCGCGCAAGCATACATTGGACCTGGTGACGGTGCGCGCTCGGGAGTACGTGCCGCGCGCCATGGTACGGTCGAACAGGTGGATGACCCCTCAACGGATCTCGCACGCACAAATACATCAAGTATCAATCTTGCGGTGCGCGATGTGACACGAGAGCCGCTGCCGCGCCATCTGGTGGGGTTTATCACGAGTGGGTCTGGAATCGTCTCCATCATATTGATGTACCGGTTCTTTAAGCACTTCTTTTGACGCGGGTGCGCACCCGTTCGATCTCGCGCTCCATGCGACGGTGTGCGCGCTCGTGGTTGCCATGCTCTACCGGCGTTTTTCCTTCTTGCGCAGGATGGCGCTGCCTCCCAGATCGCAGGCGGCGCTGGCATCCCAGGACGGCGGCGCCGAAGAGACGCTGCCGCACGCGCTGCGACCGCTGGCGGCGGACCTGCGTGTGCTCACCGCGAGCTTCGAGTCGCTGCACACCACAGGCATCACTAGCTTCGGATCCGCTGTAGATGTGTCTGCGATGCAGTCTGCGGAGCTGGACCTCTGGCAGTGGATGTCGGCGATGGATTCCCTTGAGGCGCCGGCGAACGCGGTGGCCCTCGATCGCGGAGCCTCGTTGGACACCCTGCGGAGCCTGCTTGCGAAGCACGTTCCCCCCGGAAGCATGACGCAGACCGCTGGCCTTGCGTTATCGCCGTCCGCGCGTCCAAGCGTTTTTGATCGGTTGCGACCGAATCGTGCAGCCCGCCTCCAGATTGTCCACGTGCGCGCGGTGATCATGGAGTTGCGCCGCATCGACGACGCCCTGCACACCGACACCGGTCAGCCCTACCGGTAGCCGGGGGAGCACACATATGGGCGGGCGGCCTTGCCGAGCGGGGGGGGGGCGCCCAACGAAGTGTGGCCGAAGCACGTCGGCGACCCCGAGAGGAGGCAATGAACGTCGATTTTGTGTGCGCGGCGCGCACTTGTCTCCCGGAATAGTTCGCGCGAGGTGATGGTAGTAGGGTCATGGTCATGGTCGTGGACGCGCCGGTGCCAACATCCCAATCAACGGGCCTTCGTGCGGCGATGGAGCCCAAGCCCCGAAAGCCAGAGCTCTCCGTGGCGCTGGTCCAGCGATACCTCCGTACGCGGGCTGGGAAACAGTCGGCTGGCTTGGCCGTGACGCTCGGCGTGTCGACGGTGGTCACGATGTCTGCATCGAGCTGGGGGTTGGCGGTGGCGATGGGCTGGTCGATGGTCGTCGCCATCGTCGGTACGTCCTTCGAGAATTATCGTCGGTTTTTCGCGCTGGACCTACCGGCGCGGAGTCCCGCGGCGCTCGTCGCACCCTCGGACCCGGTGGTGGAGGAGCTCCCCACGGCGCTGCGGCCGATCGCGCGCGAGCTCACTTCGATCCTCTCGGGGTTGGAGTCGATCTTTGAGGAGACGTTCGCGCTGTTTGTGAGCGAGGAGTCCGGGTCTCCGATGGACGAGGTGAACCTGCACGAATTCGGGGCGTGGCTGTCCCGGTGGGACGCGCTCGACGAGGAGGCGCTCGCGGTGGCCCACGCGCGGGGCTTTCGCCTCGACGAGCTGCGGGGGCTGCTGTCGAGGCAGCTCGCGCTGGAGCCCACGGCGGGCGACGGCATGCGCCTCGCGACGGGGCTTGCGGTCGCGAAGGCCCCGCCCACACAACGCGCGCCCAGGTGGTGGCGACGGGGCGGCTCCGCCGCTCGCAAAGCGAAGCAACAGACGCTCAAGGCCCAGGTCGAGCACCTGCGCGCCGTGATCATGGAGCTTCGCCGTCTCGACGATGCGCTCCACACGGGCGCCAGCCAGCTCTACCGATAGCGAGGTGAGATGCTGGCACGTGGGCTGGGGCTGGGCGGTCCTGGCGAGGTCCGTGGGCGCGGTGCGCGGGACTCGGATCCCGCCGCGTGCCGCCTCGACGGGTTGAGCGGGGTGGTCGCGGGGTGGCTTGCGCGAGGACCCTCGGGCTCGCACAATGGGACCATGGGACGACGCGCAGGACCAACTGGAATTTCGACGGGGGTGCTCGGTGGACGCGGCTGGCGCTGGAAGCTGGCCGCCGTCATCGCGGGGGTGACGCTCACGTGGACCGCCTTTTGCCCTCAGGACTCGCCCGAGGAAGGGGACGCGGTCGAGGCGACCAAGGACCTGGTGAATCGCCCGTGGCTCAACCGCATGCCGACTGACGAGCGCGACACGATCTTTCATCTCGCGCTGCTCAAACACCCCAAGGGGCGGGTGGGCGCCGCCGGACATTCTTCGCAGTGGAGGCATCGCATCGAGGTGATGCGCTGGCGGCTCAAGGAGGGCAGGCTCGGCGTTCGGTTCCCCCAAGACGGCGCGAAAGGTGAGCTTGGTGTGAAGACGTGGAAGTGTGGGGGAGAGGCGCCCGCGCCGTTCGATTTGTGCCTTGAGATCTCCAACGACGATCGCGCCATGACCTTGTACAGCCGCGAGGACTGGGAGATTCGCGTGGATCCCAAGTCCGGTGCGCTCGCAGCCCCTGCATCGCCCGCGTTGCTTCCTGCCCACGCGGCGTTCGACATGGCGGACGTGGTGCCCCTGCTCGGCGCGCCGATTTCCGCAGCATCCCGGCAGGCCTCCGCGCCCGATGCGTTGGTACGACTGCTCGACGGCGCTCGATGATCGCGGTAGGCCCGGTGACGATCCTGGGGGTCGGGGTCGCCCTCGCGTGCGGCGTGGGCTCGCTCCTGGCCAACCGACGCTTGCAGGCGGGGGCGCGCTACGTCGCCGCGCACCGAGAGCACGGCGCGCTCTCCTTGGATCACCTCCCGGACCACATGGCGGCGCTGGGTCGTGAAGGGCGCCTGATTCGGGTGGCCTTGGAGGGCGTACAGTGGCAGCTGTCCTCGGCGGCCCGCGCCCGCGGACCCGACGAAACCTCGCCGCCGGGGCTGCTGCTCGCGGGTCTGCAGGTGCAGCTCGGGGAGTGGATGTGCGCGTGGGATCGCCTCAACACGCACGACCGGGACACGCTCCGGCAGCTCGGCGCGGACGTCGGGGGCCTCAAGGCGGTCCTGCGAGAAGAGGTGGGGCGGGGGCTGGATGGCGAAGACGCCATGGCGCTCGGCGCGGGGCTCCTCGTGCGCGAGAGTCACAGCGCGGCGACGCGCCTGCTCGCCCGCCGCGGCTCACCTGGATGGCTCACCCGCAGTCGCCAACGGGACGCACGCCGGCAAGACAAGCACCTGGGACGCGTGCTCCATTGCCTCGTCGAGATCGAGGTCGCGATGCAGCGGACGCCGCGGGCCTACCGATGACGGCGCAGCGCGGGGCTTAGGCCGACAGGATGCCGAGCTCGCGGCCGCGCGCGGTGAAGGCTTGGATGGCGTGATCGATCTGGGCGTCCGTGTGGGCCGCCGAGAGCTGCACGCGGATGCGCGCTTGGCCCTTGGGCACCACGGGGTAGCTGAATCCGATCACATAGATCTTGTCTTTCAACAGCGCGTCGGCGAGCGCGGTGGCGAGGCGGGCGTCGCCCAACATGATCGGGACGATGGGCGTGTCGCCGGGCTTGACCGTGAAGCCAGCGCCTTCGATGCCGGCTCGGAACCGTTTGGTGTTGTGCTCGAGGGTGTCGCGCAGCGCCGTTGAATCGGAGATCATGCGCATCACCGAGAGGCTCGCCGCGACGATCATGGGCGCCAGCGAGTTGGAGAAGAGGTACGGCCGCGAGCGGTTACGCAGCAGGTCCACGATCTCTTGACGCGCGCTGGTGAAGCCGCCGGACGCGCCGCCGAGGGCCTTGCCGAGGGTCGAGGTGATGATGTCCACGCGGCCCATGGCGTCGCGGCCGCGCGCGGTGAAGGCTTGGATGGCGTGATCGATCTGGGCGTCCGTGT